>NZ_DASSAB010000038.1:0-261269 GCF_035685805.1 Dyella sp.
GCTCGACGCCATCCACGCGGCTCTTGTAGCGCAGGCCGTTGACCTTCTGGCCGTCACCGGTGATCTCGGTGGTCTGCGCGTTGGTGACGATAGTCGCATTCGGCAGGCTGCGCAGCTTGCGCTGAAGCACTTCGTCGGCGCGCAGCTGGCTGTCGAACTCGAGCACGGTGACGTGGCTGACGAGACCGGCCAGATCGATCGCCGCCTCCACGCCGGAGTTGCCGCCGCCGATCACCGCCACGCGCTTGCCTTTGAACAGCGGGCCATCGCAGTGCGGGCAGTAGGCTACGCCCTTGTTGCGGTACTGCTCTTCACCCGGCACGTTCATCTGCCGCCAGCGCGCGCCGGTGGAGAGGATCACGGTCTTGGACCTCAGCGTGGCCCCGTTTTCGAGCTGCACCTGAACCAAGCCGTCGGTGGTCTCGCTGGCCGGGATCAGCTTGCTGGCGCGCTGCAGGTTCATGATGTCGACCTCGTGCTCGCGCACGTTATGCTCGAGCGCGGCAGACAGCTGCGGGCCCTCGGTGTGGGCCACCGAGATCAGGTTCTCGATGCCCATCGTGTCCAGCACCTGGCCACCAAAGCGCTCGGCCGCGACGCCCGTGTGGATGCCCTTGCGAGCGCTGTAGATGGCCGCTGCGGCACCGGCCGGGCCGCCGCCGACGATGAGCACGTCGAACGCCTTCTTGGCCTTCAGCTTCTCGGCATCGCGCTTGCTGGCGCCGGTGTCGATCTTCGCGACGATCTGCTCCAGGCTCATGCGGCCCTGGTCGAACACTTCGCCGTTGAGGTAGACGGTGGGCACCGACATCACCTGGCGTGCGTCCACCTCGTCCTGGAACAGCGCGCCGTCGATGGCGACGTGCTTGATCTTCGGGTTCAGCACGCTCATCAGGTTGAGCGCCTGCACCACGTCCGGGCAGTTCTGGCAGGACTGCGAGAAATAGGTCTCGAAGGCGAACTCGCCGTCGATGTTCTGCACCTGCTCGATCACGTCCTGCGTGGTCTTGGACGGATGGCCACCGACTTGCAGCAGGGCGAGCACCAGCGAGGTGAATTCATGGCCCATCGGGATGCCGGCGAAGCGCACGCCGATGTCCGTGCCCACGCGATTGATCGCGAACGAGGGCTTGCGTGCGTCGTCGTCGCGACGCACCAGGGTGATCTTGTCCGAGAGCGTGGCGATTTCCTGCAGCAGCTCGTGCAGCTCGGCGGACTTGGCGCCGTCGTCGAGCGACTCGACGATCTCGAGCGGCTGCGTGACCTTCTCGAGGTAGGCCTTCAACTGGGCGGAGAGATTGGCGTCCAACATGGCAGTTTCCCTGGTAATGGGGTGGTTTCGGGGAGCGGCGGGGGGAGGCCGGCTCGTCCGACGTTGTCTTGCATCGATGCATTCGAAGCGGGTGTCGCGCGGCGATCGGCAGCGCTGCTCAGCGGCTGGGGCCGGTCGCCTGCAGTTCTGGCTCCCGCATGGGAGCGGCCCGACGAGGCGGGCAGCGCGCGCACCTTGGTAGTGCGCGCGCTTTCTGACGGCCTTTAGATCTTGCCGACCAGGTCCAGCGACGGGGCGAGGGTCTTCTCGCCTTCCTTCCACTTGGCCGGGCACACCTCGTTCGGGTGTGCGGCAACGTACTGGGCAGCCTTGAGCTTGCGCAGCGTCTCGGTGACGTCGCGGGCGATCGCGTTGTCGTGGATTTCCAGCGTCTTGATCACGCCTTCCGGGTTGATGATGAAGGTGCCGCGCAGGGCCAGGCCTTCCTCTTCGATGTGCACGTCGAACGCGCGGGTCAGCTGGTGGGTCGGGTCGCCGACCAGGGCGAACTTGGCCTTGCCGACCGCCGGCGAGGTCTCGTGCCACACCTTGTGCGAGAAGTGCGTGTCGGTGGTGACGATGTAGACCTCGGCACCGACCTTCTGGAACTCGGGGTAATGGTCGGCGGCGTCCTCGACCTCGGTCGGGCAATTGAAGGTGAAGGCGGCGGGCATGAAGATCACCACGGACCACTTGCCCTTCATGTCGGCGTCGGACACTTCGATGAACTTGCCATTCTTGTAGGCCTGCGCCTTGAAGGGCTTCACTTCGGTATTGATCAGGGACATGGCTGCTTTCCTGTAGGTTGATGGGACGGAGGGGTGGAACCGTTGATGCACAACGATACGGGGTTGAGCTCGATATATCTAATTGATACTCGGGATCATGGCGATTGATGGGTGCTATCGATCTGCGGGGCGGTGGGGCACGATGCCTGCGTAGGTTGCACGAGGCCGGATCAAGCCGCCGTCGGCGCGCTGCTCCAGCGCATGCGCCAGCCAGCCAGCCATGCGGCCGGCCGCGAACAGCGCTAGCGCGGCCTCGACCGACCGGCCATAGATGATGGCAATGGCTGCCAGGGCAAAGTCCAGGCTGGGCGGGAGGCCGCCCTGCTGTTGCACGGCATCTGCGAGCTGCAGCATCCCGCGCAGGGCCGCCCGTCGCGGATGCAGTGTCTGCAGCTGAGCCAGCAGCAGCGCCGCGCGCGGATCGCCTTCGGGATACAGCCGGTGGCCGAAACCGGCCAGAGCTTCGCCGCGACGAAGGTAACCACGCACCAGGTCCCCCGGTTGCCGCTGGCGCAGGCTCTGAACGATCAGGGCGTGTGCACGGGCGGTGGCACCACCGTGCAGCGGGCCGGACAGTGCGGCCAACCCTGCGCTGGCACAGGCATGCAGGCTGGCGCCGGTGGATGCGGCCACGCGCGCGGCGAATGCCGATGCATTCAACTCGTGGTCGGCGCACAGCACCAGCGCACTGCGCACCAGCGCAGGCAGCTCCGCCGCCGCGGGCGCCCAGTGCGCGGCGATGCCGGCATGGATGGGGCGGCCATCGGGACGTCGTCCGCACAGCAGGGCCGCGCTTTCGCGCAGCAGCAGGGCGGCGCCGAGGCGTTCCTGTTCCGCATCGGCGGCATGCGGGCAGGGTGCCGCAAGGGCCAGCAACGGCAGCGCGGCGGCCGCGCGTTCCAGCGGCGGAAGATCCCGCTGGCGCAGGAGGCCCGCCACGGCAGCAGGCCACGTCCTCGGCGGACGATCGGCGAACGGGTCGTGCTCTCGCGCGTCCCAGAGCAGCCGGGCAGTGTCCTCCAGCGTCGCACCGGCCGATGCCAGCGCCAGCGCGGACTGGCCACGGTAGTAGTGCCCGTGCGGGCGGATCAGCGAGATCCGCGTCTCCATCACCGGCAGCCCCCAGGTGAGGCTGTGGGCTGCGCCCTGCGCCGCGCCTCGCCCGGCCAGCCGGCGCTCGATGAGTGCGGCGATGTCGTCGGCCCGGTACACGCGACTGCGGCCGTCGGGGCCGGGGCGCGAATGGATCTTGCCGCGGCTCACATAGGCGTAGAGCGTGGCCAGGCTGACCCCCAGCCGGTCTGCGGCGGTGGAGGCGGAGAGGTAGTCGGTCGCCATGCCGACATATTGATTGACAAGATCAAGATTGATCAACATGTCTGGCCATCATTAAAGTGGCGCTCCCCTTGGTTGGTGGAGCTCGCGTGGCTGATCCACACCCCCTTGCTGCGGGCTCGCGATGCGCCGGTCACCCACCGCCGTTGCCCCACATGGCGTCTGATCAAGGCGCCGAGCGCGCCGCAGCGGGGCGAGTGGTGCAGGCCGGCCGTGTGCGAAAGCCATCGGGAAACCGGTTCACAGCGACCTGGCTTCGCGGCATCACGGCACATCCGGCCGCGGTCCCGCGCTGCGACGTCGTTGGCCGGATGCCGTTCACCGCATGCGGGCCGCGCGGCGGCACGGATCTCGCGTCGTGTCGAACGATGCGGCGGGCAGTGTCATTCGCCGCGCCCTGCGCCGCATTCCCCGCGACGTCGGCCGCCTGCGGCGTCCACCGGTGCGGCATCGCCGGCGAGCACGTCGCGCGCGCGGCACCGACGCCATCGCCTACAATCAACAGTTTAGGAGAACCCGCATGACAGCCAACGCATCCGCCGGTGCACGCTTGCGCGCCGCGCTCTCGGAAGAAACCCCGCTGCAGGTGATGGGCGCCATCACCGCCTACGCCGGGTTGATGGCAAAGCGGGTGGGCTACAAGGCGCTGTACCTGTCTGGTGGCGGCGTGGCAGCCAATTCGCTGGGCATGCCCGACCTCGGCATCAGCACCATGGAAGACGTGCTCACCGACGCGCGACGCATCGTCGATGCAACCGGGATGCCGCTGCTGGTCGACATTGATACCGGCTGGGGCGGCGCCTTCAACATCGGCCGCACGATCCGCTCGTTCATCAACGTGGGTGTGGCGGCGGTGCACATCGAGGACCAGGTCGGGCAGAAGCGCTGCGGTCACCGCCCGGGCAAGGAGGTGGTGTCGAAGCAGGAGATGGTCGACCGCGTGAAGTCCGCCGTCGATGCCCGCACCGATGCCGGCTTCGTGATCATGGCGCGCACCGACGCGGCCGCTGCCGAGGGCATCGACGCGGCAATCGATCGCGCCTGCGCCTACGTCGAGGCCGGCGCGGACATGATCTTCCCCGAGGCGATGAAGACGCTGGACGACTATCGGCGCTTCAAGGCGGCAGTGAAGGTGCCGATTCTGGCCAACCTCACCGAGTTCGGCTCCACCCCGTTCTTCACCACCGACGAGCTGCGCTCGGCCCAGGTGGACATCGCGCTGTACTGCTGCGGCGCCTATCGGGCCATGAACAAGGCCGCGCTGAACTTCTACGAGACGGTGCGCCGCGAAGGCACCCAGAAAAATCTCGTCGACACGCTGCAGACGCGTGCGGAGCTTTACGACTTCCTCGGCTATCACGCCTACGAGGACAAGCTCGACGCACTGTTCACCAGGAAGGATTGACCGGCGGGGCACCGGCCGCACCTCGGCCGGTGCTCCGCGCCACGCATCCACGGGCATGCCGCCGGCCGCCCGCGACATCCGCACCAGGAGATTCACCATGACCGAGCAAACCCTGCCCAAGCCGAAGAAATCCGTCGCGCTGTCCGGCGTTGCCGCCGGCAACACCGCACTGTGCACCGTCGGGCGCAGCGGCAACGATCTGCACTACCGCGGTTACGACATCCACGACCTGGCGGCCAAGGGCTGCTTCGAGGAAGTGGCGCACCTGCTGGTGTACGGCGTGCTGCCCACCTGGACCGAGCTGCACAACTACAAGGCGCGGCTGAAGCGCCTGCGCGGTCTGCCGGCGCCGGTGAAGGGCGCGCTGGAGCTGCTGCCGGCCGCCACCCATCCGATGGACGTGCTGCGCACAGGTTGTTCGATGCTGGGCACGGTGCTGCCGGAGAAGGACGACCACAGCGTCACCGGCGCGCGTGAGATCGCCGATCGCCTGATGGCCTCTTTCGGCTCGATGCTGCTGTACTGGTACCACTTCAGCCACAACGGCAAGCGCATCGAAACCGAGACCGACGACGACTCCATCGCCGCGCATTTCCTGCACCTGCTGCACGGCAAAAAGGCCAGCGAGCTGCACGCGCAGGCGCTGGACAAGTCGCTGGTGCTGTATGCCGAGCACGAGTTCAATGCCTCCACCTTTGCCTCGCGCGTGATTGCCGGCACTGGGTCGGACATGTACTCGGCGATCACCGGCGCGATCGGCGCGCTGCGCGGGCCCAAGCACGGCGGCGCCAACGAAGTGGCAATGGAGATCATCGCCCGCTATCGCAGCGCCGATGAAGCCGAGGCGGACATCCGCGCCCGCGTCGAGCGGAAGGAAATCATCATCGGCTTCGGCCACCCGGTGTACACGGTGTCCGACCCGCGCAACGAGATCATCAAGGAGATCTCGCGCAAGCTCTGCACCGAGGGCGGCAATCCGACCCTGTTCGACGTCTCCGAGCGCATCGAAACGGTGATGGGAGAGATCAAGAAGATGTTCCCGAACCTGGACTGGTACTCGGCCAGCGCGTACCACATGATGGGCGTGCCCACGGCCATGTTCACGCCGCTGTTCGTCATCTCGCGCACCTCGGGCTGGAGCGCCCACGTCATCGAGCAGCGCCAGGACGGCAAGATCATTCGCCCCAGCGCGAACTACACCGGTCCGGAAGACCAGAGCTACACGCCGATCGACAAGCGCTGAGCCCCGCCGCGCGCTGATCGCCACCGAGCGCCCGCCACTGAGCGGGCGCTTTTTCTTGCACCGTGAGTGCGCCGTGGGCGCGCTCTCCACCACCGCTGCACGTTGCGCTGTCCATCCTCGCGGCTCCTCGTTTTCTGTTACGGAGCCCCAGGCATGTCATCGAGTTTTTCTTCTCCCGCCCGCGCATCGCTGCGCATCGCCTTGCTGTCGGTGCTGCCCCTGGCGGCGTGGAGTTCGGCTTCGCTGGCGCAGGATACGGCGTCGCCCGCGCTGGATCGCGCGTCGGTGCGGCTGGGCGGTTACTTCGCCAATGTCGACACCGACATCGGCGCCAGCGACAACGGCGGCATCGCCACCGGCACCTTCAATCTTGAAGACGATCTGGGCTTCGACAAGCGCGAGAGCGTGCCGCGCGCGCGCGCCGATTTCCTGATCGGCGAGCATCAGGGGCTGGCGCTGGATTACTACAGCATCGAACGCAGCCGCACCGCCTCGCTCTCGCGCAGCATCACCTACGACGACGTCACTTACGCGGCCAACGCGTCGGTGCGCGGCAAACTGGATTTCGACTTCGGCAGCGTGGGCTGGCGCTGGTGGTTCGGCCACGGCGACGACGCCTTCGGTCTCGGCCTGGGCGGCGCCTGGTACCAGATCGATACGCGGCTGAGCGGGCAGGGCGCGCTCACCGGGTTGCCCGATGGCCCGATGACTGCGTCGGTGGATACGGCGAGCAAGGACAGCGCATGGGCGCCGATGCTGCAGCTGGGCTGGCGGCACGCCTTCAACGACCAGTGGCGCATGTACCTGGACGCGTCCGGGGTGAAGAAGAACGGCGGCCGTCTCAGCGGCCACATCTACAACGCCGCGCTGGGCGTCGAGTGGCTGCCGTGGGAACACGTCGGCTTCGGTGCCGAATACAACATCAGCCAGATCAAGCTGGACTGGCGCCGCAGCAACTACACCGCCCATCTGGACATGCGCCTGAACGGTCCGTCGATGTACGTGAAGTTCCGCTTCTGACGCCCCGGTCAGGGCTCTTGCGGGCGGGTGCGCCGGCGCTGTGCCACCAGCCACCCGCCCCCGCAGATCGTCACCACCAGCAACACATCCAGCCCGTACTGCGCCCACGGACGCGGCGTAAACCACGCACTGACGAGGTGGTCGTGGGCGATCATGCGGGCCGCCGTCCACGCGATGGCGCCGGCGCCGATGTAGATGATCACCGGGAAGCGGCCGATCAGTTTCAGGATCAGCGTGCTGCCCCACACCACCAGCGGCACGCTGATCAGCAGCCCCAGGACCACCAGGCCCAGGTGGCCTTTCGAGGCGCCGGCGATGGCCAGCACGTTGTCCAGCCCCATCAGTGCATCGGCCACCACGATCGTGCGCAGTGCCGACCAGAAATTGTCTCCCGGGCTGATGTCCGGGTTCTCGTCCTCGTGCTTGAGCAGCTTCCAGGCGATCGGCAGCAGCAGCAGCCCGCCGGCCAGCATCAGGCCCGGCAGCTTCAGCAGGTAGACCACCACGGCAGTCAGCGCCACCCGCACGGCGACCGCGCCGAAGGTGCCCCAGAACACCGCCTTCTTCTGCAGTCGCGGGGGCAGGTTGCGCGCGGCAAGCGCAATCACGATCGCGTTGTCGCCGGCCAGCACGAGGTCGAGCAGGACGATGGCGAGCAGGCCGGAGAAGAATTCGGGGGAGGGGAAATCCATGCGGGTCGATTCCTGCGCGCGAGACAAGGCAATAATCACGGCCGCACGCAGCCCCGTGATTACCGCAAAAGTCTCGTTCGCGGCCGGGCCGCTGCAGTAACCGGGGCGGTGCTCCGCCCGTGATGACGACCACTGCACGGACGCCTGCTGGGCGGGCGTCCGGAACTACTCCCCTTTGGGATAAGTAGCGCGACATTCTGGAAGCGGTGCGGGGCGCCGGTCAAGCGCCCGACGCTTAAGGTAACCGGTGTCTGGCCTTACAATAGACGGCGCACTTGCGCGCTTGTGCCCGCGCTTCCCGTCGAGAGCTTCCCGCCGCCGGCGCGGTCTCCGGCAAGGCAGCGTCGACCCGCTGCGCTGCGCGAGCCGCGCCGGACCACCCTCAAGGATTCCCGATGCCGATGAACACCGCCTACCGCCGCGCCCTTGCCGGCACGTCGCTGGACTATTTCAACGCGCGCGCTGCCGTGGACGCGATCCAGCCCGGCGCCTATGACGCGCTGCCTTACGTATCGCGCGTGCTGGCGGAAAACCTGGTGCGTCGCTGCGACCCGGCCATGCTCGGCGAAGCGCTGGGGCAGATCGTCGAACGGCGGCGCGATCGCGATTTCCCCTGGTTTCCGGCGCGCGTGGTGTGCCACGACATTCTCGGGCAGACCGCGCTGGTCGACCTGGCCGGGCTGCGCGACGCGATCGCCGAGGGCGGTGGCGATCCGGCCAAGGTGAATCCGGTGGTGCCGGTGCAGCTGATCGTCGATCACTCGCTGGCGGTGGAGTGCGGCGGCTTCGACCCCGGCGCCTTCGCCAAGAACCGGGCGATCGAGGATCGCCGCAACGAAGACCGGTTCCATTTCATCGAATGGAGCAAGCGGGCGTTCGAGAACGTGGACGTGATTCCCCCGGGCAACGGGATCATGCACCAGATCAATCTGGAGAAGATGTCGCCGGTGATCGGCGTCGCCGACGGCGTGGCCTACCCCGACACCTGCGTGGGCACCGACAGCCACACGCCGCACGTCGACGCGCTGGGCGTCATCGCGGTGGGCGTGGGCGGCCTGGAGGCCGAGAGCGTGATGCTGGGGCGCGCCTCGTGGATGCGCCTGCCGGACATCATCGGCGTGGAGCTGACCGGCCGCCCGCAGCCAGGCATTACTGCGACCGACATCGTGCTGGCGCTGACGGAGTTCCTGCGCGCGTCCAGGGTGGTCGGGGCCTGGCTGGAGTTCCGCGGCGAAGGTGCCGCGGCGCTGACACTGGGCGATCGCGCCACGATCTCGAACATGGCCCCCGAATACGGCGCCACCGCGGCCATGTTCTACATCGACCAGCAGACCCTCGACTACCTGCGCCTCACCGGGCGCAGTGACGAGCAGGTCGGTCTGGTGGAAACCTACGCGAAGGCGACGGGCCTGTGGGCGGATGCGCTCGCAGGCGCCCAGTACGAGCGCTCGTTGACGTTCGATCTCGCCTCGGTGGTGCGCAACATGGCCGGCCCATCCAATCCGCACAAGCGGCTGCCGACGTCCGATCTCGCCGCGCGCGGCATCGCCGGCCAGTGGACCGAGCAGCCGGGCCGGATGCCCGACGGCGCGGTGATCATCGCCGCCATCACCAGCTGCACCAACACCAGCAACCCGCGCAACGTGATCGCGGCGGCGCTGCTGGCGCGCAACGCCAACGCGCGCGGTCTCACTCGCAAGCCGTGGGTGAAGAGCTCGCTGGCGCCCGGCTCCAAGGCGGTGGAGCTGTACCTGAAGGAGGCGAACCTGCTGCCGGAGCTGGAGAAGCTCGGCTTCGGCATCGTCGGCTTCGCCTGTACCACCTGCAACGGCATGTCCGGCGCGCTCGATCAGGCGATCCAGAAGGAGATTGTCGAGCGCGACCTGTATTCCACCGCCGTGCTTTCGGGCAACCGCAACTTCGACGGTCGCATCCACCCGTATGCCAAGCAGGCCTTCCTGGCTTCGCCCCCGCTGGTGGTTGCCTATGCGATTGCCGGCACCATCCGGTTCGACATCGAGCAGGACGTGCTGGGCATCGACAACGACGGCAAGCCGGTGACGCTCAAGGACATCTGGCCCAGCGACGAGGAGATCGACGCGATCGTGGCCTCCAGCGTGAAGCCGGAGCAGTTCCGCTCGGTCTACGAGCCGATGTTCGCCCGCAAGGGCCTGGCCGGCGCGCGTGCCACGCCGCTGTACGACTGGCGTGCGCAAAGCACCTACATCCGCCGCCCTCCGTACTGGGAGGGTACCTTTGCCGGGCCGCGCGGCCTCAAGGGCATGCGTCCGCTGGCGGTACTCGGCGACAACATCACCACCGACCACCTGTCGCCGTCCAACGCGATCCTGCCGACCAGCGCGGCGGGTGAGTACCTGGCCAAGATGGGCCTGCCGGAAGAGGACTTCAATTCGTACGCAACCCACCGCGGCGACCACCTGACCGCGCAGCGCGCCACCTTCGCCAATCCCACCCTGGTCAACGAGATGGCGGTGGTCGACGGCGAAGTGAAGCGGGGCTCGCTGGCCCGGGTGGAGCCGGAAGGCAAGGTCATGCGGATGTGGGAAGCGATCGAGACCTACATGGAGCGCAAGCAGCCGCTGATCGTGATTGCCGGGGCCGACTACGGCCAGGGCTCGTCGCGCGACTGGGCCGCCAAGGGCGTGAGCCTCGCGGGTGTGGAGGCAATCGCGGCCGAGGGCTTCGAACGCATCCACCGCACCAACCTTATCGGCATGGGCGTGCTGCCGCTGGAGTTCAAGCCCGGCACCAACCGCAAGACGCTGGGCATCGACGGCAGCGAAACCTTCGACGTGCTGGGTGCACGCACGCCGCGCGCCGACCTCACGCTGGTGATCCACCGCACCAGCGGCGAGCGCGTCGAGGTGCCGGTGACCTGTCGCCTGGACACCGCCGAGGAGGTGTCGATCTACGAGGCGGGTGGCGTGCTACAGCGTTTCGCGCAGGACTTCCTCGAGGCGTCGCAGGCGGCATGAGTCGGATCGCGGAGCCGCGGCTGTTCTTCGCGAACATGCCGCGACCGGCCATGGTGGATTACGTTGCTGCCTTGTGGGCGCGGCTCGGTCTGGCCAAGCGCTCGGCAAGCGCCCTGTTCGTGCCGGCTGACCTGCATCAGTCGTCCTCCGAGCGCATTTTCCTGCCGACCGACGCCGAGGCGCAGGGGCATATCCAGTGGACGATGCGCGCGCGGAGTCCCGAAGGCATTCACCGCGTTGCTCAAGGAAGTGCAGGATCGCCTCGTTCAAGCAGGATTCGGCCACATCGCCACCGGGGTGACACCGCACATCATCCTGAGCTACCGCACCGCCGAGCCGGTGGGCAAGATCGTGGTCGATCCGCCCATCCGCTGGACCATCGACGAGCTGTGTCTCGTCGTCGGTGGTGGGCTTCCTTACCGCTACGACATCATCGGCCGCTGGCCGTTGCTGCCTGAAGTCGATCCCCCGCCACGCCGTCCCACTTGTTCTGGCCCGGCGCGAGCACCTCTGGAGATTCCCATGTCGCATGCTGCACAGATACGCATTCCCGCCACCTACATGCGCGGCGGCACCAGCAAGGGCGTGTTCTTCCGCCTTGAAGATTTGCCCGAAGCCGCGCGGGCGCCAGGCCCGGTGCGTGATGCGCTGCTGCTGCGCGTGATAGGTAGTCCCGATCCCTATGCCAAGCAGATCGATGGCATGGGCGGCGCCTCGTCCAGTACCAGCAAGACGGTGATCGTCTCACCCAGCAAGCGGCCCGATCATGATGTGGACTACTTGTTCGGCCAGGTGGCCATCGACCGGGCTTTTGTCGACTGGAGCGGCAACTGCGGCAACCTGTCGGCAGCGGTGGGGCCTTTCGCGATTGGTGCCGGTCTGGTCGATCCTGCACGCGTGCCGCGCGATGGCATCGCAGTGGTGCGGATCTGGCAGGCCAATATCGGCAAGACCATCATTGCCCACGTGCCGATGACCGGCGGCGCAGTGCAGGAAACCGGCGATTTCGAACTGGATGGCGTGACCTTTCCCGCTGCCGAAGTGCCGCTGGAATTCATCGATCCGGCAGCCGAAGAGGACGGCGCGGGTGGCGCGATGTTTCCGACAGGCCATCTGGTCGACGAGCTCGAGGTGCCGGGCGTGGGCACGCTCAAGGCTACCTTGATCAATGCCGGCATTCCCACGATCTTCGTCGAGGCTTCGGCCATCGGCTACACCGGCACGGAATTGCAGGACGCCATCAACGGCAACGACAACGCGCTGGCGATGTTCGAGACCATCCGCGCGCATGGTGCGCTGCGTATGGGACTGATCGGCTCGCTGGCGGAGATCGCCACGCGCCAGCACACGCCGAAAGTCGCCTTCGTGGCGCCGCCGGCGGATTACGTCGCATCGAGCGGCCGGGCTGTTGCACGAGACGAGATCGATCTGCTGGTGCGTGCCATGTCGATGGGCAAGCTGCACCACGCCATGATGGGCACAGCGGCGGTGGCAATCGGTACCGCCGCTGCCATTCCCGGCACGCTGGTAAACGCCGCCGCCGGCGGTGGCGAGCGACACGCCGTGCGTTTTGGCCATCCATCCGGCACTTTGCGGGTGGGCGCCGAAGCGGCGCTGGTTGACGGCAGATGGACCGTCACCAAGGCGATCATGAGTCGGAGTGCGCGGGTGTTGATGGAAGGGTGGGTGCGCGTTCCTCTGCAGTAAGCGGCCTGCAGGCGTCTTTGCGCCGCGCAGACGCCGGATCCGTAAGCTGTTGGCAGAGTGCGCCCCGATCGGGCGCGAGGCGGTGGTGCCGATGCGGTGGCCGCCTGACGCCAGGAGTCGAATGCATGACCACCCACGACAGCCGCTCTGCCAGACGTCCCGATCCGGACCAGCCGCTGGTGGATGTCGCCGACTATGTCGTCGATCACGTGATCGATTCCAGCGAGGCATACGATACCGCGCGTCTCATGCTGCTCGACTCACTCGCCAGCGCGATGCTGGCGATGAAGTTTCCGGAGTGCGTGAAGCATCTCGGGCCGATCGTGCCGGGGGCGACGTTGCCCGGTGGCTCGCGGGTCCCGGGCACCAGCCACGAACTCGACCCGGTGCAGGCAGCCTTCGCCATCGGCACGCAGATCCGTTGGCTGGACTTCAACGACACCTGGCTTGCCGCCGAGTGGGGGCATCCATCGGACAACCTCGGAGCGATCCTGGCGGTCGCCGACTACCTCGATCGTCGCGCGCAACGCGATGGCGGTACAGAACTGACCGTCCGCGACGTGCTGACCTGGGCCATCAAGGCGCACGAGATCCAGGGCTGCTACGCGTTGAAGAACAGCTTCAATCGGGTCGGGCAGGATCACGTGATTCTGGTGCGGCTGGCCTCCACCGCGGTGGCGACGGCCATGTTGGGCGGCACCAGGCAGCAGATCGTCGCCGCCGTGTCCAACAGCTGGATCGACAACGGCGCGCTGCGCACCTATCGGCACGCACCCAACGCGGGACCACGCAAGAGCTGGGCAGCGGGAGATGCCTGCCGCCGCGCGGTGATCCACGCCATCAATGCGGTGGAGCGCGGCGTGGCCGGCTATCCGTCCGCGCTGAGCGCTCCGACCTGGGGCTACTACGACGTGGCCTTCCACGGCCGCCCGTTCGAATTCGAGCGCACGTTCGGCAGCTATGTCATGGAGAACGTGCTGTTCAAGATCAGCTATCCAGCCGAATTCCACGCACAGACGGCAGTGGAATGCGCCATGCAGCTGCACGATCGTGTGGTGGACCGGATCGATCAGATCGAAAAGGTGGTGATCGAAACCCAGGAGGCAGGTCAGCGCATCATCGACAAGACCGGTCCACTGGCCAATTATGCCGATCGCGACCATTGCATTCAGTACATGGTGGCGGTGCCGCTGTTGTTTGGCCGTCTCCGTGCCGAAGATTACGGCGACGACGTAGCGTCCGATTCGCGCATCGACGCGTTGCGGGAGCGAATGATCGTGCGCGAGAATCCTCAATTCACCCGCGATTATCAGGACCCCGACAGGCGCTATATCGGTAATGCCGTCGAAGTCTTTTTCAGGGACGGCTCAAGCACGGGGCGGGTCGCCATCGATGTGCCGATAGGGCATCGCAAGCGGCGGGCAGAGGGCGTGCCGTTGCTGCTGAAGAAGTTCCAGAACGCGGTGCGGGCTCACTTTCCGGCCCAGCGTGCCGCGCTCATCGAGCAGGCTTGCAGCGACGCTCAAACGCTGGATTCGATGCGCGTTCAGCGTTTCGTGGAACTTTTCACATTGTAAAGACGGCGTGACCCGATAATCGCTTTTGTCTTAAGGGTGCCGGCCGCAAAGGGTTTTTCAAAGCTGACGTGGAGCGTTTGCTCCGTTCGAATGGTTTTGTTCGCGGCCCCTGAAGATCTGATTCGGAAACCACCAAGGAGACACCTGATGAAACGTAAGGGCTTGTATTTTCTGATTGCTTTGGCCCTGGGCGGCGTAGGTGCCGTTCACGCGCAGGATATGGCGCCGGCCGACAATGCCTCGAGCATGGACTCGTCGAGCATGGACTCGTCGAGCTATGACGATCGCTGGTACATCGCGCCGACCATTGGTGGGTATTACAACGATACCGATCGCAACACGAACAGCCGCCAGATCTATTACGGGCTGGGCGTGGGCCGCTTCATTTCGCCGAATGCATCGATCGATCTGTTCGTCGACCGCACCAAGCGCGACGTGGATGCCGCCGTCGGCGGCGGCAGCTGGTCGAACAACAGCTTCGGCGTCGCAGCCCGCTTCTACAGCGGCGACTGGAACGCATGGCGTCCGTACGTGCTGGCCGGTGTGATGGGCAGCAACCACCACAATCGCGGCGACCAGGGCTTCTCGCCGGCTGCCGAGCTGGGCGTGGGCGTATCCAAGACGGTGACCGACAGCTCGGACGTCCGCATCGAGACCGGCTACCGTTACGACTGGGACGACAAGAGCCAGCCGGCGCAGGACGGCTACGGCGACTGGTTCCTGGGCTTCAGCATCGTGTCGCGCTTCGGCGCGCCGCCGGCGGCTCCGGCACCGGAAGCGGCCCCGGTGGCTCCGGCCACCCCGGACTGCTCCACGCTGGACAGCGACAACGACCAGGTCAACGACTGCGATGACAAGTGCCCGGCCACGGCGGCTGGCACCATCGTGGGCCCGGATGGCTGCCCGCAGAAGGTGGTGATCGACCTGCGCGGCGTGAACTTCAAGTTCGACTACCCGAAGAAGGGTCACGTCGACGCTTCGGAGATCGCCAAGTCGCTGGCTGAGCCGAGCTCCGATTCGGTCGCCATCCTTGACCAGGCCGTGGACACCCTGCAGCGCTACCCGCAGGTGCACGTGACCGTCGCCGGCTACACCGATGCCATCGGCACGGACGCATACAACCAGGGCCTGTCGGAGCGTCGCGCGAAGATCGTGTACGACTACCTGACCGGGCACGGCATCGATGCGAGCCGTCTGGAAGGCCCGATCGGCCACGGCGAGAACAACCCGGTCGCTCCCAACGACACCGAGCAGGGTCGCGCCCGTAACCGTCGCACGGAGCTGCAGGTTCAGCAGTAAGCGCAGGCACTTGCAGTAGCAAAAAGGGGCCCGGCATCGCCGGGCCCTTTTCTTTTTGCCGGTGAGTCCCTCGTTTGATCGTGGTTCCTGAACAAGACCTCACCGTCTGAGCGAGGTTTCAGTACGCGGCATTCCCGTACTTAACGGTTTTGATACACTTGCGTCCGCTTGCGGTGCGAATGCCAGGCCATGCAGGCCTGAAATACGTCGGCTTCTGCAGCTGTCCTGACGTGCGATTCCGTCTAACGTGAAACGCGTGCAAAAACAAATAATCCAAGGAGACACCTGATGAAACGTAAGGGCTTGTATTTTCTGATTGCTTTGGCCCTGGGCGGCGTGGGTGCCGCTCACGCGCAGGATATGGCGCCGGCGGACAGTGCACCGAGCATGGATTCGTCGTCGAGCTACGACGATCGCTGGTACATCGCGCCGACCATTGGTGGGTATTACAACGATACCGATCGCAACACGAACAGCCGCCAGATCTATTACGGGCTGGGCGTGGGCCGCTTCATCTCGCCGGACGCGTCGATCGACCTGTTCATCGACCGCACCAAGCGCGACGTGGATGCCGCCGTCGGCGGCGGCAGCTGGTCGAACAACAGCTATGGCGTCGCAGCCCGCTTCTATCGCGGCGAGTGGAACGCATGGCGTCCGTACGTGTTGGCCGGCGTGATGGGCAGCAACCACCACAACCGCGGTGACAGCGGCTTCTCGCCGGCTGCCGAGCTGGGCGTGGGCGTGTCCAAGACGGTGACCGACAGCTCGGACGTCCGCATCGAGACCGGCTACCGCTACGACTGGGACGACAAGAGCCAGCCGGCGCAGGACGGCTACGGCGACTGGTTCCTGGGCTTCAGCATCGTGTCGCGCTTCGGTGCGCCGCCGGCCGCTCCGGCACCGGAAGCGGCCCCGGTGGCTCCGACCACCCCGGACTGCTCCACGCTGGACAGCGACAACGACCAGGTCAACGACTGCGACGACAAGTGCCCGGCCACGCCGGCTGGCACCATCGTCGGCCCGGACGGTTGCCCGCAGAAGGTCGTGATCGACCTGCGCGGCGTGAACTTCAAGTTCGACTACCCGAAGAAGGGTGCCGTCGACGCTTCGGAGATCGCCAAGTCGCTGGCCGAGCCGAGCTCCGACTCGGTCGCCATCCTCGACCAGGCCGTGGACACCCTGCAGCGCTACCCGCAGGTGCACGTGACCGTCGCCGGCTACACCGACTCGAAGGGTACGGACGAGTACAACCAGAGCCTGTCGGAGCGTCGCGCGAAGATCGTGTACGACTACCTGACGGCGCACGGCATCGACGCGAGCCGTCTGGAAGGCCCGATCGGGCACGGCGAGAACGATCCGGTCGACACCAACGACACGGACGCCGGCCGCGCCCGTAACCGTCGCACGGAGCTGCAGGTTCAGCAGTAAGAACCGCCGCAGTAGCCACGAAGAAGCCCGGCATTGCCGGGCTTCTTTTTTTGTTTTCCCTGAAAACTGGCTGCTCGATAGCTGGCCAAGTGGCACGGCTGGCCCGGCAGGTCGTGGGCGCGTCGGCAACGCAACAAAAAGCCCGGACAGGCCGGGCTGGATTTCATGCACGCGGTACGTGGTTCATTCGGTGCGACGTTGGAACCGGTAATGTCCCACCAGCCATTCGTTGCCGCCTGCAAAACCGAACAGTTCCGCGCAGGCCATCCAGAACATGCGCCAGCGCTGGTGCCACAGCTGTGCGGCAGCCTCTCCATACGTTCCTGCCAGCACGTCGAGGATTTCCTCGCGGTGGGCATCCTGGTTGGCCAGCCAGTGATTTGAGGTCTTTTCATAATGGGTGCCGGCGAGGCGCCATTGCTGCTCGATCACCATGTGCTGCTGAAAATGCATGAAGGTATCCGCTGCCGGCATCAGGCCGCCGGTGAAGAAATGGCGCCCCATCCAGTCGTCGTCACGCTCGGTCTCGAACGGATACATCAGTTCGCGGTGGCAAAAAATGTGCACGAACAGCTTGCCGCCGGGACGCAGCCAGCTTGAAATGCGTTGCAGCAGGATCTGGTAGTTGCGCACGTGCTCGAACATCTCCACCGACACCACCCGGTCGAATTGCCCCACGTCCAGTTCGAGCCGGTTCACGTCTTCGGTGATGACCCGCACGTTGTGCAGGCCGCGCTCGCGGCAGCGCGCCTCGATGTGCTCGCGCTGGGGGCGTGAGTTGGAGACGGTCGTGATCTGCGATGTGGGAAAGCGCTCGGCCATCCACAGCGTAAGCGAGCCCCATCCGCAGCCGAGTTCGAGGATCTGTTGTCCATCTGCCAGCTCGGCCCGCTCGCCGTAGAGGGCGAGCATCTTCTCTTCGGCCTGGTCGAGCGTCTCGGTGCCTTCGGGGTAATAGCAGCTGGAATACTTGAGGCGCTCGCCCAGGCACAGTTCGAAGAACCGTGGCGGCAACTCGTAATGCTGGCGGTTGGCGGCATCGGTGTGGATCGCCAGCGGGCTCTGGCGCAGCTGTTCCAGCTGCGCCCGGAACCGCTGCCAGGTGGCCTCGGCACCACCTGCGCTCTCTTCACGCAGGCGCTGCGCGCACAGGCGGCGAATACCCAGTCGCAGCAGCGCGTCGGGAACCAGCCCCAGCTCGGCCAGGTGGGTGAGCCCGTGCTCCCGGGTCTGTTCGATGGCGTCTTGCGGTGCGGCCAGGCTGTCGGTCATGGGGTCGATCCTTGTTCTTTCGGTAGCCAGGGAATGAAGGCGCTGGTGGTGCGTTGATACTGGCGGTAGTCGTCGCCGCGGCTGCGCAGCGCCTGCGCCTCGGTAAAGGGGATGCCGGTGAAGCGGTACAGCGACACCAGCATCAGCACCGGGCCCAACCACGCCAGCCACGCGATCGGCGAACCCCAGGCCAGCAGCACGTAGGCGAACCAGTGCGTCCATTCGAAGAAATAGTTCGGGTGCCGCGAGTAGCGCCACAACCCGGTGCGGCAGGTGTGGCCGCGGTGGGCCGGCTCCCCGCGGAATCGCGCCAGCTGCCGGTCGGCGACCGACTCGCCATAAAGGCTGCCCAGCCACACCAGCGTGCCCACGATCAAGGGCGTGGAAATGCCTGCTCCGGGCGTCGCTGCCACCGCCAGGAACGGCAGCGAGAAGATCGTCGTGAACAGCGCCTGCGCTTGGAAGAAGCCGAAGAATTTGGCCTGGTTGTCCCGCCAGTGCCGGCGCAGATACTGGTAACGTCCGTCTTCGTCTTCATGCCGGATGCGCTGCAGCAGATGCAGCAACAGCCTCAGCGACCACAGCCCGGCCAGCGTTGCCATCAGGCCGCGCACGGCAGGTGATCCGTCGCCCACCAGCGCGTAGAAAACTGCGCTGAGGCCCATGGTGGCGGTCCAGATCGCGTCGACCAGCGTCGCGTCCCGGCTGCGGTACTGCACCGCCCACCCCGCCGACATGGCGGTGGCGGTAACCAGCCAGACGGTGAGGATCTGCCAGCCGAAGTCATGCCACATGTGCATGCTCCCGCGCGATGGCCGATGACGACCGCCGTTCGAATCGCTGCGCCAGCGTGATGAGCGAGGGCAGCGCAACGCACCAACCGAGGCCCAGCGCGATCATTGCCGGCGCGACGCCACGTGGAAATGCGACCGCGTGCCATCCGCGGGCCGCAGCCAGATATGCCATGGGCGCGCCGATGGCGCCGACCACCGCTGCCAGCAGCGGTCTGCCATGCAGAAAGCGGAAGCTGTGGCGCAGGGTCAGCGAGAAAGCCGCCCAGATCGAGATGATCCAGACCGGGGCCGCGTGTGCCGACGGTACGGCCGAGGCATAGGCAACCAGGTCAGTGGCCGCCAGCGCCGAATCCAGCGCCAGGCCCAGCAGCACCGCCAGCGGCATGAGCCACGCGTCGACGCGACCGTCCGGGCGGCTCAGGTACCAGACGGCGAAGGGAAGCAGCGCCAGCGGCGCAGCCCACCAGTAGCCGGTGGACGCGCCCCAGATGGCGGCAAACCACACCAGCTGGTAGGCAATGGCGTTGGCCCAGACTTTCATCGCTGCGTCGTCAGGCGGCGGCGGAAGAGGGCAGGTCGGGCAGGAACGAGGCCCGGCGGCATCCCGGCCGCGTCAGCAGCATCTGCACGTCGCCGATCGAGCGCTCGCGGAAGCCGCCCTCGCAGTACGCCAGGTAGAACTCCCACATGCGAACGAAGCGCTCGTCGTAGCCGGCGTTGATCACTTCGGCACGGCGCCCCATGAAGCGCTCGCGCCACGCCTTGAGGGTCAGCGCGTAGCTCGGCCCGATGTCCTCCAGGTGGAACAGGCGCAGGTCGCTGGACTTGCGCGCCGCGCCGAGCATTGCGCTCACCGACGGAATGAAGCTGCCGGGGAACACATAGCGCTTGATGTAGTCGACCGACTTCAGCGCCTGCTCGTAGCGGTGATCCTCGATGGTGATGGCCTGGATCAGCGCCATGCCGTCGTCCTTCAGCAGGCGCGAGATGGCGCTGAAGTAGGTCGGCATGAAGCCGGCACCGATCGCCTCGATCATCTCGATCGACACCAGCTTGTCGTAGCGGCCGGTGAGGTCGCGGTAGTCGTTGAGCAGGATCTCGACGCGGTCGCCGAGCCCCGCCTCGGCCACACGCTGGGTGGCCAGGTCGAACTGCTCGCGCGAAATCGTGGTGGTGGTGACGCGGCAGCCATAGCGGCTGGCCGCGTGGATCGCGAATCCGCCCCAGCCGGTGCCGATCTCCAGCACGTGGTCGGCTGGCGAGAGGTCGAGCTTCTGGCAGATGCGGTCGAGCTTGCGGGTGGAGGCCGTCTCCAGCGACTCGCTCTCGTCCGCGTAGATCGCCGAGGAGTACATCAGGTCCGGCGACAGGAACAGGCCGAACAGGTTGTTGCCCAGGTCGTAGTGCGCGGCGATGTTGCGCCGGCTGCCCGAGCGCGTGTTGCGGTTGAGCGCGTGCCACGCCTTCATCGCCAGTCCGCCGAGGCGCGCCAGGCCGCTTTCCATGCCGTCGAGCAGGTCGCGGTTGCGCACCATGATGCGGATCAGCGCCACCAGGTCGTCGCAGCGCCACATGCCCTCGATGTAGGCCTCGCCGGCGCCCACGCTGCCGTTGGCGGCCACCAGCCGGTAAAAGCGCGGATCGAGCACGCGCAGGTGCACGCGCAGCGGCTCCTCGCCGGCGATCGGCGTGCCCAGCTCCACCGAGTCGACCGCGTCGTCCAGGGTCAGGCGACAGCCCTTGAGCTGGCCCATCTGCGCCAGCAGGCGGCCGCGCAGCATGCGCTCCAGGCTGCCCGGCTGCGTGGCGATGGCCGGCATCTCCTCGGCGGCGGTGCTCAATTCGATATCCATGGTCATTTCTCGTGATGCTCGGGATGGTCGTGAACGGGTACGCGCTTGAGCCACAACTTCAGGGCCTGCCAGTGAATCGCCCACACCACCTGCAGTGTCATCAGCGGGTAGCGCCACAGCACGCGGGCCAGGCCGGCACCGTCCAGCGGTCGGCGTTCCAGCACCAGCGTGGCGTCGAAGTCGCGACGGTCGCCGTCAAGCACGTTCATGTGTACGCGCAACACGTCCCCCGGGATGCCGAAGCGCCAGTCGTAGCGACGGGCCATCGGCATGAACGGCGACACATGGAAGGTCTTGTCGAACGCCCAGGCCGCCACCGTGCCGCGTGTGCGGCCCTCGGCCAGTGGCAGCACGTAGGCGTGGCGCTCCTTCCACGGCGTGTTGGTGATTTCGGCGACGACGGTTTCCAGCGTGCGGCCATCCGCGGCATAGCAGTAGTAGAAGCTCACCGGGTTGAACACGTGGCCGCCGTAGCGCAGGTGGGTGAGCAGCCGGATCGGGCCGGCCGGACGCACGCCGGTATGCGCGGCCACGCGTTGGCGCACGGCTTCGTCCAGCGGCAGATCCACCGGGCCGAGATAGTCGCTGCGGCGGAACTCGGCCAGGTTGCGGCGATCGCTCGACCACAGCCAGCGCCGTGCGAACAGCGTGGGCAGCTCGGCCAGATCCAGGTACAGCATCGCCATGCGGTACCGGAACGCGTGGGCGCGCGGCGCATGACGCCGATGGCGCACCCAGCCCTCGTAGATGGCGCTGGCCGGCAGGCGCGCCACGGTATCGGTGTCCTCGACCTTTCGTGGCGCGGATGCAACCGCCCCTCCGGCCGCCGACTGGCGCAGCGCCGAATTCACCACTGCACTCCGAGTGCGCGTGTCACTTCCACCGCGCTGCGCATGCCGTCCTCGTGGAAACCCCAGCCCCAGTAGGCACCGGCGAACCAGACCCGATCCTTGCCCTGGATCTCGCCCTTGCGCTGCTGCGCCGCCACCGACGCATGGCTGTATTCCGGATGCGCATAGCGCATGCGGCGCAGCACCTTGGCCGGATCGATCCGGTCGGTGCAGTTGAGCGAGACGCAGAACGTCTCCGAGGCATCAAGCGACTGCAACAGGTTCATGCAGTAGGTCACCGTGCACGCGTCGCCGGGCTTGCTCGGAATGAGGACGTTCCATGCTGACCACGCCTTGCGCCGTTTGGGCAGCAGGCGCGTGTCGGTGTGCAGCACCGTGTCGTTCTCCTGGTAGCGGATGGCGCCGAGCACCTCGCGCTCCGCCGTCGTTGGCTGGACCAGCAGCGGCAGCGCCTCGTCGCTGTGGCAGGCCAGCACGACGTGGTCGTAGCGCTCGCTGCCGGCCAGGGAGGTCACTTCCACACCGTCGGCGTGCCGCCGCACCTCTCGCACCGGACAGGCGATGCGTTCGGTGACGTTCCAGCGCTTGCGCAGGGCGTCGACGTAACGGGTGGAACCACCGCGCACCACGCGCCACTGCGGCCGGCCTTCGACCTGCAGCATGTGGTGGTTGGCCATGAACTGCACGAGGTAACGCGCGGGGAAGTCGAGCACCTTGTCGCTGGGCGAAGACCACAGCGCCGAGGCCATCGGCACGATGTGGCGATCGCGGAACATTGCGCCGTAGCGGCGCTCGCGCAGGTAGTCGCCCAGGGTCGGGCCGGCGTCGGTGGTCTGCAGCAGCGCCGGCGACTCGCGGTAGAACCGGGTGAGGTCGCGCACCATGCCGTAGAACGCCGGCGAGAGCAGGTTGCGGCGCTGGCAGAACAGCGCGTCGACGGTGGTGGTGCCGTACTCGAAGCCGCTCGCCTCGTCGTGCACGGCGAAGCTCATCGTGGTCGGCTGCGAATCCACGCCGAGCTCGGCGAACAGCCGGCTCAGGAGCGGGTAGTTGTCCGGGTTGAACACGATGAAGCCGCTGTCCACCGCGTAGGGGCGGCCGTTCGAGCTGACGTCGTGGGTGTGCGTGTGGCCGCCGATGTAGGCGTTGGCTTCGTACAGGTCCACCTGATGCTCGCGCGACAGCAGCCACGCCGAGGCCATGCCCGAGATACCGCCACCAATGACTGCTATGCGCATGGCGATCTCAGCGCCCGCTGCGCTTGAGGCCGGCCGGTACCGCCTTGAGCTCGCGCACCAGCCCGAACACCGCCATCGTCCGCAGGATGTAGAAAGTCAGGTCGACCTCCCACCAGCGGAAACCCTGCCGCGCCGAGCCCGGGAAGTGGTGATGGTTGTTGTGCCAGCCCTCGCCGAAGGTAAGGATCGCCAGCAGCCAGTTGTTGCGGCTGTTGTCGCGGGTAGCGAAGCGGCGGCTGCCGAAGCGGTGGGCCAGCGAGTTGATCGTTACCGTCACGTGGAACAACACGATGGTGGAGATGAAAAACCCCCACACCAGCAGCTGCGGCCCGTTGGTGCCCAGTTCCGGGTGCGCCACGCCCAGCCAGCGGCCGAGGAAGAACAGGCCCACCGCCAGCGCCACCGGCACCAGCAGGTCGAAGCGGTCGAGCAGGCGCAGCTCGGGAAACTTCACCAGATCGGGAATTTTCGACCAGTCGGTGCGAAACCCTGCGCGGCTGAGGAACCAGCCCATGTGGCTGTGCACGAAGCCGTGCTGCACGGGCGAATGCACGTCCGCCGGGGTGTCGGCATGGCGGTGATGGTTGCGGTGGTGCGCCGCCCACCACAGCGGCCCGCGCTGCACCGCGCTGGCGCCGATCAGCGCGAACGCAAATTGCACCGGCCGCGACGCCTTGAACGCGCGGTGCGAAAAATACCGGTGGTAGAACGCCGTGATCGCGAACATGCGAATCGCGTACAACCCCAGCGCCACCCAGAACGCGAACCACGAAAAGCCGACCCAGATCACCGCCAGGCAGGCCAGGTGCATGGCGATGAAGGGGATCACCCGGCTCCAGTCGACCCGTTGATCGTCGTCGCCCACCTCATCCTGGACGCTGGTGTCGAACCAGCGAACCACGCCCGTGAGCAGGCGCTTGAACAGGGAAACTTGCGCAGTGGGCGTGTCCATCGAGGCGGTCAACCGTAGAGAAGGGGTGAAAAGGTCAGCGTAAGTACGGTCTAACGGTGCGGGCGGATGCACTGCCGCAGCCGAGCTGGGCGGG
This sequence comes from Dyella sp., assembly GCF_035685805.1. Lineage (GTDB taxonomy): Bacteria > Pseudomonadota > Gammaproteobacteria > Xanthomonadales > Rhodanobacteraceae > Dyella_A. The sequence goes on from NZ_DASSAB010000038.1 coordinate 23,857, forward strand.
GCTGGCGACGGAGCGGACGGCCGCTTGAGGACAGCGCTTGCTGCTAGTGGCGGCGGGTCGATAGGCTTTCCCGGATGTCCCCCTCACGCTCCCCCCGGTCGCGCCGCCCGAGCGTCGCCCCATTGGCCCGTTCAACTCCCCGTTTCGGGCTGGCGCGCGTGCTCAGCAAGCTCGGCGTGTGCTCCCGCAGCCAGGCCGAGCAGGCCGTGCGGGCGGGACGGGTGACGGTGGACGGGCGCCTGGTGCTCGATCCCGAGCGGCCGACCGACATCGCCACCGAGCGTGTCTCGCTTGACGCGATAGTGGTCGGTCAGGCCACTGCCGTCTACATCGCGTTGAACAAGCCGCGTGGAGTGGTGGTGAGCGCGGCGGATGAGCGCGGTCGCGACACCGTCTACCGCCTGCTGGAAGGCGCCGACCTGCCGTGGCTGGGGCCGGTCGGCCGGCTCGATCGCGCCAGTGAGGGGTTGCTGCTGCTCAGCAACGACACCCGATGGGCTGCCGGCCTTACCGAGCCGGCACGTCACGTCGCCAAGACCTACCACGTGCAGGTGGATTGCCGGCCCGATGAGGCGCTGCTGGCCCGGCTGCGCGAGGGGGTGGTCGATGCCGGCGAGCGGCTGGGGGCCGTGGCGGTCAGCGTGCTGCGCGAGGGCGAGAAGAATGCCTGGCTGGAGGTTGTGCTCGACGAAGGGCGCAATCGCCACATCCGCCGGCTGCTGGCGGCCCACGACATCGGCGTGCTGCGCCTGATCCGCGTGGCAATCGGCCCGCTGCCGCTGGGCGAGCTGGCGAAAGGGCAGTGGCGGCATCTTCGCGATGACGAGGTGGCTGCCCTGCGGCAGATGCCGGCGACGGACGTTGCCCCCGGCAAATGACCCGCACGGAAGGCCGTACGGCGGTGCGGCCCCGCGCGGATGAGGGCGCGGTCAGCCCGGCGGTGTCATCGGAGCACCGCGCGGCTTCGCCATCACCCGGCGCAGGCGAAGCGGTCTAGTCGATCACGCCCAGCCGCTTGCCGATGCGGGTAAACGCATCAATGGCGCGGTCCAGATGCTCCCGCGTGTGCGCCGCACTCATCTGGGTGCGGATGCGCGCCTGACCCTTGGGCACCACCGGAAAGAAGAAACCGGTGACGTAGATGCCTTCTTCCAGCAGGCCGGCGGCCATCGCCTGCGCCTTCGGTGCGTCGTAGATCATTACCGGCACGATCGGGTGCACGCCCGGCTTGATGTCGAAGCCGGCGGCGGTCATGCGCTCGCGGAAGTAGGCGGTGTTCTCCTGCACCTTCGCGCGCAGCTCGCCGGCGCTTTCGAGCATGTCGAACACCTTGATCGCCGCGGCCACCACATGCGGCGGCAGCGAGTTGGAGAACAGGTACGGGCGCGAGCGCTGGCGCAGCAGTTCGATCACTTCCTTCGGGCCGGTGGTGAAGCCGCCCAGCGCGCCGCCGAGCGCCTTGCCCAGGGTGCCGGTGAAGATGTCGACCTTGTCCATCACGCCGTTGACCTCGGCCGCGCCGCGGCCGGTGGCGCCGAGGAAGCCGGTGCAGTGGCATTCGTCGATGTGCACCAACGCGTTGTACTTCTCGGCCAGCGCGGTGATCTGGTCCAGCGGGGCGATGAAGCCGTCCATCGAGAACGCGCCGTCGGTGGTGATCAGCTTGGTCTTGGCGCCGGCGGCGTCGGCGGCCTGCAGCTGGGCCTCCAGGTCGGCCATGTCGCAGTTGGCGTAGCGGAAGCGCTTGGCCTTGCACAGGCGGATGCCGTCGATGATCGAGGCGTGGTTGAGCGCGTCGGAGATCACCGCGTCCTCCTCGCCCAGCAGCGGCTCGTACAGGCCGCCGTTGGCGTCGAAGCAGGCAGCGTAGAGGATGGTGTCCTCGGTGCCGAAGAACTCGGCGATCTTGGCTTCGAGCTGCTTGTGCAGATCCTGCGTGCCGCAGATGAAGCGCACCGATGCCATGCCGAAGCCGTGGGTGTCCAGCGCCTCCTTGGCGGCGGCGATCACGTCCGGATGATCGGCCAGGCCGAGGTAGTTGTTGGCGCAGAAGTTGAGCACCTTGCGCCCGCCTTCCAGCTCGATCTCGGCCGACTGCGGCGAGACGATGATGCGCTCGGCCTTGAACAGGCCCTGCTCGCGGATGGTGTGGAGCTCGGCGGCGTAGCGGTCGCGGGCGGTGTAGGTCACGTGGGGTTCTCCGTTTTGGGAGGCGGCAGACGCCGCGAATGGCAATCTCGCCCCGCCGTCATTCCCGCGAAAGCGGGAATCCATGTTCGCCGTGGGAGGCGGAGGAGCAAGGCGGATTTCCGCCCACCATCCCTTCGGCTGTTGATAAAGCGTCTCGCGGGAATGACGGCCGTTGAAGGGGCGCGTATGTGGGAAGAGCCTCAGCTCCAGCTGCAGACGACCTTGCCGCAGACGCCCTGGTCCATCAGGTCGAAACCACGCTGGAAATCGTCGATCGCGATCTGGTGCGTCAGCACCTTCTGCAGCGGGAAACCGGTCAGCACCATCTGGGTCATCTTGTACCAGGTCTCGTACATCTTGCGGCCGTAGATGCCCTGCAGCGTGAGGCCCTTGAAGATCACCTTGTCCCAGTCGATGCCGGCGCCGCGCGGCATGATGCCGAGCATGGCGACCTTGCCGCCGTGGTACATCACCTCGAGCATGTCGTTGAACGCGCGCGGGTTGCCGCTCATCTCCAGGCCCACGTCGAAGCCCTGGATGTGCAGGTCCTTCACCACGTCGCGCAGCGACTGGTTGGCCACGTTCACCACGCGGGTGGCGCCCATGTCGGCGGCGAGCTTGAGGCGGTAGTCGTTGACGTCGGTGACCACCACGTTGCGGGCGCCGATGTGCTTGCAGATGCCCGCCGCGATGATGCCGATCGGGCCGGCGCCGGTGATCAGCACGTCCTCGCCGATCACGTCGAACTCCAGCGCGCAGTGCGCGGCGTTGCCGTAGGGGTCGAAGAACGCGGCCAGCTCCGACGGGATCTGGTCCGGGATCGGCCACAGATTCGAGGCCGGCATGGTCATGTATTCGGCGAACGCGCCGTTGCGGTTCACGCCGATCCCGATCGTGTTCGGACACAGGTGCTGGCGGCCGGCGCGGCAGTTGCGGCAGTGGCCGCAGACGATGTGGCCTTCGGCAGAGACGCGGTCGCCTACCTGATAGCCGGTGACGCCCGGGCCGATCTCCACAATGCGGCCGACGAACTCGTGACCGATGGTGAGGCCGGGCGTGATCGTGCGCTGGCTCCACTCGTCCCACTTGTAGATGTGCAGATCAGTGCCGCAGATGGCGGTCTTTTCCAGCTTGATCAGCACCTCGTTGGGGCCGACTTCCGGAACGGGCACTTCTTCCATCCAGATGCCGGGTTCGGCGTGGCGCTTGACCAGGGCTTTCATCGTCTGAGGCATGCATCGATCCGCGGGTAGGGGCAAGCACCCATTATAGGCGTTCGCCCCGACGGCGCCGATCCGTGCCGGGGTCTGGCCGCCTGGGCGCGGCCGATCGCGTCGCGGCGGCGCCGCGGCAGCTCAGTGCAGCGCGCGATAGACCAGCGAGAACACCACGCTGATCGCCACGCACACGGCCAGCCAGAAGCCGACGTTGTTCTTGTGCCAGAGGGGCGGCTTGCTCATCGTAACCGGCTCCGCCCGCCGCGGCTGCGAATCGCTGCCCGCGCGGTCCGCGACGCGGGCGAATTCCACCCACACCGGGCCGCGGCCAAAGTCCTTGCCAAAACCATGGGTGTTCATTTTCCTGGATTCCCCGGATCAGTGTGCCATCACGGCCGTGCAACAGCAGCTTGAAGGCTTACGGCCGCACGAAACGGGACTTGAGCCGCAGATCGGTCGCCCCGGCCGGGGCCGAACGAGTGCCACCGCAGTGTTCCGGCCGCAGCCGGCCCGAACCGCAGCCCCGCAGGGCACGGCGGCGCGACGCGCCGGTAGAATCCGGCCGATGCCGCACGACACCCGCCCCCTCGCCATCTTTTTGATGGGACCCACCGCCTCGGGCAAGACCGCGCTGGCCTGCGCGCTGGCCGAGCAGTTCGCGCTGGACCTGGTCAGCGTCGATTCGGCGCTGGTCTACCGCGGCCTGGACATCGGCAGCGCCAAGCCCGATCCGGCCACGCTTGCGCGCCACCCGCACGCGCTGGTGGACATCCGCGACGCTGCCGACCCGTATTCGGCGGCCGATTTCCGCGCCGACGCGCTGCCGGTGATGCATGCGATCAGCGCGCGCGGTCGCGTCCCGTTGCTGGTGGGCGGCACCGGCCTGTACTTCCGGGCGTTGCAGCACGGGCTGTCGGCATTGCCCGAGGCGGACCCGAGCATGCGTGCGCAGCTCGCCGCCGAGGCGGCCGAGATCGGCTGGCCGCAGCTGCACGCGCGGCTGAGCGGCTGCGACCCGGTGGCGGCGGGGCGGATCGGCCCGAACGATGCGCAGCGGATCCAGCGTGCGCTGGAGGTCATTGCGCTCACCGGGCGCCCGCTGTCCGAGCTGCAAGGCACCGGCGTCCGCGCGTCGTTTCCATGGCGGGTGCTCAAGCTGGCGCTGTTGCCGGCCGACCGGGCATCGCTGCATGCGCGCATCGCGGGGCGCTTCGACGCCATGCTGGCCGCGGGGTTTCTGGAGGAGGTGCGCGCCTTGCGGGCGCGCGGCGACCTGCATGCGGACCTGCCGGCGATCCGTGCGGTGGGCTATCGCCAGGCGTGGCAGCACCTTGACGGCCTGTTCGACGCCGCCGAGCTGCGCGAGCGCGGCGTTTTCGCCACCCGCCAGCTGGCCAAGCGGCAGATGACCTGGCTGCGCGGCGAGCTGGATGCCCGCGTGCTTGATCCCGAGCTCCCGGCGCTGGCCGAACGGGCCGTCGACGCGGTGCGGCTGTTTGTGGGGCCGTCGCGCTAAGCGTTTGATGTGACAGAGCGCCGGGTACCGCAAGACACCGGTCAATGCGCCTTTCACGGCGCATTTAAAAGCAGTTAAGATCCCTGAAGCTTGGTCCGGAGCGGGGCGCGCTTTTTATCCGGACCGCGGTTTCGCACGGGGGAGAACCAGAACAATGTCCAAAGGACAGTCTTTGCAAGATCCATTTCTTAACGCCTTGCGCCGAGAGCGCATTCCGGTCTCCATCTACCTGGTCAACGGCATCAAGCTGCAGGGCACGGTGGAGTCGTTCGACCAGTTCGTGGTGCTGCTGCGCAACCAGGTCAGCCAGATGGTCTACAAGCACGCCATCTCCACCGTGGTGCCCAGCCGCAACGTGCGCGTCGGCAATGGCCACGATGGCCATGACGCCGCTGCCCCGGCACCCGCCGAAGCCGAGGACTGAGCCGTCCCGGCGACGCCGCGGATGCTTGATCGTCACGTGCCAGCCCCCATGACAGGGGTTTGCCCGGCAGGACATCCCCGCACCCGTGTTTGACAGACAGAAAAAAGGCGACCGCGCGCTGCTCGTGCTTCCGCATTCGCGCAGCGAAGGCAACGCGGCGCGTCGCGCCGACGAGTTCGCAGAATTGGTGAAGTCCGCCGGCGCCGAGATCCTCGGCACCGTCGCGGCGCGCGTGGAAGACCCCAACCCGCGCTTCTACGTGGGCACCGGCAAGGCTGATGAGGTCGCCGAGATGGCCCGCGCGGTCGAGGCGGACGTGGTGCTGGTCGACCACCTGCTCACCCCCGTGCAGGAGCGCAACCTCGAAAAGCATCTCGGCGTGCGCGTGGTCGATCGCGCGGGGCTGATCCTGGACATCTTCGCCCAGCGCGCGCGCTCGCACGAAGGCAAGCTGGAAGTGGAACTGGCCCAGCTCAAGCACATCGCCACCCGGCTGGTGCGCGGCTGGACCCATCTGGACGCCCAGCGCGGCGGTGCCATCGGCAACCGCGGCCCGGGCGAAACCCAGCTGGAAACCGACCGTCGCCTGCTCGGCGAGCGGGTCAAGCAGCTCACCAAGCGGCTGGAAAAGGTGCAGACCCAGCGCGGCCAGCAGCGCCGTGCACGCCTGCGCAACACGGTGCCGCGGGTGGCGCTGGTCGGCTATACCAACGCCGGCAAGTCCACCTTGTTCAACGCGCTCACCACCGGCGGCGTCTACGCGGCGGATCAGCTGTTCGCCACGCTGGATCCCACCGTGCGCAAGGTCGACGACCTCAGCTGCGGCCCCGCGGTGATTGCCGATACCGTGGGTTTCATCCGCGACCTGCCACATGACCTGGTGGCCGCCTTCCGCGGCACCCTGGCCGAAGCGCGCGATGCCGACCTGCTGCTGCACGTGTGCGACGCCGCCGACGAGGACCGCGAGCGGCTGCACCGGGTGGTCGATGGCGTGCTGGAGGAGATCGACGCCGGCGAGATCCCGCAGCTGCAGGTGATGAACAAGATCGACATGCTCGACATGGCGCCGCGGATCGACCGCAACGGCGAGGGCCGCCCGGTGACGGTGTGGCTTTCTGCCGCGCAGGGGCTGGGGCTGGACCTGCTGCGCGAGGCGCTGGGCGAACTGCTCGGCGGCGAGCGGGTGCAATCCGCGCTGCAGCTGCCGCTCTCGGCCGGGCGCCTGCACGCCCGGCTCAAGGCGGCCGGTGCCATTGCCGGCGAGCGGGTGGACGAGGACGGCTGGCACCTGGACATCGATGCTCCGCGCAGCGTCATTGCGCCGCTCAGCGGCGGCGCGGACGTCGATGCCACGCTGCTGCGCGAGCTGCTCCAGCGCACCGGCGAGGCCGCCGCCTGAGCGGGCAACGCGCGGTTGGCTCTGCTAGAATCGTCGCCGTTTGTGCCCATGCATGCGGCACGGCCGGCCGCTCCGGCAGCAGCACCCGAAACGCGTCATGACCCCATCCCCAACACCTGTGTTCCGGCTGTTTTTGCCGGCCTCCCAGCGGCCCCAAGGAGACTGACCATGGCCTGGAACGAACCCGGAAACGGGCAGCGCGATCCGTGGGGCAAGAATCGCCAGAACGGCAGCAAGCCCAACGTCGACCAGTTTCTCAAGAGCCTGCGCGCCCGCTTCGGGCGGCTCGGCAGTGGCGGCGGCGGCATCTTCACCATCGTGCTGGCGCTGTTGCTGGCGGTGTTGCTGCTGAGCAGCTACACCATCATCAACACCAGCCAGGCCGGCGTGGTGCTGCGCTTCGGCCAGTACACCCGCACGCTGTCGCCGGGCTTCCACTTCAAGCTCCCCGCGCCGATCGAGACGGTCAACAAGGTCGAGACCACGCGCATCCGCTCCATGTCCGACCAGGTGCGCATGCTCACCAGCGACGAGAACATCATCGCGGTGAACTTCAACGTGCAGTACCAGGTGTCCGACGCGCGACGCTACCTGTTCTCCACCAGCAACCCGGAGGACACCCTGGCCCAGGCGGCCGAGGCCGCCGTGCGCTCGGTGGTGGGCGCGCACTCGATGGACGACATCCTCACCAGCCCGGGCGACGCCGCGGCGGCGGCCGAGGCGCTGCCGGCCGGCGCCTCCAGCATCGCGTCGGCGGCACCGGCGCCGGCGAGCAAGCCGCCCGCGCAGGACCGCGTGACCCTCCAGCAACAGACCCGCGACGCGCTGCAGCGCACACTCGACAGCTACAACGCCGGCCTCATCGTCACCGACGTGAGTTTCCAGAACGTGGCGCCGCCGCAGGAAGTGAAGGCCGCCTTCGACGACGTCAACGCCGCCCGCGAAGACAAGCAGAGCTCGGTCAACAAGGCCTATGCCTACGCCAACCAGATCGTGCCGCAGGCCACCGGCAAGGCCTCGCGCATTGCCGCCCAGGCGGACGGCTACAAGGCCGAGCGCATCGCCCGCGCCACCGGTGACGCCGAGCGCTTCAACCTGCTGCTGAAGGAATACAAGGCCGCCCCCGAGGTCACCCGCCAGCGTTTGTGGCTGGAGACCATGGAGCAGGTGATGGCGACCAATCCCAAGGTGGTCGACGGCTCCGGCGGACGCAACATCATCAACCTGCCGCTGGGCCAGAGCACCAACACGCTCGACAGCGGCACGACCGGCGCCGGTGTCACCGTCACCGGCGATGCCACCACCAAGGAGTCCCAGCCATGAAGATCGCTACGGGCATCCTCGTCGTCCTGCTGGTGCTGATCGGCTTCAGCAGCATGTACATCGTGAGCGAAGGTCAGACCGCGCTGCTGCTGCAGTTCGGCCGCATCGAGCGCACCAGCGACCAGCCGGGCCTGCACTTCAAGCTGCCGCTGGTGCAGCAGGTGATGCGGTTCGACAACCGCATCCTCACCATGGACGCGCAGCCGGAGCGCTACTTCACCTCCGAAAAGAAGAGCGTCAACGTCGACTTCTACGTGAAGTGGCGCATCGACAACAACGCCGACTACTACCGCGCCACCGGCGGCGATCCGCTGCAGGCTGCCCAGCGGCTGAGCCCCATCGTCAAGAACGCGCTGCGCTTCGAGTTCAACGGCCGCACCCTGCAGGAGCTGATCGCCGGCGGGCGCAAGGACATCACCGACAAGGTGCGCGAGCAGACCGACGCCGCCGCCCGCAAGAACCTCGGTATCCGCGTGGTGGACGTGCGCATCAAGCGCATCGACCTGCCCGACGAGGTCAGCGACTCGGTCTACAAGCGCATGCAGAACGAGCGCCTGCAGCTGGCCAACGAGCTGCGCTACACCGGCGAACAGATGGCCGAGAAGATCAAGGCCGACGCCGACCGCCAGGGCCAGATCCTCGAAGCCAACGCCGAGCGCGACGCAGCCAAGGTGCGCGGCGAGGGCGATGCCCAGGCCGCGGTCATCTACGCCCAGGCGTACGCGCAGGACCCGGAGTTCTTCGCGTTCTACCGATCCATGGAGGCCTATCGTCACGCCTTCAGCGACGGCAAGGGCGTACTCATCGTCAAGCCGGACGATCCGTTCCTGAAGTACTTCCAGAGCGCCGGCAAGCGCTGAGAACCCGTTCCGCAACGCGCTTCAGACGAGTTGGCGGGCCGACCGATTCGGCCCGTCGCCCCGGTGACCCGGGGCGCGGTGGCTCCTGAAGCATGTGCAGGACACGGCACCGCGACGTCGCAAGCGCCAGGGCCGTGGCAACACCGGCAGTAACGACCAGACCGCCCCGCCGATCGGGGTGCATCAATCAGCGAGAAGATCATGGGCAAGTCAGTAGTCATTCTTGGTGCCCAGTGGGGCGACGAGGGCAAAGGCAAGATCGTCGACCTGCTGACCGAGCGGGTCAGCGCCGTGGCGCGCTTCCAGGGCGGCCACAACGCCGGCCACACGCTGGTGATCAAGGGCAAGAAGACCGTGTTGCACCTGATCCCCTCGGGCATCCTGCGCGACGACGCGCTGTGCCTGATCGGAAACGGCGTGGTGCTTTCGCCGGCCGCGCTCAAGCACGAGATCGAGGAGCTGGAGGCCAACGGCGTCAACGTGCGCCCGCGCCTGAAGATCAGCCCCGCCACGCCGCTGATCATGCCGTACCACATCGCCGTGGATAAGGCGCGCGAGATCAAGGCCGGCGGCAAGGCTATCGGCACCACCGGTCGCGGCATCGGCCCGGCGTACGAGGACAAGGTCGCCCGCCGCTCCATCCGCGTGGCCGACCTGATGTACCCGCACGAGCTGCCCGAGAAGATCAAGGCCGCCGTGGAGTACCACAACTTCATCCTTACCCAGTGGCTCAGCGCCGAGCCGGTGGACTACCAGACCGTGCTGGACGAGGCGTTGAGCTACAGCGAGTTCATCCGCCCGATGGTGGACGACGTGGCCACCATCCTGCACGACGTGCGCAAGGAAGGCGGCAACATCCTGTTCGAGGGCGCGCAGGGCGCGCTGCTGGACATCGACCACGGCACCTATCCGTACGTCACCTCGTCCAACACCACCGTCGGCGGCGCACTGGCCGGCACCGGGGTGGGCGCGGGCGACATCGACTACGTGCTGGGCATCTGCAAGGCATACGCCACGCGCGTCGGCTCCGGCCCGTTCCCCACCGAGCTCAACGACGCCATGGGCGAGCGCCTGCGCAAGGTCGGCAGCGAGTTCGGCGCCAGCACCGGCCGCCCGCGCCGCTGCGGCTGGATCGACCTCGTCGCACTCAAGCGCGCCGTGCAGATCAACGGCATCAACGGCCTGGCCATCACCAAGCTCGATGTGCTTGACGGCCTGCCCAGCATCAAGGTGTGCATCGCCTATGAGTACCGCGGCAAGCGCCGCGAGCTGGCTCCGCTCGACGCGGACGGCTGGGACGAGTGCAAGCCGGTGTACCTGGAGTTCCCGGGCTGGGAAGAGTCCACTGCCGGCATCCGCGAGTGGGACAAGCTGCCGCCCGCCGCACGCGCCTACCTGCGCTCGCTGGAAGAATTGTCCGGTTGCCGCGTGGCCCTCGTCGCCACCGGCGCCGACCGCGACGACACCATCATCCTGGACGATCCGTTCGCCTGATCAGCCCCGTTGATGTAACACGAAAAAGCCCCGCATCGCGGGGCTTTTTCTTTGCTGCACCGCGCACGCTTTTCTCCCTCTCCCCTCGGGGAGAGAGCCTGCCCTCGACCTGATCGGGGGGCTGGGGTGAGGCCGGGCGCTCGCCGCGCCCCTGGGAGAAAAGCCGCCACCCCTGCGCCCCTGTGAACACCAAGTCCACCCCCAACCCCCAATCCTCCACAACCGCCCAACCCGCCAAGCCACACAATGAGTGTCAGCCCATCGCAACGAAGGAGACCGCCATGGTCGACATTCACCAGCGCGACATTCCCAACGAAAACCAGTTCGACGCCATCCGCGAAAAAGCCGAGCGCGAACAGCTGCAGGTGGAGGGTGAATCCCGCGAGGCTACCCGCGGCCCCGGCAGCGTCGGTGGCCGCAGTGGCAACGGCCAGATGAAACCGCACGTCACCGGCCAGGCTTCCGGTCGTTCCAATGATGCCGATCCATCCATCGTGCCGGAGGCCATCGACGCGGATCTGCAGTCCGACCGCGACACCCAGAGCGGCGGCACCGCCATCGATCGCGAAGCGCGGGTCGAAGAGCGCAAGCAGCGCGAAAGCGGGCAGGGCCGCTCAGGCCACCAGGGGGAAGGCATGGACCCGCCGCCGGGCGCTCCTACTCGCGGCAGCTAGGCAGCCAGCCCATGCTGTGTGGACGCGCACGGCCTCGCTGGCCTGCATGTCCTGCAGCACCCGCACGGCAGCAGAAAAAAAGCCCCGCGTTGCGGGGCTTTTTTGTGCCCCATGGTTCGCCTGCCAGCGCTGTGGGTCACTCCGGGGAGGATAGGCATGAGGCAGACCGGCGCGGTACCGGCCACCGTTTCTGCGACAGCTCAGACCGCCTCGTCGATGATCGCCTTCATCGTCGCCTCCACCCCGCGCGCCGCCTCGGCAATCCGTGGGTCGCTGGAAATCAGCGCCAGCTGCTCGGTCGGCGGCACCATGCCGATCCACGTCGCGCCGTCCTGCTCGTACACCGACACCCGGCACGGCAGCGCCGTGTTCAGCGTCATGTCCATCGCCAGCACCTCCGACGCCTGCTTCGGGTTGCACACCTCCATCACGATGCAGCCGTTCGCCAGCGCAAACCCCTTGTCCGCCAGCATCTGCTTGAAGTCGTAGGTGTGCAGCACGCCAAATCCGTGCGCCTTCACTGCCGCCTGCATGGCCTCGACGGCCTGGGCGAGGGGTTTGGATGTTTGCTTCTTGTAGATCATGGTTCCGTCTCCTCTTGGGCGAATCGTCTCGCACTTCAGGCCTCTGCGAGTAACGGTTTTTAAGCATGGACGCTACTACGTGGATACTTCGATGTGAGGTGGCGCGTCGCAGATCTGTTGCAGGTTCCGCGACCTCCACTACAGCTAAGAGCCTGCGCTGAAAAAGTTCTCGAGAATTTCGGCCAACTCGCCATCATCCTGAGCCACGCCCAACGGCGCGACGCCGACACCGTGTTCCGTGAGGAAGCTGCGCGCCTCCAACCACTCGGCTCCCCCTGATCTCGGAATCAGGAGAAGCGAAAGCTGGGGACGCAGCCCATTCCATCGCAGGGAGTCGCTGTAAAGATGTGCCGATTGCATGCCGTCGAGAACGCCTTGGCGACTAGTTCGGTATTTCGCGTCAAGTACGAGAAAGGCGCTTCTCTCTGGTGACTTGAGCGTAACCACAATGTCCGGAATTCGAAGGCCAGAAATGCTCTGAAATCCCTGGAAGGAGGGTTGGTCCCATGCTGGAAACTTCGGTTGAAGCAAGACTTGAACGGCGACGTTTCCAAGGTTCCCTTTGTAGTCGAGTTGATCCTCCCCGCCTGACCGTGAATAGACGGGATGCCATGAGATGTCGGGGAGCAGCTTCTCGACGATCTGGATAACTTTGACAAAGCACCAGCGCTCATAGATTTCCCAGGAAGGGCTTATCCAGAGATTGTCGCTTCGATTGTCCCCAGCCAAGCCAGCGCGCAAGACGCGCCACGCTAGGCGGAAGGCACGGGCGTACGCAGGGTGCGCGGAGACAGCGTTGAGTCCGGCTGCGGAAATCTCGCATCGACTAGTCGATGCGAACGGATTGATCTTGTCGAGCCGTCGCAGTGACCTGTCGAGGCTCTTGAGGAACAGAAGCCGCCTTTCAACGCGAGGTGCCAATGCGGTTCTCGTCTGGCTTTCCTGTTCCTTCTCGACTGCTAACCGAAGTGCCTCTGAAACCAGGCGGACTCGCCGTATTACCGTTTGTCGCACGGCGGACATAGTCCGATTTGCCGGGTTGTCGAGTCCGTCATAGGCAATCGGTACGTTCAGGAGCGTCGAGCCATCGATGGCTTCGGAGGCGGCTGTTCCGCGCATCAGCGCTAAGGCGCCGGGACTCGTAAGGGCGCTTCGGATGGTATGTGGGTCAACTCGCTTCGCTTGATTAGGCTTTCGGAGAGCACGTTCAGAGCAGAGTCTTGTCAGTGGCTTTGCGGCGACGACTTGAAGTGATGCCAAGAACTCAGGGCCGTAGCGCCTTAGTCGTGCGTATTCCAGGTGCGGATTCCTGGCGTCACCCATGGCACCAACACTGGTTTGCGCAGCTTCGGTACCCGCAACCAGCTGCGGGTCGAAGGAAAACAGCTCATCGATCATCTGATCGAACTGAACTCGCCCCAGCTTGTGCTGGCTCGGAGACACATCGAGCAGAAATGTCGAGGCGACGTTGCCGCTGCCGTCGGCCAGTTCGGCGACGACGTTGCCAGCGAAGAATCCCGGCTCCCACAAGAAAGCGGTTTCACCTTCGTGCAAAGTAGGGCGCAAGGCCTCATCGTCTATGAAAAGCTGAGCGTCGGAAGGTGCGCCAAGAAAGTAGTAGCGCCCACGCTCCGTAAATCCTGCACAGAGCTTCGAATCGCTGATCTCGATGGGTTCACCGTTGTTGTCAAGGCACCGCAACATGTCGTTGGACTCACCGCCAGAAGCGGGCGCTGCCCAGATGGTTCAAGTCATCCAGTAGCTCTTTTACCTTTTCCGCAGATTGGAGCAGCGATGCCTCGTGGAGAACCTTTTGAACACTCCTAAAGGCATGCTGCAATCTAGGCGTGTCCTCACCCCGCAGCTTGGGGAGAATTTTCGAGTAGATGGCGTGGTCGAAGGCCTCATCAAAGCCGATGAACCCACCATCGAGAGCGGCACGGATATACCCAAGCACATCATCGATGGTTCGCCAGCCGAAATGGAGACGCACCGGGCGAAGCGCTTCCATCAGTTGCTGAAGCGTCTCTCGAATCCTTTGTACTTGCTCTGCTTGGAGGCCACTCGTCGCCCAGCTCGGGTACTGACTTATGTCGATGTCCCAAAACTCGATAACCGATGCACGATCGAGCACCTTGTCACTCAAGCCATGGGTGGTCTCATCCATGTTTACGGTGCCGATCAAAAACAGGTTACTCGGGTAGGCGACTCGCGCAGGTATCCCGTCCACCTCATCTCCCTGAGCGTGTAGCTCGATCGCCTTGCCCGTTTCCATCGCCGATAGCAGCGGAGCCAGATATTGCTCTGGATGCGAGAGATTCATTTCATCGAGGATCGCGGTGTACGGACGGTCTGGATCGAGAGAGGCCTCCAGAAGGAAATCAAGAAACTGGGTTCGAACATAAGTCTGGCTATCCAGCGGATTCACGAATCCGAGCAGGCTTGCCGGGTCGTGCCACCCAGGCTGAACTGGGACCACGAGCAGGCCCTTATCGTTGGCCGAGTCGGGCTCATTTGACCAGAGTCCGCGTGCGTAGCTGCATGCGAGCAGCGTCTTTCCTGCGCCACTCAGTCCGGTAAGCACAGCAAAGTGCCGACGTTGATGACTCCAGAGACCTGCATCCAGGCGCCCCACCAATGTGTCGTTGAACAGAACACCGGTGGGGAAGGTTCCCACAATTTCTTTTAGGCTGGGCTTTGCATAGGTGCTGTCAGGCGCTTCTTCCGAGGCTTGGCTTGCAGCGCCATTCGGAGCCTTGGTGGGGGGTTTGACGGTCTCAAGGGGAGGGAGGGCGCCCGGACTCCAATGGATCTTGCTGGCCCATTCACGGCCGCGCTCAGTGAGCTCCAAGATGCCGGGTTTTGTCAGCTCGACAAGATCCATGGCCTTGATCCAATTGATCATGGCCGTTGGGGCGAAGCTGCTTGTCCACCCGGGGTTAACCTGTTGCAGGTCAAGGATCAGTTGCTTCTGCGGGCGGGGGCCATCCCGAAGCAGATAGAGCGCGTTGTCGAAGCCGAGAATTCGGGTCAGCAGCCAGTCGGCAACCTCTTCGGGATCTCCGGTTTCGAGAAATGCTTCTCCGCGCGGTGTGAGGGAGAGCTCGTCGCCGGATGCCTTCAGTACGCCCCATTCGGCGATGAGTGCGTTGATGTTCGTGCCAACTGATCGTGGGGCCAGTTTGGGGTTGATGGAGAGAATGTGGTCGTGAAAGTCCTCTCGTTTGCAGCCGTCCTTTGCAAATTCGATCATCGCCCGCACGGTCGGCAAGGATCCGCCAATGGCCAGCATACCCCGCCGTCTGCGGTCGGCAGGCAATGGTTTAAGTACTTCTTCACCGGCCACTGGGCCTGCCACTGAAGTAGCCTCGTCCCCCTGATCCTGGACATGGGTTACATACAAATCCCACGGCAGGGTCATCCTTTCCAGCCATTGCGCATCGCTTTCACTAGCTGTGCCAAGTGCGATATCCAGCCGATCGAGCACGTGCCTATGGAGCATCAAGGGATGTTCGACTCCCTTGCTTACGCCCATCGTGCGTGCGAGTTGCTTGAGTTTTTTGTGGTGGGCAATCGTGGTGAAATCACGCGGGTGCAGCGCGGCGAAGACTCGATACATCTTCAGCCAAGGTATCCGGCCTCCTGCTTTTCCGATGAGGGCAAGTAGTTCATCCCAGGCTGTAGCCAGTGCTTTTGCTCTCTGGCCGGGATCGCTCGGGAGAGCCATCTTTTTCACATTCCAGAGCAGCTCAGCGATCTCGGTGCTTTTGATGATCTCCGACACATCCACGTGTCCCATGCCGGTTGCCGAGATCGACTCGTTCTCCCAGAGGTATTGTTGGAACGCAGGCGTAAGGAATTCTTCATGGCCTACCTCGCTAACCCGACGCAGATGCTGAGATAGCTTTGCCGTCCAGTTTGTATGTGACTCGGGTGAGCGCTTAGCTCTCGCCGATTCGCATGCCTGGCGCAGCCCTTCGTCAGTCGTGAGTTCCGTGGCCATGAAATGTCTCCGTCAATGAATGACTGTTGGATTTCAGAGATCTGACGAGCGAGGCAGCGCCGCAGCAACGTCTCGGAACGACCTAAGCGCCGATTCCAAGTGCTCCACGATCTCTTGCGCCAGCACGTCCGGAGGCGGCAGGTTGTCGAGGTTGTCGAGGCTGTCGTCCTTGAGCCAGAAGATATCGAGGCTGGCCTTGTCGCGGGCGACGAGCGTCGTGTAGTCGAAGTACTTGAAGCGCTCGGTTTCCTTGCGCTGGTGGCGGTTGGCCGGGTGGTAGCAGTCAATGAAGTCCTGCAGGTCCTCGCGCTTAAGCGGGCGGGTCTTGAGGGTGAAGTGCTTGTTGGTGCGCAGGTCGTAGATCCACACGCCTTTGGTGTGAGCCTTCGGACTGGCGGGCCTTTTGTCGAAGAACAGCACGTTCGCCTTCACGCCCTGCGCGTAGAAGATGCCCGTGGGCAGGCGCAGCAGGGTGTGCACGTCGCAGGTTTCCAGCAGTTTGCGGCGGATCTTCTCGCCGGCACCGCCTTCGAACAGCACGTTGTCCGGCAGCACCACGGCGGCCTGGCCGGTGATCTTGAGCATCGAGACAATGTGCTGAAGGAAGTTGAGCTGCTTGTTAGATGTGGTGGTCCAGAAGTCCTGGCGCTCGTAGGTCAGTGCGTCACGGTCTTCCTCGCCGTCCTCGTTGGTGAAGGTCATGCTGCTCTTCTTGCCGAAGGGCGGGTTGGCCAGCACGTAGTCAAAGGTCTTGTACGGCTCGGAAATCAGCGCGTCGGAGCGCTCCACCGACGGGGCGCCGTCCAGCTCGCCGATGTTGTGCAGGAAGAGGTTCATCAGGCACATGCGGCGCGTGCCGGGCACGATCTCGTTGCCGTGGAAGGTCTCATGGCGGAGGAAGCGCGCCTGCTTCCGGTCCAGGTTCATGCCCGGCCGCGTGAGCCACGCATGCACACCAAGAAAGAAGCCGCCCGTGCCGCAGGCCGGGTCCGCCACGGTCTTCAGCGGCTGGGGGTTCACGCACTCCACCATGGCGTCGATCAGCGCGCGCGGCGTGAAGTACTGGCCGGCACCGCTCTTGGTGTCCTCGGCATTCTTCTGCAGCAGGCCCTCGTAAAGGTCGCCCTTCACGTCGGCGTCCAGGCTCAGCCAGTTCTCCGCGTCGATCATCTGCACCAGCCGGCTCAGTTTGGCCGGGTCCTGGATCTTGTTCTGCGCCTTGAAGAAGATCGCGCCCAGCATGCCCGGCTCCTCGCCGAGCTTGTGCAGCACGGTGAGGTAGTGCGCCTCCAGCGGCTCGCCTGTCTTGCTCTTCAGCGTGGTCCAGTCGCAGCTGCGCGGGATGTGCGTGTCGCGGTTGTGCGGCGGTTGCGCATACTCGTGCGCCAGCTTCAGGAACAGCAGGTAGGTGAGCTGTTCCAGATAGTCGCCGTAGCCCACGCCGTCGTCTTTGAGGGTGTGGCAAAAGTTCCAAATCTTCTGGACGAGGGTGTTGCTGTTCATAGAAGCGCCTCTACCCAAGCCCTATCGCGATATGAGCCAATGGCGGATCGGAAAAAGCTCGAATATTCTTGATCAGGGGAAAGGTAATTCTTTAGTTTGTCAACGACGGCTGCAGGAGCCTCGTGCTCAAAACAGTCAAGCAGGAGACTCAGAGTTTGCCAGTGACTTCGCTTACTCTCAGGTGTATTCCATTCGTTGAAGCCAAGCCTTCTGATTGTGTATTTAGCGCGATCGAATTCCCAGGTATTCTCGGGCGCGCTTGGCTTAACCTCCCCGTCAGTGCAGTCTGCCAATAGCGCGCAGTCACCTTGGTTGCACGGATCCAATAGCCTCGGGAACTCTTCTTCCAGAGGGTCCGATGCAGGCTGCCAACGGCGCGCCTCATCTTGGATCGGGAACTCATTGGCCTTGCCACGCAAGGTGTCGCTGTCATCTTTTTCAGGTCGATTGCATCGCTGGCATGAAAGGCGAAAGTTCGACCATTCGTATGCGAGCCAGTAATAGCCGTCATAGTTGACGAGTGGGATGCCATCCACTGTGACGCGCAATTTGGGCCGAAAGTGATCAACATCGAGCGGTGCCCGCGTGCTTTTTGCTTCGCAATACCAACACTTGTTTCTGCTGATATGTGAAAGCCATTTCTTTAGCTGCTTCCAGCTGCTGTGCTTTCCTAGATAGTTGGATCTAAGCTCATGCGTAGCCAAGGCCCCGAAGGCTGCAGACCGCACTTTGTAGACCGTATTCCATCGAGGCGGCAGGAGAGGAGGCGCGGGTATGGAGATGAAGATCAACCCTCGTCCTCCCGCAATCTGTGAAGGAGACTCTGCACCAGAGCACCGAGGGCTCTTTCTTTGTTTTCTGGGGTCACAATGGCGCCATCAATCGGCGCGTCGGATGCCAGATCGAATCTAGCTCGAAGGTATTCCTGTTCCAGTCTATCTCGCGATGCAAAATTGAAGTCCAAGCCTTTCAGTCGCTCACGAATTTCCGCGAGCTTAGCTCGATCAGGCGCGCTGAGCGTAGCTTGTGCTTTCGTGGAGAGCTGATGTAGCGCCAGCAGGTCATCATTTGTTGGCTTGTCCAAGCTGGAGCCCAATCCGAACATGTCGCTGGTAACGATGCCGGCGAAGCCCATTCCTTTTGGATCTACAGCAGGATTTTCGGCAATCACACTGTGTGCTTCCGGCTCACGATACAAAATTTGTACTTGCTCCTTGACAAGCTCCGCAATCGCTAACGGATTGTGAGTGGTTAACACAATATGGCTGTTGTCTCGCGCGTCACTGTGATGGCCAACAAACGATTTTAGATAGTTCAGATAGTCCACACACCAACGCGGATTCAGGTGAGTGTCGGGCTCATCTAATAAAAAGAGGCTTTCGTTTTCGGCGGTGAAGCGAAGAAGTCCCAATACCGTCAGTAATTGCTGTTCGCCTTCGCTTAACTCACGAAACGTTACGCTGCTATCGTTCTTCTTGAGGCGAACGCGGATGCGTACCTCTTCGATTAGCTCTGAAACATGCGTGCTTTCCAGGTCTCGGAAAAATTGCGCTGGCGCTTGATCGCCCACCAAACGCCGTAGCGCGCCGATATCTTTCACGTACAGGTATTTGAACTGTAGAGTTTGCTTGTTCCAAATGGATGTGGATATGCGCCGGCTGATCTCGATGGGCGCCAGGGCAATATCGTATAGGCGTGCAAGAAAATCTCGCACGACGCCGCGCGCATTCCAGAAGCGCGGATCACCATCCGAGGCCTTAGACTTCCACGGTGGCTGCCTGATCACAAACAGCACTGACTCAATGCCCTCATCAGGATCAAGTCCAAGATGCTTATCGAGAAACGTTCGAACCACGTCGGACTGCTGAATTAGGAAAGCCAACAGTACGAACTGGCTGTGCACCGGCATGGCATAAAACAAGCGCTTCAGGCCAGGATCTTCGCCATTTCTGAGCTTGTTGTCGTAGCTCTCCAGATAAGGGCGGAACACGTCGTGCATGCGCAGGCTCTCGCCTGAGTAGTAGCTGAACACGTAGCGCGGCAGATAGAGGTGCTCGTCCGAGTGGAGTGCGGTTAACTTGATTTTCTTGCCTCGCTTGGCCGAAATTTGTTCCTGGTCGTCAAAGGACGAAATCAAGGTGCCTTCACCTCGGGCTTCCGCATCGGTCGCTACATGGATGACGAACGGTTCTTTCTTGCGGTCCGGATCCGCATCAATGTGTATATGCATGGTCGCGTCCCCGTTGCCCATGCGATAGGCCAGTTGAAAGACAAATTCAGGCATCCGTTTCTTAGCTATGAGATCTCGAAATATGATTGCGATAGCTTCGAGGACGTTAGATTTGCCTGTGCCATTCCAACCGATGACCACCGTCACCCAGTGATCCTGGTCGAAGTCGATGGTGACATTCTTCAGGTTCTTGAACCGATGCGTCGGGCTGTCTTTGGGACTTCCGAGAGTTACTTTGTCTAGGCGCATGGTCAGGCGCTCAACAATTTCAGCCGATCATGGAGCTTGCGACCTTGCGCGTCCTTCACGGTATCCACGGCCAAAAGCCCTGCCTTTTCAAGTGCGCGCAGCTCCGCATAAAGAATTTCAATTTGATCGGTTTCCGCGCCATCGCCCACACCACAGTGACGGAAGACGTCTTGGGCTGACATCCAGTCGCCCGCTTCCCCGAGCACGGCTACCAATTTCTTCGCCATGACGATGGCCTCCTTTTGTTGTTTGGTCTTGCGCACCCTAGGTTGCTCTGCGCGTGCCATCCGTGCGGTGCGGATGCGACTCAGTAGCGCGCTGGCAGGTTCGTCTGTGGGGTCCTGCGGCACCAGTTGGCCGGCGAAGGCGGCTTTGAGGATGTTTTTGCGTTGGGCTGCTGCTTGCTTTAGCCCCAGCTCCACACTCATTTCCTGAGCAGCCACAGCGTCGATGATGGGGGAGAGCTTCGCCAGGATTTCATTGCTCTCGATTTCTGGAGCGATGGGAACGGGGAAGGCTCGGAGCATCGTCATGTTGATAGACGCTAGGTTGGTGGTCTGCTTGCCTGCTGTTTTGAACCAAGTCCTTCCGAACGTATTTCCGTGGTGGGAGATCAGTTCGGGTGGCGTGGCAGGTAGGTAAGGGCGCAGGCGGAATACATGGTTTTGGTGGATGCATTCCGTTACTTCGCCGCGCCAAACCCAGCCGCGACCGAGCTTGTCTAGGTCTCCGCCTTCGTTGAAAAGCACGTCTCCTGGCTGCAGGCGAAGCTCCTTGATATCAGCCTCAGTAGCTTCGATGGTCTTGATCTGCGTGAGGTCGAGATAGCCACGTTGGACATTTGCGACTCGGAGGTATGGCACTTCGCGGACTGATGCGGTGGACGAACGTTTCATACCTTTGGCGACGCCTGAGGCAATTTCGCCCACCATGTCCAGGCTTGCCCATGTCCAACCACCAGGAAGCGTTGGCAAGTCGGCAGTGTCGGGGGCGACGGGCTCGGGATACTTGGCTTGCCAGCCCTTGGGCGGGGTTTTGCCTTGTTCGCCGTACTTGGCGAGTTGTTTGGCTTCCCAGCGGGCGCGGCGTTCGGTGAGGATGCGTTGGAGCAGGTCGGCGCCGGGTTCCTGGGGTTCGCCGGAGCGGGCGCGGGCGGCGCGCCAGTCGGCGGTGAGGGCGCCTTCCACGGCGGCCTTCAGCAGCGACTGGCGGTACTGCGCCAGCTTGCGCTGCGCCGCCTTCAGTTCGGCCACGCCGGCGTCGAGGTCGGACAGCAGTTCTTCGAGCTTTTCGACGATGCGGGTTTGTTCTGCACGCGGCGGCACAGGAAGCTCGATTGTGCTCAGGTTGCCGCGAGATATCCGTTTCCTCGTGGAGCCAGATTGCATGGCCGCAACTTGTTGACGGAATGGCTCAGCATTGACGAAGTGCATCAACCACCGCTGATCGAGATCCATTGGTGAGCCGCGGACTATGCACACATCCACAACTGTAACTGCCGACTTTGAGTCTCCAGGAAAGATGCATGCTCGACCAAGAGGGTCCGGCATGCGCGCAATCAAAACATCGCTCCTCTGCAAGAAAGTGCAGTTAAGTTCCTTCGCCTTCTCTCTCGTCAAAAAGCGGGATGACTTGTTGACGTAGTGCCCATCGCCGACGTCTGCAAGCTGGATCAGTCGGACATCCCCTTCCGGGTCCTGATCTTTGCTCTCCACCCAGTCGCCGTCCGAGAAGACCCCTTCTTGGCCTACCAGATCCGGGATTCGCGCCCACGCCCAACCTTGGGGCAACTCGCTGCTCAAGCCACCAACTCCTCATTCATTTCCGCCAGCAGCCCATCGAGCTGCTCGCCAAACACCTGCCACGCCTTTTGCAGCCCGCCCTTGGCGGCGAGCTGGGCGTAGTCGAAATCCTCGCGGCTGATGGCGCAGCTCGACGCGATGTGATCCTTGATCAGCCGCAGCCACTCGGTCTGTTCGGGTGTGAACGACGTGGCGCGCTGCGCATTCTGCCGGAAGATCCACGCCTGGAAGCGCTTGTCCACGCTGTCGGCGAAAGGCTTGAGCTCGTCGTCCATCCCCAGCGCGAAGCGCACCAGCGCCACCAGATCGGTGAGCTGGCGACGGGTGTCGGCGCCCTTCACCTTGCTGGCCTGCACGCGGGCGTAGGCGGACCACAGGCGCTCGGTGGTGAGCATCAGCGGCGGGCGGCTCAGCGCTTCGTGCAGGTCTTCGATCATGGCGAAGGTGAGCGGACGGCGCTGGTAGGGCTGGGCGTAGAAAAAGCCCAGCGCGGCGATCTCGTCCTTGTGCTGGTTGAGGTAGTCGGCAAAGGCCTGCACGGTGGCCTGCGCCTTGGCCTCGGCCTGTGCGCCAAAGCCCGAGAAGGTGACCTGATCGCGGTTTATGTGGTCGATCAGCTGCTCGTGCTCGCGGCGGGCGGTTTCCAGCATGTTGCGCAAGGCCGGGTCGTCGAAGGGCTGGCAGGCCGCGGTGATGCGCTGCTCGCGGGCGGCGTCGAGTTCGCCCGCGGTAAGGGTGTCCTCGCTGCGGGTGATGCCGGCGGCTTTGGCGGCGTCCAGCGCATCGGCCACCACGCGATCCGGATCCACCGCTTCGATCAGGCCGCGGGCCAGGTCGCGCAGGCTCAGTCCCTGGGCCGCCTGGGCGATGCGCGCCTGCGCCTTGTCGTCCAGCTGCTTGGCCATGCGCACCAGCCGATTGCCGAGGCTGAGCACGGTGTCCTCGTCGCGACCGCCGACGGCGATGCTCTTGAGCAGCTGCTCCAGGCTGGCGCCGGGCTTCTTCTCCAGCGGGCGGCTTTCGGTCTTGAGGGACTTCTCCACGCCCACCGCGTCGATCAGCACGAAGCGGGTTTTTGCGCTGTCGGCGCTGCCGCTGACCTTTTTCAGCGATTCGTAGTCCAGGCTGCGCACGCCGCGGCCCTTCATCTGCTCGTAGTAGCCCTTGGAGCGCACGTCGCGCATGAACAGCAGCACTTCCAGCGGCTTCACGTCGGTGCCGGTGGCGATCATGTCCACGGTGACGGCGATGCGCGGGTGGTAGTCGTTGCGGAAGTTGGAGAGCACAGTGTCCGGGTCGTCTTCGGCCCGGTATGTAACCTTCTTGCAGAATGCGTTGCCCTCGCCGTAGACCTCGCGCACGATCTGGATGATGTCGTCGGCGTGGCTGTCGGTCTTGGCGAAGATCAGCGTCTTGGGCACTTCCTGCCGGCTGGGGAACAGGGCGTTTTCCACCGCTCGTTTCATTTCCCCGATCACCGCGCGGATCTGGCTGGGGTTGACCACGGAGCGGTCCAGCTCCTTGCCGGTGTAGCCGATGTCCTCTTCCGTTTCGGCCCAGCGCTTCTTGCGGGTTTCGCGATGGCGGTGGTCCACCCATTCCTTCGCCTTCACTTCGGCGCCGGCCTTGGTGATCTGGGTTTCGATCTCGTAGACGTCGTAACCCACGTTGACGCCGTCGATCACCGACTGCTCGTAGCTGTACTCGGCCACCACGTTTTCGTTGAAGAAGCCGTAGGTGCGCTTGTCCGGCGTGGCGGTGAGGCCGATGAGGAAGGCGTCGAAGTAGTCCAGTACCTGCTTCCACAGGTTGTAGATGCTGCGGTGGCACTCGTCGATGACGATGAAATCGAACGTCTCGATCGGCACCGCGGGGTTGTAGCGGACCTCGCGCGCCGGCTTGGTGCCGGGCGGCAGCTCGGCCAGCGAGATGTCCTCGGCGGAGTCGTCGATAACCTCGCCCGAGAGGATGGAATAGATGCGCTGGATGGTGCTGATGCACACCTGCGCGTGCGGGTCGATGCGGCTGCTGGCCAGACGCTGCACGTTGTACAGCTCGGTGAACTTGCGGCCGTCGTCCGGCGGCGTGTAGGCCATGAACTCCTGGTGCGCCTGCTTGCCAAGGTTGCGCGTATCGACCAGGAACAGGATGCGTTTGGCCCCACCAAACTTCAGCAGACGGTAGACCGAGGTGATGGCGGTGAAGGTCTTACCGGCGCCAGTGGCCATGTGCACGAGTGCGCGCGGCCGAGCCTGAGCCAGCGATTTTTCAAGGCCGGTGACGGCGCTGACCTGGCAGTCGCGCAGGTTTTCCGTCGGCAGCGGCGGCATCTGCGTCGCCAGCCGCTGGCGCAGGGTGTCGGGCTGGGCCGCCCATTCGGCCAGCGTGCGGGGCTGGAGGAAGTGGAATACCTCGCGGGCCCGCGGGCGCGGGTCGCCGGCATCGGTGAAATGGATGATCTGGCCGGTGCTCTCATACAGAAAGCGCAACGGCGCGTTGTTCTTGCGCCATTTGAGTTGGGAGCCGGCGTAGCGCTCGGTCTGCGTCTCGTGCGTGGTGAGGCTTTCGCCGGCCTCATCCCGCTTAGCTTCGATCACGCCGGCCGGCTGGCGGTCCACGAACAGCAGGTAGTCGGCGGGGCCGGTGTCTGTGGGGTACTCGCGTACGGCGATGCCGCTGGCGGCGCCCAGATTAATCGACCTGGTGTCCTGAACTGTCCAGCCGGCTTCCTGCAATTTTTTGTCGATCACTTCCCGTGCGCGTGCCTCGGGCGTCATGGGCGATTCCCCCTGAATCGGTGCGGCTTGGCCATCCGCAAGTGTAGTCGTCGGAGGCGCGGTGGCGACAAGCTACTGCCCGGCATGCCGCGGGCCATGGGAATGTTGCCTGCACATTGGCACGTTCCGCTTTTTCGGAAAGCGTCTTTGACTGCCGGGTTTTTGGAACGACCGGGGGCCAGGACGGGGAGCCGTACCCGAGGCGAGCCTGCTCCGATTGAAGCTTGGCCAACGCGAAAGAGCGGAAAGCGCCCCTGTGGCGGTTAGTGCGTTGCCACCTGAGCGGTCCTGCATGGCCTCCCGTTGATCGGGCCTGCTGGTCATCCGGATGCAGACATGCGCTACCCCACCATGACTTCCGGCGGTGTCCCCGCCGCCGCTCGGGGCAGCACACTCGGACGGTTATCGGGCCCCACTTTCCCCGCCTCGCACGAACGCCTCTTCAGGCGCCGGTGCGAAGCGCGATCACCCTGCAGGAGATCTCATGCGTCGTACTCTCGTTTCCGCCATTGCGCTGGCCCTGGCCGGCGTGTCGATGGCGCCGCTCGCGGCGGCCGCCAACCCGCCGGCTCGCGAAGCCACCACCCAGCTGCCGCGCGGCGTGGTGCCGTCGCATTACGACGTGGCGGTGGTGCCGCACGCGGACAAGCTCACGTTCGATGGCCAGGTCACCATCACGCTGGAGGTGACCAAGCCGACCAGCGCGATCACCCTGAACGCGGCGGACCTGGCGTTCTCCAAGGCCACGCTGACGCCGACCAAGCTGAAGATGATGATCCCGGCGCCGACGGTGTCGGTGGACGCCAAGGCGCAGACCGCCACGTTCACCTTCGATCACCCGATCCCGGCCGGGCAGTACCGTCTGGCGCTGACCTACACCGGCAAGATCGGTACCCAGGCCAACGGCATCTTCGCGCTGGACTACGACACCAAGGCCGGCAAGAAGCGCGCGCTGTACACGCAGTTCGAGAACTCCGACGCGCGCCGCTTCATTCCCTCGTGGGACGAGCCGAACTACAAGGCCACCTTCACCCTGACCGCCACTGTGCCCACCGGCGAGATGGCGGTGAGCAACATGCCGGCCGCGTCGACGAAGGACCTGGGCAATGGCATGACCGAGGTGCACTTCGGCCAGTCGCCGAAGATGTCCACCTACCTGCTGTTCTTCAGCACGGGTGATTTCGAGCGCGCCACCAAGATGGCCGAAGGCACCGAGATCGGCGTGATCGCGCAGAAGGGCATGGTCGACCAGGCCGACTTCGCGCTGGATTCCTCGGCCGCCGTGCTGAAGGAATACAACGACTACTTCGGCGTGAAGTACCCGCTGCCCAAGCTGGACAACATCGCAGCGCCGGGCCAGAGCCAGTTCTTCTCGGCGATGGAGAACTGGGGCGCGATCTTCACCTTCGAGTACTCGCTGCTGCTCAACCCGGCCATCTCCACCCAGGTGGACAAGCAGCGCGTGTTCAACACCGCCGCGCATGAGCTGGCGCACCAGTGGTTCGGCGACCTGGTCACCATGAACTGGTGGGACGACCTGTGGCTCAACGAGGGCTTCGCCTCGTGGATGGCCTCGCGCACCACGCAGAAGCTGCACCCGGAGTGGCACACCGATCTGGACCTGGTCGGCACCCGCGAGGGCGCGATGTCGCTCGACGCCGTGGCCACCACGCACCCGGTGGTGCAGCACGTGGAGACGGTGGAGCAGGCCAGCCAGGCGTTCGACTCCATCACCTACTCCAAGGGCGAGGCGGTGATCACCATGCTCGAGGCCTACGTGGGCCCGGACGCGTGGCGCAACGGCGTGCGCAACTACATGAAGACGCACGCCTACGGCAACACCGTGTCCGACGATCTTTGGACCGCGGTGCAGTCCGCGGCCGGCAAGCCGATCATGCAGATCGCGCACGACTTCACGCTGCAGCCGGGTATCCCGCTGATCCGCGTGCAGACCACCGCCTGCGCCGGCGGCAAGACCAACGTGCTGCTGAGCCAGGACGAGTTCACCAAGGATCGCCCCGAGAAGAAGGCGCTGCGCTGGCACGTGCCGGTGATCGCCAAGACCGTCGGCAACGAACCGGTGCGCACGCTGGTGGACGGCAAGGCCACGCTGAGCGTGCCGGGCTGCAGCCCGGTGCTGGTCAATGCCGGGCAGACCGGCTACTACCGCACGCTGTATTCACAGCCGCAGTTCGACGCGCTCAAGGGTGACTTCGCCAAGCTCGCGCCGATCGACCAGCTCGGCCTGATGGGTGATACCTGGGCGCTGGCCATGGCCGGTCGCGAGCCGGTGTCGAACGTGCTGGAGCTGGCCAAGGCCACGCCGGCCGATGCCGACCCGCAGGTGTGGGGCGAGGTGGCCGGTTACTTCTCCGCCATCAACACCTACTACCGCGGCGACGACGCCCGCCAGGCACGCTTCCAGGCGTTCGCCCGCGAGCGGCTGCGCCCGGTGTTCGCGCGCATCGGCTGGGAGGCCAAGCCGGGCGAAAGCGACCCGACCGCGATCTTGCGCACGCAGCTGATCGGCACCTTGTCCGAGCTGGGCGACCAGGACGTGATCGCCGAGGCACGCCGCCGCTTCGCCGCACAGAAGACCGATCCGTCGGCCTTCCCGGTGGCGCTGCGCAAGGTGATCACCGGCGTGGTGGCCATCCACGCCGACAAGGTCACCTGGGACGACCTGCACGCCCGCGCCAAGGCCGAGACCACGCCGCTGATCAAGGACCAGTACTACGCCATGCTCTCGCTGCCCGAGGATGACGCGCTGGCAAAGCAGGCACTGGAGTTGGCGCTCACCGACGAGCCGGGCGCCACCAACAGCGCCGGCATGATCCGCATCGTCGGCTCGCGTCACCCGGAGATGGCGTTCGACTTCGCGCTGGCCCACCGCGAGCAGGTGGACAAGCTGGTCGACTCCACCTCGTCCAGCCGCTACTACCCCGGCATCGCCGCCAGCTCGGTCAAGCCGGAGATGATCGACAAGATCAAGGCCTATGCCGAGGCGCACATCGCCGAAGGCTCGCGCCGCGTCGCCAACACGGTGATCGCCAACATCGAGTACCGCATGATGATCCGCAAGGATCGCCTGCCGGGCGTGGATGCCTGGCTGGCCAAGAACGCGGAGTGATCCGCCGCATCCACGGCCCGTTCTGCGGGCCGTGGATGACCCACCGTTGCAGGAAAAAGGCTCCGCTTGCGGGGCCTTTTTTTTGTGCCCACCGCCGACGCAGCCTGGTGGCCATGTCGGGCGCAACACCGCAGCGGCGGCAGGCCCGCACGCGCCGATGGCATAGTGCGGCGGGCGGCGCGCGTGACGCAGGCCGGAGGCACCGCAGGCATGATCGGCTGGAGCGTGGTGGTAGGCATTGTTTTGCTGTTGGCCACGCTGGTCGGCTATGCCGCACTGGCGACCCGGCGCATCCAGGCGCAGGTGCCGCCGCAGGGGCAGTACCTCACCGTGGACGGGGCGCGGCTGCACTATGTCGATCGCGGGCAGGGGCCGGCAATCGTGCTGGTGCACGGGCTCTCGGGCCAGCTGGGCAACTTCGCCTACGCGCTGATCGACCACTTGGCCACGAACCACCGGGTGATCGCGCTGGACCGTCCCGGCTCGGGCTACTCCCGCAGCCACGGCGGCGCCCCGATGGAGCTGGCGGCGCAGGCGCGGCTGATTGCCGCCTTCATCGATCGGCTCGCGCTGGAGCGGCCGGTGCTGGTGGGCCACTCGCTTGGCGGCGCGCTGGCGCTGGTGCTGGCGCAGGATCACCCGGCGCGCGTGGGGTCGCTGGCACTGATCGCGCCGCTGGCGTTCGACGACGTGCGCACCACGCCGCTGCTGCATTGGGTGCTGCGCCGGTCGCTGGCGGTGCGGCGGGTGATCGGCTGGACGCTGGCCACGCCGCTGGGCCAGCTCGGCAGCGCGGCGAACCTCAGCGCAATCTTCGCGCCGGAGCCGGCACCGGCGGATTTCGGCGTGCGCGGCGGCGGCCTGCTGGCGCTGCGGCCCGCCAACGTGGTGGCGGCGAGCGTGGATATCGTCTCGGCGATCCGCGAACTGGGCGCGCGCAGCCCGCGCTACGACGCGCTGGCGATGCCGGTGGCGATCCTGTTCGGCCGGGGTGATCGCGTGCTCAGCCCGCGCGGACACGGCGAGCGCCTGGCACAGGCCATCGGGCACGCACAGCTCACGGTGATCGAGGGCGGGCACATGCTGCCGGTGACCCGCCCGGCTGCGGTGGCCCAGTGGCTGGGTGAGTGGGTGGCGGCCCATCCGCCGCAGTGAAGCACGGCGGTGGATGCGCGCCAGCGCCGTGCGCGCTTTCGCCGATTGATGCCGCACCGCCCGCGCGCCTGTGCTGCCGAATGCGGCTCGTCAACAGGCGCTGTCACAACGGTCTGCGCGCGGTGCGGCCGCTAAAGCTTGCCGCGGCGGTGCCGTTATCCGTGAGTACACCCGCATCCCCTGGCGCTTGCGATATCCATGACCGGCAGCTTCCATCCTCTTCTCATGCTGCTCGCCCTGATGATCGGCGTGACGGTGGTCTACCAGGCCCTCGACGTCACGCCGCGGATCGGCGCCTCGCGCATCGCGTGGCAGCGCACGGCGTGGTACGGGGTCGGCACGTGGATGATCGGGCTGGGCCTGTGGGCGCAGCATTTCCTGGGCATCCTGGTGCGGGTGCCGCAGTTGAACGACGGGCTGGAGCCGCTGTCGTGCGTGATCTCGGGCGTGCTGGCGCTGTTGCTGGCATTCATCGCCCTGCGCACCGCTGACGCGGAGATCATGAGCCGTCGCCGACTGCTGCTCGGCGCCGCACTGCTCGGGGCTGTCTCGGTGATGCTGCATCTGGTGATGCTGACGTCGCTGCACCTGTCGATCAGCAGCATGGCCCATCCGCTGCGGCTGGTGATCTGGTTCGTGCTGGCCGGCATCGCCAGTGCCGGCGCGCTGCACGTGCTGCACCTGTTCCGCGCTCGTCCCAAGCGCTCCCGGCGCCGGCGTGTCATCGCTGCGTTCGCCACGGCGCTGGCGCTGAACGCGGTGCTGCATGCGGCCATGCGCTGGTCGCAGCAGGACTTCCGCCCCGGCACGCCAGCCGACGCTTCGGCGGTGATGTGGGTGGGGGCGATCATCTGGCTCGTCGCGCTGCTCTCGATACTTGCTTCGCTGGCCATGTCCGAGTGGGTGGCGCAGTTGTACAAGCGCACCCACCACCTGGCCGGCTCGCTTGATCACCTCAATGACCGCCTGCGCCACCTCGCCACGCACGACGCGCTCACCGGGCTGCCGAACCGGCCGATGCTGGTGGAGCGCCTGCAGCTCGCGCTGGCCGGCGCTCGCGCCGGGCACGGCCACGTCGCGGTGGTCTATCTCGACCTGGACGGCTTCAAGAACGTCAACGACTCGCTCGGCCACAGCGTCGGCGACATGCTGCTGTGCGCGGTGGCGGAGCGGCTCACCTCGCTGCTGCGCTACGACAGCCTGGCGCGGGTGGGGGGCGATGAGTTCGTGGCGGTGCTCGATCGCATGCGCCACGCCGACTCGGCCGAGCGCATCGTCGAGCGCATGCTGGCGGCGATGCAGGAGCCGTTCGTGGTGCAGGGCGTGCAGCTGCGCGCCACGCCCAGCATCGGCGTGGCGCACTTTCCGCAGGACGGCGACGACGTGGAGTCGCTCATCGCCCACGCCGACGTGGCCATGTATGCGGCCAAGCAGAGCGGCCGCAACGGCTACAGCATCTACGACACGCGCATGCGCGAGCGCGCCGAGCGCGTGATGACGATCCAGCGCGCGCTGCTCACGGCGATCGAGGACGGCTCGCTGTCGCTGCACTTCCAGCCCAAGCACGACAGCCACACCGGCGCCATCGTCGGCGCCGAAGCGCTGGCGCGCTGGCATCACGCCACGCTCGGCAACGTGCCGCCGATCGAGTTCATCGGAGTGGCCGAGCGCAGCGGCCAGATCGGCCGCATCGGCGAGTGGGTGATCCGCGAGAGCTGCCGCCAGCTGAGCGAGTGGCGCGCGCGCGGGCTGGCGCCGGTGCGCATCGCGATCAACCTGTCGCCGCTGCAGCTCAACCAGCCCGGGCTGGTGGAGACCGCGGCGCGGATCGCCGCCGAGGCGCACGTCGACCCGGCGCAGATCATGTTCGAGGTGACCGAGACCATGGCGATGGAGAACGCCGAGCGCACTACGCTGATGCTCAAGGATTTCCGCGCCCGCGGCTTCGAGTTCGCCATCGACGATTTCGGCACCGGCTATTCCAGCCTGGCCTACCTGCAGAAGTTCCAGGTGCGCCAGCTGAAGATCGACCAGTTCTTCATCCAGGCGCTGGAGGACGGTGGCCCGGAGGCACGGGCGATCATCGCCGCGATCATCGAGCTGGCGCACACGCTCAACATGGAAGTGGTCGCCGAAGGCGTGGAGACCCAACTGCAGGCGGACCTGCTGCGCACGCTCGGCTGCGACCAGGTGCAGGGCTATTACCTGTCGATGCCGATGCCACCGGGGGAGTTCGAGCAGCGCTACCTCACCCGCACCGCAGCGGACTGCGCGCTGGCCGATTGAGCGCCATGCGGGCGGGCTAGATCACCTCGCGCCGTGCGAGCTGCCGCACCATCAGCGCCATCACCGCCACGCCGCCGATCAGCCCCACGCCGAGCGCGAGATGCATGCGCGCCGGATCCGACGCGAGCATGTTGACCGGTATCTGCCACGGCAGCACCACACCTACGCGGGCCGAGCTGGCCACGACGGCGAAGAAGGTGCCACCGATGCCGGCCGCCAGCGCCGGCACGAAGCTGTGGAAGCGCAGCGCGATCCACGTCTGCACCGCCACCAGCAGCCACGCCGATAGGTAGATGCGCGTGATCAGGCCGAGGTAGTGCACGGCGTCGAAGCGACCGGTGGGCGCGGCGTCGGGTCGCCATGCACTGGCGGCGTGCACCGCCAGCCAGCTTGCCACGCCCACGGCCGCGCTCATCAGAGCCACCACGATCAGCACCCACAGCGCCTTGGCCGCGTAGAGGCGCGCGCGGGGCAGGGGCAGCGCATGCAGTTGATCCCAGGCGCGCGGTCCGTGTTCGGCCTGAGCCACCAGCGCGGTGAGCGCGGTCACGCTCATCGGCAGCATGAAATAGGCCCAGATCGCCGCCGCAGTGGCCATGGTCATGTCCCACGAAATCGGGCGGTGGTCGCACACCAGGTTGAAGAACACGAACACCGCGATCAGCAGCGGCGCGACCACCGCCAGCAGCAGTGCCAGCGAGCGCGCGTGCTTGCGGTATTCCACGTACAGGCAGGTCCAGACAGAGGGCATGGCACAGCTCCTTCAGACAGGGTGGGCCGCTTGCGTGGCAGCCGCGGTGGCGTGGCGATACAGGTGCTCCAGCGAAGGCTCGTGCGGCGCGATGGCGTACACCGCCACGCCCGCCTCGCACAGGGCGCGCGTGAGTGCGGCGGTGGCGGGCTCGAGCGCTTCGCGCCCGGCCCTGCGGGTGCGCAGGCGCTTGCCCTGCGGGTCGAGTTCGGCGGCAAAGCCGAGCGCCAGCGCCAGATCGCGCGCGCGCTCCGGGTTGTCGGTGTGCAGCACGAGTTCGCGGTCGAGCCCGGCCTTGAGCTGGTCGAGTGCGCCTTCGAGCACCAGTCGGCCATGGCTGAGGATGCCCACGTGCGTGGCGACCTGCTCGATCTCGCCCAGCAGGTGGCTGGAGACCAGCACGGTGGCGCCGCTGCGCTCGGGCAACCGGCGCAGGAAGCTGCGCATGTCGGCGATGCCTTCCGGATCCAGACCGTTGGTGGGTTCGTCCAGCAGCAGCACCGGCGGCTGGCCGAGCATGGCCCGCGCCAGTCCCAGCCGCTGACGCATGCCTAGCGAATAGCCGGCCACCGGCCGACCTGCGTATTCGCGCATTTCGGTGGCATCGAGCACGCGATCGACCTCGCTGCGGGGACAGCCGCGCAGGCGTCGGCACAGGTCCAGGTTCTCGCGCCCGCTCAGCTGCAGATAGAAACCCTGTGCCTCCAGCAGGGCGCCTACCTGGCGTGCGGCCCGTATGCGTTCCCGCGCCACGTCCACGCCAGCGACGACGGCGCGGCCGCCGTGCGGATGCAGCAGGCCCAGCAGCATCTTCAGCGTGGTGGTCTTGCCCGCACCGTTGCGGCCGAGAAAGCCGTAGATGCTGCCGGCAGGCACGTGAAGGGACACCTGATCGACCGCCACGCGGGCTCCGAAACGACGGCAGAGCGCTTGGGTATGGATGGCAAGGGACACGACGACGGCTTCCCAGGAATTTAAGTAAGAGATAAAGTAGTCCCCGAGACTTATTTAAGTCAAACTTAAATTTAAGGAGCAGGCTCATGGCCCGGCCAGATCGATTCCGGCAGCACTGCCGGTGGTTGCGGATAGGTGTGCTGTGTGCGCTGGTCGGGCTGTCCGCGCTGCTGCTGCTGGCCTACGTGGTGATGCCGCTGGCCTACCTGCTGCGCTCGGACCCGATGCCGATGCGTGGGCTGCTGTTGCTGCTGGTGCACGTGTTTCCCGCGCTGGCCTATCTGTGGGCGCTGTGGGCGGTGCAGCGGGCGCTGCGCGACATGGCGGCAGGCAGACTGTTCCAGCCGGTGGTGGCCGCGGCGCTGCGCCAGATCGGCGTGGGCGTGATGATCGGGGCGCTGCTGAACATCTTCGCGGTGACCAACCTGACCCGGGTGATCGCACACACCCGCGGCGGCTTCGCCTACTTCGACCTGTCCGGCATGGTGCTGGTGATCATCGGGGCGGCGCTGGTGCTGCTGGCGCGCGTCGTCGAGCAGGCCAGCCAGCTGCAGCGCGAGCTGGACGAGATCGTCTGATGCCGGTCCGCGTCACGCTCGACGAGGTGATCACCCGCCGCGGCATCAAGGCGAAGGAGCTGGCCGTGCAGATCGGCATCAGCGAAACGCAGCTGTCGCTGTTCCGCTCCGGCAAGGTCCGCGGCCTCCGCTTCCGCACCCTGGCCAAGCTGTGCCTGGTACTCGAGTGTCGGCCAGGTGACCTGCTCGACTATCTCCACGACCCCGACGATCTGCTCGACGCCGCGGACGACCGCGAATGACGCGCGCGCTCCGGAGCGGCGTCCGACCATGCACACGCGGCCCGACCTGATAGCCGCTGCGCTGCGCCGCGAGGACGTGCTGGAGTGGGCCGCCACGCAGGACGTCAAGGCGGTACGGCCGTACGGTTGAGCCCGAGCCTGGCGCAAAAAAAACCCGGCCGGAGCCGGGTCTTTTCGTGTCGACGATGTCGCGGGGGAGTTACATCACGTTCGGCTCGCTGAAGGCCTCGATCTCGCCCTTGAACGCATCGACCGGGATGCACGCGCACATGATGTTCTTGTCACCGTAGACGTTGTCCACGCGCGCCACCGGCGGCCAGTACTTCTGCTGCCTGAGGCTGGCCAGCGGGAACGCCGCCAGCTCGCGCGGGTAGGCGTGGGTCCACTCGCTGCCCGAGACCATGCCGGCGGTGTGCGGGGCGTGCTTGAGCGGGTTGTCCTCGCGATCGAGCGAGCCGTTCTCGATCGCGCGGATCTCCTCGCGGATCTGGATCATCGCGTCGATGAACCGGTCCAGCTCGTGCTGGCTCTCGCTCTCGGTCGGCTCGACCATCAGCGTGCCGGCCACCGGGAAGCTCAGCGTGGGCGCGTGGAAGCCGAAGTCGATCAGCCGCTTGGCCACGTCTTCGGCGCCGATGCCGGTGGCGTCCTTGAGCGGGCGCAGGTCCAGGATGCACTCGTGCGCCACCAGCCCGTTGCGGCCGGTGTAGAGCGTCTTGTAGTGCGGCGCCAGGCGCTTGGCCACGTAGTTGGCGTTGAGCAGCGCAACTTGCGTGGCACGGCGCAGGCCTTCGCTGCCCATCATGGCGATGTACATCCAGCTGATCGGCAGGATGCTGGCCGAGCCGAAGCTGGCGGCGGAGACCATGCCGACATCGCCTTCGCCGCCGAAGGTCTTGGGCAGGAACGGAGCCAGGTGCGACTTCACCGCGCACGGGCCGACGCCCGGACCGCCGCCGCCGTGGGGGATGCAGAAGGTCTTGTGCAGGTTGAGGTGGCTTACGTCCGAGCCCCACTTGCCGGGCTTGGCCACGCCCACCAGCGCGTTCATGTTGGCGCCGTCGGTGTACACCTGGCCGCCGTGCGCGTGGATGATCTCGCAGATCTGCACGATTTCCTCCTCGAACACGCCGTGCGTGGACGGGTAGGTGACCATCAGCGCGGCGAGCCGATCGGAATACTTCTCGGCCTTGGCGCGCAGGTCGTCGACGTCGACATTGCCGTTGGCATCGCAGGCGGTGACCACCACGGTCATGCCGCACATCTGCGCGCTGGCGGGATTGGTACCGTGGGCCGATTCGGGGATCAGGCAGATGTCGCGATGGCCCTCGCCGCGCGAGCGGTGGTAGGCGCGGATCGCCAGCAGGCCCGCGTACTCGCCCTGCGCACCGGAGTTCGGCTGCAGGCTCACCGCGTCGTAGCCGGTGCACTCCACCAGCATCGCCTCCAGGCTGGTGATCAACTCCTCGTAGCCTTCGGTCTGGCCGGCCGGCGACAGCGGATGGATGGCGCCGAACTCGGGCCACGTCACGGGGATCATCTCGGCGGTGGCGTTGAGCTTCATGGTGCAGCTGCCCAGCGGGATCATGGTGCGATCCATCGCCAGATCCTTGTCTGCCAGCGCGCGCATGTAACGCAGCAGCTCGTGCTCGCTGTGGTGGGTGTTGAACACCGGATGGGTGAGGAACGCGCTGCTGCGCACCAGCGCAGGCGGCAGTGCGTCGGCGGCGGCGTCATCGAGCGCGTCGATATCGTCGATGGTGGCGCCGAACAGGCCGGCCAGCGCGATCACGTCCTCGCGCGTGGTGGTCTCGTCCAGGCTGATGCCGATGCTGGTGCCGTGGATCTGGCGCAGGTTGATGCGCATTGACTCGGCCCGCGCGTGCACGGCATCGGCGTCGACGCCGGTGATGTGCAGCGTGTCGAAGAACTGCTTGCCCACGGTGACCCCGGCCTTGGTCAGCGCGGCCGCCAGGATGGTCGCCAAGCGGTGGGTACGGCGGGCAATGCGGGTGAGCCCCTCGGGACCGTGGTAGACGGCGTACATGCTCGCCATCACCGCCAGCAGCACCTGTGCGGTGCAGATGTTGGAGGTGGCCTTCTCGCGGCGGATGTGCTGCTCGCGCGTCTGCAGGGTGAGGCGATAGGCCTTGTTGCCCTCGGCGTCGATCGACACGCCGATCAGCCGGCCCGGCATCGAGCGCTTGAACGCGTCGCGGCAGGCCATGAACGCCGCGTGCGGGCCGCCGAAGCCGAACGGCACGCCGAAGCGCTGGCTGTTGCCGATGACGATGTCCGCGCCCCATTCGCCCGGTGCCTTGAGCAGGGTGAGCGCGAGCAGGTCGGTGGCCACCGCGACCAGCCCACCGCGGCCGTGCACGGCTGCGGCGACCTCGGCGTAGTCGTGGATCTGGCCGAAGGTGTCCGGGTACTGCAGCAGCACGCCGAAGCTGTCGACGGTGGCGGCCTCGGCGTCGTCGCCGATCTTGAGGTCGATGCCCATCGCCTCGGCGCGCGTGTGCAGCACTTCCAGCGTCTGCGGATGCACGCCCTTGGACACGAAGAACAGGTTGCTCCTGGACTTGCACGAACGCTTGGCCAGCGTCATCGCCTCGGCCGCGGCGGTGGCTTCGTCCAGCAGCGAGGCGTTGGCGATGTCCATGGCGGTGAGGTCGGCCACCATGGTCTGGAAGTTGATCAGCGCCTCCATCCGGCCCTGCGAAATCTCGGCCTGGTACGGCGTGTAGGCGGTGTACCAGGCGGGGTTTTCCAGGATGTTGCGCAGGATCACGTTGGGCGTGTGGGTGCCGTAATAGCCCTGGCCGATGAAGCTCTTGAAGACGTTGTTCTTGGTGGCGATCGCGCGGATCTTTGCCAGTGCCTCCACCTCCGTGACCGGGGCGGGCAGGGCCAGCGGCGCGGGCGACTTGATCGAGGCCGGCACGATCGCGTCGGTCATCGCATCCAGCGAGGGCTGGCCGATGGCGTCGAGCATGTGGGCGATCTCGGCGTCGTTGGGGCCGATGTGGCGCTCGATGAACGCACCGTGGTGCTCGAGCTCGCGCAGCGAGGGGGAGGTCTTGTGGCTCATGACTGGAGGCATCCGAAGGCAACGTGCCGTGCCGCACGTGGGGCGCCCCTCTGTCCTTTTGCCTGAGAGTTTGGAGGCGCGGCGATCCACTGCCGTGCCTGGTGCCCCTTCGGCGCCGGATTCAACCGGTCTCTCCAGAGTGTTTGCACGCGATGGTTTTTGGGCCTGAGCGATTACGGGCGTTGCGCCTTCGGCAGCGATCGATCCGGCGAGGGTTCGAGCGCTTCTCCCATCGTGCGTTTACCGGTCGATTATACAGGCCGGCGGCTGCGCGTCCGGGGTCGTCGGGTCACGCGGTCGCGCTCGTTCAGCCGGCGCGGCGCGCCCGGGCGCGGGTGCGACGTCGTGCCGCCGCGCCTACCATGGGCATTCCCGACCGCTGGAGCTGGCCATGAACCGTCCCCCATTCGATCTCGAGCAGCTCGATCACGTCGTGCTGCGTGTGCGCGACGTGCCGGTGATGCAGCATTTCTACTGCGTCGTGCTCGGTTGTACCGAGGAGCGCCGCCAGGACGAGATTGGCCTGGTGCAACTGCGCGCTGGCGCCTCGCTGATCGACTTGGTCAGCGTGGAAGGCAAGCTCGGGCAGCAAGGCGGGGCGCCGCCGGGTGAGCAGGGCCACAACATGGATCACCTGTGCCTGAGCGTGCGCGGCTACGACGAGGCCGCCATCGTGTCGCATCTGCACGCGCACGGCGTGCGTGTGGGCGAGATCGGCTTGCGCTACGGCGCCCGTGGCCAGGGACCGTCGATCTACTGCCTCGACCCGGAAGGCAACCGGGTCGAGCTGAAGGGGCCGCCGCTGGCCGGCTGAGGTGTGCTGCGGCAGCGGCCGGCTCGGCTTTAGGCCAATGCGTCGCGCAGGCCGAGGCAGTGCTCGAAGCGCCAGTCGGTAAGCGTGGGCCAGGGATCGCCGGGCACGTTCACCATCACGCTGGCGGCGCCAGCGGCGCGGGCGCAGGCGAGGTCGTAGGCATAGTCGCCCACCATCACCAGTTCGTCCGGCGGCACCGCCCAGCGCGTCGCGAGGTGGAGCAGTCCGGCCGGGTCCGGTTTGGGTGCGGCTTCTTCGCGGCCCAGCACATCGTCGGGATGGAAATGCGCGTCGAGCCCGATCGCCTGCAGCGTGATCAACGCCAGCTCGCGCAGGTTGCGGGTGAGGATGCCGAGCCGGCAACCGCGGCTGGCCAGTTCCTGCACCAGGGCCACGGCACCGTGTGCCGGTGCGGCCGCCAGCGCCAGTTCGCGTTCGTGGGCGTGCAGCCACTGGTTGGCCGCGTTCGCTTCGGGCGCAGGCAGCGCGGCCACGTGCGCCAGGATGTCGTCCGCCTCGCCGATGCCCAGCGCGCGCCGGATTGCGGCGAAGTCGTGCAGCGCCACGGTCAGCGTGCCGTCGAGGTCGAACACCCAGTGGCGGCACTGGCGCAGGCGGGAAGCGGAGCGGATGGCGGCCATCGTGTTCTCGCGGCGGGCGTGCACGGTCGGCACCCGGAAAAGACGAAGGCCCGCATCGCTGCGGGCCTTCGTTTACAATTGGTGCCCAGGAGAGGACTCGAACCTCCACGGAGTTGCCCCCGCTAGCACCTGAAGCTAGTGCGTCTACCAATTCCGCCACCTGGGCAGGTGTCACGTCGCCGTTGCGGGCTGCGTGAGCCGCGTAGATTAGGCACCTCCCCAGGGGTTGTCAACTATTCTTTCGCAACCTTTTCATCGCGCCGACGCATCCCCGCGCCGCGCTCCAACAAGGCAATTGAGTGACCAGAAAAAAGACCACCCGCGCCGGCGACAGCCAGGCGCCCGCGTCGTCCGACGACGCCCGCAATAACAAACCCAAGCCCGCTCAGCGCAAGCCCCGTTCCAGCGGCGGCGCGGCGCGCAAGGGCGCCGGCGCCATCCGCGATCCCCATGCCGAGCGCGAGGCCCAGCGCTACGAGCGCCCGATCCCCAGCCGCGAGGCGATCCTCGCGCTGCTGGAGGACCGCGGCGAGTGGCTCAGC
Organism: Dyella sp.; assembly: GCF_035685805.1. Lineage (GTDB taxonomy): Bacteria > Pseudomonadota > Gammaproteobacteria > Xanthomonadales > Rhodanobacteraceae > Dyella_A. The sequence continues at coordinate 62,286 of NZ_DASSAB010000038.1, forward strand.
GAGGCGCGCATCGCCGAGGCGCTCAAGCTCGACGACGAGACCGACCTGCTGGCCGTGCACAAGCGCCTGGGCGCGATGGTGCGCGATGGCCAGCTGCTGCAGGGCCGACGCGGCGACTTTGCCCCGGCGCAGAAGCTCGACCTGATTCCCGGCTCGGTGATCGCCAACGTGGAGGGCTACGGCTTCCTGCGCCCGGACGAAGGCGGTGACGATCTCTATCTATCCCCGCAGCAGATGCGAACCGTGATGCACGGCGACCGCGTGCTGGCCAGCGTGGTCGGTGTCGACCGCCGCGGCCGCCGCCAGGGCGCCATCGTCGAAGTGCTGCAGCGGCGTTCGCCGCGGCTGGTGGGACGGGTGGTGGTGGAGAACGGCGTCACCGTGGTGGCGCCGGACGACCGTCGCCTGCACCAGGACATCCTGATCCCGCCGGGCAAGGAGCAGGGCGCCACCGCCGGGCAGATCGTGGTGGTGGAAATCACTGACCCGCCGAGCCAGCACCGTGGTCCGCTGGGCGAGATCCGCTCGGTACTGGGTGAGCGCCTGCAGCCTTCGTTGCTGGTGGAAATGGCGATCGCCAGCCACGACCTGCCGCACGAGTGGCCGGCGGCGGTAATGCGCGACGCGGCGATGGTCGAGCCGGAGGTGAGCGCGGCCGAGCGCGAGGGTCGCGTCGACCTTCGCAAGCTGCCGCTGGTGACCATCGATGGCGCCGACGCGCGCGACTTCGACGATGCGGTGTATGCCGAGCCGCGGCGCGGTGGCGGCTGGCGGCTGATCGTGGCGATCGCCGACGTGTCGCATTACGTCAGGCTGGGCAGCGCGCTGGACACCGAGGCGGTGGAGCGCAGCACGTCCACCTATTTCCCCGGCTTCGTGGTGCCGATGCTGCCGGAGACGCTGTCCAACGGCATCTGTTCGCTCAACCCCAAGGTGGAGCGGCTGTGCATGGTCTGCGACATGCAGGTCGATGCCTCGGGCGAGGTGACCAAGGCGAAGTTCTATGACGCCGTGATGCTCTCGCACGCGCGCCTCACCTACGACAAGGTGTGGCAGGTGGTCGGGCTGAACGATGCCGACGCGATCGACGAAGTGGCCGACGTGCTGCCGCAGATCCGCAACCTGCATGCGCTGTACAAGGCGATGGCCGAGCAGCGCAGGCGCCGTGGCGCGATCGACTTCGAGACGCCGGAGGTCAAGTTCCGCCTCGACCAGCGCGGTGAGGTGGAGGCCATGGGCGCCACCGAGCGCAACGACGCGCACAAGCTGATCGAGGAATGCATGATCGCGGCCAACGTGCAGGCCGCGCTGTTCCTGGAAAAGAAGAAGATCCCCGCGCTGTTCCGTGCGCACGAGCCGCCGCCGGCGGAAAAGTACGAGGACCTGCAGCAGTTCCTGCGCGAGTTCAAGCTGAGCATGCCGCCGATCGACCGCGTCACGCCCGGCGACTTCTCCGAGGTGCTGCGGATGGTGCGCGAGCGTCCCGAGCGCGAGCTGATCCAGTCGGTGCTGCTGCGCTCGCAGAGCATGGCCGCCTACCAGCCGGACAACCGCGGACACTTCGGCCTGGCGCTCAGCGCGTATGCGCATTTCACCTCGCCGATCCGTCGTTACCCCGACCTGCTGGTGCACCGGGCGATCCGCTATGCCCTCACCGGCGGCAAGCCCGAGAAGTACAGCTACACGCCGGCCGAGATGGGTTCGCTCGCGGTGCATTGCTCGCAGCGCGAGCGGCGTGCCGAAGAGGCCGAGCGCGATGTCGACGAGCGCTTCAAGTGCGCGTGGATGTCCAAGCACGTGGGCAGCGAGTTCGACGGCGTGGTCACCGGAGTGACCTCGTTCGGCCTGTTCGTGGAGCTGGACGAATCGCGCGTGTCCGGCCTGGTGCACATCAGCCAGCTGGCGAACGACTATTACCACTTCGACCCGATCCGCAAGCTGCTCAAGGGCGAGAAGTCCGGCGAGCAGTTCCGCCTGGGCGACCACGTGCGCGTGCAGGTGCTGCGGGCCAGCCTGGAGGATCGGAAGATCGATTTCCGGCTGGTGCCGACCAAGAAGAAGGGCGTGCCGCCGCCGCGCACCGCCAAGGCGTACGACTACGGCGCCAGCGGCGAGCGCTATTCGTTGCCCAAGACGGCGGCGGCACTGGCGACCAAGCCGGACAAGGGCAGCATGTTCGGCCGCGCGGCAAAGGCGATCGGCCGTGCGTTCGGGCGCAAGGACGCGGTGGTGCCCGAAGCACCCGCGGCAAGCCATAATCCGCCGCCGCGTTCGCAGCCTGCCGACGCGCCGCACGAGCGGCCGTCGCGCGCGCCTTCCTCGCGTAGCGGCGGCCGCGGAAAAGGCGGTCAGGGCGGTCAGGGCGGCCAGGGGGGCCAGCGCAAGGGTGGCTCGCCGGCCGCTTCCAGCGCACCGGCGCCACGCGGCAATCGCGGCGGTGGCAAGGGTGCGGCGAGCCCGCCCGGTGGCGGCAAGCGCGGCGGTGGCCGTTCCTCCAAACCCAAAGGCAAGTCATGAGTGAGAGCTGGATCGTCGGGATCAACCCGGTCGAGGGCGCATTGAGCAACGATGCCGAGCGCGTGCGCGAGCTGCTGGTGGAGCAGGGCCAGCGCAATGCGCGCGTGCTGGCGCTGATCGAGCAGGCCCGGGGATTGAAGATCCCCGTGCACCACCGCTCGCGCGAGGAGCTGGAAAAGCTCGCCGGCGAGGCGCGGCACCAGGGGGTGGCGGCGCTCTACGAGCCGCCGCCGATGGCCGGCGAAGCCGATCTGGCCGCCCTGATGGAACGCGATGGCGCCGACACGCTGATCCTGGTGCTCGACGGCGTCACCGATCCGCACAACCTCGGCGCCTGCCTGCGCAGCGCCGCGGCGGCCCGCGTGACGGCGGTAATCGTGCCCAAGGACCGCGCGGTCGGCCTGACGCCGGTGGTGCGCCGCGCCTCGGCCGGCGGTGCCGACCGGGTGCCGCTGATCGCGGTCACCAACCTGGCCCGCACACTGCGTGAGCTCAAGGATGCCGGGGTCTGGATCACCGGCCTGGCCGGCGACACCGACACCTCGCTCTACGGCGTGGACTTCCGCGGCCCGGTGGCGCTGGTGCTGGGCAGCGAAGGCGAGGGCATGCGCCGGCTGACCCGCGAGCTGTGCGATTTCGTGGCGAAGATCCCCATGCCCGGCACGATGGAAAGCCTCAACGTGTCGGTGGCGACCGGCGTGGTGCTGTTCGAGGCGTTGCGACAGAGGAGTGCAAAGCGATGAACATCTTCTGGTACGACTGGGTGGGTTATCTGGGCGTGGCGCTGGTGCTGCTGGCGTACTTCCTGCTGCAGGCCCACAAGCTGCACGGGAACGGGTTGATCTACCAGCTGATGAACGTGGCCGGTGCGATCGGTGTGATCCTCTCGCTGAGCTTCAGCCTGGGGCCGATCAACTGGCCAGCGTTCCTGATGCAGGTGGCGTGGATCGCCATCGGCGTCTACGGCATCGTGCGCGGCGTGGCGCGTCGGCGCGAGGCAAAGGAACGCGCGCAGCAGTCACCGATGCTCTGAGGTTACGGGCCTCGTTCGAGGCCCGTGATTCCGTCGGGCGCAGATCAGCACGTCTCGCTGCTTCGTCGCTTTAGCGAGCAGCTGTGCTCCGCGTCGTCATTCCCGCGCACGCGGGGTTTTCAACAGACGGATGTCTGGTCATCCATCTGGCCTCGATGCAGGATCACCATGGATCCCCGCGTTCGCGGGGATGACGGCAGGGCGTGGATGATGGCGCGCCGTAGTGACACATGCGGGATGGTGCGCGGGGTGGCGCGTCGGCGCGAGGCAAAAGAACGCGCGCAGCAGTCACCGGTGCCCTGAGATTCCGGGCGTTGTTCGAGGTCCGTGGTTCCGTCGGGCGCAGATCAGCACGTCTTGCTGCTTCGTCGCTTTAGCGAGCCGCCATGCTCGGCGCCGTCATTCCCGGGCACACGGGGTTTTCAACAGACGGATGTCTGGTCATCCATCTGACCTCGATGCAGGATCACCATGGATCCCCGCGTTTGCGGGGATGACGGCAGGGCGTGGATGATGGCGCGCAGTAGTGCCGCATGCGGGATGGTGCGCGGGGCGGCGCGTTGGCGCGAGACAAGAGAACGCGCGCAGCAGTCATCGATGCCCTGAGGTCCCGGGCCTGGTTCGAGGTCCGTGGCGCTCTCGCGCGCAGACCAGCACGTCATGTTGCGTCGTCCGTTGCGCGAGCCGTCATGCTCCGCCTCGTCATTCCCGCGCACGCGGGGTTTTCAACAGACGGATGTCTGGTCATCCATCTGGCCTTGATGCAGGATCACCATGGATCCCCGTGTTCTCGGGGATCACGGCGCGAAGTGGACGACATCGCGAAGTGGGCGACACCGCGAAGTGGGCGGCACGGCGGAGTGGGGCGACCCCGCGAAGTGGATGCCATCGCGAAGTGGACGACGGCGCGGACCGATGACCGTGCGCCGTGACTGTCGGCGAGCCGCAATCAGCCAACGGCCGCAGCCCGCGTCAGCGCTTACTCGCCGAGCTTGCCCAGTTCCGGGCTGGAGGTGAAATCGCGCTTGGTGCGCTGCTTGTCCAGCGGCTCGCCATGCACCTGGAACCACACGCTCTCGGCGATGTTGGTGGCGTGGTCGCCGATGCGCTCGATGTTCTTGGCCATGAACAGCAGGTGCGTGCACGGGGTGATGTTGCGCGGGTCTTCCATCATGTAGGTGAGCAGCTGGCGGAAGTAGCCGGTGTAGGCCTCGTCCAGCTCGGCATCGCTCTTCCATACCTGGTAGGCGCTCTCGGCGTCCAGGTCGCGGTACGCCTTGAGCACCTCGCGTACTTCGGCGGCGGCCAGCTTGGCCAGGTAGCCGAGCCCCTTGGCCGGCGACACCGGCGCCACCATCGACAGCGGAATCGAGCGCTTGGCCACGTTGGCGGCGTAGTCGCCGATGCGCTCGATGTCCGCGGCAATGCGCAGGGCGGCGAACACATTGCGCAGGTCGCCGGCCATCGGCGCGCGCAGCGCCAGCAGGCGCACCACGTCGTGGCTGATCTCCTGCTCCAGCTGGTCGATCGCGTCGTCGTTGCCGACCACGCGCTGGGCAGCGCGCTCGTCGCGCCGCTCGACCACGTCGATCGCCGCTTCCAGCTGGCTGACCGACAGTTCGCCCATGCGCACGATCTCGCCGGTAAGCCGGGTCAGCTCGCTGTCGTAGCTCTTGATGATGTGTTCGCTGCTCATGGGAACCTCTGTTACCTGCTGCGGACGGGGCTGGCGTCACGCCGATGATGGGATGCTTGCCTTGATGTCATTCCCGCGAAAGCGGGAACCCATGTGCTCTTGCCGAAGATCAAAGTGGATTCCCGCTTTCGCGGGAATGACGTCCGGCATAAGGGTGGCTGTGGGGCGGGAACGGAGAGTAGGAAACAGGGAGCGTGTAGCGTGGCTTGCGCCCGATGTTCCCGTTTCCCGTTCCCCATTCCCCGCATTGGATCAACCAAACCGCCCGGTGATGTAGTCCTCGGTCTGCTTCTTGCCGGGCTTGGTGAAGATGCGCTCGGTGCCGTCGTATTCGATCAGCTCGCCCATGTACATGAAGGCGGTCTGGTCCGAGCAGCGCGCCGCCTGCTGCATGTTGTGGGTGACGATGACGATGGTGAACTGGCTCTTGAGCTCTTCCACCAACTGCTCGATGCGGCCGGTGGCGATCGGGTCCAGTGCCGAAGTGGGCTCGTCCAGCAGCAGCACCTCGGGCCGCAGGGCGATGGCACGGGCAATGCACAGTCGCTGCTGCTGGCCGCCGGAGAGGCCGAGCGCGTTCTGCTTGAGCTTGTCCTTCACCTCGTCCCACAGCGCCGCGTCGCGCAGCGCCTTCTCCACCCGGATCTCCATGTCCGCACGCGAGAGCTTCTCGTGATGGCGGATGCCGTAGGCGACGTTCTCGAAGATCGTCATCGGGAACGGCACCGGCTTCTGGAACACCATGCCCACCTTGCTGCGCAGGCGGTTCATCGAATAGCCGGGGGCCAGGATGTTCTCGCCGTCCAGCACGATCTCGCCCTTGGCCTCGAGCTTGGGATAGATCGCGTAGATGCGGTTGAAGATGCGCAGCAGGGTCGACTTGCCGCAACCGGACGGGCCGATGATGGCGGTGACCTTCTTCTCCGGGATGTCCATGCTGATGCCCTTCAGGGCATGGAAACCGTTGTAGTAGAAGTGCAGATCCTTGACCTGGATCTTGGTCGGCACGATCGGCATGGCGCTGGTCGCAGCCTGCGGATGGAGGCCGGCAGCGGCGGACTCAGTCATGGGACACCTTGTTGCGTGAAAGGACCAGACGGGAAGCGAGGCTCAGCAGCAGCACGAACATGGTCACCACGAACGCACCGGCCCAGGCCAGCGCATGCATCGCGTCGCCCGGATCGTTCGCGTACTGGTAGATGATCTGCGGCAGGCTGGCCATCTTGTTCATCGGGTTGACGGTCATGAAGTTGTTGCCGAACGCGGTGAACAGCAGCGGCGCGGTCTCGCCGCTGATGCGCGCCAGCGCCAGCAGCACACCGGTGATGATGCCCGAGCGCGCGGCGCGGATCAGGATCTGCACGGTGAGCTTCCACTGCGGTACGCCCAGCGACAGCGCGGCCTCGCGCAAGGTGGAGGGCACCAGGCGCAGCATCTCGTCGGTGGTACGCACGATCACCGGCAGCGCGATCAGCGCCAGCGCCACGCCGCCGGCGAAACCGGAAAACGTGGTGTCGCCATGGGTCAGCGCGGTGCTCGGCAGCACCACGATGGTGTAGACGAACAGGCCCATCACGATCGACGGCGCCGACAGCAGGATGTCGTTGAGGAAGCGGATCGTCTCGCCGAGCTTGGTGCGATTGGCGTACTCGGCCAGCCAGGTGCCGGCCAGCACGCCGATCGGCGTGGCGATGGCGATGCCGATCAGGTCGATGATCAGGCTGCCGACGATGGCATTGGAAAGCCCGCCGTCGGCGCCGTAGGCGGTGATCTTGGTGAACAGCTTCAGATCCAGCGCGCTGATGCCCTGGCGCAGGGTTTCCCACAGGATCCAGGCGAGAAAGCCCAGCCCGATCAGGGTGGCGAAGACGCTCAGCGACAGCGCCACCCAGTTGGCGACGCGGCGGCGAAGATACAGTGCGCTGCTCATCAGTTGCCCTCCCGTTTCTTCAGCTGGGCGAGCATCAGGCGTGCGATCAGCAGCACGATGAAGGTCACCACGAACAGTAGGAAGGCCAGCGCCATCAGGGTGGATTTCTGCAGCCCCACTGCCTCGCTGAACTGGTTGGCGATGGTGGAAGCGATCGACGCGCCCGGATCAAGCAGCGACGGCGACAGCTCCATCGCATTGCCGAGCACGAAGGTCACCGCCATCGTCTCGCCCAGCGCGCGGCCCAGGCCGAGGAAGATGCCGCCGATCACCGCCGAGCGGGTGTACGGCAGCACGATGTCCCATGACACCTCCCAGGTGCTCGAGCCCAGCGCATAGGCCGACTCCTTCAGGCGCGTGGGCACGGTCTGGAACACCTCGCGCATCACCGAGGAGATGAACGGGATGATCATGATCGCCAGCACGATGCCGGCGGTGAGCACGCTCGCGCCGAACGGGTAGCTGGAGGCGAACAGCTTGCCGATGAACGGTACGTGCTCGGCGACCCATGACGGGTTGCCGTCGTCCGGGCTGTTGCCCAGGTAATTGGTCAGCCAGGGCTTGATGTGTTCGGCGAAGAAGGGCGCAAAGATGAAAAGGCCCCACATGCCGTAGATGATCGAGGGGATGCCCGCGAGCAGTTCGATCGCCGAGGACACCGGCGTGCGCAGCCACGGCGGCGCCACCTCGGACAGGTACAGCGCAATACCGAAGCTCACCGGCACCGCAATGATCAGCGCGATCAGCGAGGTGGCGATGGTGCCGTAGACAGGCACCAGCGCGCCGTAGACGTCGTTGCTCGGATCCCATGCCGTGCTGGTGAGGAAGCCCCAGCCGAACGTGCCGAACGCATGGCGGCCGCCCCACAGCGTGGCGCCCGCGGCGCCGAGCAGCGAGGCCAGCACCAGCAGTGCGCAGCCCATCAGCAGCCAGCGGAAGTGGCGGTCGTGCCGCGCATCGCGGCGACTGCGCTGGTCCTCGACGTCGCCGAGGGCAACGGCTTCGGGCGGAGTGGACATGGGGCGGTAGATCCTGGAGAGGCAGGCGGCAGATGGTAGCGAACGCTTCAATGGAAAACCGCCCCAGGTGCTGGGGCGGCTGATCCACCGGCGTCCGTGCCGGAGCGGCTGTCGGGAGTCCGACGGCCGCCGTCATCCGGTCGGGGAATTACATCTGGAAATCCGAGGCCCAGTAGGCTTCGATCTGCTCGACCAGCGAGTCGGGCAGCGGCACGTAGTCGAGCGAGGCAGCCTGCGGCTGGCCGTTCTCGTAGGACCACTTGAAGAAGTCGAAGGCCACCTTGGTGTGCTCGACGTTTTTGGGCTTCTTGTACATGATCGCCCAGGTGGTGGCGGTGATCGGCCACGCGGTCTCGCCCGGGGCGTTGGTCATGATCAGGTTGAAGTCCTTGGCGCTGGCCCAGTCGGCGGTGGCGGCGGCGGCAGCGAACGCGTCGGCATCCGGCTTGACGATCTGGCCGGCGGCATTCTTCATGTCGACCCAGGCGATCTTGTTCTTCATAGCGTAGGCGTACTCGACGTAGCCGATCGAGCCCTTGATCTGGCGAACGTACTGCGACACGCCCTCGTTGCCCTTGCCACCCACGCCGGTCGGCCAGTCAACGGCGGTGCCGAACTTGACCTGCGAGGCCCACTCCGGGCTGACCTTGCTCAGGTAGTTGGTGAAGTTGTACGAGGTGCCCGAACCGTCCGAGCGATGCACCACGGTGATCTTGCCGGCCGGAAGCGTCATGCCGGCATTGAGCGCGGCGATCTTCGGGTCGTTCCAGTTGGTGATCTTGCCCATGAAGATGTCAGCCAGCGTGGCGCCGTCGAGCTTGATCTGGTCCGCCTGCACGCCGGCGATGTTCACCACCGGCACGATGCCGCCCACCACCAGCGGGAACTGGCCCAGGCCGAACTTCTTCAGGTCTTCCGGGCTCAGCGGAGCGTCGGAGGCGCCGAAATCGATGGTGCCGGCCTTGATCTGCGCGATGCCCGCGCCCGAACCGACCGACTGGTAGTTGAGCTGGTTGCCGGTCTTCTCGGCATACGCTGCCGACCACTTGGTCAGCACCGGATAGACGAAGCTGGAGCCGGCGCCGGTGATGTCGGTGGCCTGGGCCGCCATGCTCATCAGCGAGGCAGCGGCGATGGTGGCAATGCGTGATTTGGTTGAGGTCAACACGGTAGCTCCTTGAGGAGGAAAGTCACGGGACGAGGCCCGCCCCTTCCGCCATTACATGGGTGGCGTGTTGCAATGAAATGAGATGAATGTTGCATCCGTGTGACAGGCTGTCACACAGCGGCACGGGCAACCCCCCGCAACGCAGCGCCAGCGCGGCTTACAGCACGCCCAGGCCGATGTGTTCGCGCTCGAAGGTTTCCAGCTTGCGCCAGCGGTTGACGATGCCGCAGAACAGTTCGGCGGTGCGCTCGGCGTCATAGATGGCCGAGTGCGCCTCGCGCGTGTCGAACAGATGGCCGGCGGCGTGTGCTGCCTTGCTGAGCACGGTCTGGCCGTAGGCCAGGCCGCCCAGCGTGGCGGTGTCGAAACAGCTGAACGGGTGGAACGGATTGCGCTTGTGGCCGACGCGGCGCACCGCCGCGTTGACGAAACCCAGGTCGAACGCCGCGTTGTGCCCCACCAGCACGGCGCGCTGGCAGTTGTGGTGGCGCATGGCCCGGCGCACCTCGTCGAAGATGTGATCCAGCGCCATCCGCTCGCTCAGTGCGCCGCGCAACGGGTTGTCCGGATCGATGCCGGTGATCTCCAGCGCCCGCGGGTCGAGATTGGCGCCCGGGAAGGGCTCCACGTGGGCCGCCACGGCCGGTTGCGGGTGCAGGTAGCCCTCGCTGTCCATGCCCAGGGTGACGGCGGCGATCTCCAGCAGCGCGTCGTGATCGGCGTCGAAGCCGCCGGTTTCCACGTCCACCACCACCGGGAGAAAGCCGCGGAAGCGGTCGGCCATGCGCGTGGCCAGGCTCTTGTTGAGGTCATCCATCGGCAAAGCATATCAGCCGCCCTCGCGGGGACGGGGGAGATGACGCTGACTTCGTTTTGTCACACATCTTCAATATCTCTGCAAAAGGACGACTGCAAACTTTTAACGTCCTGCTTCGCCGACCACATGTTGCACGGGGGTGCGGTCGAGGTGTCTTCATCCATCAAGCGGAGATTTTCCATGCGTTCGAAGTTGCTCGTGGTAGCGATTGCTGCCGGTTTGGGTTTCACCAGCCTGGCTTCCGTAGCAGCCCCGGCCCCGCAGTCGTCGAAGTCGTCGACGGCCAGCAATGCCGAAATCGAGATGCTCAAGGCGCAGGTCGCCGCGATGCAGGCCAAGCTCGACGAGCTTGAGCAACGCACGGACGCGCAGTCCGACATCAACGTGAGCACCGGCCAGGCGATCGAGAAGGTGCAGGCCTCCTCGGCCAATGACACCAAGATTGCCGCCCTCGAGAAGGCGATCAACAACACCACGCTGTCGGGCAAGATGTACTTCGACTTCACCAATATCGACCAGAAGAACAGCGATACCGGCAGCACCAATGCCACCGGCACCGGCATCGACGTCAAGCGCTTCTACCTGACCGTGGACCACAAGTTCGACGACGTCTGGTCGGCCAACCTGACCACCGACTTCAACTACGTCAGCAACGACGGCGAGACCAACCTGTTCGTCAAGAAGGCCTACGTCGAAGGCAAGTTCGATCCGGCGTTCAAGCTGCGCATCGGTTCGGCGGACATGCCCTGGATTCCGTTCGTCGAGAACTACTACGGCTTCCGGTACGTCGAGAACACCCTGACCGACCGCCTGAAGTACGCCAACTCGGCCGATTGGGGCCTGCACGCGGCCGGCGACTTCGGCGCCAGCAAGTCGGTCAACTACGCCGTGTCCGTGGTCAACGGCAACGGCTACAAGAACCCCAGCCGCAGCAAGGGCGTGGACTTCGAAGGCCGCATCGGCTTCGTCCCGTTCGAGAACATGATCGTCGCCGTGGGTGGCTACAGCGGCCATCGCGGTCAGGAGACCCAGAGCGTCAACGCGCAGAACACCGCCACCCGCGGCGACGTGATGGTGGCCTACGCCGACAAGTCGGTGCGCGTGGGCGTGGAGTACTTCACCGCCAAGGACTGGAACACGATCCTGTCGCCGGTGTCGGACAAGTCGGACGGCTACTCGGTGTGGGGCAGCGTGGGCGTGGCCGACGGCGTGACGCTGTTCGCCCGCTACGACAGCGCCAAGCTGAGCAAGGACCTCGACAGCGACGCCAAGGACACCTACTACAACGCCGGCGTCGAGTTCGACATCACCAAGGGCTTCAAGCTGGCTGCCGTGTACAAGCACGAGAAGGGCGAGAAGTCGGTGGCCACGCCGATCCCGCCGCACGTGCAGAACGTCAAGACCGACGAGATCGGCGTGTTCGGCGAGGTGAAGTTCTGAAAACTGTCACATGCCTGCTGCATGATGCGGCAGGCAGGACGGGCCAGGTTATCTGAAGGGAGTTCGACCCAGGGACGGAAAAACGGCGGGCAGCAGCCCGCCGTTTGCTTTTTGCGGTGCCGGTGCGCGTCGCGAGGTGGCAGCGGATCGGCCCCCCGGCTCGACCCGGCACCAGAGCGGGCCGGGTGCGACGGTCAGCCGGGGGTCTTGTCCCGGTACCGGCACAGATCGCGGATCACGCAATTCGGGCAATCCGGCTTGCGCGCCTTGCACACATAGCGACCGTGCAGGATCAGCCAGTGGTGGGCGTCGAGCTTGAACTCGGCCGGCACGACTTTCTCCAGCTTCGCCTCCACCGCGCGCACGTCCTTTCCGGGCGCCAGGCCGGTGCGGTTGGACACGCGGAAAATATGCGTGTCCACCGCGATGGTCGGCTCGCCGAACGCCGTGTTGAGCACCACGTTGGCCGTCTTGCGGCCCACGCCGGGCAGCGCCTCCAGCGCCTCGCGCTCGCGCGGCACCTCGCCGCCGTGCTGCTCGATCAGCAGCCGGCACAGCGCGATGACGTTCTTCGCCTTGGCGTTGAACAGCCCGATGGTGCTGATGTAGCTCTTGAGCCCGTCCTCTCCGAGCGCGAGGATCGCCTGCGGTGTGTTGGCGACCGGATACAGCCGGCGGGTGGCCTTGTTGACGCCGACGTCGGTCGCCTGGGCCGAGAGCACCACCGCCACCAGCAACTCGAACGGCGTGGTGTACGCCAGTTCGGTGGTCGGCCTGGGGTTCAACTCGCGCAGGCGGGTGAACATCTCCACGACATCGGCGCGTTTCATTCCAGATAGCCCTGCTTCTTTGCTTTGGCCCGTGCCAGTGCGGCCAGCACCGGGTTGCTCGCGGCGGCGGCATCCACGGCCGCCTTGCGCGCGGCCAGTTCGGCCTCGTGGGCGGCGCGCTCGCGCGCCAGTCGCGCCTCGCGGCGCTGGAAGTGCGCCCGCGCAGCGTCGGCCCGGGCGGGGGTCGCGACCCACGCCGGCGGCATCGGGTCCAGCACGATGCAATCGACGGGACAGGCCGGCACGCACAGCTCGCAGCCGGTGCAGTCATCGACCAGCACGGTGTGCATCAGCTTGGCGGCGCCCACGATGGCGTCGACCGGGCACGCCTGGATGCATTTCGTGCAGCCGATGCAGTCGGCCTCGACGATCCGCGCCAACGTCCGCGGCTTCTCCGCGCCGTGCTCGGGATCAAGCGCAAGCACGGGCTGATCGAGCAGGGCGGCGAGCTTCGCGATACCCGCCGCGCCGCCGGGCGGGCAGCGGTTGATCGGCGCCTCGGCCCGGGCGATCGCCTCGGCGTAGGGCCGGCAGCCGTGGAAGCCGCACTGCTCGCACTGGGTCTGCGGCAGCAGGGCATCGATGCGCGTGGCCAGGGTGTCGAGTGGGTCACTCATGCGCGGGGACGGGGTGCGGCGATAATCACGCAACCATTGTCGCCCATTCGTCCTATCCGGAGCTCTGCCATGTCTCTTCTCCCGTCACGCCGCCCGTCGCCTGTCGCGTCGATCCTGCTTGCGGCCGCACTCGTCTGCGGCGGCGCATTTGCGCTGGCCCGCGTGTCGCCGGTGCAGGCGCGCCCGGCTGCTGCCGACGAGGCCGAAACGCTCACCGTGTTCGTCGACGCCACCTTCGGCATGCGCAAAGGCCACATGGCCAACCAGCTCACCAAGTCGCACGCCCTGTATGCCGCCCGCGGATACCGCTATGTCGACATGGCGCCATACAACGAAAACGGCGACCTGGTCGGCTTCTTCGTGACCTACACCCGCCGCTGAGCCTGCTTCAGCGCACCGTGGCGCCGGGCTTGGCACCGGCGTCCGCGTCGAGCAGGAACAGGTCGCTGCCGCCGTCGCCGGCGGACAGGATCATCCCCTCGGACAGGCCGAAGCGCATCTTGCGCGGCGCCAGGTTGGCGATGAACACCACGTTGCGGCCCACCATTTTTTCCGGCTCGCCGTAGGCGGCGCGGATGCCGGAGAAGATCTGCCGCGTGCCCAGCGGGCCGGCGTCCAGCTCGAAGCGCAGCAGCTTGTCCGAACCCTCGACGAACTCGCACACGGTCACCTTGCCCACGCGCAAATCGAGCTTGGCGAAATCGTCGATGCCGATGGTGGTGGCAGCGGCAGCGTCGGTGGTTGCGGGGGCGGGCGTGGGGTCGGTCATGGCTTTCTTCGCTTGCTTGGGTTTGTCGGTGGAAACAGGCGCGCTGGCGGGCGCGCCGAGCGACTCTTTCGAGGCCTCGACCATCGCTTCGATCTGCTTCGGATCGAGGCGGCCGAGCAGCGGCTCGAAGGGCGCGATGATGTGGTTGTGCAGGGCGGCGCGGGCGTCGTCGAAGTCGATGATCGGCGCGGCCAGGAACCGCTCGGCCGCGGCCACCGTGGCGGGCAGGATCGGCTTGAGCAGGCCGCCCAGCAGGCGGAACGCGGCGATCGCGAACGAGCACACCTGGTGCAGCTCGACGCGGCGCGATTCGTCCTTGGCCAGCGTCCACGGCGCGGTGGCGGCGATGTGGCCGTTGACCAGGTCGGCCATCAGCACGAAGCGGCGGGTGACCTCGGCGAACTGGCCCTGGTCGTAGAGCTCGGCCAGGCCGTCGTAGTGCTCCTGCAGACGGTTCCACAGCACGGTCTCGGTGACGCCGAAGCGCTCGGCCAGTCGGCCGTCGAAGAACTTGTGCACGAAGCCCGCGGTGCGGCTGGCGATGTTCACCCACTTGCCGACCAGGTGCGAGTTCACGCGCTCCTCGAAGGCCTTGAGGTCCAGGTCCACGTCCACCGGCGCGTCGTCGAGCATGGTGGCGAAGTAGTAGCGCAGACACTCCGGATTCAATCCTGCGTCCAGGTAGGTGCGGGCCTGGATGAAGGTGCCGCGCGACTTGGACATCTTCGCGCCGTTGACCGTGAGGTAGCCGTTGACGTGCAGCGCCGTGGGCGTGCGGAAACCCGCGCCGTGCAGCATCGCCGGCCAGAACAGGCCGTGGAAGTTGATGATGTCCTTGCCGATGAAGTGGTGCATCTCGGCAGTGCTGTCGGGGGCGAGGAAGTCGTCGAAGCTCAGCCCGGTCCGGTCGCACAGCGCCTTGAAGCTGGCCAGGTAGCCGACCGGCGCGTCCAGCCACACGTAGAAGAACTTGCCCGGCGCGTCGGGGATCGGGAAGCCGAAGTACGGCGCGTCGCGCGAGATGTCCCAGTCCTTCAGGCCGCCGTCCAGCCACTCGCGCAGCTTGGCCGCCACGCCGCTGTTGGCCACCGGCTGGCCGCCCGAGTACTTGCCGGCGAACCAGTCGCGCAGCAGGCCCTCGAACTTCGACAGCTGGAAGAAGTAGTGCTCCGAATCGCGCAGCACCGGCGTGGCGCCGGACATCACCGAGTACGGGTTGATCAGGTCGGTGGGTGCGTAGGTGGCGCCGCAGTTCTCGCAGTTGTCGCCGTACTGGTCAGGCGTCTTGCACACCGGGCAGGTGCCCTTGATGTAGCGGTCCGGCAGAAACATCTGCTTGTCCGGATCGAACAACTGCTGGATGTCGCGCTTGGCGATGGCGCCGCCGTCGCGCAGGCGCGTGTAGATCAGCGTCGCCAGCTCGCGGTTCTCGTCCGAATGGGTGCTGTGGTAGTGGTCGAACGCCACGCCGAAGGCGGCGAAGTCGGCCTCGTGGCCGGCGCGGATGCCGTCGATGTAGACCTCCGGCGCCAGGCCGGCCTTTTCCGCCGCCAGCATGATCGGCGTGCCGTGCGCGTCGTCGGCGCAGACGTAGACCACCTCGCTGCCGGCCATGCGCTGCGCCCGCACCCAGATGTCGGCCTGGATGTAGCCCAGCAGGTGACCCATGTGCAGCGGGCCGTTGGCGTAGGGCAGGGCGTTGGTGACGAGGAGGCGGCGGCTCATGGCGGTACGCGTGCTGGAATGACCGCGCATTATGGCATGGACGTCCAAACCGCCCCCGGCTCCCGCCGGACCGGGGCCCCATGAAAAAGGCCCGCCAGTGGCGGGCCGGTCGATCGAGCGGGAGCTACACGGTTACTCCTGGCGCTCCCACACCTGCGAGCGGCCGAGCAGGGCGAAACCGATGTAGCCGTGCACGTCCAGCTTCTGGCCGCCGTCCATCAGGGTGAGCTTGACCTTGTATTCCTTGCCGTTCTTGGGATCGAGGATCTTGCCGCCGTCCCACACGTCGTCGTCCTTGCTGACGCCCCACATGATGGTCATGCCCTCGATCGGCTGGTTCTTGCGCTCGCCGTCGCACTCCTTGCAGATCGGGTTGGGGCCTTCGTCGGAGTTGAGCACCTTGACCACCTTGGCCTGCAGCTCGCCATTGTTTTCGGTGATCTCGACGATCGACTTGGGCTGGTGGGTCTTGTCGTCGATGGTTTTCCAGGTGCCGACCGGGGTGTCGGTGGCGGCGAAGGCGGAGCCGGCGATCAGCAGCAGGCCGGTGGCGAGGGTGAAGCGGGACAGCAGTGTCATGGTGATCCTCCCGTACGAAAGCGTATGGGGCGAGCGTGCCGAGGCCTCCGGGGTGGGTCAAGCTGCAATGCGCAAGAGCGCAGCCGGGCGCATCCCGCCCTGATCTGGCGCAGCCGGAGCGCCACCGCGGGCTGGCATAATCGGCGGTCTCTCCCCCTCAAGACATGTCCCATGACCCAGGCGAACGAAGCGCTGGTCCGCCGCATCCTCGGCGACCTCACCGACCCCCATACCGGCGCGCCGATGACCGACGCCGTACGCGCCATCGGCGTGGATGGCGACCGTGTGTCGGTCGACCTCCAGCTGGGCTATCCCGCGGCCACGGCGCACGAGGCGGTTGCCGCGCGGGTGCGCGACGCATTGCAGGCCGACCCGGCCATTGCCGCCGCCGCCGTCTCGGCCACCAGCCGCGTGCAGGTGCACAAGGTGCAGGGGCAGCTGGCACCGCTGGGCAACGTGAAGAACATCATCGTGGTCGCCTCCGGCAAGGGCGGCGTGGGCAAATCCACCGTGTCGGTGAATCTCGCGCTGGCGCTGGCGGCGGAAGGCGCCAGGGTCGGCATTCTCGACGCCGATATCTATGGCCCCAGCCAGCCGCGCATGCTGGGCATCAGCGGCAAGCCCGAGTCGCCCGACGGCAAGAGCATCATTCCAATGCAGGCGCACGGGCTGCAGGCGATGTCGATCGGTTTCCTGGTTGACGAGGAGACGCCGATGATCTGGCGCGGCCCGATGGTCACCCAGGCGATGATGCAGCTGCTCAACGACTCGCGCTGGGAGGCGCTCGACTATCTGGTGGTGGATCTGCCGCCGGGCACTGGCGACATCCAGCTCACGCTGTCGCAGAAGGTGCCGGTGGCCGGCGCGGTGATCGTCACCACGCCGCAGGACATCGCCCTGCTCGACGCCCGCAAGGCGCTGAAGATGTTCGAGAAGGTCGAGGTGCCGGTGCTGGGTGTGGTGGAAAACATGGCCACCCACGTGTGCTCCAGCTGCGGCCACGAAGAACACATTTTCGGCGAGGGCGGCGGCCAGCGCATGGCCGAGCAGTACGGCGTGGCCTACTTGGGCTCGCTGCCGCTGGACATCCGCATCCGCGAGCAGGCCGATGGCGGCAATCCCACCGTGGTGGCGATCCCGGATTCCGACCTCGCAGCCCGTTATCGCGAGATCGCGCGCAACGCCGCGGGGCGGTTGTCGCGCCAGCCACGCAACAAGGCGCTTGGGCTGGGCAAGGTGGTGGTGCAGGGCGCGCCTGGGGCATGACGTTGGCAGCACCTCGCCGGGTGCTGTGCCTGTCCGGCAGCCTGCGGCGCGTGTCAGCCAATACGGCGGTGCTGGAAGCGGCGCGTGTCCTGGCGCCACCATCGCTGGCGCTGGTGCTGCATGACGGCCTGGCAGTCTTGCCGTGGTTCAACCCCGACGACGAACACGATCCGCTGCCTCCCCCGGTGATCGCGCTGCGCAAGGCGGTCGGCGCCAGTGACGCGCTGCTTGTCGCCTGTCCCGAATATGCCCACGGGGTACCGGGCGCCTTCAAGAACCTGCTGGACTGGCTGGTCGGCAGCCTGGAGTTTCCGGGCAAGCCGGTGGCGCTGATCAACGCTTCGGGTCGCGGCTCGCATCATGCACAAGATGCCCTGGCGGAGATTCTGCGCACCATGTCGGCCACCTTGCTCGACACTGTCTCGGCCGCGGTGCCGCTGTCGGGCGCGGGCTGCGAACCGGCGCAGATCCTCGCCCAGCCGGCCCTGGTAGAGACGCTCGGCGCGCTGCTGGCCCGCCTGGACAGGGCGCTGGCGCAAGCCTGACGGCGCGTCGCCGTGCTATTTTTTCGCCTTTGGCGGCAGCCGATGGCGGCTGCGCCGACCCCTGATGACCGGAGCGCGCGTGAGCATCAAACCCGACAAGTGGATCCGCCGGATGGCCGAGCAGCACGGCATGATCGAGCCGTTCGAGCCGGGCCAGGTGAAGATGCGCGAGGAGCAGCGGCTGATCTCGTACGGCACTTCCAGCTACGGCTACGACGTGCGCTGCGCGCGCGAGTTCAAGATCTTCACCAACATCAACTCCACCATCGTCGACCCGAAGGCGTTCGATCCCACCAGCTTCGTCGACGTCGAAGCGGACGTGTGCATCATCCCGCCCAACTCGTTCGCGCTGGCGCGCACGGTGGAGTATTTCCGCATCCCGCGCTCGGTGCTCACCGTGTGCCTGGGCAAGAGCACCTATGCGCGCTGCGGCATCATCGTCAACGTGACGCCGCTGGAGCCGGAGTGGGAAGGCCACGTGACGCTGGAGTTCTCCAACACCACGCCGCTGCCGGCGCGCATCTACGCCAACGAGGGCGTGGCGCAGATGCTGTTCTTCGAGTCGGAGGAAGAGTGCGAAACCAGCTACAAGGACCGCGGCGGCAAGTATCAGGGCCAGCAGGGCGTGACCCTGCCGCGCACCTGAATGCCGCTCACGGGCCTGTTGCGCAGGCCGCCGGGCCACCCGCCGCGGCGCTACACTCGCATGCTGTCACGAACACCCTGCAGGAGACTCCCATGAACCGTCTTTCCACCTTTACCGGCCGCCTGCTCGTGGCCGCTGCGCTGGCCGGCACGCTCGTGCTCGCCGGTTGCCATCGCGGTGCCACCAAGGAAGACGTCGCGGCGCTCCAGGCCAAGGGCCAGTTCGACACCACCATCGAGGCCTACAAGGGCGGCCAGTTCCTGGTCGACGGCGGTGTGCTGTCGGCGCTCGATACCGGCAGCCATTTCGCCTACCTGAAGGACGCCGGCAAGCTGCCCAAGACCGTACTGCTCGCACCCAGCGACGAGTCCAAGGTGCGCAAGGCGCACCTGCAGTACATGGCGCGCATCGCGCTCGACTATGGCGTGGTGGTGTATTACGACGACGATGGCGAGCTGAAGCAGATCAACCCGCAGGAGACCAAGGCCCGCGCGCTGGAGGACTACCACGCGCCGGCCAAGATGAGTCAGGAGCAGGAGAGCAAGAGTGCGGCCGGCAGTTCCATCGAAGACAGGTCGCGCGGCTACTGACCAACATGCGTTGACCGCCCCCGGTGCGACGGCCTAGCTGATCGTGCCGGCGGCAGCGCGGATGTCCGTGCCGGTCGACGCGGCGACGCGCAGGGCAATCGCCAGGCCGCGCGTCACCTCTTCCAGCGCCATGCTTGGCGCATGCGGATGCCTGACTGCCTGATCCGGCAGCAGCGGTATGTGGATGAATCCGCTGCGCACGCCGCGCTGACGGGCGGTGACGTGCGCCAGCGCGTAGGCCACGTGATTGCAAACATAGGTGCCGGCGGTGTTGGAGATCTCCGCGGGAACGCCCGCCGCCTGCAGCGCAATGAGCATGGCCTTGATCGGCAGGGTGGAGAAGTAGGCCGCGGGACCACCCGGCACCACCGGTACGTCGATCGGCTGCGCGCCGGCGTTGTCGGCGATCCGCGCGTCATCGACGTTTATGGCCACCCGCTCGATCGACAGTCGGCTGCGGCCGCCGGCTTGGCCCACGCCGATCACGATCGCTGGCCGCACCTCGCGCAGCGCCGCTTTCAGCACCACCAGCGAACGGGCAAATTCGGTCGGCAGCTGTCGCGCCACCACCCGGTGTCCGCCCAGCCGCTTGCCGTGCAGGGCGCGCGCCGCCTCCCATGAGGGGTTGAGGTTTTCCCCGCCGAACGGGTCGAAACCGGTCAGCAGGATGCGGGGAAGGGTGGTGGCCATGGGCGGTTCGCCTCCTCGGTTACCGGAATACCAGCAGCATCATCAGGGCCAGATTGACCGCGAACAGCAGCACGGCCGTCCACACCTGTGCGCGGATCACGCCGTAGGGCGAGCGCAGCTCCAGCAGTGCGGCCGGCACCAGGTTGAAGTTGGCGGCCATCGGCGTCAGCAGCGTGCCGCAGTAGCCGCACAACATGCCCAGCGCACCGAGCACGGCCGGGTTCGCGCCATAGCGCTGCACCAGCAGGGGCAGGCCGATGCCGGCCGTCATCACCGGAAATGCGGCAAACGCATTGCCCATGATCACGGTGAACAGCACCATGCCCAGCGCGTACGCCAGCAGGCAGGCCACGGCGCTGCCGGCCGGTAGCCAGTCGGTGGTGAGCTGGGCGATCGCCTCGCCCACGCCGCTGCGGGTGAACACCTGGCCCAGCGCGGCCAGCAGTACCGGCAACAGCGCCGCCCAACCCATGGTGTCGAGCAGGCGGCGTCCTTCGGCAAGTCCGTGTGACGGTGCCTGACCCGTGACCGCGCTGGCGGCGCCGAGCGCCAGCAGGCAGGCCAGCGCCAGCCCGGTCAGGGTCATCTGGGCGGGATCGAACAGTCGCAGTCCGTGCCACTGGAGTTGATCGCCGCCCAGCGCCACCGCCACAGTCACGATCGGGATCAGCAGCGCAGGCAACAGCAGCCGATGCCCCAGTCGCTGCGCCCAGGCCTGCCGCTGCGCCGGCGTACTCTGTTCCGCCGGGCGGCGCTGGCCGAGCCGGGGCGCGATCAGCGCCAGCGCAATCACTGCCGCGCCGGCGATCTGCGCGGGCAAGGGGTGTCCGGCGTGCGCGGCGCGCAGCACGGCGCCGCCGCTGCCGAACAGCGCGGCCAGGATCAGCCAGAACGCGCCGCGCCACCGCTCGCGCTCGCGCAGGTTGCGCCAGCCGGTGTAGGCCATGAACACCGCCAGCAGCAGGTGGGCCTGCTCGATCTGCAGCACGGCTCAGTCCTCCGCCCGGGCGGCGCGTCGACGGCGCAGGCCACGCTGGTACAGCACGATCCGTGCGCTGTGGATCACGAATGCCGCGATCGCCGTGGGCAGCGCCCACAGCGCAATCGACAACGGCGTCAACGCGATCCCGTGCTGGTCGTAGAAGCCCTGGATCAGCAGCACCGCGCCCAGCGCGATGAAAACGTCTTCGCCGAAAAACAGTCCCACGTTGTCGGTGGCCGCAGCCAGCGCGCGAAGGCGGTCGCGCTCGTCTTCCGGCAGCGCCGGATCGATGCGTGCGGCAGCGGCTTCGGCCATTGGCGCGAGCAGCGGACGCACGGTCTGGGCGGGGCCGGCCACGCTCTGCAGGCCGATCATCGACAGCAGCTGGCGTCCCAGCAGGTAGCCGATCAGCAGTCGCGCCAGTGTCATGCCGCGCATCCGTGCCATCCATTGCTGGGCGTGCTCGCGCAGGCCGGCGCGCTCGAGCAGGCCGATCGCCGGCAGGGTGAGGATGATGATCAGCAGGATCCGGCTGGAGGCGAAGCTGGTACCGAGCAGGGCCAGCAGTTCCGGCACGCGCATGCCGGACAGCACGCCGCTGACCAGCGCCGCCACGACCACCACCAGCACCGGGTTGAAGCGCAGCACGAAGCCCAGCGCGATCACCGCGACGCCGAGCAGGGGCCAGTAGTTCATCGTGTGGAGCCCGGCTTCGCGTTCATGCCAGCGCGGGCGCGGCAATATGCAGGCCGGCCGCTTCCAGCGCGGCGCGCAGCCGGCGCGCGAACTCCACCGCGTGCGCGCCGTCGCCGTGCAGGCACAGCGTGTCGACCGTCAGTGCCACGCGCTGGCCGTCCACGGCGATGACCTCGCCGTGCTGCGCCATGCGCAGAGCCTGCGCGGTGGCGGCGTCGGCGTCGTCGATCACCGCATCGGGTTCGCGTCGCGGCTGCAGCGAGCCGTCGGCGCGGTAGCGGCGATCGGCGAAGGCTTCGGCGACGACGCGCAGCCCGGCGGCGCGACCGGCGTCCAGCAGCGCCGATCCGGCCAGCCCGAACAGCGCCAGCGCCGGATTGAACGCGCGCACGGCATCGGCGATCGCGTCGGCCAGCGCGCGGTCGCGCGCGGCCATGTTGTACAGCGCGCCGTGCGGCTTGACGTGCGCCACGGCGGTGCCGGCGGCATGGGCGAACGCGTGCAGCGCGCCGAGCTGGTACAGCGTCATGGCGTGCACCTCGGCGGGCGTTACCGCCATTTCGCGGCGGCCGAAGCCCTGCAGGTCGGGCAGCGACACGTGTGCGCCGATCGCCACGCCGCGCGGCGCGGCCAGCGCCACCGTGCGCTGCATGATCGCCGGGTCGCCGGCGTGGAAACCGCAGGCGACGTTGGCCGAACTGACCAGATCCAGCAGCGCGGCGTCCTCGCCCATGCGCCACGCGCCGAACGATTCGCCGAGGTCGCAATTGAGGTCGATGCGGTTCACGTCAGCAGGACTCCCCTCGGGCGATCACGCGCTGCACCAGGCGCTGCAGCTGCTGCTCGCGGTCGTGCTGGCGGTCCAGCGCCTGCGCCAGCGAAACGGCCTCGAAGCATACGGCATCGCCGGGCCGGCGCTGGGCGATGCGCGGCAGGTCCGCCGCGGCGATCTGGCCGATGCGCGGGTAGCCACCGGTCACCGGCGCCTCGGCCATCAGCACGATGGGTTGGCCGGACGGCGGCAATTGCACGGTGCCCGGCAGCACGGCGGCGGAGATCAGCTCCAGCGGGGCGCGCAGGTGCAGCGCGGGGCCATCGAGCCGGCTGCCGGTGCGGTTGCTCGAGGCGCTGACCCGGAAGCGCGCGCCGTGCAGCTGGTGGCGGGCGTCGTCGTCCAGCGCGTCGACGTGGCTGCCGGGCAGGAGGGCGATCGGCATCATGGCGAAATCGAACCACGACCGCGGATCCACGCCCCAGCGGCGCACGCTCACGCGAGAGATGGACGCTGCATCGAACGCCGCGCCGAGCGGCAGCACGTCGCCGGCGCGCAGCGCGCGTCCGCCGAGCGGGCCGATCCGCGCGTGCACGTCTTCGCTGCGGCTGCCGAGCACCGGCTCGGTGGCGATGCCCCCGCGCAGCGCCAGATAACTGCGACACCCCTGTCGCATGCCACCCAGCCGCAACGTGCTGCCGGCGGGCGCGTCCACCGCGGTCCACGGCGGCAGGGCGACGTTGTCAAGGCGGGCGTCGATGGGCGCGCCGGTGAGTGCGAGGCGGGTGGCGCGTTCGATCCGCAGCACCGGGCCGCGCAGGGCGATTTCCAGTGCGGCCTCGTCGCCGACGTTGCCGACCAGCGCGTTGCCGAGCCGCCAGGCCGGCCGGTCCATCGCGCCGGCGCGGCCCAGGCCGAGCGCGGCGTGGCCGGGGCGGCCGCCGTCCTGCACGGTGGTGAGCAGGCCCGCCTGCAGCACGCGCAGGCTCACGCCGCGCGCTCCTGCAGCGCATCGAAGCGCGCGGCATCGATGGCCTCGAAGCGCACCCGGTCGCCGGGTTGCAGCCACGACGGCACAATGGCGCGCATGTCGAACAGGCCCAGCGGCGTGCGGCCGATGAGCTGCCAGCCGCCGGGCAGTGCTTCGGGGTAGATGCCGGTCTGCGCGCCGCCGACGGCGACGCTGCCGGCCGGCACCCGCGCGCGCGGATCGGCGCGTCGCGGCACCGCCAGCCGCGGATCGAGCCCCAGCAGATAGGGGAAGCCGGGCGCGAACCCCAGCATCGCCACCCGATAGCGGCCGCCCGCATGACGCGCGATGACCTCGGCCTCGCTCAGCCCGGCGTGCTGCGCCACCGCGGCAAGATCCGGCCCGTGTGCGCCGCCGTAAAGCACCGGGATCACCCGCTCGCGTGCAGGCGCATCGGCGACATCAGCCGTGGCCAGCACCTCGGCCACCGCCGCGCGTACGCGCGCGTGCGGCATATCGGCGGCATTGCCGCGCCACGCACCCGGGTCGAAGCGCAGCAGCAGGCTGGCGTAGGCGGGCACGCATTCGAGCGACGGCACATGTAGCGCGATCGCTGCCGCGGCGGCCAGCACGCGGGCGCTGGTCGCCTCGTCGATGCTGTCGCCGAAGTGCAGCAGCAGCGCGTCCTCGGCCAGCGCCTCGTCGCGAAGCGGTGCGATCACCGCGCGTCAGTCCTGGTAACCGGCGAGCCGCCGGCGCAGCGCGGCCATCGTGGCCTCCAGCGCCGCCGCGTCGTACGGCTGCGCCGCGCCGCTGCCCCACACCGGGCCGGGCCACGCGGCATCGCCCGCCACGCGCGCCACGAGGTGCACGTGCAGCTGGCGCACGATATTGCCCAGCGCGCCGAGGTTGAGCTTGTCGCAGGGCGCCGCGTCACGCAGGGCCGCGCTGGCGAAGCGGATCTCGCGCCACAACCGGTCCTGGTCCGCGGCGTCGAGATCGTGGAGCTCGCTCATGCCGTCGCGCCGCGGCACCAGCAGCAGCCAGGCGAAGCGGGCGTCGTTCATCAGGCGCACGCCGCACAGCGGCAGCTCGATCACCGGCACCGAGTCGGCGGCAAGGCGGGGGTCGAGCACGAACCTGCTCATGCCGCACCGCCCAGTTCGCGGTCGAAGAAGTCCAGCGTGCGCTGCCAGGCCAGTTGCGCGCTGGGCGCGTGATAGGCGTGCGGATCGACGTCGCGGTTGAAGGCGTGGCCGGCGGGGTAGGTGTGCACAGTCATCTGCGGCAGTTTTTCGCGATGCAGCTGCACGGTTTCCGGCGGGATCGAGGGGTCGCTTTCGCCAAAGTGGAACAGCACGGGCGCCCGCGGTGCCTGGTCGAGAAAGGCCGCGTTGCGTGCGCCGTAATAGCTCACGGCGGGCAGTCCCAGCCGTTGCGCGGCGCGCAGCGCGACCGTGCCGCCCCAGCAGAAGCCGACCACCCCGATGCGCCCGGCCGAGGCGATCGCTTCGGCCGCGCTGGCGACATCCTCCAGCGCCCGGTCCAGCCCCAGCTCGGCCACCAGTTCACGCCCCTTCGCGACGCCGGCGTCGTCGTAACCCAGCTCCACCCCCGATTCCAGATGATCGAAGAAGCAGGGCGCCACGGCGGTATAGCCGGCCGCGGCGAGCCGGTCGGCCACTGCCCGCATGTGCGCATTGACGCCGAAGATCTCCTGCACCACTACCACGCCACCGCGCGGCGTGCCGTTGGCTTCGGCGAGGTAGCCACCGATGCAGTGCAGCCGGTTGGTGTTGAGATGAATCGAGTGGCCCATGAGTCCTGCTCAGCGACGGCGTGGGTGGCCAGTCTAGTGGCAGCGCCCCGGCATGCCGCCGAGGAGCCGGTGGGCGGCGGGCGAGCAGGTCAGCCCACGTGTTCGGCCAAGAAGGCGAGCGTCCGCTGCCAGGCCAACTGGGCGCTGCTGGCATCGTAGGTGCTCGAGTCGACATCGCGGTTGAAGGCGTGGCCGGCGTTGTAGAGATACAGCGGCGCGTCCGGGTTCGCCTCGGCGACCTTGGCGCGGTCTTCGGCGCTGATGTGCGTGTCCTTCTCGCCGTAATGGAACATCACCGGCGCCTTGGTCGGCCGGTCGACGAAGTGGGTATTGCCGCCGCCGTAGTAGCTCACGCCCGGCAGCCCGAGCTCGATCGCCGCCGCATAGGCGACCGTACCGCCCCAGCAGAAACCGACCGTGCCGACCTTGCCGGCGCCGGCCACGTGGGCGGCCGCCGCGGCAACATCCTGCAGCGGGCGCTCCATGCCCACCTTGCGCATGAGGGCGATGCCTTCGCGCATGCCATCCTCGCCGTAACCGAGCTTCACGCCGGGCTGCACCGAGTCGAACAGCGCCGGAGCGATGGCCGTATAGCCGGCTGCCGCGACGCGGTTGGCGATATCGCAAATGTGCCCGGTGACGCCGAAGATCTCCTGGATCACCACGATGCCGCCCTTGCTGGGGCCGGCCGGCTCGGAGACGTAGGCGTCGATCGCGGTGGCGCTCTGCAGCTTGATCATCTGACCCATGGTGAGGTTCCTCTGGTGGCTACGGGGAAGGGCGGTGGCGCCGGCGCGCTGACAGCGCGGGGCCACGGCAAGCCCGCAACCTTAACGCGGCACCCGTCAGCATCGCGTTAGTCCTCGCGGGCAGCCCCCGCGCAGGACCGCGGTACAATCGCCGGCTGATTCTTCCGGTCCCACGCCATGTCCACGCCCGCGTCCACGCAGAAAATCGGTTTCGTCAGCCTCGGTTGCCCCAAGGCGCTGGTCGACTCCGAGCGCATCCTCACCCAGCTCAAGGTCGAGGGCTACGAGATCGTGCCCAGCTACAACGCGGCCGACGCGGTGGTGGTGAACACCTGCGGCTTCATCGATTCGGCGGTGCAGGAGTCGCTGGACGCGATCGGCGAGGCGCTGCACGAGAACGGCAAGGTGATCGTCACTGGCTGCCTGGGCAAGCGCGAGGCGCTGATCCGCGAGGCCTACCCCGACGTGCTGTCGATCAGCGGTCCGCAGGACTACGCCAGCGTGATGAGTGCGGTGCACACGGCGCTGCCGCCGGCACGCAACAAGTTCCTGGATCTGGTGCCGGACACCGGCGTGAAGCTCACGCCCAAGCACTATGCGTATCTGAAGATTTCCGAAGGCTGCAACCACCGCTGCAGCTTCTGCATCATTCCGTCGATGCGCGGCGACCTGGTCTCGCGCCCGGTCGACGAAGTGCTGCGCGAGGCCGAGCGGCTGGTCAAGGGCGGCGTGAAGGAGCTTCTGGTGATCTCGCAGGACACCAGCGCCTACGGTGTCGACGTGAAGTACGCCGAGCACCTGTGGCGCGACAAGGCCTACCGCACGCGCATGACCGAGCTGTGCGAGGGCCTGTCCGAGCTGGGCGTGTGGACGCGGCTGCACTATGTCTACCCGTACCCGCACGTGGACGAGCTGATGCCGCTGATGGCAGCGGGCAAGATCCTTCCCTACCTGGACATCCCGTTCCAGCACGCAAGCCCGCGCATCCTCAAGCTGATGAAGCGCCCCGGCAACATCGACAAGACGCTGGAGCGCATCCGCAACTGGCGCAAGGTGGTGCCGGACCTCACCATCCGCAGCACCTTCATCGTCGGCTTCCCCGGCGAGACCGACGCCGAGTTCGAGGAGCTGCTGGACTTCCTGCGCGAGGCCGAGCTGGATCGGGTGGGCGCGTTCACCTACTCGCCGGTCGAGGGCGCCCGGGCCAACGAGTTGCCCGATCCGGTCTCCGAGGAGCTGAAGGAAGACCGCCTCGAGCAGTTCATGGCGGTGCAGGCGGAAATCTCCGCCGCCAAGCTGCAGCGCAAGGTCGGCCGCACGATCCAAGTGCTGGTCGACGAGGCGAATGCGGAGGGTGCGGTGGCGCGCTCGGCGGCAGACGCACCGGAGATCGACGGCACCGTGCTGATCGCCGACGGGCAGAAGCTCAAGCCCGGCCAGTTCGTGCAGGTGGTGGTGGAATCGGCCGGCGAGCACGACCTGCACGCGCGCCTGGCCCAGCCCGTGCTGCCGGTGGTGTGAAGCGGCAGCGCTACGCCGCCCCGGCGCGCGAGGCGGTCGATCCGGCCGTATTCGCAAAGCCGCCGCTGGCTGACTGGAGCGAGTACGACGCGCTGCTGCGCGGACCGCACTGGCCCGCGATCGATGCGCTCAACGCACTGCGCCACGATACGACGATGCCGCGCTTCGCCGCGCAGGATCACGCGCTGCTCGCCGACGGCCTGCACTACGAGCAGCGCATCGCCGAATGCGGGCTTATCGCCACCCGCGAACGCAACTGGCACGACCTGCTCAACGCGCTGGTATGGCTGCGCCATCCCACGCTGAAGGCCGCGCTGAATCGCCGCCAGGTGCAGGAGATCGCCCGCATGGGGCCGCGCCAGCGCTCGCGCCCGCAATACGCCATGACCCATTTCGACGAGGCCGGCGTGCTGGTGCGCCTGGCCGATCCGGCGCTGCTGGCGCTGTGGGATGCGCACGACTGGCACGGCCTGTTCTGGCGCGAGCGGGCGGCGTGGGTGGACGGGCGCATCGCGGTCACCGTGTTCGGCCATGCGCTGCTCGAACACGCCCTCACGCCAGGCAAGCTGCTGGTGGGCAAGGCGCTGGTGTGCGGAAGTGGTGTCGATGTCGCTTGGGACAGCCTCGCCGCGGCCACGGCGGCGCGCATCGCGCGTGGCCAGCTGTTGACCGACCCACTCGAACTACGCCCCTTGCCGCTGTCGGGCATTCCAGGATGGCACCGGGAAAACGGCGCGGAGGCTTTCCACCACGCCACGCCCTGCTACCAACCGCTACGCCCGGGCCGCCGTTATCCGCCGCCGTGGTGATGCCCGCATGGCGCCAGAAGACCCGCCATCTCATCGAGCACCGGTCGCAATCGACGCGCGCTCCCGTCGCGGCTGGTCGGCCCGGCCGTTCGCAACGCCTGCGCGGTGACTGCTAGGATCTGCGCCCCCTGTCACCGGCGAACGCACCATGGGCAACATCGTCTGGCTTGCCTCGTATCCCAAGTCCGGAAACACATGGCTGCGCGCCTTCCTCGCCAATTTCATCGCCAACCGGTCAGCGCCGGTACCGCTCAACGAGCTGTCTCTTTACGCCGAAGATGAGGCGAATCCGGATCTCTTCACCAGCTTGGGCGGACGACCCAGCAGTGGACTCGACATCGACGAGATTTCGGCGCTGCGTCCGCAAGTTCACGCGGAAATCGCGGCGCGCGCCGCGGGGACGTGTTTCGTCAAGACGCACAACATGGCGGGCAGCTTCAACGGCTATCCGCTCCACAATATGCAGGTGACCGCAGGAGCCATTTACGTGGTGCGCAATCCGCTCGATCTCGCGGTGAGCATGACGCATCACTTCGGCATCGGCGTGGACGAGGCGATCGAACGGCTGGGCGATGAGAATGTCGCCACCGCCAATGACGCTCGCTTCGTGAGCCAGATCCTCGGCTCCTGGTCGCTGCATGCAAGGAGCTGGGCGGACATCAAGCATGACCGCGTGCTGGTGATTCGCTATGAAGACATGATCGACAAGCCGCTCAAGGCTTTTCTGAAGGTCGCCAAGCTGGTGAGCGCGGGTGCGGATCGAGCGCGCGTCGACCGTGCCGTGCGCCATGCAGAGTTCCGCAGCCTGGCCACCCTCGAGAGGCAGCACGGATTCATCGAGGCATCGGACAAGGGGGCCCGCTTTTTCCGCAAGGGCCGCGTCAACGAATGGCGTTTGGCGCTCACGCGCGAACAGGCTCAGCGCGTGGTGGCAGCGCACCGGGAGCAGATGCAGCGCTTTGGCTACGTGCCGGCCGGGTTCTGATCGTTCGCGCGCAACCCGCCGGACTCGGGAGGTCCGACCGGCCGACAGGCTGCAGGCGAGTCGTGGTCGACCGTATGGGCTGGGATGCACCGTTCTCCTGGTCTGCCGTGGGCGCCCGCCCGCTCGACGGCAGCTATCCCCGTAAAGCGCCGCTGCCATGGATGGCGCCCTCTTCGGTGCCGCCGCAGCAGGCCTCAGCACGGCGCGCGTGCGGCGTTCCGTGCAAGCCTAGTCGTAGTTGATGGACACGATCGCGAACTGCATTTCGCCGCCGGGCAACTCAGCGGAAAACTCGTCATCCACGCGTTTTTTCAGCACTGCCCGGGCAAGTGGCGAGTCGATGCTTATCCAGCCTTTCCTAGCATCGGTTTCGTCGGGGCCGACGATGCGGTAGCGCACTGTCTCGCCGCTCTTGACCTGCTCCAGCTCGATCTCCGCGCCGAAGAACACGGTGCCGCGATCCGACGGCGCACCCTCGGCCACCTTCAGCGACGGGATCCGCTTGCTCAGGTAGCGAACGCGGCGGTCGATCTCGCCCAGCTGCTTTTTGCGATACGTGTACTCGGCGTTTTCCGAGCGGTCGCCCTCGGCTGCCGCGGCCGCCAGCGCGCGCACCACTTCCGGGCGCAGCGTGTGCCACAGGTGGTCCAGCTCCGCCTTCAGCCGATCGAAGCCGGCGCGCGTGATGATGGCGGTCGAGCGGGGGGCAGGCGGTCGCCAGCGAGTCATGCGGTATCCGGTCAGCGTCGGCGGGACGGCGATGGTAATGCGCGCGCGCGCCGTCGGGCGCAATGCAAGGTGCAGCTGCTGCTGTCTGGCTCAGCGCGCCGGCAGGGCGTCGGGGCCAAGGCGCCGAGCGGCCTCGCGCAGGTCCGCCTGCAGCGGATGCCCCGGCCACGCCTGCAGCAGGCGCCCGAGCGCGCGCGCCAGATCGTCGCGTTGTTCGTCGTGGAGATCGAGCAGGCCGGCGGCGAGCAGCGCGTAATGCGGGCCGTGGGGATCGGCGGGCCAGGTGGCGAGGTAGCCGCGGCATAGCCCGATGGCGGTGCGTCGCATGCCCAGGCGCGCAGCCAGGTCGGCCAGCTCGCCGCAGGTGCGCGGATCGTCCGGGATGAAGGCCGGATCCAGCGCGCAGCAGTCCTGCAGCATCCCCAGCGCCCGCCGCGACTCCCCGTGGGCGATCCAGGCCGCGATACGAATCTGCCCGTGCACCAGCAACGCCTCGCGCTGGTTCTGCGCGCGCAGCAGGTCGCGGTAGGCCTGGTGCAGCTCGTCCGGCGCCTCCCGGTCCTGCAGCCGTGGCACCAGCATGCGCAGCGCGGCAGGCGCATCGGTGCGCGCCAGCTCGTGCACGGCGGCCAGCAGTCGCTGGTCGGCGTTCAGCCCCAAGGCCTCGGCCAGTACCTCGGCCTCGGGCACCAGTCCGAACTGTTCGTGGCGGCGGTGGATCATGACGCCCATCAGATGGAAGCCGAGCACGATCAGGTAGCTGTAGGCGAATCCGAACAGCGGCAGCGATATCAGCCGCGGCAGACTGGCACTGACCAGCGATGCCAGCACGGCAAGCAGCCCTACCGCCACGTTGACGGCCACCGGCAGCAGATAGCTCCACCCGAACCGCCGGATGATCTCGCCCCAGTGCTGCGGGTTCAGCGCCTGCAGCAGGCCGCCGTCGAAGGCCAGCGCCATGTCGATGGCCGGCAGCACCAGCGCCGCCGCCAGCAGGGCGGGCCAGAACAGTGCCGGCGAGTAAAAGGTCATGGCAACGCAGAAAAGCGCCGCCAGCACGTGCACCACGGTCAGGCCCCAGGCGGCCCGATCGCTGTCGCCCAGCCCCACATCGGGCGGGTCGGCAAAACCGTTGGCGGTATGGAGCATGCACTCGGCGGCGTAGCGCCAGGTGGCGCCCCAGACCAGCAGGCTGCCGAGCAGGCCGAGGGTCAGCGGCAGCAGACCCACCCAGTGCACCAGCGCCAGTCCGACCAGGGTCGGCAGCGCGGCGCCGCGCAGCGGGTAGCGCAGCCCGAGGGCAAAGCGCTCGCGCAGTGGCGTACCCGGGTCGACCGCCGGGCGACGCGCGTGCCCGGCTTTCAACGCCGGCCGCCGAAGATGCCGCCAAGCACGCCGCGCAGGATCTGCCGGCCCAGCTGGGAACCGACCGTACGCACGGCTGACTTGCCCATCGCCTCGATCATGCCCTGGCGGCGCTTGGTGCCGAAAAGGGCGTCATGCACGGCGCCGCCCCAGGCCGACCCGGGCGTGCCGGCGGTGGAAGGCGCGCTGGTGGCGACCCGTTCCGCATCGGCGGCTTTTTCCTGCGCGCGGGCAGCAAGCTTCTCGGCCGCCGATTCACGGTTGATGGCGGTGTCGTACTTGCCGCCGACCGGCGAGCGCATCCGCACGACATGGCGCTCCTCGCTGGTGATTGCGCCGATACGGCAACACGGTGCGGTGACGAGCACCTGCTGCACCGGTGCCGGCACGCCGCCCGCCCCGAGCGTGGAGGCCAGGGCTTCGCCCACTGCCAGCCGGGTGATTGCCGTCACCACGTCGAGCTTCGGATTGACGACGAAGGTCTCGGCGGCGGCTTTCACCGCCTTCTGGTCGCGCGGGGTGAACGCGCGCAGCGCGTGCTGCACGCGGTTGCCGAGCTGGCCGAGGATCTCGCCGGGCACGTCGTCGGGGTTCTGCGAGCAGAAGTACACGCCCACGCCCTTGGAGCGGATCAGTCGCACGACCTGCTCCACGCGCTGGCGCAGCGCCGGCGGGCAGTCGTCGAACAGCAGGTGCGCCTCGTCGAAGAAGAACACCAGCTTGGGCTGGTCCAGATCACCCACTTCCGGCAGCTGCTCGAACAACTCCGACAGCAGCCACAGCAGGAAGGTCGAGTAGAGCCTGGGCTTCATGATCAGCTGATCGGCGGCCAGCACGTTTATGACGCCACGCCCGCTCATGTCCTGGCGCATCAGGTCGACGAGGTCCAGCGCCGGCTCGCCGAAGAACTGGTCGGCACCGTCCTGCTCCAGCTTGAGCAGGGCGCGCTGGATCGCCGCGATGCTTTGCGGGCTGATCAGGCCGTACTGGGCGGAGATCGTCTTGGCGTTTTCGCTGGCAAAGCCGAGCATGCTGCGCAGGTCGGCCAGGTCGAGCAGCAGCAGGCCCTGATCGTCGGCGACCTTGAACACCACTTCGAGCACGCCCTGCTGGGTGTCGTTGAGCTCCAGCACGCGGCCGAGCAGCGTGGGCCCCATCTCGCTGATGGTGGCGCGCACGGGGTGGCCGAGCTTGCCGTAGATATCCCAGAACACCACCGGGTTGGCTTGCGGCTTCCAGTCGGTGAGCCTGAGCCTGGCCAGCCGTGCCTTGAGCGTCTCCCCCGGCTCGCCGGCGGCCATCGCCAGGCCGGCCAGATCGCCTTTGGCGTCGGCCAGGAAACAGGGCACGCCGAGCCGTGAGAAGCCCTCCGCCAGCACCATCAGCGAGACCGACTTCCCGGTGCCGGTGGCGCCGGCGATCATGCCGTGGCGGTTGCCGTAGCGCGGATCGAGGCTAACCCGGACGTCATCGTTGCAGCCGATCAGGATGTCGCTCATGCGCTGGTGTCTCCCCGTGAGTTCGCCGATTCTACCCAGCCACGAGACGGGGCAGCGCGCTGCAGCCTGTAATGCCGCGGCGCGATTGAGTCCGCCTGCGCTGCCGGCTATGGTGGGGGTTTACCTGCTCCCGAAGTCCCCCATGTCGTCGTTCTCCCCGCGTTCCGTCTGTCGCCCGCTGCTGCTCGTGTCCCTGGCCGCTCTTGGCGGCTGTGCCTCCTCGCCAGGCAAGGGTCCGGCCGGCTCCTCGCTCAACGATCTTTATGCGCAGGTGGACAGCGCCAGCAAGGGCTACGAGGCCGCCCTGCGGCAGGCGCGCGAGGGGAACGAGCAGGCGTCGCAGAAGACCCTGTCGGCGGCGCTGGACCAGCTCAAGCGTGCGTCGGCCCGCTGCGACAGCACGCCGGGTTGCGAGCCGCAGCGTTTCTACGCTGTGTTCGACCGCCTGCTGCGGCTGAAGGACGGCAGCGCGATCGGCGACGAGGGTCTGGAGACCGCCGGCGAGACCACCTCGCCCGACGGCGGCGCCAACACCGGCGCCGCCAGCCTGCCGCAGGCGCAGCGCAGCGTGACGCTGCTGCACGGCCAGAAGCTGTCTGAGCTGATCGCGATGAACGGCCCGGTGAAGGCGGCGCTGGAGATGTGGCTGACCCAGTGGCGGCCGAACCTGATGGACGCGTGGGTGAACTACCAGTACATGCGCTTCGAGATGTGGCCGCAGTACGAGAAGGCCGATCTGCCCGAGGCCGTGCTGTTCGGCATCATGGCCAAGGAGTCCGGTGGCAAGGTGCACGCCGTGTCGCGCTCGGGCGCCGCCGGGCCGCTGCAATTCATGTATGCCACCGGCCTGCGCTTCGGGCTGAGCAGCGACAGCGGTTTCGACACACGCTTCGATCCGGGTCAGTCGGCACGCGCCAACGCCGCCTACCTGAACGAGCAGCTGCGCGTGTTCAACGACAACCTCGAGCTCAGCCTGGCCGCCTACAACGGCGGCGAGGGGCGCATGCGCCGGCTTGCAGGGGATCGCCCCGAGGTGAGTTTCTACGACCCGTCGGTGTACGACGAGCTGTCGCAGGAGACGCGCGACTACGTGCCGTCCGTGCTGGCGGCCGCGTGGCTGTTCCTGCATCCGGAGAGTTACAACCTGCGGTTCCCCAAGGTGGACGGTCGTCCCGGGCAGGTCACGCTCAAGCGCCCTGCGTCGATCTCCGAGCTCACCGTGTGCCTGGGCAGCGCGGGTGACATGAGTGACGGCTGGTTCCGCACCTTGCGCAACCTCAATCCGCGGCTCAATCCGGAAGAGGCCCAGCCGGTCGGCGCCACAATCAAGCTGCCCCAGCCGCTCGAGTCGGCCTACGCCTCTCGCTGTGCGGACGGTCCGTGGCCGATTCTTGCCAGCGACCTGCACCATGCAGCCGTGCCCGCGCCGCCGCCGGCGCGGTCCACCCCCGTGGGTGATCGCGTCTACAAGGTGCGGGGTGGAGATACGCTGATCAGCATCGTGCGCAAGCTGCGCTGCTCCAGCGTGGAGGAGATTGCCCGGACCAATCGGCTGCGCCGCCACGAGATTCGCGTAGGGCAGGTACTCAAGGTGCCGGACTGCGGCTGAGCCAGCGGCAGGCGTGCCGTTGGCCGGGAGCTCAGGCTGCGGCCGACTCGTTCATCCAGCTGTCGGCGGTGGTCGCGCCACCTTCGCGGCGCACTTCCTTGAGTTCGCGCAACTGGCGCATGACCTGGCGGTAGACATTCTGCAGTCCACCCTGCCGTGCGTCCTTGGTCTCGTGGTAAGCCACGGCCAACCACAGGGCGATGCCGCGGATTGCCACCTCGACATTCTCCGAGCGCGCGCGCACGTAGCCGATTTCGGTGCCCTGGCCCCACGGCAGATAGCGCTCTTCCGGCGGGGTGCCGTAAAGATGCGGGAAATCGCAGCGGGTGGCCTGGCCGATCTCGCGCAGCGTCAGCGTGCTCAGGCGTGTCTTGTTCTGGCGGGACAGGGCCTGGATGCTGCCCTGGATGTCACGCAACTGCCGGCTCAGCTGGCGGGCACGATTGATGGCGATGAGCTGGGTCAAGAGGCGCATGGACGATCCCTGGCTTGGAGCGGCAGCGCATTGGGCGCTGGCGGCGAGCATACCTGAGCCAGCGGCACATTTGCACCACGTGCGTCACAAGGTGACTCGCGACGTCAGCGCAACAAGGTCGGGGTGACGCAGCGCGTCACATCTGCCCGAGCCGCTGGCCGACCTTGATCGGCTGCTGCGGGGTCAGCGGGTCCAGCGGCGCGCCGGTGTCGGGCAGCAGCAGGATCACCGTGGAGCCCATGTTGAAGCGGCCCATCTCGGCGAACCGTTCCAGCCGGATGTTCCGTCCCGCAAACGACTTGCGACGGATCCCCGGCGCGTAGGGCGGGATCACCAGCCCGTCCCAGACGATCGACACCGACGACACCAGGATGGCGCCGACCAGCACCACTGCGAACGGCCCGTGCTCACCCTCGAAGTGGCATACCAGGCGCTCGTTGCGCGCGAACAGGCGGGGGATCGCCTCCACCGCAAACGGGGCGACGCTGAAGATGCGTCCCGGCACGTGCACCGTCTCGGTCAGGGTGCCGCTCAGGGGCATGTGCACGCGGTGATAGTCGCGCGGCGACAGGTACACGGTGACGAACCGGCCATTGCGGTACGGGGCGGCGGCCGACTCGTCACCCAGCAGCTCCGCCGCGGTGTACGACTGGCCCTTGGCCTGGAAGATGCGCCCGTCGGCGATCGCGCCGGACTGGCTGATGCGCCCGTCGGCGGGGCTCAGCACGGACGACGGATCGGCATCCGCCTGTCGCGCGCCCGGCTTCAGCACGCGGGTAAAGAAGGCGTTGAAGTGCTCGTAGGCCCGCGGGTCCGGCTGCGCCGCCTCGGCCATGTCGACCTGGTAATTGCGCACGATCGTGCCGATCAGCCAGTTCTTCCACGGCCCGAATCTCCAGCGCGTGGCCCAGTAAACCAGCCGCGACAGCGCCCGGTGCGGAAGGATGTATTGCAGGAAGACTTTGAGATTCATCGAGGCAGTATAAGGCGCGAACCGCAAGCCCTCGACGGCGCGCCGGAGCAACCGTCGCTACCGCGTCAGCGGCCGGTCGCAGCCCCCGCACATCGGACGCCGGTACACGGGTTTCCAGCGCCCGGCCTCGGTGCTCGAGGCCTCGCCGGAGTCGGGCGGCTGCGTGGCGGCTCACGGGCGGACGCGAACGAGCGGGAGCGCGGCTTATAATCGGCGGCCAACCTGCCGCCCTCCGGATCGCCGTGACCGCCGAACTGTCCACCATCATCGACTTCATCCGCTATG
The DNA here is from genome assembly GCF_035685805.1 of Dyella sp. Lineage (GTDB taxonomy): Bacteria > Pseudomonadota > Gammaproteobacteria > Xanthomonadales > Rhodanobacteraceae > Dyella_A. Next base: position 98,401 of record NZ_DASSAB010000038.1, read on the forward strand.
GCGCCAGCCGCTTTTCGGCTGCCGGGCTGACCTTTGGCCACAGCCACGACAACCCGATCGACGAGGCGACGCATCTGGTGCTGGCGGCGTTGCACCTTCCGCCGGATCTGCCGCCGGCCTACGGTACGGGTGCGCTCGTGGCCGAGGAGCGTGAGCGCGTGCTGGGGCTGATCGAACGCCGCGTCAGCGAGCGTGTGCCGGTGGCCTACCTGGTGGGCGAAACCTGGTTCGCGGGCCTGAAGTTCAAGAGCGACCGCCGCGCGCTGGTGCCGCGTTCGCCGATCGCCGAGCTGATCGAGTCGGGCTTTGCGCCCTGGCTGGACCACCGCCACGTGGAGCGCGCGCTGGACGTGTGCACCGGCTCGGGCTGCATCGGCATTGCGATGGCCGAGTACAACCCGGACTGGCAGGTGGACATCGTGGACATCAGCCCCGAGGCGCTGTCGCTGGCGCGCGAGAACATCGTGTTCCAGCACGTGGAGGGCCGGGTGGAGGCGATCGAGTCCGACCTGTTTGCCGGCGTGCAAGGGCGACGCTACGACCTGATCGTGTCGAACCCGCCCTACGTCACCGAGGACGAGTACGCGGCGATGCCGGGCGAATACCGCCACGAGCCCAAGCTGGGCCTGACCTCCGGCGTGGACGGGCTGGACCTGTGCCTGCGCATGCTCGACGAGGCGGCCGACTACCTGACCAAGGACGGTCTGCTGATCGTCGAGGTGGGCGAAAGCGAGCATGCGCTCAACGCGCTGCTGCCGGAGGTGCCGTTCGTGTGGATCGAGTTCAAGGTGGGCGCGATGGGCGTGTTCGCGCTCGAGCGCCGTGACCTGATCGAGCACGCCCATGCCATCCGCGCCGCGGCGCAGGCGCGTCGCTGAGCGCCGCGACGCGGCCGTCCACCGCCGCGGCTGTGGCAAGATGCAGTGCAGCATGAGGCCGGGCCGTCCGGCGTCAGTGCCCCTGTCGCGTCGGTAGATCCCGTGTCCAGCAACTCCTTCGGCAAGCTCTTCACCGTCACCACCTTCGGCGAAAGCCACGGGCCGGCCATCGGCTGCGTCATTGATGGCTGTCCCCCGGGATTGCCGCTCTCGGCACAGGAGTTCGAAGCCGATCTCGGTCGCCGCGCCACCGGTCGCACCCGTCACACCTCGCAGCGCCGCGAGGCCGACGAGCTGGAGATCCTGTCCGGCGTTTACGAAGGCCGCACCACCGGCACGCCGATCGCCCTGCTGATCCGCAACACCGACCAGCGCAGCAAGGACTACGGCGACATCGCCCGGACCTTCCGCCCCGGCCACGCCGATTACACCTACTGGCACAAGTACGGTATCCGCGATCCGCGCGGCGGCGGTCGTTCGTCGGCGCGCGAGACCACCATGCGCGTGGCGGCCGGCGTCATCGCCAAGAAGTGGCTGGCCGAGCGCCATGGCGTGCGGGTGCGCGGCTACCTGGCCCAGCTCGGCGAGATCGTGCCGGCGGCGTTCGACGTCGAGGCGATCGAGCAGAATCCGTTCTTCTGGCCCGACGCCGGCCAAGTGCCTGAGCTGGAGCGCTACATGGACGCGCTGCGCAAGTCGGGCGATTCGGTGGGCGCGCGCGTCAACGCGATCGCCGAGGGCGTGCCGCCGGGTTGGGGCGAGCCGATCTACGGCAAGCTCGACGGCGACCTCGCTGCCGCGATGATGTCGATCAACGCGGTCAAGGGCGTTGAGATCGGCGACGGGTTCGCCGCCGTCGCCCAGCGCGGCACCCAGCATCGCGATGAAATGCATTTGGACGGCTTTACGTCCAATCACGCCGGTGGCATTCTCGGCGGGATCAGTTCCGGCCAACCGGTCACCGTCTCGGTCGCATTCAAGCCCACCTCCAGCATCCTGATTCCGGGCCAGAGCGTGGATCTCGCCGGCGAGCCGGTGGAGGTGGTGACCAAGGGCCGACACGATCCCTGCGTCGGCATACGCGCCACGCCGATCGTCGAAGCGATGCTGGCGCTGGTGCTGATGGATCACGCGCTGCGCCATCGCGCGCAGTGCGGTGATGTCGGGCCGGTGCAGCCGCTGATCGGCTGAGCGGCGCGCGATCGATCCATCCCTGCAGGAACCGGCATGACCAAGCGGTACAAAGTGTGGGTGTCACGTCCGCTGTTCGCCGAGGCGCTGGCGCGACTGGACCAGCACGTCACGCTGGTTGCAGAGGCGACCGAGCGCCAGCACTCGCCGGCCCAGCTGCGCGAGCGGCTGGCCGACGTGGATGCGGCGATCATCGGCCTGTCCGATCGCGTCGATGCCGCCACGCTTGCCGGCAACGAGCGCCTGCGGGTGATCGCCAATCTGGCGGTGGGCTACAACAACCTCGACATCGACGCGCTCACCCGGGCCGGTGTGCTCGCCTGCAACACGCCCGATGTGCTCAACGAAACCACCGCCGACTACGCCTGGGCCTTGTTGCTGGCGGCGGCACGTCGGGTCGGCGCGGCCGAACGCTGGCTGCGGTCGGGGCAGTGGACCGGGACCATGCGCATCGACGACTGGCTCGGCGTGGACCTGCACGGCAGGACGCTGGGCATCCTCGGCATGGGGCGGATCGGCCAGGCCGTGGCGCGCCGCGCCGGCGGGTTCGACATGCGCGTGCTCTATCACAATCGCCACCGGCTGCCGGAGGTGACCGAGCGCCAGTGCGCTGCGCGCTGGGTGGATCAGCCCACGCTGCTGGCCGAGTCCGACCATCTGGTGCTGGCGTTGCCGTACACGCCCGGGAATCATCACATCATCGGTGCCGCCGAGCTGGCCCGCATGAAGCGCGGCAGCGTGCTGGTGAACATCGCGCGCGGCGGCCTGGTGGACGAGGCCGCACTGGCCGCCGCGTTGGCGGCGGGGCAGCTGGCGGCGGCGGGACTGGACGTGTACGAGGACGAGCCAGTGGTGCATCCGGCACTGCTGGCACTGGACCAGGTCGTGCTCAGTCCGCACCTGGGCAGCGCCAGTGCCGATACCCGCCGCAACATGGCGCACCTGGCGGTCGACAATGTGCTGGCGGGCCTCGGGCTAGGGTCGGCGGCGGGCGATCCACCCACACCGATCAATCCGCAGCTGCTGCACGCCCGGCCAGCGCCGGGCAAAGCGTGACCGCTTTCACGGTCGTGCAGATGGCTGGTTTGTGTTGAGCTCCGCCCGGGCTAGATTTCCGCTGATGCGGGAACGGCCAAGCCCCGGCGGCCTTTTTCAGTTCCCAGGCAGACAGACACGATCATGAGCAAGAAGAGCAGTTACAAGGTGGCGATGGTAGGAGCGACCGGCGCCGTGGGCGAAACCCTGCTGTCGATCCTGGCCGAACGCGATTTCCCGATCAGCGAGCTGGTGCCGCTGGCCAGCGAGCGCTCCGCGGGCGGGCAGGTGGAATTCGCGGGCAAGAAAATCACGGTGCAGAATCTGGCCGACTACGACTTCAGCGGCGTGGACATCGCGTTCTTTTCCGCCGGCGGTTCGGTCAGTCGCGAGCACGCGCCGCGTGCGGCGGCGGCCGGTGCGGTGGTGATCGACAACACCTCGGAGTTCCGCTACCAGGACGACATTCCGCTGGTGGTGAGCGAGGTGAACCCGCATGCCATTGCCGACTACACCGTCCGCGGCATCATTGCCAACCCGAACTGCTCGACCATGCAGATGCTGGTGGCACTGGCGCCGATCCATCGCGCGGTGGGCATCGAGCGGATCAACGTCGCCACCTATCAGTCGGTCTCCGGGGCCGGACGTTCGGGCATGGAGGAGCTGGGGCGGCAGACCGCCGCGCTGCTCAACTTCCAGGAAGCGGAGCCGGCCAAGTTTCCCAAGCAGATCGCCTTCAACGTGATTCCGCACATCGACGACTTCCAGCCCAACGGCTACACCAAGGAAGAGATGAAGATGGTGTGGGAGACGCGCAAGATCCTCGAAGACCCTTCGATCGCGGTCAATCCCACGGCGGTACGCGTGCCGGTGTTCTACGGCCATGCCGAGGCGGTGCACGTGGAGACGCGCGACAAGATCACCGCCGAACAGGCGCGCGAACTGCTGGAGCAGGCGCCCGGACTGGAGGTAATGGACGAGCGCAAGGCCGGCGGCTACCCCACGCCGGTGGGCGACGCGGCCGGCAAGGACGCGGTGCTGGTGGGCCGCATCCGCGAGGACATATCGCACGATCGGGGTCTGGACCTGTGGATCGTGGCGGACAACATCCGCAAGGGCGCGGCGCTCAACGCCGTGCAGATCGCCGAGTTGCTGATCGAGGACTACCTCTGAGGTGAAACCATGCGCTGTACCTTCCTTGTTGCTCTCCTGACCGTGGCGCAGGCCGGCGGCGCTCCCGCGCTTGCCGCGGCTTCCCGCGGGCAGGACGCCGCCGCGACCACGCAGGCCGATCCCCAGCGGATCGGCCTGCACCTCAAGCGCACCGCCTCGGAGGTGCAGCAGCTGCAGCAGGCGGTGGCAGCGCAGGAGTCGCGCAGCCGGCAGGCCCAGGAGCGCCTGCGCGAGCAGGATCGGGCGCTGGAGCAGCTGCGTCAGCAGTTGCAGGCGACGCATCCTGCGCCGCCGTCCGGAAAGGACGGTTCCTGAGCGCGTGCGTGTTCGAGAAGCTGGCGCAGCAATATCGTGCAAGTATTCGCCACGCCTATTGTTGATTGGCTGGCATCTAACTAAAGTGACGCGCTATTCGGGAGGCCGCCGCGTTCTGCGACGGCACGGGGAGCGTCACGGGTCGTTCGGGGGAAAACGCGATGAATCGTTCGTTGAAACTGTCCATGCTGCTGGCCTTGGCATTGGGAAGCAGCCAGGCAGTGGCACTGGAGCTGGGCCAGATCCAGGTGAAGTCGGCCCTGGGCCAGCCCCTGCTGGCCGAGATCCCGGTGACCCCGGAGAGCCCCGCCGACCTGCGCAACCTGAGCGCCCGGCTGGCCTCGAACGAGGATTTCGCCCGCGCCGGCATCACTGACGGCCGCACCGCCGTACCGCTGAACTTCGCCATCGTGAACGGGCCCGGCGGCAGCAAGCTGATCCGCATCACCAGCAACGACGCGATCAACGACCCGTATCTCGACCTGCTGGTGCAGGTGGACAACGCCGCCGGCAAGAGCGTGCGGGAATACACCATCCTGCTCGATCCGCCCGGCGTGGCCGCGGCGCCGCCGCCGGTTGCTGCTGCGCCGTCGTCGCGCGCTCCCGCCGTGCCAGGCACCACGCCCCGCGCGAGCCGGCCGGCCGCGGCGCCGGCGGCCAGCCGTGGTGCCGTGGTCGACGGCCAGTTCGGACCGGTCCAGAGCGGGCAGAACCTGTCCTCGATCGCGCAGCAGGTGATGCCGGCGGGGGCCGACCTCAACCAGACGCTGCTGGCGCTCAAGCAAGCCAATCCCGACGCGTTCTATCGCGACAACATCAACGCCCTCAAGAGCGGTGCCGTGCTGCGCGTACCGACCGCGGACGAGGCCCGTGCCATGAGCGCCGCGGCTGCGATGGCCGAAGTGCGTCGGCAGAACGGCGACTGGCGTTCTGGCACGGTCAGTGCGCCCACCGCCGTGGCCGACTCGGCCACCCGCGCCGGTGCGTCGACGTCGCCCAGCGCCCCGGCGACGCCGGCGGACGATCATCTGGCGCTGGTTCCCTCCGCCGACGGCAAGGGTGCATCGGCCGGCTCGGGCAAGGGTGGCGCCGAGGTGCGGCGCGAGCTGCAGCGTAGCCAGGAGAGCCTGGCCACCCTGCAGCAACAGGGCGCCGAGCTGAAGTCGCGGCTGAAAGACCTCGAAGATATCAACGGCAAGAACGAGCGCCTGCTGGCGCTGAAAGACAACGAGATCGCCGAGTTGCAGCGCAAGCTGGCGGAGGCCCAGAAGGGTGCCGGTGCGGAAGTTGCGACCGCAACCCCGGCCAAGGCCACCACCGCGCTTGTGCCGGCGGCGGCCGGTGCGCCAGCCAACGCACCGACTGCCGAAAAGACCGCCGCCGCAGCGGCAGGCACCGCGATGACGCCGGCGATGGCGACACCGGTTGCCAGCACTTCGGCTGCCAGCGCGACGGCGGCCGCCACGCCGGCAGCCGTCGCGCCCAAGCCGGCGAAGAAGCCGGCCCCGGTCAAGCGTGCGCCCGCGCCCACGCCGGTCGAAGATCCCTGGTACATGCAGACCTGGGCATGGGCCGCTGGTGCCGTGGCGATCGCCCTGGCGCTGCTGCTGGCCCTGCGTGGCCGCCGTTCCAAGGCACCGAACAAGCCGGCCGGTTCCTCGCTCGCCGACCGCTTCGGCGCAGCCCCGCTGCCCGTCGACGGCTCGGACGATCCGGACCAGGACGAGCTGCTCGACCAGCTGGCCGAGCATCCGGACGATGTCGGCCTGCATCTGGAGCTTGTGAGCCTCTACTACCACCGCCGTGATGTGGAGCATTTCGAAGCGGCGGCCGAGGCGATGTACGCGCACATCAGCGATCCGCAGCAGTCCGAGTGGCAGGACGTGGCGGCAATGGGCGAGGACCTGGTGCCTGGCCACCCGCTGTTCGTGGGGGTGGACACCTCGGTGCCGGAGAACGAGCGCGAGCCGCTCGGTGGCTTCGACCTCGACAGCTATCCGTCCGACGCGACGGCCGACTCGGTGCCCCCGCCGATGCCTGCACCCACGCCGGCACCGGCCAAGGTCAGCGAATACCATTTCGACTTCAACCTGACGCCGCAGCGCGAACCGGCCCGCGCCCCGCTGACCGACACCACGCACGACGACGAAGGGCACGCGGACACCATCGAGGACGTCGACTTTGCCTTCGAGGACGACCTGCACGCGGCCGACACTGCCGGGTCGACCGATGCCGCTCCGGCCTGGCAGGCCGACGGTGCCGACACCGACTTCGAGCCGACCGAGTTCAGCGACGATCCGATCGACACCAAGCTCGATCTGGCCCGTGCCTACCTCGACATGGGTGACGCCGACGGCGCGCGTGCGATGCTCGAGGAAGTGCTCGCCGAGGGCAGCCAGCCGCAGCGCGACGTGGCGCGCCGTCTGCTCGACGGTATCGCCTGAGCGCCGCCGAGCGGCCGCAACACCATCGACCCGGGCCGCTCATGCGGCCCGGGTTTTTTTATGCGGGCTGCTATGCTTTGCGGCCGCGTTTCGAGAGCATCTGCACCCGGTCATGCGCATCGCCCTGGGCATTGAATACGACGGCACCGACTTCTCCGGCTGGCAGCGGCTGAGCCACCGTCCCAGCGTGCAGGGCGCGCTGGAAAAGGCCCTTTCATCGGTGGCCGCGCAGCCGGTCGAGGTGACCTGTGCCGGGCGCACCGACGCAGGCGTACACGGGCGCTGCCAGGTGGTGCACTTCGACACCGAGGTGCAGCGCGATCCACGCGGCTGGGTACTGGGGACGTGCGCGAATCTCCCGACCGCGGTCGCGGTGCTCTGGGCCATGCCGGTCGCCGACGCGTTCCATGCACGTTTCTCCGCGCGCAGCCGCCGCTACTGCTATCGCATCCTCAACCGTCCGGTGCGGGCGGCGCTGGATGCGCGATACGTCACCTGGGAGCGTCAGCCGCTGGATGCCGAGCGGATGCACGAGGCGGCGCAGGTGCTGCGTGGCGAGCACGATTTCACTGCGTTCCGGGCGATCGCCTGCCAGGCTGCGCACGCCCGGCGCGAGGTGCTGGCGGTGTCGGTGCGGCGCGAGGACGAACAGGTGAGTATCGAGATCGAGGCCAACGCGTTTCTCCACCACATGGTGCGCAACATCGTCGGCTCGCTGCTGCCGATCGGCCGCGGCGAACGCGAACCGGGCTGGCTGGCGCAGCTGCTGGCCGGGCGCAACCGCGAAGTCGCCGGACCCACGGCGCCGGCTTCCGGACTCACCTTCATCGGTCCGCGCTACGAGCCGCACTGGGGATTGCCGGCGGCGGTGACGGCATGACCCGCACACGCATCAAATGCTGCGGCATGACCCGCGTCGAGGATGCGCTGCTTGCCGCCCGCCTGGGCGCCGATGCCATCGGCGTGGTGCTGACCGCGTGCAGCCGTCGCCGCGTCACCATCGAGCAGGCGCGCGGGATCGTGGCGGCCCTGCCGCCGTTCGTCACCAGCGTGGCGCTGCTGATGGACGATGACGCCGAATGGGTGCGCGCCGTCGCCGAGGGCGTGCGGCCGAACCTGCTGCAATTCCACGGCAGTGAAACCGACGCCTGGTGTGCCCAGTTCGGTCGGCCGTACCTCAAGGCGGTGGCGATGGGCGAGGGCGCAGCTGCGCTGGCGCGCCTGCGGGACTATCCGCAGGCCGAGGGCCTGCTGCTGGACGGCCATGGGCTCGGTGAGCCCGGCGGCAGCGGCAAGGCGTTCGACTGGGGGCTGATGCCAGCCGCGGCGGAGCAGCCGCTGGTCCTCGCTGGGGGCCTGCACCCGGGCAATGTCGGCGAGGCCATCCGGCGGGCGCGGCCGTGGGCGGTGGACGTGGCCAGCGGCATCGAGTCGGCGCCCGGCATCAAGGATCCGGCGCGACTGGCGGCCTTCATTGCCGCCGTGCACGCGGCGGATCTCGCCTGAGCCGCACCGGTGGCCCACTCCGCCATGCCCACGCCGATCGATGAGTGCGACTGCCGCTCGGGCGAGCTCGACCTCGCGGCGCTGATCCAGCAGGCAAGGCCGCGTGTGCTGCGGGGCCTGGTCGACGCGTGGCCGGTGGTGGCATGGGCGCGGGAGTCCGACACCGCGCTGGCCCGTGGCCTGGGTGCCCTGGACAGCGGCGTCGAGGTGGACGCCTTGCTGATGTCGCCGGAGGAAGGCGGACGGGTCGGCTACAACGCCGACCTCAGCGGCTTCAACTATGAGCACTACCGCATCTGCGTCACCGACGGACTCAAGCGGCTGGTGCACGAGAGCCGGCAGGCGCGGCCGTACGGACTGGCGATCCAGAGTGCGCCGGTGGCGACGTGCCTGCCGGGCTTTCTCGACCACCATCGTCTGCCCATGCTGGACCCGGCGATCCTTCCGCGCCTGTGGATCGGCAACCGGGTGACCACGCCGGCGCACTTCGACGAGTTCCACAACGTGGCTTGCGTGATCGGCGGCCGCCGTCGTTTCACCGTGTTCGCGCCGGACCAGGTGGACAACTTGTACATCGGTCCGCTGGACTTTGCCCCCACCGGGGCGGCGATCAGCATGGCCCGGCTGGACCAGCCGGACGATCCGCGCTTTCCGCGGCTCAAGCACGCGCTGGCGGCGGCGCAGGTGGCCGAGCTGGCGCCGGGCGACGCAATCTACCTGCCGCCGTTGTGGTGGCACCACGTGACATCGCTGGAGCGCATCAACGCGCTGGCCAACTACTGGTGGAAACCGGTGCCGCCCGGTGGCGTGGCGGCCGCTACCGCGCTCGGGGCGCTGCTGCACGCGACGCTGGTGTTCCGTTCAATGGGCGCCAGCGAGCGCGCCGGCTGGCGTGCCATCGTCAATCACTTCGCTTTTGGCGACCCCGCCGATGCCGAACACATTCCGGCGGATCGTCGCGGCGTGCTGGGCACGCTGTCGCCGGCACAGGCGCAGCGGCTGCGCGAGGCGATCAAGCGCTATCTCTGAGTCACCCTTGGGTCCGAGGCAGCTTGCTCCGGGCGAACCTTGACGGTGGCCGCTCAGCCGCCCGCCAGCTCTGCCTGCAGCCAGTGCGCCAGCGCCAGGGCACGGCCATCGCCCGCCCGCTGTGGCGTAGCCAGTACCCAGCTCGAGGCGGTTTCGCAGAAACCCCACGGCGCGATCAGCCGGCCGCTGGCGAGGTCTTCGGCCACCAGCGGTGCGGGGGCAATGGCGACCCCCAGGCCCGCCAGCGCGGCTTCGAGCAGGTAGTACAGGTGGGCGAATTCCTGTCCCGTCGCGTGCGGCGGGCCGGCCAGCCCGGCGGCATCGGACCAGTCGCGCCACGCCTGCGGGCGCGAGCGGGTCTGCAAGACCGGTTCGTCCAGCAGCGCGCTGATTGGCTGCCCCTGCAGGCGCGGCCAGCCCGCGTACCGCGGACTGAGTACCGGGCCAATCCGCTCCGTCGCGAGCGTGTCCACCCGCCACGCGGACGGCCACGGCGGCGCCGCCAGCAGCAGGGCGCCGTCCAGCCCGTCCAGTTCCGCGCCCGGGGCATCCTCCTGGGCGGACAGGTGCAGCGGCAGGTCGGGAAGATCCCGGTTCAGCCGGTGCAGCCGTGGAATCACCCAGCGTGCCAGCAGGCTGCCGGAGCAACCGAGCACGAACGGCGCGCGAGTGCTGCGGCGCAGGCCGGCCCAGCTGTCGCGCAGTTGTTCCAGCGCGGTGCCCGCGGCATCGCGCAGTTGCGCGCCCGCGTCAGTCAGCGCCAGGCCACGCCCCTGACGCGCGAACAGCGGACGGCCCAGCGCATCCTCGAGCAGCCGCAGTTGCCGGCTCACGGCGCCGTGGGTGACGTGCAGCTCCTGCGCGGCCCGCGTCACGCTCTCCAGCCGGGCGGTGGCCTCGAACGCGCGCAGGGCATTCAGCGGAGGCAGGTCGCGCTCTGTCATGTGATATTTCCTGACAATTTGCGGCGATCTTATCGCTTTTCCGGGTGTGATCCGAGGATTAGAATTCACGCTTATCGCGGGCGATGGTGCCCGCTGACTCCGCTCCACACAGGAATCATCGCCATGGCCAACGCCCAGCCCCTGTCGCCCGCTCCCGTCCAGGACTTCCATGCCTGGCCCGATGCGCACGGCCGTTTCGGCGCGTTCGGCGGGCAGTACGTCGCCGAGACCCTGATGGCGCCGCTGGCCGAGCTGAGCGAGGCCTATGAGCGGCTGCGCAAGGATCCGCAGTTCATCGCCGAGCTGGATCGCGATCTCACCCACTACGTCGGCCGGCCCAGCCCGATCTACCACGCCGAACGGCTGTCGGCGCACGTCGGCGGCGCGCGCATCCTGCTCAAGCGCGAGGACCTGAACCACACCGGCGCGCACAAGATCAACAACACCGTGGGGCAGGGGCTGGTGGCGCGCCACATGGGCAAGCCGCGGATCATCGCCGAGACCGGTGCCGGCCAGCACGGCGTGGCCAGTGCCACCATCGCGGCGCGGCTGGGGCTCAAGTGCGTGGTCTACATGGGCGCCACCGACATCGAGCGGCAGAAGATCAACGTCTATCGCATGAAGCTGCTCGGCGCCGAGGTGGTGCCGGTGACCTCGGGCTCGAAGACGCTCAAGGATGCGCTGAACGAGGCGATGCGCGACTGGGTGACCAACGTCGCCGATACCTTCTACATCATCGGCACGGTGGCCGGTCCGCACCCGTACCCGCAGATGGTGCGCGACTTCAACGCGATCGTCGGCCGCGAGGCGCGTGCGCAGATGCTGGCCGAGTATGGCCGCCTGCCCGACGCGATCACCGCCTGCGTCGGCGGTGGCTCCAATGCCATCGGCCTGTTCCACGAGTTCCTCAATGATCGCGACGTGCGCATCGTCGGGGCCGAAGCGGCCGGCGAGGGCATCGGCAGCGGGCTGCACGCGGCCTCGCTCGCGGCCGGACGGCCCGGCGTGCTGCACGGCAACCGCACCTACGTGCTGTGCGATGACAACGGCCAGATCGCCGAAACCCACTCCGTCTCCGCTGGTCTCGACTATCCCGGCGTCGGCCCGGAACATGCCTTCCTCAAGGATGCCGGCCGCGCCGAGTACGTGGGCATCACCGACGCCGAGGCGATGGAGGCATTCCACCTGCTGGCGCGCACCGAGGGCATCCTCGCCGCGCTCGAGTCCAGTCACGCGATTGCCCAGGCGATGAAGCTCGCGCGCGAGCTGCCCAGGGACGGCCTGGTGCTGTGCAACCTCTCCGGGCGCGGCGACAAGGACGTGCACACGATCGCCGCCCGCGAAGGCGTCACGGTGTAGTCGCGGGCGTCAGCCGTGAAGCGCGGGCAGGCTTGCCCGGTGTTCCCGGCTGGCCGACCCCGCCTTGTGCCTCGTTCGCCGCCGCGCCGGTTCGCTCACACCTTCAACTCCCTCCTTGCCTGGTCCGCCCATGTCCCGTATCGATGCACGCTTCGCCGCCCTCAAGTCCGCCGGTCGCACCGGGCTGATCACCTTCGTCACCGCAGGCGATCCGTCGCCGCAGCACACGGTGGCGCTGATGCATGCGCTGGTGGACTCCGGCGCCGACCTGCTGGAGCTCGGCGTGCCGTTTTCCGACCCCATGGCCGATGGCCCGGTGATCCAGCACGCCAGCGAGCGGGCGATTGCCAAGGGCGTCGGCCTTGTCGACGTGCTGCGCTGGGTGGCGGAGTTTCGCCAGCGCGACCCGGATACGCCGATCGTGCTGATGGGCTACCTCAATCCGGTGGAGATCCACGGCTATGCGCGGTTCGGCAAGGAGGCCGCCGAGGCCGGTGTCGACGGCGTGCTGCTGGTCGATTGCCCGCTGGAGGAGTCGGCGGTACTGGAGCCGCTGCGCGCGGCCGGACTGCAGCCGATCCGGCTCGCGGCGCCCACCACCGCACCCGCGCGTATGGCGCAGCTGTGCGAGTCTGCCGAGGGCTTCCTGTACTATGTGTCGTTTGCCGGCATCACCGGCGCGGGGCATTTGAGCACCCGTGATATCGCCGAGCGCGTGGCCGACATCCGGTCGCGCGCGAAGGCTCCGGTGGCGGTCGGTTTCGGCGTGCGTGATGCACGCAGCGCGCGCGAGATCGCCGCCTTCGCCGATGCCGTGGTGATCGGCAGCGCGCTGGTGGACCGGCTCGACGGCGCGTTGCAGGTGGAAGACATCGTGGCCCGGATCAGCGATTTCCTGACGCCGATCCGTGCCGCGCTCGACGCACACTGAGACGGTCCGTCCGACCGTCCCGGGTCAGGAACGTTTTGAGGTGTTGCGATGAACTGGCTGCAGAAAATCATGACTCCGCGCGCCCGTACCCAGGGCGCCGCTGCCGGAAAAGGCAAGGTGCCCGAGGGCGTGTGGGACAAGTGCGCTGGTTGCGGCACGGTGCTGTACCGGCCGGAGCTGGAGCGCAACCTCATGGTCTGCCCCAAGTGCGGCCATCACCACTACATCAGTGCGCGTGACCGGCTCGCCTCGCTGTTCGACGAGAACAGTGCGCAGGAACTGTGGGCCAGCCTGGAGCCCACCGATCCGCTGAAATTCCGTGATTCGAAGAAGTATCGCGACCGCATTGTCGCCGCGCAGAAGTCCACCGGCGAGAAGGACGCGCTGGTCACCATGAGCGGTGCGCTGAAGGGCCGCCCGCTGATGGCGGCGGCCTTCGAGTTTGCCTACATGGGTGGCTCGATGGGTTCGGTGGTGGGCGAAAAGTTCGCCCGTGCCGCGGAGCGCGCGCTGGCCGACCGCAGCGCACTGGTGTGCTTCTCCGCCACCGGCGGTGCGCGCATGCAGGAGTCGCTGTTCTCGCTGATGCAGATGGCCAAGACCTCGGCCGCGCTGGCGCGCATGCGCGACGCCGGGGTGCCGTACATCAGCGTGATGACGCACCCGACCACCGGTGGTGTCTCGGCCAGCCTGGCAATGCTGGGCGACATCAACGTGGGTGAGCCGAAGGCGCTGATCGGCTTTGCCGGGCCCCGCGTGATCGAGCAGACCGTGCGCGAGACGCTGCCGGAAGGCTTCCAGCGCTCGGAGTTCCTGCTCGAACACGGCGCCATCGACATGATCGTCGACCGCCGCGAGATGCGCGACAAGCTGGCCGACGTGCTCGGTCTGCTGATGAAGGCCCCCCGCGCCGCCTGATCGCGCACAAAGCATGGCACCTGGCGAAGCCGCCGCATCCCCGCGATGCGGCGGCTTCTTCGTCTTTGGGTGTCCAGTGGCGCACGGTCGGCGCCGGCGCGTTGTCCACAGGGAATGTGCACGAGCGGCGGAGAACCCTGTGGACAACCCGGCCTTGTGCCTTTGCGCTCAGTCACTTGCTACGCGGCGGTCAGTTCTTGCGCAGCGCCCGCGTCGTTTTCCACAGCCGCTGTGGAAGTGCTCGGGTAAACCCTGTGGATAGGTAGCCTATCGTGCTGATCGCAAAGCACATGCGCACGGCCTGAGCACGATCTGCTCAGGCAAGCATCGTCACCGGCATCAGCCACAACGCGAGCGCGCCCAGCGTGCTGCCAATGCCGATCGCGGCGAGCACGTCGCTCGGGTAGTGCAGGCCGAGCACGACGCGCGAGGCGGCCACCAGCGCAGTGAAGGTAAGCAGCAGGGGTGCCAGCAGCGGATACCAGGCCAGCGCCACCACGGTGAAGCCCACCGCCTGCAGCGTATGGCCGGAGGGAAAGCTGAACTCGTCCAGCGGCGGCACGTGAGCGATCACGCCGGCGCACACGCGGAACGGGCGCGGTCGCCTGGTCCATCGCTTGAGCAGCCGGTACAGCGCCAGTGCGGTGAGTCCGGTGGCCGCCATGTGCGCGGCGGCGAGCGCGCCGCGACGGCCGTCGAGCACCGCCAGCGTCAGCATCAGCGCATACCAGAACACGCCGTCGCCGAGCCGGCTCACCGCGCCGAAGAACAGTCCCACCGCACGCCGTGCGCCCCAGCGGTTGGCGGCCACGCACATCCGCCGGTCGAACGCGAAGCGCGGGCCGCGCATGGCCGGAGCGGGAAACTCAGGCATGGGCGCGAGTGGCGGCAGGCTGGACATCGGCGCTCTCCCGGGCAAGTTGCCTCAACAGCGATTCGAAATCACGGATCACCGATTCCGGCGACAGCGCACCCACGCTGGCATGGGCGGCGCGGCCCATGTGGCGGATCAGGCTGGGGTTGCCGGCGAGGGTGACGGTCGCATCAATGAAGCCGGCCTCGTCGCCCGGCTCGATGACGTAGCCATTGCTGCCGTGTTCCATGTGTTCGCGCGCCGCGCCTTCGCGATAGGCCACCACCGGCAGGCCGGCGGCGAGCGCTTCGAGAATCACGTTGCCGAAGGTCTCGCTGAGGCTGGGGAACGCGAACACGTCCGCACTGGCCACATGGCGCGCCAGCGCATCGCCGCGCTGCATGCCGGCGAAGATGAAGTCCGGATGCGCCGCCTGCAGCGCCGCGCGGGCCGGGCCGTCGCCGACCCACACGTAGCGTGCGGCCGGCACCTGCTGCTGCACTGCGCGGAACGCACGCACGGCCAGCTCGAGGTTCTTTTCCGCCGCGATGCGGCCCACATACAGCACCACCGGAGCGTGGCCATCCACGCCCCACTGCTGGCGCAACGCCACGTCGCGATGTCTCGGATGGAACTGCGTCGTGTCCACGGCGCGACGAAGGATGCGCGCATGGCGCACCCCCATCGCGGCCAGCTCCTGCCGCAGCGCGTCGGTCGGTACCAGCGTTGCCCCGCCGCGGTTGTGGAAGCGGCGCAGGTAGCCACGCACCGCCTCGGTCAGGAAGCCCACGCCGTAGTGCGCTGCATAGTTGTCGAAACGGGTGTGGAAACCGGTCGCCGCGGGAATGCCCAGCTGTTGCGCCGTGCGCATCGCCGACCACCCCAGCGGGCCTTCCGTGGCCACGTAGATGGCGTCCGGCCGCAGGCGGTTCCAGCGTTTGCGCAGCATGCGTCCACTGGGAAATCCGAAGCGCAGGCCCGGGTAGCGGGGCAGGGCGGCGCCACGCGTTTCCACCGGAAGCATGCCGGGTTCGTCGGAGCACGACACCGGCTGATGCGGCCGGACCACTTCCACCGTATGCCCCAGTGCAGCCAGGCCGGTGGCGAGGCTGTGTACGGTCAACGCGACGCCGTTGATCTCGGGGGGATAGGTCTCGCTGACGATGCCGATGCGCATGACAACACCTTGGCTGGCTTGGCCCAGCTTCGGCGCCGCGCGTTGCGCGGGCGTGGCGCGGTCATGACGCGTCGGTGACGCCGTGCTTTACCATCGCAGGGCGACGCGCCACCATCGCTTGCGTCGCGGCAGAGGAGGTGGCCATGCATCCGTTCGGGTCCTTCGCTTCAATGGCATTGATCGCGGCGCTCGCGCTGCCGTCCAACGCGCGGGCCACCGCCCGTGCCGCCGTCCAGGATGCGGCGTCGGAGCCGCCGCCGGCTGCGGCTACGGCAGTGCCCGCGCGGGTACCGCTGTTCCAGGTGCGTTACGTGCTGGAGCCCGCGGCGCCGCAACGCCGCGAGCATCCGCCGCTGGATTTTGGCGACGGCCAGCCGGCGATACGGGACTCGGCACTGCTCGGCGCGCCCGCCGTGCTGCTTCGGGGAGTGATCGAAACCCCCAACGTCATCGTGTGCCGCGGCTGGTCCTGCGAGCAGTCGTCTCGCCGCTGAGGCGGGGCAGCAGCGCGTCGATGGTCTAAAATGGGCGATTGCCCCGCACGCAGCCTCGCCCCATGACCGTCCGCACCCGCTTTGCCCCCAGTCCCACCGGCTTTCTCCATATCGGCGGCGCGCGCACCGCGCTGTACTGCTGGCTGGAGGCGCGTCGTCGCGGCGGCGAGTTCGTGCTGCGCATCGAGGACACCGACCGCGAGCGCTCCACCGACGCGGCCGTACAGGCAATCCTCGACGCGATGCACTGGCTGGATCTGGACGCCGACGCGGCACCGGTCTATCAGACTCATCGGCTGGCGCGCTACCGGGAAGTGGCCGATCGCCTCGTTGCCGAGGGCAAGGCCTATTACGCCTACGAGAGCAAGGACGAGATCGAGGCGATGCGCGAGACGGCCATGGCCGCCGGCGAGAAGCCTCGCTACAACGGCTACTACCGCGACCGCAACGAGCCGTACCGCGAGGACCCGAACCGGGTGATCCGCTTCAAGAACCCTACCGAGGGTTCGGTGGTGTTCGAGGACAAGGTGAAGGGTCGCATCGAGATCGCCAATAGCGAGCTGGACGACCTGGTGATCTTCCGCTCCGACGGCTGGCCTACCTACAACTTCGCCGTGGTGGTGGACGACATCGACATGGGCATCACCGAGGTGATCCGCGGCGACGACCACGTCAACAACACGCCGCGGCAGATCAACATCTATCACGCGCTGGGCGCACCGGTGCCGGAGTTCGCGCACCTGCCGATGATCCTGGACAAGGAAGGCAAGAAGCTCTCCAAGCGCACCAACTCGGTAAGTGTCATGGAGTACCGCGCCGACGGCTTCCTGCCGCACGCGCTGCTCAACTACCTGGTGCGGTTGGGCTGGTCGCACGGTGACCAGGAAATCTTCTCGCGCGCGGAGATGGTCAAGCTCTTCGACATCGCCGACGTCAACAAGGCCGCTTCGCGCTTCGACACCGAAAAGCTCGCCTGGCTCAACCAGCACTACCTCAAGACCGACGATCCCGCCGCCATCGCACCGGAGTTCGAGTGGCACCTGCAGCGCGCCGGCTACGACCTGTCGAACGGCCCGGCGCCGGCCGACCTGATCGTGGCGCTGCGCGACCGCGTGCAGACCCTGAAGGAAATGGCCGAGCGCGCGGCGATCTGGTTCGGTCCCATCGTCGAGTGGGACGAGAAGGCCGTCGCCAAGCACCTCAAGAACGACAGTGCGGTCGCCGTGCTTGACGAGGCAAGGGCGCTGCTGGCCAGTTGCGAGTGGAAGCCCGAGCCGATCCACGCGGTGATCGAGCAGATCGCCGCGAAACTGGAGCTGGGCATGGGCAAGATTGCCCAGCCGCTGCGCGTGGCGATGACCGGCACCCAGGTCTCGCCGTCGATCGATCACACCATCTACCTGGCTGGCCGCGATGTGGCGCTGCAGCGCATCGCCGACGCCATGGCGCGGGCGCAGGGCTGAGCACGGCCGCCCGCTCGCGTCGCGGAGCCCAGCCATGGATGAACTGATCGCCAAGGCCATGCAGGGCGTGGACCCGGAAGCGCCCGGAGCGTTCTGGCAGGCGTTCGGCAACCTGATGGCGCTGGTGCCATGGACGCAACTGGCGTTGTGGAGCGTGTTCTTCGTGGTGGTGGGTGCCGCGCTCGGCCGTTGGCGCGGACAGACCCGCGCCGGCGTGGTCTGGGCACTGCTGCTCGGCCCGATCGGCTGGCTGGTGGTGCTCTGGCTGCCGCGACGCACCGGCCCCTTGCCACCGCCCTTGCCGCGCCGGCGACGCTGACCCGGACAGCAGGCGCGTTGCTGTCGCGGGCGTGCCTGCGCGCTCCTTGCGGTTGATCGGGAGGCCGGCAGGCCCGATGTATGATCGCCAGCGAGGTGATTCGATTGAGCAAGCAGACCGGCGGCAAGTTCCACACGCACCACGAAGGCGACCCCCAGGGGTTTGTCGACGCGGTGTCGCACGCGAGCGAGGAGCGCGGCTTGCGGCTCACGCCGCTGCGCAAGGAAGTGCTGGAGCTGGTGGCCGCGGCCGGCAAGCCGGTGAAGGCCTACGACCTGCTCGACCAGCTGCGCGAGCGCCACGGCAACGCGGCCCCGCCCACGGTGTACCGGGCGCTGGATTTCCTGCTCGAGCAGGGCTTCATCCACAAGCTCGAGTCGATCAACGCGTTCGTGTCCTGCCACCACCCGGCCGAGGCGCACCAGGTGCCGTTCCTGATCTGCGATGTCTGCTCCAGTGCGCAGGAGGTGTGCGACGAGCGGGTGGCGCAGTTGATCGAGACCCAGGCCGAGCGCTTCGGTTTCCATCCCCAGGCGCAGACGCTGGAAGTGCACGGCGTGTGCCGCCAGTGCCGCCAAGGCTGAGGCCGAGCGCGCCTCCAGGGCCGTCGCTGGCGCCCGAGCACGTTATAAAGTAACATCGACGAATGAAGACGAACGCGTCGCCGCCCGTGGCGACCTGGGACGAGTCGATGGATTCCCCCCAACTGGACAGATCGACGTGGTGGAAGGTGGCGGACCGGGTGGGTGCGGCGGCCTCGTTCCTGTGCGCAATCCACTGCGCCTTGCTGCCGTTCGTGCTGGCGCTGCTGCCGCTGATCGGGCTGGAGTTCCTGGCCAGTCACACGTTCGAGCGGTGGTTCGTGGTGTTCGCCTGCGCACTGGCGTTGTTCAGCCTGATCCGCGGCTATCGCCGCCATCGCCTCTCGCAGCCGCTGGCCTTCGCGTTGCCCGGCCTGGCGCTGCTGTTGCTGGGTGTCACGGTGGCCGAGGGTTACTCGGTCGCAATGCACAGCACGATGGTGACGCTGGGTGGCCTGATGGTGGCGTTCTCGCACTTCCTTAATCTGCGCGCGGACCGTCAGCTCGACCACGTGCACGGTCCGCAGTGCGCGCACTGAGCGCAGCCCTTCTTGCGCTTTGCGCGGCCGCTGCTACGATGGCCGACTGTTCAGACAATCAATACGCATCAAGGAGTTTCCATGGGTAAGGGCGATCGCAAGACCCGTCGCGGCAAGATCAATCGCGCCAGCTACGGCAACAGTCGTGCGCACGGCGTCCAGCCTGCGGTGGCGGGTGGCAAGCCCACCGTGACCAAGCCGGCTGCCGCCAAGAAGGCCGCGCCGAAGAAGAAGTCCGCCTGAGCCACGCGCCAGGTTGAGCAGAAGCCCCCGCCTGCGGGGGCTTTTTGTTTCCCGCTCGCGGTGCTCGCACCGCTCAGTCCTCGCGGGACACCGCTTGGCCGGCAACCCAGCTTTGCTCTAGCAGGCCGTCGCCGCCGATCCAGTAGCACAGCTCGGCCGGGCGATGCAGACGCCATAGCGCCAGGTCGGCCCGCTGTCCGGGCTCCAGCGTGCCGCGGTCGCGCAGACCCAGCGCCCGTGCCGCGTGCACCGTGACCCCGCGCAGGGCTTCGTCCGGGGTCAGCCGGAACAACGTGCAGGCCATGCCGGCCGCCAGCCGCAGCGAGAGCAGGGGAGAGGTGCCCGGGTTGCAATCCGTGGCCACCGCCATCGGCACGCCCAGCGCGCGCAGCCGTTCGACCGGCGGCAGACGGGTCTCGCGCAGCGCATAGAACGCGCCCGGCAGCAGCACCGCCACCGTGCCGGCGGCGGCCATGGCGGCCGCGCCGTGCTCGCTGAGATGTTCCAGATGATCGGCGGACAGCCCGCCGAACTCCGCCACCAGCGCGGCGCCATCAAGGTCCGACAGCTGCTCGGCATGCAGCTTCACCGGCAAGCCCAGCCCCTGCGCGCGCGCGAACACGCGCCCGGTTTCCTCGCGGCTGAAGCCGATGCCCTCGCAGAACGCGTCCACCGCGTCCACCAGCCCTTCGCCGGCCAGCGCGGGCAACCATTCATCGCAGACGGCCGTGACGTAGTCCGCGCGCCGGTCGCGGTATTCCGGCGGCAGTGCGTGCAGCCCCAGGAAGGTGGTGCGCACGGTCAGCCCCAGCTCGGCGCCCAGTTGCCGGGCCACCTGCAGCATCCGCCGCTCCGCGTCCAGCGAGAGCCCGTAGCCAGACTTGATCTCCAGCGTGGTGACGCCATCGGCCTGCAGCGCCCGGGCCCGCGGCAAGGCCTGTGCCAGCAGCGTCTCGGCGCTGGCGGCGCGGGTCGCCGCCACGGTGGAGGCGATGCCGCCGCCGGCTCGGGCGATCTGTTCGTAGCTGGCGCCGTTGAGGCGCTGGTCGAACTCGTCCGCGCGGTCGCCGCCGAATACCAGGTGCGTGTGGCAGTCGATCAGCCCCGGGGTGAGCAGCCGGTTGCCGACCGACTGGACCGCGCGAGCCAGCGCGGCTGGCGCGGCGGGCAGCTGGTCCATGGCGCCGACCCAGGCGATCCGGCCCTCGTGCACGGCCAGTGCGCCGCGCTCGATCAGGCCGAACGGCTGCTCGCCGGCGAGCGTGGCGAGGGTGGCGTCGGCCAGCAGGAGATCCCAGCGCGGTAACGTCATGGTGCCGCCCGCAGGTCGTGCGCACCCATCTCAGGCACCTCGGCGGGGATCGTCGTCGGCGGGCCCGGAAGGCTCGTCGAACGCACTGGTGCTCCCGGCCGGGGAGGACTCGGTCGGCTCGGGCGGCTGGGCAGTCTCGTCGGCCAGATCCACCGGCTCGCTTACCGCAGCCTGTTCGGCGACCTCTGCGTCGCGCCCGGCGCGGGTGGCCTGCTGGTGCTCGAAGTCCTGCACCATGCGCTCGGCGAAATCCTTGTACACCGGCGTCGGGCAGAACAATGACGCGGCCGCACGCGCCAGCAGGCATGCGGCCATGATCGGAATCACCATCTCCTGGTTGTCGGTCAGCTCCATGGCGATCACCGCCGAGGTCAGCGGCGCGCCGGTCACCCCCGACAGGTAGGCGCTCATCCCCAGCAGCACCACCGTGCCGGGCGGGATGCTCGGCAGGAAATAGGCAATGTTGTGGCCGATGCCGGCACCCACGGCCAGCGCGGGCGAAAAGATGCCGCCGGGGATGCCCGCCCAGTACGACACCACGTTGGCCAGCAGCTTGGCGATGCCGAACGCATGGCCGGGCGTGACCGCGGCCTCCTGCACGAACGCGCGGGCCTGGTCGTAGCCGGTGCCGTAGACGTTGTTGTGGGTGAGCAGGCCGATCACTGCCAGCGCCAGGCCGCAGCCGGCGGCAAACACCACCGGCGCCCGCGAACGCAGGCGCCCGATCTGCGCCAGCGGCCCGCGCCGGCTGAGCAGGATCAGGCGCGCGAACAGGCCGCCCAGCAGGCCGCAGATGACGCCGGTCAGCAACACCGCCAGCCAGGAGTGTCCCAGCGGCAGGCTCGCCTGCACCTCGCCGAAGTACGCGTAGTTGCCCACGATGCCGAGCGAGACCACGCCGCCCACGATCACCGCCGTGAGCAGCAGGCCGCTGAAGCGGTGTTCGAAGGTGCCGGCCAGTTCCTCGATCGCGAACACCACGCCGGCCAGCGGGGTGTTGAAGGCGGCCGCGATGCCGCAGGCGCCGCCGGCGAGAATGAAGCGCGAGGCCGCCTTGGGGTCGGTGAAGCCGAAGCGCCGACCCAGCGTGTAGAACAGGCCGGCGCCCACGTGCACCGTGGGCCCCTCGCGACCGATCGACGCGCCCACCGCCAGGGCCACCAGCGTGAGCACCATCTTGCCCACCGCGATCGGCAAAGCGAGCATGCGCGCGCGGAACGTCTCGTCCTCGATGTGCAGCGTGCCGATCACCTGCGGGATACCGCTGCCGCGGGTGGCGCGCAGGCGGCCCTCGGTCGCCCAGGCCAGGCCGGCAAAGACCAGCGGCGTGAGGATCAGCGGAATCCACGCGCCGTAGCCGAGGATCAGCTGGAACAGGTGGTACGACCAGTCGCTCGCCTTGGCGAACACGATCGCGGCCAGTGCCACCATGATCGCCCCCACCCACAAGGCGAGGCGGCGTTTCCACTGCGCCGGCGCGAAGAATTCGTGACCCAGCAGGGCCTGCAGACGGGGGTTGGACGAGCGCGTGGAAGGCGGGGTCGGGTCTGTCATCCGGGCATTATCGCAGACCTCGCCCCGCGCCCGTCAGCGCGGGTGCGGATGCCAGCGCGTCTCGTACAAGTCGTAGCGACGGTCCTTGAGGTTCTGCACCGCACCGGCATTGCGCGCGCGGGCCAGGCTCTCCAGCCGCAGGTCGGCGAACAGCACCGTCTCGATGTTCGGCGTGGAGTCGGCGGCGATGCCGTCGCGGGCGAACGGAAAATCGCTCGGCGTGAGGATGCAGCTCTGCCCGTACTGGATGTCGAAGTTGTTGACGCCGGGCAGGTTGCCCACGTTGCCCGACATCACCACGTACACCTGGTTCTCGATCGCGCGGGCCTGCGAGCAGTAGCGCACCCGCAGGTAGCCCTCGCGTACATCGGTGCAGAACGGCACGAACAAGATCAGCGCGCCCTGGTCGGTGAGGTGGCGGGCTACCTCGGGGAACTCCGAGTCGTAGCAGATCATCACGCCGATCGGGCCGCAGTCGGTCTGGATCGTCGCCGCGCTCTCGCCGCCGGTGATGTTCCACACGTTGCGCTCGCTCGGCGTGGGGTGCAGCTTCTCGCGCTCGTGGATCGAGCCGTCGCGCAGGCAGACGTAGCAGACGTTGTGGATGTCGCCGTTGTCCTGCTCGGTGGGGTGCGTGCCGCCAATGATGTTGATGTTGTAATGGACGGCCAGACGGCTGAACAGCGCTTTGACCTGCGGCGTGTACTGGCTCAGCTTGCGGATCGACTCCACCGGCGACAGCTCGGTGTTCTCGATCGACAGCAACTGCAGCGTGATCAGCTCGGGAAAGGTGACGAAATCGGCGTTGTAGTCCGCGGCGATGTCGGTGAAGTACTCCACCTGGGTGGCGAACTCCTCGAACGACTTGATCTTGCGCTGCAAGTACTGCACCGACGCCACCCGCACCGAGTCGGGCAGGCTCTGGTGCGAGGTGATCGAAGGCGTGTCCGGATGGTCGTGCAGCTGCGGGTTGCGCCACACCAGGTGCACGGCGTAGCCGAGCGAGTCGTAGTCCGACGGCACGTAGGCGCGCAGCAGACCGATCGCCTCGAAGTCGTTGTTGAGCTGGAAGCTGAGCGTGAGGTCGCGACGCTTGCCCTCGATCACCGCCTGCACGTAGGCCTCGGCGCTGCCGTAGCGCGGCATCGCCTTGGCCAGGCCCGGGATGCGGCCGCCGAACACGATGCCGCGCAGCTTCAGGTCGGTGCAAAGCCGCTTGCGCGCCTGGTACAGGCGCTGGCCGATGCGCATGCCGCGGTAGTCCGGGTGCACCACCACTTCCATGCCGTACAGCCAGTCGCCGTCAGCCTTGTGCCGCGAGCCCATGCCGCCGCCGGTGATCTGCGCCCACGTGTGCGGCGCCAGCGCGGTCGCTTCATCGATGCGGAAGGTCGCGCAATAGCCGACCACCTTGCCCTCGTACTCCACCACGAACTGGCCTTCCGGAAAGTGCGTCTGCTGGGAGCGCAGCATTTCGGCGGAGTGGCCCCACTCGGTGGAGTAGATGCGGGCGGTCAGGTCGACCAGCTGCGGCACATCGGCGGGAACGGCCTGCCGCAGCAGGAGACGGGGCGTGTTTTCCAGCATTTTCTTGGCCATTTCCCAAGTATGCATCAGTCAGCTTGAAGCCCCGGTCAAATACACTGCGCGCTTTCAAGGCAGGAGCCACTGATGACCTCGACGCCGACCCGCCTGTTCGATGCCGGCCATCTCTGGCGCGACGGCGCCTGGCATGCCGATGCGCGTATCGCCGTGGCGGCAGACGGCCAGCTGCAGGAGCCGCGTCCCGGCACCTGCGAGCGCCTCGGTGCACGGGTGCTGCCGGGCATGCCCAACCTGCACTCGCACGCGTTCCAGCGCGCCATGGCCGGGCTGGCCGAGCGGCGAGGCCCCAGCGACGACAGCTTCTGGACCTGGCGCGAGGCCATGTACGCGTTCGCCGCCGCGCTCGATCCGGAGTCGCTGCAGGCGATCGCCGCGCAGCTCTACGTGGAGATGCTCAAGGCCGGCTACACCCAGGTGTGCGAATTCCACTACCTGCACCACCAGAGCGACGGCACGCCGTACGCGCAGCGCGAGGCGATGTCGCTGGCGCTGATCGCCGCGGCGCAGGAGGCCGGCATCGCGCTGACCCTGCTGCCGGTGCTGTACATGACCGGCGGTTTCGACGGCCGCGCGCTGGCACCGCGCCAGCGGCGCTTTGGCCATGCGGAGGTGTCCGACTACGTGCGCCTGCTCGAGTCGCTGGGCGCGCATCAGGGGCCGGGCCTGCGCGTGGGGATCGCGCTGCACTCGCTGCGCGCGGTGCCGGAAACGGCGATGCGCACGCTGCTGGCCACCGGCGCGGCGCAGACCGGCCCGATCCACATCCACATCGCCGAACAGCTCGGCGAAGTGCAGGACTGCCTCAACCTGCGCGGCGCCCGGCCGGTGGAATGGCTGCTCGATCACGCCGACGTCGATGCGCGCTGGTGCCTGGTGCACGCCACCCACCTCAGTGGCCACGAAGCATCGCGCCTGGCGCGCAGCGGTGGGGTCGCGGGCCTGTGCCCCACCACCGAGGCCAATCTCGGCGACGGCCTGTTCCCGCTGGCCGACTACCTGGATGCCGGCGGTCGCTGGGGCATCGGTTCGGACTCGCATATCTCGGTATCGCCTGTGGAGGAACTGCGCTGGCTCGAGTACGGCCAGCGCCTGGCCACCCAGCACCGCAACATCGCGGCGCGCCGCGAGGGCGACAGCGTCGGGCAGACGCTGTGGCAGGGCGGGCTCGCCGGCGGTGCGGCCGCGTCCGGGCTGCCGCTGGGCGAGCTGGCGCCGGATCATCGCGCCGACCTGCTGGTGCTGGACGAAGACGCGCCGCTGCTCGCCGCCCGCGAAGCAGCGGCGGTGATGGACAGCCTGCTGTTCGCCGGCAACACGCCGCTGGTGCGCCACGTGATGTGCGGTGGCCGCTGGGTGGTGCGCGACTTCCACCATCACGACGAGGCGCGCATCGCCGCGCGCTATCGCCGGGTGGTCGAGCGGCTTGCGCGGGGCTGAGCCGCTTCGCTGTCTGGGTTCTGAACGCGTGCCCGGGCGCAGTCAGCCGGAGATCGTGCGAGGCGTTTCCTGCAGCACCCATCTGCAAGGATTCCCGCCATGCTCCGCTGCTCTCGTCTTCTTCTCGCCGCCGCCCTCGTCGGCGGCCTCGGCTCGCTCGCCGGCTGCGTCGTGGTGCCTGCGCACGGCCATGCGCGCGCGTGGGTGCCGGGCCATTGGGCGCGGCCGCATGTCTGGGTACAAGGCCACTGGCGCTACCGCTGAGCGCCCGTTCGCGCGCCGGCTCGGTGCGCCCAATGCAGGCTGGCGAGGGCAGCGTGCAGCGCTGACCACGCCTGCGCCTGGGTGAAGGGAGCGGATCGCGGCGGGTCGTAAACCTCCGGCCGGGTGCCGTACACCAGCAGGTCGATCGCCACGCACTGGCCCGCCCGCACCGTGCGATACGACTGCACCTGCATGAAGTGGCTCATCGCGGCATCGGCCGCACGGAAGCGGACGAACGGCACGCCGTCGAGCGTCACCTGCGTCACGCTGCCCGGCTCGGCGCTGTCCGGCAGCTTGCGGCACCGCGCCACGGCCGTCGGCTCGTCGCTGGTGCCGATGCGCAGCTCGGCCGCCAGCAGATGGCCGGAGCCGTCCTTCACCAGCGCCACCCGCGGCGAGCCGTTGCTGTGGGGGCCGGCATAGGTTTTCCACTCGCCGTTGCCGAGGTAGCTGCGCTGGAAATCGTGCCGGAGCTGCATGCCCGCTGGCGCCGTGAGCGACAGCCCGAGTGCGTCATCGACGAAGTCGGGTGCATCGGCGGGCGGCGTAGTGGCGGGCGCCGCCGGGGCGTGCTCCGTGTCTGGTCCGGCGGGCGGCCCGTGCTGGCAGCCGGCGAGCAGAACCAGCAGCGGAATCAGAAGACGACGTGGGCGCATCGTGCGTGACCTCCAGAGACAAGCGGACGCCGCAGTGTCGTGTCCCACCGGTGAATGTCGCGCCATCGCGTGCAGAAAAAAGGCGCCGGCAGCGGCCGACGCCTCAATCACTCACCTGCCTTGCGTGCGTTGCGGGAGCGTCCATGCCCCGCGCCGCGCGCCGACTTACTGCGCGCTGTCCGTCGCCGGCAGCGGATGGCTCTGCCGGAACTGCTGCCACTGTTCGCGCCGTGCCTGGCGCTCCGTGCGCATGGCCAGCAGCTTGGCTTTCTGGGTGGGCGTCAGCACCGCGTACACCTGCGCCTGAATGCGCGCGCGCTGCTCCACGCGCTGGCGGGTGGCGTCACCTTCGGCCTGCGCCAGGCGGGCGGCGGCGGCCTGGTAGCCGGGCTGGTCGGGCGTGAGCGATTCGAACGCCTCGCGCTGCGTGCGCAGGGCCTGCCACTGGCTCTTGTTCTGCTCGCGGCTGGCCTGGGTGATCTGCTTGATGCTGGCCTTCTGCGCATCGCTGAGGTCGAGCTTGGCGAACGCGTGGCGCATGCCTTCGTGGCGGCCGTGGTGACCGTGGAAGCGGCCGCCGTCGCGGCTCTCGCCGCCGGTGCCGGCCACGGCCAGGGTGCTGAGGGTGAGGGCGGAGGCCAGGATCAGGCCGAGGGACGTGGTCTTGCGCATGGGTGACACCTCGTTGTTGCGGTGGGGACGGTGAGCATTGGACGACATCCCCGCGTGTATGTTCTTTGCGCCACGGTAAAGATGCGTAAAGCCCGTGGCGCTCGCGCCGCCGTCCCACTGAAATGAGCCCATGCAACGAATCCTGATCGCCGACGACGACCGTGCCCTGGCCGCACTGCTGGCCGAATACCTGCAGCGCGAGGGCTTTGCCGTGGACGTGGTGCACGACGGCGAGGCCGCGCTGGCGCGTCTGCGCGACGCAGCCCAGCGCCCGGACCTGCTGATCCTGGACGTGATGATGCCCGGCCGCGACGGCCTCGATACCCTGCGCGAGCTGCGCCAGCGTCAGCGCCTGCCGGTGATCATGCTGTCGGCGCGCGGCGAACCGGTGGACCGCGTGATCGGGCTGGAGCTGGGTGCGGACGACTACCTCGCCAAGCCGTGCCTGCCGCGCGAACTGCTCGCCCGCGTGCGTGCCCAGCTGCGCCGGCACACGCCCGAGGCGGCCGCCAACGTGCAGGTCGGGCTGCTGCGGTTGCAGCCGGGCGATCGCCAGGCGTTTGTCGACGAGCGCGAGCTCAGCCTCACCGGCGCGGAGTTCACGCTGCTGCTGGCGCTGGCCCAGCGCAGCGGCGAGGTGGTGGACAAGGCGACGCTCACGCGCCTGGCGTTGGGGCGCGAACTGGAACGCTTCGACCGCAGCATCGACGTCCACGTGAGCCGGTTGCGGCACAAGCTCGCCGAAGCCTCCGACCGCGCGCCACGCATCGACGCCGTGCGCGGCTCCGGTTACCTGTTGCTGGCGGGTGCGCCGTGAATCCGTTCCGCGGCCCGCTGTTCTGGCGCCTGCTGGTCGGCTTCTGCCTGGCCAACCTGGTGGTGCTGGTGGCCGGGGGCGCGCTGGCCAAGCAGTTCATCGAATACACCACCGCGGTGGAGATCAACTGGGATGCGCTGGCGCAGGACGCCGACCGCGCCTATCGCGATGGCGGCACCGCCGCGCTGGAGGCGTGGCGCCAGCGCGAGCGGCAGGACGGCATCGAGGCCACGCTGTTCGAGAACGGCCGCCCGCTCGGGCCGATGCGCCTGCCGCCACCGCTCCTTCGTGACCTGCCGACCTGGCTTGGTGCCGGCCACGACGTGGTGGTGCAACCGCGCCGCGGGCTTTATCTCGCCGTGCAGCAGATCACCGGCGAGGACGGCCGCAGCCGCCAGCTGGTGGCGCTCAGCCGCACCCACACGCGGCTGCACCAGCGCAGCCGGCAGACCATCCTGCTGGTGGTGCAGGCGCTGCTGTCGCTGGTGCTGATCGCGCTGATCGGCGGCTGGGTGGCGCGCAGCGTGGCGCGGCCGGTGGCGGCATTGCGCACGGCGACGCGCCGGATGGCCGCCGGCGAGCTGTCCGCCCGGGTCGGCTGGAAAGGCTCGGCGCGCGACGAGCTGGCGCTGCTGGCCGGCGACTTCGACGCGATGGCCGAGCGGATCGAGGCGCTGGTCGCGCACGACCGCGGCGTGCTGCAGGACCTCTCGCACGAGCTGCGCTCGCCACTGGCGCGGCTGCAGCTGCTGCTGGACTTTGCCCAGCGCAGCACCGACGCCGCCGAGGCGGCCGGCTACTTCGAGCGCGCCGAGCAGGAGATCGCGCGGCTGGATCGCCTCACCGGTGAAATGCTCGCGCTGTCCCGCCTCGAAGGCGGCCTGCCGGGGATGGAAACGGAGCGACTCGATCTCGCGGCGCTGGCGCGCGAG
The DNA here is from genome assembly GCF_035685805.1 of Dyella sp. Taxonomy (GTDB): domain Bacteria; phylum Pseudomonadota; class Gammaproteobacteria; order Xanthomonadales; family Rhodanobacteraceae; genus Dyella_A. Next base: position 127,042 of record NZ_DASSAB010000038.1, read on the forward strand.
GGCGTCGAGCGCGCCACGCTGCAGGCGCGCGAGCGGCAGATTGCGCTGGTGCTGCACGCGGAGGCACCGGTGCCGGTGCGCGGCAGCGCGCAACTGCTGGAGCGGGCGATCGACAACGTGATCGGCAACGCGATCAAGTTCAGCCCGCCCGGCAGCGATGTGCGGATCGACGTGGCCACCGACCACGGTGCCGCCGACGGCGACGGCGCGGTGGTGTCCATCCGCGACCACGGCCCGGGCGTGCCCGACGACGAACTGGCCTCGCTGTTCCGGCCGTTCTTCCGCGGCAGCAACGCGGCCAGTGCCGACGGCCTGGGTCTGGGCCTGGGCATCGTGCAGCGGGTCATGCGGGTGCACGGCGGCCGGGTCGAGGCGGCCAACGCCGCGGGCGGCGGACTGGCCGTGCAGATGCGCCTGCCGCTGGATCGCCCACCCCCGCCGGGCTGAGCGGGCGGTGCCGCGCCGCTACCATGGGCGGGCAGCGCATCCGTCTGCGCCGGTCGTGTTCCCCACCCATGCATTCCTCCCGCCGGCCCGCCGCCGCGACCACGCCCGCAACTGCCGGGCCCGCACCCGAGGCGATCCGCCACGGCACGCCGGCGTTCCGGCGCACCAACCTGGCGCTGTTCGCCGCCGGCCTGGCCACCTTCGGCCTGCTGTACTGCGTGCAGCCGTTGATGCCGGAGTTCAGCCGCGACTACGGAGTGAGCGCGGCGGCCAGCGCGCTGTCGCTGTCGCTCACCACCGGCGTGCTCGCGGTGGCCATGCTGTTTGCCGGCGCGCTGTCCGACGCGGTGGGGCGCAAGTCGGTGATGGCCGCGTCGCTGCTGTCCTCGGCGGTGCTGGTGCTGGCCACCGCGCTGGTGCCGGACTGGCACATGCTGCTGGTGCTGCGCACGCTGCTGGGGCTCACGCTGAGCGGCCTGCCCGCGGTGGCGATGACCTATCTCAGCGAGGAGATGCACGCCGATTCCATCGGCCTGGGCATGGGCCTGTACATCGCCGGCAACGCCATCGGCGGCATGGGCGGGCGGCTGGTGGCCGGCGTGCTGGCCGACCATTTCGGCTGGCGCGTGGGCGTGGCCACGGTGGGCGGCATCGGTTTCGTCTCGGCGCTGCTGTTCTGGGCCAGCCTTCCGCCGTCGCGGCATTTCGTGCGCCAGCCACTCAACGTGCGCCACCTGCTGGCGCGCTTCGCGGCAATGTTCCGCGACGCCGCGCTGCCGTGGCTGTTCGCCAGCGGCTTCCTGCTGCTGGGCGCGTTCGTCACCGTCTACAACTACATCGGCTACCGCCTGCTCGCGCCGCCGTATTCGTTGAGCCAGACGCTGGTCGGCGCGATCTTCAGCGTGTACCTGATCGGCACCTTCAGCTCGGCGTGGATGGGCCACCTGGCCGGCAGGCTCGGCCGGCGCAAGGTGCTGTGGACGGCGTTCGCGCTGATGCTGGCGGGCGTGGCGCTGACTGCGCTCTCGCCGTTGTGGGTGATCGTGCTGGGCATCGTGGCGATCACCTTCGGCTTCTTCGGTGGCCACTCCATCGCCAGCAGCTGGGTCGGCCGCCGCGCGGGCGCATCGAAGGCGCAGGCCTCGTCGATGTACCTGTTCTCCTACTACATGGGATCGAGCCTGGCCGGCGCCGGTGGCGGGTTGTTCTACGCCTCGCACGGGTGGCATGGCGTGGCGGGGTTCGTTGGCCTGCTGGTGCTGGCCGGGCTACTGGTGGCCTGGCGGCTCTACCGCGTGCCGCCTCTGGTCAACGTGGCGACGCCGCCTACGCCAGCCAGTCAGGGCGCGATGCCCTGAGGGAATGTGCCTGTGGCGGGATCGAGGACCAGGCTGTACGCCGGCCTCGCACCCCGCACCCCGCGCCCCGCGCCCACGCCCACGCCCACGCCCACGCGCCAACGCAGCTGACCGCACGCCCCAGTGCCGTCATTCCCGCGAACGCGGGAATCCATTTTTCTTCGCGCTCACAAGCCAAAGCGTTTCGTCCTCCGTCGGAAGGCAAACCACATCTCTCTGCGTGACGCCCCAGTGCCGTCATTCCCGCGAACGCGGGAATCCATTTTTCTTCGCGCTCACGAGCCAAAACATTTCGTCCTCCGTCGGAAGGCAAACCACATCTCTCTGCGTGACGCCCCAGTGCCGTCATTCCCGCGAACGCGGGAATCCATTTTCTTCGCGCTCACGAGCCAAAGCGTTTCGTCCTCCGTCGGAAGGCAAACCACATCTCTCTGCGTGGCCACGCGCCCGTCGAAACGGGCACGAACGGCAAAGCCGCCCGACGTGTGGCGGGCAACACGCCCGGAGCAAAGAGAAGTAACCAGGAGAAGGCCGCCCCGCCTCCGCGCCTCCCGTTACTGCGGCCCCCGAGCTACGCGTAGGTGCTGCAGGCGTGTCGGCAGTCCATCCGTGGGCATGCTCGCGAGCCACCTTGAGTGCTTCGCCGCCAGCCGCCCAACTCTCCGCTGCCGTCATTTCCGCGTGCGCGGAAAGCCATGGTTGCCCGCGCAAGTGTGGTTGGCCGCGGAAATGCGTTGGAGCAAACGCGACGTGCGTCGTCCTCCTGCCGAGGCCGGGTTATGTCGCTTTTGTGTGGCAACGCGTACGCACGCGCCACACCTGCGGCGCAGTGACTCGAGCGTTGAAGGCGTGAAAGCATTTTTGCTCTTCGCCGGCACACCCACGGATGGCGTCAGCGCCTCGCATCACGGATCCGATGCGCAGAGTGAGCGCGTGCCCGCGCGCCACCACCCGACGGATGCGCTCCTCACCGCGCCGCCGGCACCAGCATCCCCTTCACCGCGGCGTAGTCGCCATCGTTCGGCGCCGGCGTGATGCCCAGCAGGTGCGCCATCAGCGGATAGACGTCCACATTCGAGAACGCATGAAAGCGCACGCCGTCGCGGAACGCCGGGCCGTGGGCCACGAACACCGCCTGCATGCGCGGATCGGCGTTGTCGTAGCCGTGCTCGCCGCGCTTGGGCGCCATGTGGTCGCGGCTGCGGCTGTCGAGATAGGCCTGGGTGGAGATGGTCCAGCCCACGTCGGCCAGGCACAGCAGTTGCGGCACGCGCGGGTTGTGGCCGTACGCCAGCCGAGCCGGCACGCGCGTCTTGTCCCAGCACTGCATGTGCTGCTGCGGCTGCTCCAGCTGGGCCTCGATTGCGGCGAAGTCGTAACCCGGCTTGGGGTTGAAGCCGGCCAGCACGCCCATGGTCACCTTCTGTACGTGATCGAGCGGGATCAGCGCGTCCATCAGCACCGTGTGCCCCGGCGGCACCTCCGCCATGCCGTGGTCGGCCAGCGTGATGATGTTGATGTGCTCGAGCAGGTGGCGCTGGCGCAGGCCGGCGACCAGCCGCGCCATCGCCGCGTCGGTGTCGCGCAGCGCCTCGTTCACCTGCGGCGAATCGGGGCCGAAATCGTGCCCGGCGTGGTCCACCGTGTCGAAGTACAGGGTGAGAAACGCGGGGCGCTGCGCGGCTGGCAGATCCAGCCACCCCAGCACCTGGTCTACCCGCTGCGCGGCGGTGACGTTGCCGTCGTACGGCTTCCAGAGGTCCGGGTGGTGGCCGCGGATGGCGGCCTCCGAACCGGGCCAGAACATGGTGGCGGTGCGCAGGCCCTGCTGGTCGGCGGTCTCCCACAGCGGCGTGCCCTGCGCCCACCAGCGGCCGTCGCCGACGGCCTCGCGGTTGCTCAGCGAGAAGCTGCCCAGCGCCGGGTCGCGCATGCTGTTGTGCACGATGCCGTGGTGGTCCGGGCGCAGCCCGGTGACCAGCGTGTAGTGGTTGGGAAAAGTCAGCGACGGAAAGGAGGGCTGCATCGACTGCGCGTGCACGCCGTCGCGCGCCAGCGCGGCCAGGGTGGGGCTGAGGCCGCGGTCGAGGTAGTCGTAGCGGTAGCCGTCAATCGAGATCAGCAGCAGCGGCGTGGGTGCGGTGCGCGCTGCGCTGGCGGCAGTGGGTGAGTGCGGGGGCGAAACGTGTGCGCAGGCGGTGAGGACCAGTCCCAGGACGGGGCCGGCGAGCAGGCGAAACAGGAATTTCATACGGTGCGACCTAGACTTTTCAAACATGGCAACGCGCCATGATCGCGCATAGGTGTGACGATGACATCTCGCAATGTACGTGGCGGGGCGCTGCTGGCAGCGCTGGTGGCCGCCTCCCTCAGCCCGCTGGCCGCGGCGCGCCAGTACCACCCGCCACCGCCGCCCCGGCCTGTCCTGATCCAGCCCACCGCGTCGCAGGTGCGCTTTCGCCAGGCGGTGCAGCAGAGCCAGGTGCGTGACCAGCTGCAGAAGAACCAGGTGGAGCATGCGCTGCATCAGCAGTCGCTGGAGATGACCCGCCGCAAGGCCGACAGCGCCAACCCAAACGACCAGCAGGTCGACCAGGCGAAGCAGGCGCAGGATCGTCTCTACCAGGCGCGCCAGCGCGACCGCCTGCAGCGCTACAGCGATGCGCTCACTCCGCAGCCGGTGCCGGCGCAGAGCACCGCGAGCAAGCCGAAAGACGCCGGCCACTGATCTGCCGGCGCGACCGTCGCCGTCGCGCCGCGTGCCAGGCCCCGGTACGGACGTCGCCCCGTTGTTGAGGGATGCGGCCGCTCACCGTGTCGCTGCGCTGGCCACCACCGCGCCCGCGACAACGCCGGCGCTCAGCCGAACAGGTCGCCGCCGGCCACCCGTGCCTCCAGCCCCAGCAGCCAGCGCTTCGTCGGCAGTCCGCCGCCGAAGCCGGTGAGGCTGCCATTGCTGCCGATCACCCGGTGGCACGGCAGCACCAGCGGCAGCGGGTTGCGCCCGTTCGCCGCACCTACGGCACGCACCGCGGCCGGGCTGCCGATGCGCCGGGCCAGTTCGCCGTAGCTGATCGTCTGGCCGTAGGGAATCTCCGCCAGCGCACGCCACACCTCCTGCTGGAACGGTGTGCCCAGCGGATGCAAGGGCAGCGAGAACGCGCGCCGCGTGCCGTCGAAATATTCCTGCAGCTGCACCCGCGCAAAGCGCAGCGCGTCCGGCGCGTGCTGCCAGTGCGGCGGCACCGCGTGCGGTTGGCCGTCGCGGGCAAACCAGACCTGGCGCAGCCCGCGCGCGTCCGCCGCCAGCCGCAGCGGGCCGATCGGCGAATCCATGGTGTCGTGCCAGATCGCCGTGCTCATGGGGCGCTCCGTGCGGCCGTGTTTTTTCGAGGTGCGGCGCGCGCGGCGGGCGCGGCATCGCTGGCGCTGCGCCACAGGTGCATCACCGCATAGGCGCGCCACGGTCGCCACGCCTCGGCCACGGCGATCAGCGCGCGCGTGCTCAGCGGATCGCCGTCGCCGGCGGCGACCCGGCGCAGGATCAGGTCCGCCGCGGGAAACGCATCGGGATGGCTCAGCGCACGCATCGCCATGTAGTGCGCGGTCCATTCGCCGATGCCCGGCAGCGCCACCCAGCGCGCCACGAATTCCTCCATCGACTGGCCGCTGCGAAAGTCCACCCGGCCCTCCAGCAGTGCACGCGCCACGCCGCGGATGGTGTCGGCGCGGGCGCCGGTCACGCCGATGTCGCGCAGGTCCGCGTCGACCAGCCGCGCGGGCGTGGGGAACAGCCGGTCCAGCCCGGGCAGGGTGGGCCCCGCCAGCGGCTCGCCCCAGCGCTGCACGATGCGCGACGCCAGCGTGCGCGCAGCCGCCACGCTCACCTGCTGGCCGAGCACCGCGCGCACCGCGATCTCGAATCCGTCCCAGCCGCCGGGCAGGCGCAAGCCGGGCCGCTTGCGCAGCAGCGGCCGCAGCACCGGGTGCGCCTGCAGCGTGGCGCTGATTGTTGCCGGGTCCGCGTCCAGGTCGAACATCCGCCGCAGCCGCGTCACCACCGGCAGCAGTTGCGCGGGCTGGGGCGCGTGCACTTCCAGCTTCAGCGCGTGCTCGTCGCCCGGCCACGCGCTCAGCCGCAACCAGCCCGGTGCATCCGCGCTGCCGAACACGCGGGCATAGGCGTGCGCGTCCACCTGCTCCACGCCCGGCAGCGCGCGGGTGCGCAGAAACGTCAGCAGCGCGTCGAAGTCATACGGCGGGCGATAGCCAAGCCGCAGCACCAGCGCATCGCCGCCACCGGCGCGCGGCTGCCGGCGCAGCTCGCGCGGCGTGATGCGGTTGGCCTGCGCGAATGCGGCGTCGAACCGGCGCAGGCTGCCGAAGCCCGCTGCCAGCGCCACTTCGGTGACCGGCAGCGCGGTCTCGGTCAGCAATTGCTTGGCGAACAACAGCCGCCGCGTGGTGTGCACGTCGATCGGCGGCGCGCCCAGATGCTCCACGAACAGCCGGCGCAGCTGCCGCGCGCTCACGCCCACGCGCGCGGCCAGTTCTTCCAGCGAGTGATCGGCCAGCAGGCCCGCCTCGATCCAGTCCAGCGCGCGGCTCACCAGGTGTTCTCCGTGGCGCCATGCGCTGGTGCCCGGCGCCAGCTCGGGCCGGCAGCGCAGGCAGGGGCGAAAACCCGCCGCCTCGGCCGCCGCCGCGCTGGCGTAGTAGCGCACGTTGCCCGGCTTGGGCGATGGCGCCGGGCACACCGGGCGGCAGTAGATGCGGGTGCTGGTGACGGCGGTGAAGAACAGCCCGTCGAAGCGCGCATCGCGGCTCAGGCGCGCCTGCTCGCAGGTGCGCGCATCGGGCAAGGCGGCAGGGTGGGCGGCAGGCGACATGGCGGCAGGCTAGCACTGCATCCGGCCACCGGACTCGCCGTTTTCGGACAGGGATGCCGGGGCTGTGGGAAGGGGCTTCTCAACGCGTGGCGAGCCTTCCACGTCGGCTTGGTGCACCCACGCGCGGGGCGACCAATCCAGCTTGAGCGCTTCGCGCTGATCTGCCCGGCCTGCACCGCGTGTGCGCACCGGTCAGGCGCCGCCACCTCTCGACCGTGCGCCCTGAGCGTGGGCGCCCCGCGCCGAACTCGAGCGTCCCGGAACGGCCTGCCGGCCGCCCGTCCCACACCCGACTACAGCCCGGGCGGGCACTGCGCATCCACGCCCCGCGCAAATGCCGCCAGCTCCGCCGCCGCCGCCAGGCGCCCCTCGTCACCACCATCGAACTGCACCCGCCACGCCCCGTCCCGCCCGCGCCGCCACAGCGTGCTGAAGTGCCCGAGCGAGGTGTGCGCCGTTTCATCCTTGCCGTGCGTGGTGAGCACGTATGGGCCGCTGGACAGTGCCAGCCGGCCGTCCGCACTCAGCACCACGTGCGCCGGTTGCCAGTCCAGTTGCACGGCCTTGCCGGCCACGATCGGCGCCCACGCCGCGGCAATCGCCGCCGCCCCGCGCACCGGATGCGCACCGTTGACGTCGAACACCGCGTCATCGGCAAGGAACGTGCGGAACGCGGCCGCGTCGTGGCTGCGCACGCTGCGTGCGAACGCCTGTTCGCGTTGCCATACCTGGCAGGCGGGGGACGGCGCGGCCGTCGCGGTCATCAGCAGGGCAGCGAGCAGGATCATTGGCCAAGCTCCATGGGCGGTAGGCGCCGGAGCATCCGCGCGCCGCGCGGCCGCCGCCAGTGCCGGGCGATGCGCGGCCGCTCAGGCGTCGATCGCGGCGTCGCGGGTCTCGTTGTCCGGAAACGCCATGAACACGAAGAACGGCGTGCCCCGCGCGTGCCAGGCCTGCGCCATCGCGGTGAGCGCATCGCGGGTGGCGGCGTACACCACCGGCGCGGCGCGGCTGAGATCCACCGCGTGGTCGATCAGCAGCACGCGCCCGGCATCGTCGCCACCGTGCGCGCGCAGTGCGCCGTCCAGCTGCAGCCACGACTCCATCGCGCCCGCCGGCAAGCCGGCGCTCGCGGCAATCCGCTGCACCACCGCCGCCACGTCGGCGCAGCCGCGCAGGTCCACCCGCGTCAGCAGCAGGCCGGCGCGTTCGGCATCAGCGGCCAGCGTCACCGGGTCGTCCGGGTCCACGCGATACACGCCGTCGCGGCCGGCGTCGTGCAGATCGATACCCAGCACCCTGGTGGTCATGGCGTTCTCCGTCGACAGGTCAGCGCCCGATGATGCGCCCACCGCGCCAGCGCGGCCAGGCGCGCCGCCGCGACAGCGTGACCGCTTGGGCCACCCGCGCGCTTGCGCCATCATCGCCCCGCTGCCGGCGCGGTGCCGGCGAAGGAGCCACGCCATGACCGACCGCCTCAATCCGCCACTGCCGCGCGGCATGCTCGTGCTGGGCTGGAGCGGCGTGCTGCCGTTCGCACTGGCGCTGGTCGCCGCGTTCGTGTGGCCGGCGTGGGCGGGCTTTGCGGCTGCGGTGTTCGTCTCCTACGGCGCGGTGATCCTGAGCTTTCTCGGCGGCGCGCGCTGGGGCCGCGGGCTGGCGGGCGGCGTGTCGCCGCTTCGCTTCGTGGAGGCGGTGATGCCCAGCCTGATCGGCTTCTCCGCACTGCTCCTGCTGCACGCGCCGCTGTATGCGCTGGCGCTGCTCGCCGCCGGCTTCGCGATCTGGCTGGTGATCGACCAGCGCGATCCGCTGTGGACCGCGCCGTACCGGCGCATGCGCCTGGGGATAAGCGTGGTGGTGCTGGCATTGCACGCGGGCTGGCTGGCGCTGGTGTAACGCCACTCATCGCACGCCCAGCGCCAGCGGCGCCATCGCCGCCAGCACGCACCACGCCACCGCCAGCAGCGCGGGCCACCGGGCACGCAGCAGCGCAAACGCCATCAGCGCGATCAGTACGTCCGCCACGCCGCGGATCGCGCCGATGGCGACCGGGTTCACCAGCGCCGCAGCGAGCAGGCCAACCACCACGGCATTCACGCCCGCCAGCGCGCGCGTCGCGTCGGTACGCTGGCCCAGCGTGCGCCAGAACGGCAGCGTTCCCGATACCAGCAACAATCCCGGCGCAAAGATGCCTGCCAGCGCCACCAGTGCGCCGGCTACGCCGCCCATGTCGCCGGGCAGCCGCGCACCGAGAAACGCCGACAGCGAAAACATCGGCCCCGGCACCGCCTGTGCGGCGCCATAGCCGGCGAGAAAAGTGGCGTTGTCCAGCCAGCCCGCATCCACCACTGCCGTCTTCAGCAGCGGCAACACCACGTGGCCGCCACCGAACACCAGCGCACCGGCGCGATAGAACGCCGCCGCCACTCGCCCCAGCGGCGGCAGCCCGGGCATCAGCAGGGCCGTGCCCAGCCCCAGCACGAACACGCCCAGCAGCCACGTGCCCGCACGGTGGCCGTAGCCCAGCGCAAACGTTTCGCCCTGTCGCGCCGTCACGTCGCGGCACAGCCACGGCCCCAGCAGCGCGCCGCTCGCCACCACCACCAGCTGCATCCACGCCGCGCCGCTCCACAGCGTCAGTGCCGCGGCGGCCAGTGCCATGGCGCGACGTGGCCCGTCCGGCGCAAGCGTGCGCCCCATGCCCAGCACGCCGTGCAGCACCACCGCCACCGCCACCAGCTTCAACCCGTGCAGCAGCGCCAGCCCCCACGCGTCGTCCAGCGTGCGGCTGGCCAGCGCAAACGCGAACATCGCCAGCGCCGAGGGCAGCGTAAAGCCCACAAACGCGGCCACTCCGCCCAGCCACCCCGCACGCAGCAGGCCGATCGAAAAGCCGAGCTGGCTGCTCGCCGGCCCCGGCAGAAACTGGCTCAGCGCCAGCAGCTGGCCGAAGTGTTCTTCATCCAGCCAGCGCCGCCGCTGCACGAACGTGCGACGGAAATAGCCGATGTGCGCCACCGGGCCACCGAACGAGGTGAGCCCCAGCATCACGAAGGCCGCCAGCACCTCGCCCGCGGCGGCAAGCCGGCGAGTTGGCATGGGCGGGCGGGCAGGGGTCACGGACATGGCTGCGCATCATGGCCGATCGTGCTGCGGCATGGCTGCGGCATGGCTGCGGCATGGCTGCGGTCGCTGCCGATGCCGCACTGCCGCTTTCCGCATGTGAACGCGCTCGCCACAATCGGGTTTTCCCTTTGGCTGGTTGCACGCCCATGAACGCCCCCACCCGCATCGACACCACCCGCACCATCCGCGCGCCGCGCGGCACCGAGCTCAGCTGCAAGAGCTGGCTCACCGAGGCGCCGTTCCGCATGCTGCAGAACAACCTCGACCCCGAGGTGGCCGAGAACCCGGCCGAGCTGGTGGTGTACGGCGGCATCGGCCGCGCCGCGCGCAACTGGGAGTGCTTCGACGCCATCCTGCGTAGCCTGCGCGAACTCAACGACGACGAGACCCTGCTGGTGCAGTCCGGCAAGCCGGTGGGCGTGTTCCGCACCCACGCCGACGCGCCGCGCGTGCTCATCGCCAACTCCAACCTGGTGCCGCACTGGGCCACCTGGGAGCACTTCAACGAGCTCGATAAGAAGGGCCTGATGATGTACGGCCAGATGACCGCCGGCAGCTGGATCTACATCGGCTCGCAGGGCATCGTGCAGGGCACCTACGAAACCTTCGTGGAGATGGGCCGCCAGCACTACGGCGGCAACCTCACCGGAAAGTGGATCCTCACCGCGGGCCTGGGCGGCATGGGCGGCGCGCAGCCGCTGGCCGCCACCCTGGCCGGCGCCAGCAGCCTCAACATCGAGTGCCAGCAGAAGAGCATCGACTTCCGCCTGAAGACCCGCTACGTCGACGAGCAGGCCACGGACCTCGACGACGCGCTGGCGCGCATCGCCAAATACACCGCCGCCGGCGAAGCCAAATCCATCGCGCTGCTTGGCAACGCCGCGGATGTGCTGCCGGAACTGGTCAAGCGCGGCGTGCGCCCCGATGCCGTCACCGACCAGACCAGCGCGCACGACCCCGTCAACGGCTACCTGCCGCAGGGCTGGACGGTGGAGCAGTGGTTCGAGCGCCGCAAGAGCGACCCGGCCGGCACCGCCAAGGCCGCCAAGCAGTCGATGAAGGTGCACGTGGAGGCCATGCTCGCCTTCCACGCTAAGGGAATCCCCACCTTCGACTACGGCAACAACATCCGCCAGATGGCCAAAGACGAAGGCTGCGCCGACGCGTTCGCGTTCCCCGGCTTCGTGCCCGCCTTCGTGCGCCCGCTGTTCTGCCGCGGCATCGGCCCGTTCCGCTGGGTGGCGCTCTCCGGCGACCCGGAAGACATCTACAAGACCGACCAAAAAGTGAAGGAGCTGATCCCCGACGACGCCCACCTGCACCGCTGGCTGGACATGGCCCGCGAACGCATCAGCTTCCAGGGCCTGCCGGCGCGCATCTGCTGGGTGGGGCTGGGCCTGCGTGACAAGCTCGGGCTGGCGTTCAACGCCATGGTGCGCAACGGCGAGCTGAAGGCGCCGGTGGTGATCGGACGCGATCATCTGGATTCGGGCTCGGTGGCGTCACCGAACCGGGAGACCGAGGCGATGAAGGACGGTTCGGATGCGGTGTCGGATTGGCCGTTGCTCAATGCGATGTTGAACGTGGCCGGCGGCGCGACGTGGGTGTCGCTGCATCATGGGGGTGGGGTGGGGATGGGGTATTCGCAGCACTCGGGGGTGGTGATTGTTTGCGATGGGTCGAAAGAGGCGGATGAGAGGATTTCGCGGGTGTTGTGGAATGATCCTGCTTCAGGGGTGATGCGGCATGCGGATGCGGGGTATGAGGTGGCGGTGGACTGGGCGCGGGAGCAGGGGTTGAAGTTGCCGATGATTTAGGCGCTGTAGCAGGGGATTGAAAATCCCATGTTACGGTCTACAGCTGTCTCAAACTCAAGCGGATGACACTTGGCAGGCAGGAGTCCTTGGACGCGTGCACCCTGACAGCCTGCCCATGACCAGCCTTTGATCATGCAGCGCGTTTCACGCTGCGGTATGTTCAGCATCCACCGTCTCAGTTTCGGCAAGGGAAGCTCGTAGGGGGCAAACATGAGTCAGGTGAAGCTACATATAGATCTTTCTAAAGGAATCATCGATGTGGAAGGCTCGGAAGCTTTTGTCCGGGCAATCTACGACGACTTCAAGGATCGGATCCCCAGCGACGCAGGCCAACGATCGCCATCCGGCGAAGGAGCGGGAGGTGGACACGATCGCTCCGAAGTTAAAGATGTTCTTGGTGAGCAACCCTTAGGCTCAGCCGCGAAGAAAACAAAAGTGAAGAGCAAGGGTAGTAAGGAAAGCTACTCGGTCGTTAAGGATTTGAACCTGACGAGCCCAACGCACGGTCGACTAAGGGACTTCTTCGCGAAATATGAAGTCAAGACTGCTCCGGACCACAACCTAATTTTCGTCTACTTCATGCAGCATAAGCTGGGAATCACGGGCATCACGCCAGCACATCTCTATACATGCTACCGCGCCGTGGAAGCGAAAGTTCCTGGCGCACTTCGCCAAAGCGCATTTAACACGGCAAAGAGAAAGGGCTGGCTCGACACGTCGGACATGGATGATATTCGTGTCACGACACCGGGCGAGAACTACATGCTCCACGACTTCCCTAAGAAGGCCGCTAAGTAATGACGTCAAAACTCGAGGCCTTTGCTGCGCAGATTCCCGATGTCGGGCAAAGGACTAAGTCGGAACTCGTGAGCTACTTTGCCTACTACCTTACGGTCATCGAGGGACAGGGCGACACGACTGCGACTAAGGTTGACGAGTGCTTTGCAAAACTTCGCATTCCACCCTATTCGAATATCAGAGCGTTGCTAAGCGCAAAGAGCAAGAGAGGGAAAGGGCAGTCCTTCATTCGCACAAAGACTGGCTATCACTTGACACGTGAGGCTCAGACTGAGGTGCAGCAAAAACTGCACTCCGGCCCAGCAAAAGTCGAAACAAGTATTTTGCTTAGAGATCTTCTCCCGAAGATTTCGGACCCAACGGAACGATCTTTCCTCCAAGAAGCGATCGACTGCTATGAGATCGGTGCTCGGAGGGCGGCGATCTTGATGACATGGCTTCTCAGTCTTAGCCATCTTTATCAGCACGTCCTCAAGCACAAGCTCAGCGAATTCAACGCTGCTCTAGTTGCCGACAAAGGCGTGAAGCTTTCAGCAATTACGAATATCGACGACTTTGCAGAGATCTCTAAGGAAGTGAAGCTAATCGAGTTACTCCGAGCCTCGAAGGTAATCTCGAACGATGTGCGGAAGATCCTTGATACGAAGCTCGGTATCCGAAACAGCGCCGCACATCCCGCGAATGTTTCGATTTCGGAGGTCAAGGCGACCGATTTTATCATCGACCTAATCGAGAATGTCGTTCTTAAGTACTCCGCTTAACAGAGGAGTCAAGACCGCAAGTTAACCGGGTCGGGTTAACTTATGCCGCATGATTGAAGCGGTCGCCTGGCTTGGGCTCTGCTCAAAACGGAGTCAGGTTCACTTTTCTGGCCTTCGGCAGTGATTCTGACTTACGGGGTATTCATAAGACTTTCAGCGCAACAGGGGTGGAACGTTGAACAAGCATGAAAAGCTGTTGGAGCTCGTTAAAAAGAGGCGCCAGCCCGACATCCTTCCGCAATATGCGCGGCTGGCCGATTACGCCGACGGTGCTTTTGACAGGGATTGCAATTTTGTCTCTCCCTATTCCAAGGGCGCGCATAACATCAACGCAGACGTGATGATTATGCTCCAGGACTGGAGTTCGGATAATGCATTGCGGCGTAGTGGCGGACCAAGTGAACTGGGGCGCGATCCCAATCTTCCGACCAACAGGACGCTCGACAGGTTATTGAGGGACGCAATGGGGCTGAAGTTGGAAGATACTTACGCCACTAACTTGTTTCCTTTCATCAAGGGCCGCGGCTTATCCGCCCGTTTTCCTTTTGCGGATCTCGTGCTCGCGGCAAACGAATTCGCTTTACCGCAGATCAGGATTGTTGCGCCCAAGCTCGTCATCTGCCTCGGCAAGAACACCTTCAATGCTATTCATGTCGCGGCCTCTCAGGGCAGATTGACGCACGGGGCGGAACGCTGCCACACCATGGAAGATGCGATCAATGCAGCGTTCACTGTTGAATTGGAGGGGCGCAAGGTAGCCATCTGGGCGCAAGCCCACACTGGGGCTTGGGGGCAAAGCAATCGCAACAAGGGCGCTCCGGGCCGCACGTCCGGGGACTGGGTGAAAATGAGCCGCAGCGTTGGCTTGCTCGCCGCGCGTTGAGAAGACCCATGGACGTTACGGCGGCAGCGGCTGACGAGTCTGTGCGAGATGCACTCTTGGGCATCGAGGACAAGCTATACGAATCGGGGGCGCTGGTGACGGCTACGGGCGACAGTGAAGCCGAGGTCACCCTTACGTTCGAAGAAGTGCCCGTGGGTGAGGACAAGGTATTCGCGATGGTGGTACGCGTAATCGCACGCCCCACCTCGCGCACCTCGCCTGCGCGTTGGCAAACGCTCCGAGAGTATGTATTGGAAAGGTACGCGATGCTCCAGGCCGACTTTCCTGAGGACGTTCGCGAGGCATTGCTCGACTGTGTTGGACCGTTTGTGTTCGTCAATGGATTGGAGCTAACGGGGTCGAGCTAGAGCTAGAGCTAGAGCTAACACGGTCAGGTTCACTTACGCCGCTTGATTGAAGCGCTCGTCTGGCTTGGGCTCTGCTTACCGGGTGCGCGGTGGTCGATGGGCAGGGCGGACGCCTGCGAAGCGCCGGGTTTTCGTCAAAAACAGGGGTCAGAGTGCACTTTTTTGCAGCGCCTTTGCTTTAAAAAAGTCAGCCCTGGCCCCCGTTTTGGCTAAGCTTTTGATCTCCGAGTGCTAGGCTCGCTTGCAAGGCGCTTTGCTATTTTTAAACGTCAAGGAACGCGTTATGAAAAGGATTTTCCGGTATCGCCTGAGTGTCATCAGCATGCATCCCTCCGGACAAAGCCGGCGACATATCCTGCTCGCGGGATTTCTCTTTTTCACCGGCCTCTGGGCACATCCCGCTGTCGCGCAATATGCCTGTTCGGGCAACCAGCCCGGTCAGCGGGTAGTGGGCATGTCCCAAGGCGGCAATGGCGTCGCGCCTGTGCCGTTGTGCGTTGATGACCCCTCGACCTTACCCCAGTACCAGGCCCCTGCGTATGAGGCTCCTCCGGGCCCGCAGATGGTGTGGATGGACAACTACATGACGATGGCCTGGCACGCCGACGCATCTGACGGCTGGATTGCCACGGGTTTCGGCAGTTTCCAGGCTGCCGAGGCAGCAGCAGTCGGGGCATGTGCGCAAGCCATGGGCGACGGTTGCACCGTCGGTACGGGTGTCCGCAACGGCGGCCTCGCGCTGGTTCGGGACGAGGACGGGGCGTTGTGGGAGAACGTCGGCGATAGCGTGGCTGCTGCCAAGCGAGTCACTCTCAAGTCTTGCCGCGAGGGCGGTGGCAAGCATTGCGGAATCATCAGGACCGCTTTCGCACATCCGTGGCTTGAGGCCGTGGGTGGCCTGAGCTTGGGTCAGCCTATAATTCTTGCGCCTGAAGGCGACTTTCGCCGCAAATACGGCTCGGTGGCGTGGATCGATTCGAAGGCCATTGGCGGGCCGTGGGGCAGTACGGTCTGGGTCAGCACCGGGCGGCACAAGGCAGAGGATGCGTCCAGTGCGGCGGTGAATGCCTGCGAGAAGGCCAGTGGCCAGCAGTGCGTCGCCGCGCGGACCGTATCCGGCGGCGCCATCACCATAGCCACGGACACGACCCGTGCTTTGCACGTCGGCTCGAGTGCGGTCTACAAAACTGCCGCGAAGGATGCCGAAAGCCGCTGCAAAGAAGCGAAAGTGGAGTGCACGGTTACGGCGACCTATGACGTTCAGCAAGTCGGAGACTGGACTCACGACTCGAATGCGGCGCTGAAGGCGGCCGTCTCAAAATAGGCAGAAATTGCGGAATGAAGGAGGAAAAAATGGGTCTGAGTGCAATTTCTGGAGGCGAGCGCAGTGAGAGAGTGGCTCTGGCCCCCTTTTTTTTGTCTTTTTCTTGCGCATCTTCTGAAAAAGAAAAGCTGCCCGGAGGCAGCTTTTCAGATTTCGAACCCTTACGCTGGCGAAGTGATCAGCAGGGCTCTGATTCGATGGTGTAGTAAGCCGTGACTTGGCCAGTTTGCCTGTGGCGGCCCGTGCAATAGAGAACACTCTCTCCAACCATGTTGGTGTGGCTGGCGTCGGAGTAATAAATGGTGTCGATGTAGTTGGAAGGCGCACTGACCGCGATGGCGCTTGCGGTGAGAGCGGCGAATCCAGCGAGTCCAGTTATGAGAGTCTTGTTAAGCTTCATGCTCACTTCTTCCCTAAATGCGGCCCATCCGGCCGCGTTTCGATTGATACATGAACTGATGCGTAGGGTCAATGCGAATTCGGCCTAGAAAACCTGGAGTGAAAAACTGGGGTCAGAGTGCACTTTCTCTCGGTGTGCGCTGAAAAAGGTCGACCTCAGACCGTGTTTTGGTAAAGCATTGGCGCATGCCCAAGGGGAGTGCATATGTTGATCATCCGATCGCTTTTGCTGGTGCTTTGCGTTGTAGGTGTCACGACGGTGCGCGCGAGCGAACGTGAAGCACCGCGGGCACTGTCGCCGCAGGAGAAGGCAACCCTGCATGCCGACGAGGTGGTGGGGCGGGCCATGTTTGTAAGCGACCGGGCTGCCACAGTCGCGACCGATGCGGCGCTCAAGCTGGATGCGTTCCGCCAGGAATCGCGCGTGCGTGGATGGATCACCCAGGCGCACGCCGACGCGGTGACGGTGACCTTCATCGACGCGACGCCGGCAGCGCTGTATCGCGCCACCGTATCGAATGACGGCAAGTTGGTCGGCAAGGTGGAGGCGTATGCCACGCCACTGCCCCTCTCTGCGTTTGAGGCTGGTGCCGTCGCTGCCCGCACGGTCGCACTTGGCGCGAAGTTCCCGCCGTGCAGCGCTCGCTACAACACGGTGGTGCTCCCACTCGATGCATCGTCTGCGGGGAAATGGCTGGTTTACCTGCTACCCGCGACCACCCAACCAAGCGTCATCCCGATTGGCGGCACGTCTCGGGTGACCGTGGACCACGGCACCATCGTGGCGCAGCGGCCTTTCACGAAGTCGTGCATCGCCCTGGAAAATGACCCGCGTGCGGTCGCACTGATGATCAGCCACCTGCTCGACACCACGCCGACCGAGGCGCACGTCTTCTGGAGCCTTTGGGCGCACAAGGATATGTACGTGAGCACGGAGAGTGCGGCGTGGGCGATCCACGATGGGCGCATCCGTCTTGTAGAGACCGGCCACTGATCGACAACAGCGTTGTCCGTCGGGGTCAGCGAGACAGGGGCCAAAACAGCGAAGCCGGGGGTCAGGGTGCACTTTCTTGAAGCGAGCGCAGTGATCAGGTGACTCTGCCCCCTGTTTCAGTCCTCTTCTGGCGGCATCTGGCGCGAACAGAAACACAAGGATCAGCGTGCACTTCCTTATCCGCTTAGTGTTGCCCTTGGGTTTGTCGTTACAGGTTGGCGCGCCCCTTGGCGCCCAAAGGGCGCCGGACCTTACCCCCGCGTCCGTTGCCGAGGCACCTGTGCAGTATCCGGCCGAGGCCGTTGCCGCCGGCGAGGAGGGCACCGCCATCGTCGCCCTCGAGGTGGATGCCACCGGGCGTGTGCACGACGCGACCTTGGAAAAATCCAGCGGGCATCCACGGCTGGACGAGGCGGCCTTGCGAAGTGTCGCCCAATGGTCATTTCGACCCGCTCTCGTCAGAGGCAGGGCGGTTGCGCAGCGAATCCGGATTCCGGTGGCTTTTCAGCTGACGAGTGAAGGGGACACTCGGGGCCAGCCGTCGGGGGCCGCAACGATGGTGGCCTGGCTGATGAAGTTGCTGGGCGGCATCGTCTGGATATTCGGCTTTGCTTGGTCCCTGGTGCTCGCAAAACGCCGTTCCATCCTGTGGCTCTCAGGCATGGTTGCCCTCTGGGTCGTCACCTATCCGGTGTTTCTGGTGGTGCATTGGCAAAGTGCGAGGCGCAGCCTGCCCTTGGTGATGGCTGGCATGGCTTTGTCGTCTCTTGGGCTGTATCTCTCGAGCGTTAACTGATCCGCTTACCGAGGGATCAAAACAGGGCTCAGGTTCGACTTTCTGACCGGTTGTGGGCTTTCCTCGGCCGTCCGATCTTGAGCGGCCCGGCGGGGCGGGCGAGCTGGGCCTCGATGATGGCGCGGAAGTGGTCGGACCCGAGCGCATGCTGGCGCTGCAGATGCAGCCGGATCGAAAACAGGGGTCGAAAACAGGGGTCAGAGTGCACTTTTTGCAGCGCCTTTGCTTCGCAGAGTCAGCCTTGACCCCTGTTTGGCTAAGCTTTTGGTCGCCCAGTGCTAGGCTCGCTTGCGAGGCGCTTTTTTATTTTTGAAACGTCAAGGAATGCGAAAAACTGGGGTCAGAGTGCACTTTCCCGCAGGGTCAGCTAAAAAAGTCCGCTCTGACTCCTGTTTTAGTCTCAAGCGGGAGAAGGATTCAGATGAGCGTGTCCCCGAAGTGGATATTTGCGCGTGCGCTGGCGTGCGGTTTTTGTGTCGTCACCGGAGGCGCGCAGGCCAGTTCGGACGGCTCGACTACATCGAAGCCAGCAGCGATCCCTTCGTGTGGGCCGCACCAGCTTGATGGCATCCCTGCGAGTGACGAGGTTCTCGCTCATCGCCAGTTTGAGCTGCCGACGCTTTCTTACGCTGGCGATTCGGGTCCCACCCACTGGAATGTTCCGCTCACGCTGCTTGTTGACGCATCAGGGCGCGTTGCCTGCCGGTCGATGGGGAGCGACTTCAGTGAGCGGCGCGCACTCAACCACACGCGGCGCGAACTTCTGCGGGCGATGACTGGCTGGCGCTACCGGCCCTTTCTTGTCGACGGCAAGCCAGCTTCGGTTGTAATTCGGGAGACGGTAGCCGAGCAGCGGGTCCCCTTGGTGCACCAACCGTTGCCCGAGGTTTCACCCGCTCAGGTGACGATTTCGCTGTCCCGAGGCGGGTGCTTCGGAATGTGCCCTGGTTATGAGGTGAGCATCCACGGGAACGGGCAGGTGGACTATCAAGGTGGGGGCTATGCAGACGTCCAGGGAAAGCACCGCTATCAGATATCCCCTGAAGAGGTGGCGGCGCTTGTGGAAAGAGCCCGGCGCGTCGATCTCTGGTCCATGAGCACTAGTTATCGAGCTCCAATCACCGACAACTCGACCTACGTGCTCACCTTGAAGATGGGCAGGTTGACGCACGAGATCGAGGACTATGTGGGTCGCATGGTCGGCATGCCTGCCGCGGTTGGGGAATTCGAAAACGAGGTGGATCGTGTGGGACGAACGTCCGAGTGGATACATCTCTCCTTGGCGGCGGTCGAGCGCTTGCAAAGTGAAAACTTTGATTTCACCTCACAAGAGGGCGCTGATACGTTGGCGCGAGCCGTTGCCAACGACGGTAGCACCGACGAAGCGGCGTTGTTGCGGATGATCGACCTTGGTACGCCTGTCAAGGGCGGAGACGCGGTACGGCCACCGCGGGGAGCGCCCATGCCGACGGAATCGACACTGCTAAACGTTGCGCTGGTCCATCATCGCGTCGCGCTGATCGATCCGCTCGTGGCGCAGGGCCTGTTGAACACGGGCGGTCTGCTGGACAAGCACAAACTCGACCTGGCCTTTCAGGACGCAGTAAGGGGCGGGCGCCTTGCGGCCGTGCAGAAGATATGGAACGCAGGCGGTGGCGAGGTCCACCCTTCGCTTCGGCTCGAGGACGAGGATGAAGATGGTGAACGGGCCACCCCCAAGCGCGTGCCGGTGACGCTGCTCCTCTCACGCTCCTACCGCGATGTGCATTGGGAGGGACAGGCGATTGCCGAATGGCTTGCCGCGAAGGGCTGCGATCTGAAGGCGCAGGCAGCTGATGGCGACACGCTTCTGCACAGGGCGGTTGAGGCGGGTGATATCGCATTCGTTCGCTACCTGCTGCTGCATGGCCTGAATGCGTCAACCGCGGGTCGTTACGGCCTGCCTGCATTGGGAAGCGCGCAGAATGAAGACATCGCGCTGCTGCTTCTGAAGGCTGGCTCAAGCTGGCAAATGAATGACGGTGGAGCAGGTTTCAGGCGCTACGCTGAGGAACAGCATTGGACGCGAGTGCTTGCTTATCTTAATCAGCACACGGGCGAGGCAAGCCGAAAACAGGGGTCAGGTTCGACTTTCTGATCGAAAAGTCCACTTTGACCCCTGTCTTCGGAGGTTCCAAATGCCGGGTTTACTTTGCTGGCATGGGCAACACGAGAAGGGGTGATCGGAAAGTTCACCCAAATGCGCACTCTTTGGTCGAGGGGCCGGCGTTCGCTACACGGTGCTCGAGCTCCCTGTGAGGCAGAGCCGGTCCGGCGTTTCCACGCACAAGGAGGTTTGCGGCATGGACGAGTTTATCGATGGATGCAGTTGCAGGGTCTGGGCGATTGACGGCTGGATCAATGAGGAACGATCGACCAATCTGAATCACCTGATCGAGGCCAAGGGTACTGCCCTGTACCAAGGAGGGTTCAAGGGTAACCGACACCTCAAGGTGGCCGAGTTCGTCGGCCTCAGGACGGCGGTCAGTACGGCGCGGCCGTGCATCATATACGGGGAGTTCGATTCTGCGGCTGACAAGCTGCCCACACACATGTGGCTTGAATACGACGGCTACATCTACGACACGATTCCTGGCTTCCGCTTGCGGCGGAAGCCAGCTACCGAGGTAAGCCGTCGTTCGCCGGGCTGCGTCAACGGTCAGTACGCTGCAAACAAGGTTGGTGCGGTGCCCGCCTACCTTTCGGTCAACCAATATGCGGCCATCCAGGCTGCCGATGGGCATTGGGCAGCCGTCGCCGGAGCTGGGTGCGACGAGTTCACCCCTCAGGACACGGGTTGATCATCCAATCCAGAAACTGGAGTCAACCAAACAGCGGTCAGGTTCCACTTTCCAAAACAAAGGTCAGGTTCGACTTTCTGACCGGTTGTGGGCTTTCCTCGGCCGCCCGATCTTGAGCGGCCCAGCAGGGCGGGCGAGCTGGGCCTCGATGGCGGCACTGAAGCGGTCGGATCCGAGCGCATGCTGACGCTGCAGATGCAGCCGGATCGCCTCGATATCTTCGTCGGACATGGTTTCCACCGCGATGGCGCGATAGGCGGCGCAGCGCTCCTCCCTCGTGGCTCCAAGGGCGTGGTAGTTGGGGTGGGGGTGGACGACCGCGTCGTCACGCCCGAGGGCGTTGGCCGCATGGCTGGACCACGGGTAGTCGGCGGGATCGGCGCACATGCGCGCGCGAACCGGGTTCAGCTCGATGTAGCGGTAGCAGCGCAGCAGGTAGGTGTCGCGATCGACGAGGGAGGATTTGTAGCGGCCCTCCCAGGCGTGCCCGTGCGGCGGTAACGATCGTTGACGTAGCGGACATATCGCCGCCCCAGCGCCTGCATGAGGCGGGCGACCTGGCCGCTGGTCTCCGGGGTCATCAGCAGGTGCACGTGGTTGGTCATCAGTACATAGGCGTGAACCTGGCAGTGCTCCCGCAGCGCGATCTCCTTGAGGTTCTGCAAGTAGCAGTGCCGATCGGCATCGGTGAAGAAGCAGGGCTGTCGATCGTTTCCGCGCTGGACTACGTGCTGGGAAATGCCCGGGAGGTCGATGCGCGGACTGCGTGCCATGGGCGGCTCCTTGCCAAAGCGCCATCGATGCCCGTGGTCCGGCGCGTCGTCTGTCGTTGCAGGCCCACGAGACACTCAGAAAATTGCACTCTGTGCCCGCACGAGCTGAGCCCGGCTCGGCCAGGAGGTCGCCGGCCAGGTCCGGCGCGGGCCTGGGTTCGCGTCTGGGTATGGAGCGGACGCCACGCCGTTGGCGACTCACGATCGGCGATCGGCCAGTGCTAGATTCAAGCGATGACCGCCACCCTTGCCCAGCTGCAGGAAGACCTGGATGACCTTGAGTCGCGGATGCCGACGATGGTCCGTGCATCTGCGACCACTGAATTCTTCCTTCCGGATTGCGTTCCCCGGGAAATTCTCCTCCTGGACGCAGCGGCCAAGGATGACTACCCATGGGCAGCCGGGCGGCTGCGCGAGATGTTGCGCCAGCACAGCGCACCGGCACTCGACTGATGTGCTACTCGGCGCAGGTGTGGGCGGCATACAACAAGTTCGTGCACGTGCATGGCGCGATCATGGACTTCAAGGAGTTCGTGCGGACCTTCATTGACGTCAAGGCACGCGGCCAGTGGTCCCGTCTGCCCAAGGCCATGCGCGAGAGCTTCCGCAAGCCAGAGAGCGCCGAAGGGTTCGAGCTGGCCAAGCTGGTGGCCGAAGGCGACCGGGAACTCGAAGCCGTGCTCGAGTCCGACCTCGGCACACAGCGCGATCGCCTGGCCAAAGCGGAGGCGGTGCTCGCGAGCGCCAAGCCCACCAAGAAGGCCGCAAACGACCAGCGCATCGCCGGCAACAAGATCAAGGCCGTCGAGCGCAAGCTCGAAGACCTTCACCGCCGCGAGCTGGAGCCCGACGACTCGCGCATCTACCCCGGCTATTACGCGCCGGTGATGGTGTGGGAGGACGGCCGACGCGTAGTGAAGCCCATGCGCTACCAGTGCAGGCCAGAGGGGAAGCCCGCGCTCTACGACACCAGGTTCCCCGGCACCTACAACGCCAGGCGAGACAATCTCGAGGGCTTCTGGAAAGGCCAGTTCGGCTTCGCCCATGGCCTCATCGTCGTTGAAACCTTCTACGAGAACGTCGAGGGACCAGACGGGAAAAATCGCGTGGTGCAGTTCACCCCGCGCGACCGCGAGCCGATGCTCGTGGCGTGTCTGTGGTCACGATGGGAGGGGCAGGGCGAGAAGCTGCTGTCGTTTACCGCGATCACCGACGAGCCGGAGCCCGAAGTCGCCGCGGCCGGGCACGATCGAACGATCATCAACATAAAGCCGGAACACATCGACGCGTGGCTCCGTCCGGATCCGGCGAACCTGGCCGCGCTATATGCCATCTTCGACGACAAGCGGCACCCGTTCTACGAGCACCAGATCGCGGCTTGATCGCGCGAATCGGCTCACCTCAACCTGACCCGATTGACCAAGCGGGACGGGGGAGGGGCTCTCCGGAGAGAAGCCCTCCTACTCGCTCCCGCGTCACCTGTCACGCCAGCCCGCCGGGACGCTCCGGCGGGAAGCGCCCCGGCTTGTGGGGGTACAGGCGCCTGGGAGCCCTCCCGTCACACCTGGGCCTGGCCACCGTCGACGAACAACTCGGTGCCGGTGACGAAGCTGGCGTCATCGGAGGCGAGGAACACGGCCGCGCGTGCGATCTCCAGCGGCTCACCGACCCGCCCCAGCGGCAACTGGGCAGCGAGCGCGTCGAGCAGGCCCTGCTGCTGGGCCGCGTCCGGGCCAGCCAAGCCGACCAGGCCGGGCGTGCGCGTGGGGCCGGGGCTCAGCGTGTTGAAGCGGATCCTGCGGCTCTTGTCGACGTCGAGAATCCAGTTGCGGACGAATGCGCGCACCGCGGCCTTGGATGCGCCATAGACGCTGAAAGCAGGCGTGCCGGTGGTCGCGGCGGTGGAACCGGTCAGGATGACGGAGGCGCCCGGCCCCAGGATGGGCAGCAGGGTCTGCACCGTGAACAGGGTCCCCTTGACGTTGCGGTCGAAGGTGTCATCGAAGTGCGCTTCGGTGATCTCGCCCAGCGGAAGCATGGAGCCGCCGCCGGCGTTGACGAACAGCACGTCCACGCGCCCGTGTTCGCCCTTGATGCGGTCGGTCAGGCGCTGCAGGTCACCGAGCTTGGCCGAGTCCACCTGCACTGCGACGCCCTGCGGACCGATCGAGGCCGCCGCGGCTTCGAGCTCGGCTTTCCGGCGCCCGGTGATGTAGACGGTGGCGCCCTCCAGAGCGAACTGCCGGGCGGTCTCCAGGCCGATGCCGGAGCTGCCGCCGGTGACCACCGCGATCTTGTTTTCGAGCTTGCGTGACATGGTTGAAACCTCGTGGGTGAGTGACTGGTGGCGAAAAGATATCGACGGAAGGTTCGTGACTAAATAGAATCAAATGAAATTCATCGTTTCATTATTGATATGTCCAAGCTGCCGGACTTCGAAGGGCTCGCCCTGTTTGCCAAGGTCGCCGAATGCCGCTCGTTCCGGGCCGCGGCGCGCGAGCTCGACCTCTCGGTGCCGACGCTGTCGCGGGGTGTCGCGCGGCTGGAAAAGCGCCTGGGTGCGCGGGTGTTCAACCGGACGTCGCGCCAGCTCGCGCTGACCGCGTTCGGCAGCAACCTGCTTGAGCGCGCAGCCCAGCTCTATCGCGATGCCGAGGAGGCCGAGGCGCTGGCGCGCGACCAGTCCGCCTCGCCGCGCGGGACAGTGCGGATCGCCGCGCCGATGACTTTCGGCGTGCGCTGGGTGGCCCCATTGCTCCCGGCGTTGCTCGCGCGTTATCCGGAGTTGACCGTCGATCTGCATCTGTCCGATGCGGTGGTCGACATCGTCGGCGATGGCTTTGACGCAGCGCTGCGCATCGCGTCGCTGCCCGATTCCTCGCTGGCGGCACGACTGCTCTGCAAGGTGTCGCGGTTTACCGTGGCAGCGCCAGTTTACGTAAGGCGCTTCGGCACGCCCAAGCACCCGCGTGACCTGGACCCCGCCCACTGCCTCGCCTACGCGCTTCGCGCTGGAAGCGACGCGTGGCGTTTCCGCAACGGCCGCAAGGAGGAGGTGGTCCATCCGATGGGGAGGCTGCGCACCACCAACTCGGAGGCACTGCTGCCGGTGTTGCTGGCCGGCGAGGCTGTTGCCGCGCTGCCCGAGTTCATGGCGGCGGAGTACCTGCGGGACGGTCGCCTGTTGTCGTTGCTGCCCGACTGGGAGCAGTCCGGCGGAGGCCTGTACTTCGTGTCGCCGACCACGCGCCACCGACCGGCAAAGGTGGAAGCGGTGGCCAACTACTTCGCCGAGGTGCTGAGCGATCCGGTCTGGCGGTGGCCGAGTCGGGCGAAGAAGTGATCCTGGGCAGATTACCCGCTTGGTGATGCCGCGCTGCGTGACGTGCAGCGGAACACCCTGCTCGGCTTCCGCTCCCGGCCCCCGGATCTCCCCATGAAAGGAGACGAGGCCAACCAAGCTTGTTCGCCGTCTGGCAGAGCGCGCCGCGTGCGTGACTTGATTGGCCACATCCTCTTCTCGAGCACTCACACGATCGAGCCGAGACGGAAGACACTTCCCCTCCATCTGCACATGGTTGCGGTACAGCTGCGCGCCTTCTGTCCGGACATCGTCGATCAGGGCGTGGGGTACGTCGACAAGCGGGAGGAATACGTGCGTCAGACCCGCTCAACCCCCCTCGTTTCTTCCAGCGACGGGGCGCGAACGAACAGGAGCCACGGATTGCGTGCGCTGTCTTCCCTGGCGGCTGGCGGTGCTATCTTCTGCGCCATATCCGGGGGGATTTCATGTCAGCCATCGCTCGTTTCGCGGTCCGCGTCGCCGCGCTTTTCCTGTGTGCCATCAGCGCAGTAGCCACGGCGCAAGCGCCAGTCGATCCCGCCGTCTGGGGGCCCTACGCGCACGTCGCCGGGACGCAGCGGCGCGACCCGATCTATATCGTGCGCTGGCATTGGACCAAGCCGGGTGCGGAGCTGGTCGAGGAGTTCATCCTGCGCAGCGGCGCCGAGGTGGACTACAGCAACACCATCACGCCGGGCGCGGGTCCGGGCAAGCTGCGCCTCGTCAGCTCCTACATGAGCAAGGAGTGGCTGGGCACGGTGCAGAGCGACGGCAGCGTGCTGTGGATCGGCTCGGGCTTTCTCAAGATGCCGTATCGGGTAGCGCTGGGCGAGGATGGCGCCCTCGACATGCGGAAGGTGAAGCTGAGCCATGGCGCGATCGCATCGATCGCTCCGGCGACCGCGAACTCGCGCTTCGAACTGATCCCCAACGACGATGAGTCGTCTCCCGCCCCGGCCGATCAGGCGGCGTGGGGGGTTTACTCGCGACTTGCTGGCGCTGACATGGCCTCCGGCCACGGGCAAATCCGCTGGTCGTGGCGCGACAAGGACACGCTGGTCGAGGATGGCGGCGGGGCATCCGCCAGGGCATTCATCACGGTCGCCGGTCCTGGCGCGCTGCGCTATGTCACCGAGGACGGCAAAGAGCAGCGCAGCGGCGCCGTGCAACCGGACGGTTCGGTTGTGTGGACCATGGCGGGCTCCGAGCCCTTCCGGGTTTCGCTGCTCGATGGCGGCGTTGCCTATGACCAGGTAACGCTGCGCGACGGGGTGGTGGTAGAGGCCGGCAAGATGCTGCGCCTGGTCGGTACCCTGCCGCCAGCGGCTAGGTTGGAGCAGCCTGCGCCGACACCCGAACCCACTGCCGCTGTGGCCGCCCCTCCCGTGGCTCCCACTTCGCCCCGGGCTGCCGCAGCACCGGACGCGAGCGCGCCGGCGCCGGCGGTAGCCGCCGCAGCGAGAGTGGCGCCCGCCGCGCCGGCACTGTCGGACGTTGACGCATTGCTGCAGAGCACGGGCGAAGACATGTGCGCGTCAGCGAAGGAGCGGGCGAGCCGCTTTTGCGCCGCGCTGGTCGCACTGATCAGGAAGCGACAGGCGGATGGAGTCGTGATTGCATTCCGCGAGCCGCCTGCCGCGACGCCGGGTTCAAGGAAGTCCGCTGCCGCCGGGAAAAAGGGTGCGGCGGCAACGGACGCGATGCAGGCCGTCCCGGCGCGTTGGGGCGTGATGGCAACGCTGGTGGATCAGCCACACTTCGTGTTCCGCACGGAGCCGGAGCGCAACCCGCCCAGCTCCCCTGACAAAGGCTACGTGTCGGCGTGGACGGAGCGCGGCCTTGAACTGGAATGGAAAGAGATCACGGCAGGAAGCGAAGGTCCTGCCACCGATATTTATCGGTGGAACGCCAAGCGGCAGAAGGTGATCGGCCTGCCGCTCGACGTAAAGGCTGCTTATGCCCGGGAGCTGAGCGTGGAGGCCGGAGGCATCTCCCAGCTCCTCGTTCTGCGGCCGGACAATCTCAAGGTGCGCTCGCTGGTTCAGGCGATCTCTGACGGCGGAACGAAGTGGACCAACCAGTCCCTCAAGGACGGTGCCTGGGCCACCTTCTCGACCACCTATGACGTTCCCAGTACACCGGAATGGGTCGCTCAATGGCAGCAGTGGCAGGCGCGTCGCCGGGAGCAGGCGCAGCTTGCGGCAGCAGCGGAGCAGCAGCGGCAGCAGGCCGAATTCGCAGCGATGGAGGAGCAGGCATTGGCGCGACAGCAGGAAGAGGCAGACGCCGACGCCGAGTTCGAGGCCGAACGGGCGCAGAAGGCCGCCGCCTGGAATGCCATGGCCGCGGCGAACGAGCAGGGGCTGGCGGACTCCATCGCGCGCCTCAACGACACCACGGCGCGGGTGCAGGCGCAGCAGGAGCAATACAGACTGCAACAGCAGTATGCGCAACAGGCGGCGCAGACCGAGCAGCGCCAGCGCGATGCCGAAAATGCGCGTCTGACGACGCAGCGCCAGTACGAGACAGCGCGCCAGTTCGAGGCACAGCAGCAGGCACAGCGTGAAGCGCAGACGCAACGCCAGGTGCAAGGCCTACCGCAAGCACAAGGCGCGCCGAGAGGCACGGCGTCCACGCAAACCGATGCCAATGTTTGCGTAAGCCGGCCTGTGGTGGGTCCCAACAATGCCTGTGGCAAGGGCACGTCAGCTTCGGTCAGCAACCACTGCCCGACGCCGGTGGACGTGCGTATGTGTTCGATGACGCCCAGAGGTTGGGATTGCAGCGCGCGCTGGGGTCTGGCACCTGGCGAAAGCTGGAGTCAGGCGTGGTGCGCAGGGACGTCGCAGATATTCACCACGGCCCGCAACAGCAACAGCGGCGTCCCGCTCGATTCGCCGTAACCGGACGGCAAGGCAATCGGCCCAGGGTCGACTTTTGCGTGAACTCCGGGACCTGTTCGGCCTTCCGGCGCTGAGCGTCTCGACGGGTTGATAAGGCGAGAAACGCGGACGCGCATGAAGCGAGCGTGGCCGGGGTAGCGCGGAGGGCCTGTCACAACGCGGGGGCCAAGTTCACTCGCTGGTCGCCTCCGCATTGGAAAAGTGGGCTTCGATTTCTGCTTTTGCTTCAAGGACGTTTTCGCAGATCGGCGGCACAGGCTCCATGTTCGTTGGAGCGTAACGCCCGGAGGGGTCGGGCGTTTACAGGGACCCGGCATGGCCATTCCGATCCTCATGTATCACCACGTCGCGGCGGTGGCCGGCGTGGCGCGCCGCTGGCGCAGCCTGTACGTGACGCCCAGCGCGTTTGCGTGGCAGATGGGGCTGTTGCACCGCCTGGGGTATCGCGGCCTGTCGATGTCCGACGCCATGCCCTACCTGCGTGGTGAGAGGGCGGGCCGGGTAGCGGTTGTCACACTCGATGACGGTTACCTCGACAACTTCGAGAACGCGTTACCGGTGCTGCAGCGCTTCGGTTTCACCGCCACCTGCTACGTAGTCAGCGGCAGCATCGGCCGGCACAACACGTGGGACGCGGACCGGCTCGGACGGGAGAAACCGATGATGAACACGGCCCAGGTGCTGGCCTGGCGCGATGGCGGCATGGAAGTTGGCGCGCATACGCGCAGCCACCCGTACCTCACAAGGTGCGACGTCCCTCAGCTGCGCGAGGAGATCGTCAGCTGCAAGGCAGAGCTGGAAACGCTGCTGGATGCCCCCGTGCTCCAGTTCTGCTACCCGTACGGCGACGTGGACGACCGCGTGCTCGAAGTTGTGCGTGAGGCCGGTTACCTCGCGGCGACCACCAGTCGCCGCGGTCGCGCCATGCCGGGCGCGGACTTGTGGCGGTTGCCACGGGTGCCCATGGCGCCCCGGCATATCCTCCGCAGTTGGCGGCGCGTGCGCTGACCGACGGTGAGGTTCGGCGTGGAGCCGGAGCGGCACCGACGTCGCAGGAAGATCCTTCGGATTTTTCAAACTGCGCGGCGACATTCCGGGAGCGCTCGCCGCTGTTGCAGGGTGGCGATCCGCTCCGGAGAAGTCTGCGCTGACCCAAGTCCGGGGCTCAGCTCCAGCGCTTCTGAACCCCTTGCTCGAGTCCGGTTTTCGAACGTTTCCGTTCACCCTCTCGCCACACCATCGCGCGCATGTTCCGGCGCACGTGCAGGGGGTCATGGGCATCGTCCGAAGCGGCGCTGCCTTCTTCATGGAGGGTGCGTCATGCGTCAATTCCTGTTTCGCCCGCTTGCGAGCGGTGGCCCGTTCGTGTGCGTCATTTCCGCTGCGCTGTTGGTGAGTTCGGCCTTGCCATCGCGTGCCGCGAGCGCCGCGACCGTCCACGTGATGAACTGCAACGACAGTGGCGTCGGCAGCTTGCGAGGTTCCATCGCCAGTGCGCAGAGCGGCGACACGATCGATGCGAGGCACCTGAGTTGCCACCTCATCCGCCTTACCGGCGGCGAGATACGCATTGCGCAGCACGACATGACAATCATCGGCCCCGGCAGCAGGCTTCTGACGGTGGACGCTGACCGTGCAGGCAGGGCGTTCCTGCACGATGCCCCGAGCGCATCCGACAACTTGGGCACACTGGTGATCAAGCAGATGACTGTCGCCAATGGCGGGTATGCAGGGGCGACAGGTTCCGGCGGCTGCGTGGCTTCCAACAGCAATCTCGAACTGCAGGGAGTGGATGTGCACGGCTGCTTTGGCGGCTCGGGCGGCGGAGTGTTTGCCGACTATGGCCTGCGCCTGCTCAACAGCAACATCTTCGACAACGTGGCGGACGGCGTGGGTGGCGGTGCGGCAGCGTTCGACATGATCGTCTACCGCAGCCGCATCTACGGCAACCACGCCAGCCGGTGGGGCGGTGGCGCAACGGCACAGGACATGATGACGCTGTCCTATTCGACCGTGGACGGCAACCGCTCGCAGAGCGAGGGTGGTGGCGTCTATGCCGAAGGCAGACTGGTCGTCAACAAATCCACCGTTTCAAATAACGCCGTTACCGTGTCGGACTACGGCCGCCCCGGCGGGGGCGTGTGGGGGCGTGCGATCTACGTTATCGACAGCACGGTCTCCGGGAACGAGGCGTTTTACGGTAGCGCGATCTGGGCCATGGACTCGCTCCAGATCGCCAACAGCACCATTGCCTTCAACCGGGAGACGGGGTCCGAAAGTCTGGGAGCGGTTGTGGTGTATCACTTCACCGGCCTGGCTGCCCTGCCTGGGGCGCAGGCCGGCGTACCGGCCTACAACATCAGCAGCTCGATCGTCGCCGACAACCTATGGCGAGGGAACCCCGGCTACGCGTTCGAGCCGGACTCGATCTTTTTCGTGCACGGTTACAACAACATCTTCCAGCAATCGCCGATCCCGGTGCCGCCCGATACGATGACGCTGGATCCTCTGCTTGCACCGCTGGCGGACAACGGCGGGCCCACGATGACGCACGCGTTGCTCAACGGCAGTCCCGCCATCGACCGCGGCAACAATCTGCGTCACCGCCATTACGACCAGCGTGGACCGGGCTTCGCGCGCGTGCAGGGCTCGGCGCCAGACATCGGCGCATTCGAACTCTGTCCGGCGGATACCAGGAACTAGCCGTCTGCGACGGCACGAAGGCAGCGGCACGATCTGGAGACGGCGGCAGGGAGAGCGTGCAACGTTCCGTGTCTGTCGGTGCGTTGCGGGGGCGTCCGATTCTTGAGCGATCCGCGCCGGGCTTCGATGGCGGCAACGACCGGATTCGAGCGCGTGCTGGCGCTGCAAGTACGGGCGAAACGTCCCGATGCCGCGTCGGCACGTTTCCGTGGCGGTGGCGGGCGAAAGGAACGTGGCGGATCGGCCACCATATGGCCGGCATGTTGCCCGCCGGGGTCATGCGACTAGCTCGCCTGTGCTGCCTCTTCTGCAACTTCGGCTCGTTTCCGCGCCAGGTACTCGCGCACGCTGCGCTCGGTGGTGAGCACGATGGCCCTGTCGTAGGCCTCAAGGGCGTCCTCGAAGTGTCCCGCCTCCGCCAACAGATGGGCGCGGGTGGCCCATGCCGGTTGGAAGCGCCGGAGCGCCTCGTCCGGGATCAGGTCCAGCGCGGCCAGTCCATCTCTCGGCCCCTTCGCCCGCCCCGTGGCCGCGGCGAAGGCGACGCGGGCTCCCAGTGTCGGCACGATCGCTACCAACGCGGCGTACAGCGAGCGCAACGCGGCCCAGTTGGTCAGCCCGGAGGAAGCCCGCGCGCAGTGCACTGACTGGATGGCGGCTTCGAGCTGAAAGCGCCCGATCCGGCGAAACACGCTGGCCCGCCGCAGGAGATCCTCGCCTTCCCGGATCAGGCCCGCGTCCCATTGGGCCGGGTTCTGCTCCTCCAGCGGCAGGAACGCGTCTGCCGCACCGCGGGCACCCACGCGGGCCAGCGACAGCGAAAGGAGTGCTGCCAGCCCCAGTGCCTCCGGCTCGTCGGGGAGAAGCTCGGCGAGCATGACCGCCAGGTATCTGGCCTCGGCGGCGAGTGATTCGCGGACAGTCGGGCCGGAGACGACCAGCCAGTCGATCGCGTAGGCGCCGTAGACTGCTTCGAGTACGGCTTCCAGTCGCCCCGGCAGGTGGGCCGGGTCGGGCAGGGCGAAGGGAATCCGCGTCTCCCGGATGCGGCGCTTCGCCCGCACCAGTCGCTGCGCCAGCGTCGCCTCGGGGATCGCGAAGATCCTCGCGATCTGCCGCACCTGCAAGCCGAGCACGGTCTGCAGCATCAGCGGACTGCGCACGGCGGGGTCGATCGCCGGGTGTGCGCAGACGAACAGGAGCGCCAGGCGGCGATCGGGAATGGTGTCCGGATCGAGCTCATCGATCGCGCAGGCCGGTGAGTGGATCGCTTCGTCGAGCGGAGCAGAGGTTCGGTGGGCGGCGGAACGGTAGACATCCCTCTGGCGGTTGCGCGCGGCGGTGAGCAGCCACGCCTCCGGGTTCTCCGGCGTGCCCGCCTGTGGCCATCGTTGCAGCGCCTGCGCGAATGCATCAGAGAGACAGTCCTCTGCCAGCTGGATGTCGCCGTTGGAAGCGGCAAGGATCGCGACCAGACGACCGTAAGAGGCGCGGGCTACCTGCTCCGCTCGTGCCCGGGCAGGCGCCTCCACGGGCACCGTGCTTCCGCCGTCGGCACCCGCTGGCATCCCGTTCGTCACGCCGGAATCCAGCGCCCGCCGACAAAGCGCACCGCCGACGGACGGATCTCCACCGTGCCCCACTGCGCCGCCGGGCACTTCTCCGCCCAGGCGAGCGCCGTGTCCAGATCCGGCACGTCGAGCACGAAGGTGCCGCCAAGTTGCTCCTTCGAGTCGGCGTACGGGCCATCCTGCACCTGGAGCCCGCCGTGCCGGAGCGTCACGGTAGTGGAGAGTGCGGAAGGCTGCAGGACCTCGGCGCAGACCAGGACATCCGCCTCCTCAAGCGCCTTCGCATAGGCCTGGAACGCCGCCATGCCGGCCTCGATCGCCTCCTTGCCGATATCTTCGGCGGTGGCTTCGGCGTAATGGAGAAGTAGGGTGTAGCGCATGGTTTGTCCTCTGCTGGGATGGCCGAGCGAGCAAGCGTCGCTGCCTGCCTCCCATGACGATCGAGAGCGGCTCCATTCGACACCGTCGGGCTCGCGCGGTGGTTGATCCTGCCGCAACATGATGGGACAGCAAGCCCGCGAGAAGCGCCCTTGAGGCGCTGTCCCGCGCAGCGCCGGTCGGCGCCGCCGAGGTGGGCGGCCGTCATTCCTGGACATCCCGACGGCATGTCCATGGGGGCTACGGCGCGCGCGACCTGGCAAGGCTCGTCCGGCCGTTCCGGCTTCAGGCGGGCGCGACGCGGGAGCGATTCCCGGCCCGGCAAGGGGCTTCTCTTCTCCAGGCGGGTGCCGTAGAAATCCACTCTGCCGCCGCTTGCCGGCGCGCGTTTATCGGTACTCCATCAACGGCCGGCCACGTCTGCCGGCAGGGGCCCAGGGGGGCAGGGTATGAGCAAGATTGATCTTCATGCGGTGGCGGACGGCCTTCCGGCCGCCTGGTCGTCCCGTATCGTCGGCCGCGCGGCCGGGGCGAATCTGAAGGTCGTGCGAATGGACGGGGCGGCGTTTCCCGAGGAAGTACATGACTTCGACGAAGCGCTGCTGGTGATGTCCGGGCGCATGAATCTTCACGTAGCGGGTGCGTTGGTGCAGGTCAATGCGGGTGAGGTCTTCATCGTGCCGGCCGGCGTGCCGCACGCGGTCGACTCCGGCAGCGACGGTGTGCTGGTTATCGTGGACGCCTGAGGACCTGGATATCACGCGCGCGATCGGCGCAGACACGGAGATGGTCGAGCCATGAAAACCCACGGCACCCTTGTGACCTGGAACGACGACCGGGGCTTCGGCTTCATCGAGTTGCCGGGAGGCGGCGAGAGGGTCTTCGTGCATATTTCGGCGTTCCCGCGCGGCGGCGTGCGGCCGGTCGTGGGGGAGCTCGTTTCTTTCGAGATCGATGCGCGCGAGGCGGGCAAGAAGCGGGCGGTGCGGGTCATGCGGTGCGGCAGCGGCTTGCAGTCACGGCGCTCGCGGCAACCGGCCGCGGCACATCGGAGCAGCAGCGCGCTCGGTTCGCTGGTCACTTTGCTCTTGCTGATCGCGATCGGTTGGTACGGCTACCAGCAATTCAGCTCCAACCAGGAGCCGCCGGCGGCGCCGCGGGTGCATGCCCTGCGCGCCGCGGCGCCGGAGCCGGCCTCGCCCTTCAGCTGCGACGGCCGCACAAGGTGCCCGCAGATGCACTCGTGCGCCGAGGCCAGGTTCTTCCTCAGGCAATGCCCGGGCACGCAGATGGATGGCGACGGCGACGGCGTGCCCTGCGAGAGCCAGTGGTGCCCGGCCGAATAGCGGGTGACACGCAGCGCAGGCAGAAACGGCCGTCACGGTCGGCCGGCCCAGCACAATGCGCAAGGCCACTTACCCGGAATCGTTTTCCTCCATGACTTCACCATCCTCCACCCGGTCCATTGGCCTGCTTGCCTACGACGACATGCAGGCGCTGGACCTCGTCGGTCCGCTGGACGTGTTCGGCGGCGCGAACGCGCTTGCGCACGGTGCACCGCCGTATGAGCTGCGGGTCATTGGTCTGCACGCGCGCGCCGTGCGCGCAGAGAACGGTTTATCGATCGTGCCTGTGCACACGCTGGAGGACGCGCCGCCGCTGGATACGCTGCTGATACCGGGCGGCCGGGGTGCGCGTCTCGCCCTCAGTCGCGATGCGCGCCTGCTCGACTGGTTGCGCGAGCGCTCAAAAGACACGCGGCGGATCGTCTCGGTCTGCACCGGCGCGTACGTGCTGGCGGCGACCGGGTTGCTGGATGGCCGCCGCGTCACGACGCATTGGGGTTATGCCGACGACTTCGCGCGCCGCTATCCCGCCGTGCATGTCGAAACGGACCGGCTGTTCCTGCGCGACGGGTGCTTCGCCACCTCGGGCGGGCTGACCGCAGGCATGGACCTGGCACTCGCGCTGGTGGACGAGGATCTCGGCGCGGCGGCGGCGCTCGAAGTCGCGCGGTACCTGGTGATGTACGTGAAGCGGCCCGGCAACCAGGCGCAGTTCTCCACGCCGCTGGCGGCGCAGGCGCAGGGCAACGGCCGCATGGGTGCGCTGGTGGGCTGGCTGCTGGCGCATCTGGACGAGGACATCGGCATGGAACGCATGGCCGATCAGGTGGCGATGAGCGCGCGGCATTTCCGCCGGGTGTTCGCCGAGACGTTCGCGATGACGCCGGCACGGTTTGTCGAGAAGCTGCGGCTGGAACAGGCCTGCATGCGTCTGACGCACGGCAGGGCGCCCATCGAGCGCATTGCGTCGAGCGTGGGTTTCAACAGCGCCGACGCGTTCCGCCGCGCGTTCCGCGCCCGCTACGGAGCGACGCCGAAGGAATACCGCGAACGGTTTTCCTTCTGAGGTCTGGCCGGATTCGTCGGCTTTGCGTCCTTCGTGGCGCGCAGCGCGGCAGCAAAATTCCGCAGCCCCCACTGTCGG
Organism: Dyella sp.; assembly: GCF_035685805.1. GTDB lineage: Bacteria > Pseudomonadota > Gammaproteobacteria > Xanthomonadales > Rhodanobacteraceae > Dyella_A. The sequence goes on from NZ_DASSAB010000038.1 coordinate 162,006, forward strand.
AGAACACCCGTGCTGTCGAAGCCGTCTTGCCTTGTACTGATCGCCGCGATGGCCAGTGTTTCCTTCGCGGCGACAGCCGATGATCCGGATTCGGCGAACATGCATGCTCCTGCCTACACCGCCAGCGGCGAGCTGATCCAACCGGCGGATTATCGCCAGTGGGTGTATCTCAGCTCCGGCCTGGACATGAGCTACAACCCCAGGGCGATGGCCTCGCCAAGCCCGATGTTCGACAACACCTTCGTCAACCCCGGGAGCTATCGCGCCTTCCTGCGCACCGGCAGCTGGCCGGACAAGACCGTCATCGTGCTGGAGGTGCGCGGGTCGATGGGCAAAGGGTCGATCAACCAGCGCGGGCATTACCAGAGCGGGGCCGTCCAGGGCATGGAAGTGCACGTGAAAGATGCCGCGCGCTTTCAGGGCGGCTGGGCGTTCTTCAGCTTCGACGACGGTGGTGCGCCGGCGAAGCAGATCCCGGTGAGCGAGGGGTGTTACTCGTGCCACAGCGCACACGCCGCGGTGGACACGACATTCGTGCAGTTCTACCCGACGCTGTTGCCCATCGCCACGCAGCACGCCACCCTGAGCGCTGAGTACCTGAAGGACACGGCGAAACTCGCGGCGCCCCCGGCAGCCCGGGCTGGTCAGGAGTAGAGACTTCTGCTCCGCGGGGCACAAGCCGACGTTTAGACGCTGGAGCCGGTGTGTGCTTCCCAGCGGCGGCGTCATGGAATGTCTTCCCCGACTCCTGCGTGTGCTAACTCGGTTATTGTGCCCAGCCGTCGAGTCGGGCGATCAGGGGAGCCAGCATGAATGCACATGCCATTGCGGCGCGTCGTCGTCGTGCGAAAACTGGGGTCAGAGCGCACTTTCTTGAAGCTAGTCTTGTAGAAAGTCGGCTCTGACCCCTGTTTTATTGACTCTCGCAGCCGCCATGTTTGCGGAGGCGAAAACGGCAATCACAAAATGTTGGGCCGAGTGAGATAGTCCCACCAGCCACTTAACTCGCTGATTACGTCCACCATTTTGTTGTGGCTTCAGCTATGGCAACGCTACTCTCGGCCATGAAAAATAAAGGCAAGGACGACCATGAAACCCTTATTTCTCGCACCAATCTGCATGCTGCTTGCAGGCACCACATCGGCGCACGCCGCTCAGACAACGAACAGTCCAGAGGAACAGGCGCCATCCTCGGTTACCGCACCTCGTGACACCGTCCACGATCCAGTGCCACCGCCGGTACCCACCCCTGACGTTCAGCGCATTCTGAAAACCATGGGCCGCTCCTCGACCGAGGGGCACCCTGATCTATTCGGCCAATTTGCCGGCATGCGACGCCTGTTTGCCGGAGACTACGAGGGCGCCTTGAAGTATTTCAAGATGGGCGCACGCTACGCGGACAAGCTCTCCCAAATCAGCATCGGCAACATGTATCTCAATGGGCGTGATGTCGACAAGGATCCCGTCACCGCGTGCGCATGGATCAGCTTGGCCGCCGAACGCAACTACCCGATATACCTCCAGGCGCGAGACCAAGCCTGCAAGTCGTTGAGCACGTCGGAGTACGACAGGGCCAAGGCGGTGCTGCATACATTGGAGCCCGAGTACGGCGACGCGGCAGCCAAGCCGCGAATGGCGGCGGCCTTGCGCTCGGCCCGACTGGCGTTTACCGGGTCACGCGTCGGCTTCGACTTCGGAGTGCAGCACGACGCACTGAATCACCTGGAGCTTCAGAAGCGCGACAGCGACTGCGGCACAACGCCACTCACCCTCGGCACGGTTGAAGTGCCGGTTGGCATGTGTGGCACGTACGATCCGGCGTTGTTCGATGCGAAGAAATACTTTGCCGCACGCGACGCGCAATGGTTTGGCAACGTCACCGTTGGGGCGACGCAAACGGCAGATGCACCAGCTTCTCGGAAAACTGAGAAAAAGTCCGACGAAACGCGCTGATTGGCGGCAGACGGAGCAGCCCAGCTAACCGCGTTTCTGTTTCTTCGACCCATCGGCTTTTCAAGAAGGAAAGCACGCGGTTCTGGGTCGACCTTCAGAAACGCCAACTTTCGGAAAGTGCACTCTGCACCCTGGTGTTAGTCGAATGGAGTGAATCACGCGCGGATGATCCTGCCATCGCGCAATTCGAACATGGGGATGCCGCTTGGCTTCTTTCCACTTTTGCCGCCAACAACGCGCTCGCTGATCACGACCATCTGACCGTTGACCAGCTTGCCCAGCTGTTCCGAACGGAAGCGTGGTGGCATGCGTTTGAACAAGTCGCCATAAAGATCACGCGGGGCAGCGATGCCCACCAGCGGGCCGCGCTACTGGGTCACATACGTGATCACTACATCATGGGCCAGGTCATCGAGGCTGTAGCCGGACAGCCCCAGCTCGGCAAAGACCACCATCACCGCGCCTTTCGCCACCGCCTCGCGCAGTTGCGCAATCGTCGGCTCGGCGTGACACGCCGGGTCGGCCAGCCGCATCGACGGCAGGACGGCCGCCAGCCGCGCGAAACAGTAGCGATAGGGCAAGTGGATATCGGACGGGCTGCAGAACTCCAGCCAACGTGGCGCCTGCGCACGCGACGTGGTTTCGGCGGTACAGCGAAACCGGGGACACCTGGCGTGCCCGCAATCCGCGATGCTCCTCATGCCCCTTATTCCCGCCACAGCGCAACGCAATAGCCGAGGGCCGGTCGAGCGAGAGCCGCTTTTGAACGGCGAAGCCGGTCGCCCGGTTTAGAGGCACTGGATTCCGGCTTTCGCCGGAATGGCGGCAGTTTGACGTGCGGTGGCCTGCGCGCTCTGGCTCGTCATCCCAGCGATGGCCGGGATCCAGCCTATTCGCTTTTGGCGAAATCCATCGGCGCCGGCCTGCTTGAACCAGCGGCCGAGACGACAACGAGCAAATCCAATCAACCACCCACATCACTCCGGCAACTTGAACGCCACCAGCGCATCGCCAATCAGCGTATCCAGCTTCCCGTACCCGGCCCTGGTCCGTGGGGCGCAAGCCGACGTCCAGACGCTGGAGCCGGCGTGTGCTTTCCAGCGGCGGCGTCATGGAATGTCTTCCCCGATTCCTGCGTGTGCCAACTCGGGTATTGTGCCGAGCCGTCGAGTCGGGCGATCAGGGGAGCCAGCATGAATGCACATGACATTGCGGCGCGTCGTCGTCGTGGACCATTCCGTTTCCGGTGTCGGTGGCTGGCGCAGCACCTGGCAGGCAGCCTTGGGTGGCTGCTTCTGGGAGTCGCTGCGGTTCAAGCGGCAGCGGCAGATGCGCCGGCCGCGCCGTTGCATTTCGACGACGCCCGTCTGTTCCACGCGGCCAAGCGACTTCCTCCCCGCCTGTGGGCCGACGCGGCGCAGGACGACTCGCGTCAGGCCATGCTGCTGAAGGCGCCCGATGGTGTGGCTCTGCGCGGATGGTTTTATCCCGCGCCCACGCCGGACGCGCCGTACGTGGTGACGTTCCACGGCAACAACGAGACGATCGGCGACGCGTTCACGCAGGCCCGTGACGGGTTTTTCTACGCCACGCTTGGCTTCAATCTCGTCACCTTCGACTACCGCGGCACGGGCTTCAGCGACGGCACGATCTCGCTGGAGCAGGCGCGCGCCGATGCGCTGGCGATCGTCGACCTGGCGATGACGAAAGCGGCGGGACGACCGATGTACGTGGTCGGCTGGTCGCTGGGTTCGGTGTTCGCCAGCCATGCTGCGGCGAGTCGCCCCGCCATCGCGGGCCTGGTGTTGCTTGATCCGATGGCCTCGGCCGATGCGCTGCCGGCGGCTATCGCCCGGGCGCTGCACCGACCGGTGGAGGTGGCTGCCAGCGTGCGTGCCGGCATCCGCAACGCCGAAGAACTTCGGCGCTACCACGGGCCGCTGCTGGTAGTGCACGGTACGGCGGACGAAGTGATCCCCGTGGCTGAAGGACGCGCCGACCTCGCCGCGGCCAGTTCCGAGGACAAGACCTTCGTGCCGGTGGAGGGCAAGGGCCACGTCGCGGCGATCTGGTCGGTGGAGGCGGACAACGCCATGGCAGCGTTCTTCGCCCGCCACCCGCCTGTGAACGGGGTCGGCCGGTGATGCGTGGGGTGGCGGCCGTCCGACGCGGCGGATTGACTTCGCGTTCGCGCCGCGGAAACGCGCCGTCGCCGAGGCTGGTCGCTCCACTCGATGTTCGGGAGACGCCCATGAACAACCGCAAGCACGCGGCCGACAGGCCGGAAGATACCGATGCGACCAAGACCCCCGACGCACGCCTCGGGCCTGCCGATGCTGGCAAGGATGGCGAGCGCGCGGCGGACGGTGCCGGTCGTGATCGGCTCGACCTGATCGAGCAGGCGGATGAGCGGACCGAGGAGTCCGCCAGGGAGCGGGCGCGCGACGTGGGCGCCGAGACGCCGGGGGACCCCGGCGAGCAGATGTCCCAGCCGTTGGGAGACGGCAATTACCTGCGCGAGGGAAATGGCAACACGCCGCTGCGGGAGCAGGGGCCGAACGGCAACGTCGATATCTGACGGCGCCGGCCGGAGCAGGGAAAACGCGAACGTTCCTGAAGCGGGCGCCGTGGCAGATCCAGGTTTGCCTCCTGTTTTAGCTGGCGTAGGCATGCCTGCCCGCGACCTCTCCCCGGTCCCGCCGGCCTCGCCGCGACATAGGGGTGCGATCCGGCGAGATCGGGTTGGTGTTCACCGAGGGTGCTCGGAAGGTCCATGTCTTGCAGCACGGCTGTGGTCGGCAAGCGCAAGCGGCGCACTTATGTCTGGCAATGCTGCACGGTGCCGAGGTGCGCGCCGCACTTACAAAGTGACCCCGGTTAGTTGCGACACCACGGTGGGAGAGATTGGCTTCGCCAGGGTTCCACACGTTCGGGTCCGACGTGGCGCTGGCGACGCTGATCAAAAAGCGGCTAGCGGACCGAAAGCCGGCAGGTCGTGCAGAGGGAAGAGCACGCTTGGTGAGGGTCGCCATCCGGGCCTGACCTGGCTCGCTCGCCTCCCCATGCTGCCTTGGTGCGGCCATGCCGCCCCGCCGGCTTCACACGCGGCCCGTGCCGGTTTGACCACGCGAGCGCCGCCCGTCGTACCCTTCGTGCATGTGGAAGCACATTGCCCTCTATGCCGCGTTGTTCGCGCTCGGCGCCCTCGCGCTGCAGTGGATCGACATGCAGCGCATGGCGCGGCTGTATCCGGAGTCGGTCTACGACGCCCTGCTGGCGGCGGGCTTTCTGGCGCTGGGCGTGTGGATCGGTGCGCGGATGCTCGGCCGGCGCGCAGGCGATACCGTCTTCGACGGGAATCCGAAAGCGCTGGCGGAGCTGGGAATCAGCCCGCGTAAGGTCGCGGTGCTTCAAGAGCTGGCGGCGGGGCTGTCCAACAAGGAAATCGCCCGGAGCCTTGGCGTGTCGCCCAACACGGTCAAGACCCACCTGGCGCGGCTCTACGAGAAGCTGGGCGCAACGCGGCGTACGGATGCGGTGCGGCGGGCCCGCGAGCTCGGGCTGCTGCGCTGAGGGGTAGACGAGGCTCTCGGCCGCGCGCCGGCGCGGGAAAACGGGTGAATCGGCCCGAATCACCCGTTCGGGCGATGGAAGGCAGAGCCGCCGTGCCCTGCATGCGTGCCTGTCCAACCAGGAGGAGACGGGTGATGCTGCGTGACATTTTGAAGTTCGGGGTGATCGCCGGGCTGGTGCTGGCTGCCGGCATGTGGATAACCCTGCTGGCCTTTCATGGCGCCATGTCACACGGCGCCATGGGCATGTTGCTGGGCTACCTCACGATGCTGGTTGCGCTGAGCGCGGTGTTCGTGGGGATCAAGAGCCACCGCGACATGGCCCGCGGCGGCGTGATCCGGTTCTGGCCTGCCTTTGGAATGGGGCTGGCCATCTCATTGGTGGCGAGCCTTTTCTACGTGGTGGCGTGGGAAATCGCACAAGCCACGGTCGTGCATGATTTCGCCGCGCAGTACGCCAGTTCGGTGATCGCCCATGCTACGGCCAAGGGTGCCGATACGGCCGAGGTCGCCCGGCTTACCGCCCGGATGGAGGCGTTCAAGGCGCAGTACGCCAACCCGCTGTACCGGGTACCGATGACCTTCGCCGAGATATTCCCGGTCGGCGTGCTCGTGTCGCTGGTATCGGCAGCGATCTTGCGCAACCCGAGGGTGCTCTCGGCCCGGACTCGAGCCTGAGCCCGCACAAGGGCATGCCGCTGCCCGATGCGTCGAGACAAGGCGGTCGCAACATGAAGGCTGCTCCCGGCGTGATGCATGCGGCGATGCACCGGCAGCGCCGCGCGCAGCGGGCGGGGGCATGACGCTCCGCCGCGCGGCAGGTGCAGAGACATCCTCGTTCGACGAGTGGCATTGAAATGCATTACATATCTATCGCAAATCGATAGTATTCGATCACTCAACGACACGGGGAGAGGGTCATGGGCAATCTTGCCATTCTGGCGCTGCGCGCGGTGATCGCAGTGGGGCTGCTCGGCTCGCTGGCGGTGCAGTGCGTGATCGCGCCGCTGCTGTGGCAGGACCTCGCGCTGGCACGCGCGGAGGTGCGCGTGCCGCTGGTGCTGATCGTGGTGCTGGGGGTGTTGACGATCCAGGTGACGGCGGTTTGCGTGTGGCGGCTGTTGACCATGGTGCGGCGGGGCACGGTGTTCTCGCCGGCGGCCTTTCGCTACGTGGATGTCGTGATCGGGGCGATCGCCGCGGCCTCGGTGCTGACCTTCGGCCTAGCCGTGGTGGGCGCGCACGTCAACCGCACCACGCCGGGCGACGAGATCGCGCCCGGCATGATCGCCCTGATATGCGGTGCGTCTCTGGTGATCGGCGGCGTGGCGCTGATCGTGCTGGTGCTCAGAATGCTGCTGGCACAGGCCGTGGCGCTGGATTCGCAGGCACGCTACCTGCGCTCGGAACTGGATGAGGTGATCTGATGGCCATCGTGGTGGACATCGACGTCATGCTCGCCCGGCGAAAGATGGCCGTCGGCACCCTGGCCGAGCGGGTGGGCATCACTCCCGCCAATCTGGCGGTTCTGAAGAACGGCCGTGCCAAGGCGGTCCGCTTCACGACGCTGGCGGCACTGTGCGAGGTGCTGGCATGCCAGCCGGGGGACCTGCTGCGCTTTGAGCCTGATGCGCAGGAACCGTGAGCGCAGGAACCGCAGGCGGCGCGGATCATTGGCGGCGTCTTGCGAAATGCAGCGCGGTTGCGGAGGATCGCCGGCGCAGGGGCGCGCGCAAGCCAACACGCGGCCCCTGCCGCCGCCAGCAAGCCGGTGTCGGCTTTCATCGGCCCTTGCAGGGCGCTTTGCATTGGGGAACAGGGGGAATTCATGCGTTGCATCGTGATCCTGCTTTTGGCCGTGTCTGGGGCATGCGCAGCCGCTCCGGTGCCGGATCAACCGGCACGGGTGAGGGAAGCCACGGCGATCTGCCTCGATGCGCTGGATTTCGCGCAGGGCGATGTGGCGAGCCTGCTTGATGCAAAGAGCCGCTTCACCGCGCAGGGCTGGGCAGAGTTCATGAAGAAGCTGCAGGGTTGGCAGGACGACAAAGGGGCGCCGACGTTTTCCTCGCGCTTCGTACCCTCCGGTGCCGCGCTGGACGTGCGCCGCCACGACGGCGTGCTCGACCTCACCCTGCCGGGCGTGCTGGAGCAGACCAGCCGCAATCCCTATGGCGGCGTCTCGGTAACGAAGTACCGGGCCGAGATCGACGTGCAGTTTGCGGAGTCCACGCGCACGGTCACGCACCTGAAACAGCGCACCTGCGGCGGCGCGGGTTCGCATCCGTCCTGCCTTTAGTCCAGCCTTTCGGCGAGCAGCAGCGGAGGCGTGCTCGAGTCGGGGCTGCGCGGCGCAGTGGGCGCCACAAGGGGTGGCAGGCGGAATTGCTGCCGCCGCAGGGACACGTCGCCAGCTGGGCGAATAGATCGACGCGATGGTCAGTAGGCCGGCGCTCTCTGGCTTTCCTCGAGCATCCACTGGAAAAAAGCGCGCACCTGCGGCATGTCGCTGTGATCCTCGCGGCACACCAGCCACGCTGCCTTGTCGGTCTGTTCCGTTTGTGTGGCGATCCGCTCCAGCCGTTCCTCACCGATGAATTGCATAGCCAATGACAGGCGGACCCATGCCACGCCACAGCCGTAAGCGGCAGCCTGGGTGAGCAACAGCGCGTCGTTGAATGCGTGCCCGTCCGCCGCGGGTAGCTTCGGTCCGGGCGCCTTGTCAGGTGATGTCGGCGGGAGTCGCGCGGGCCACGCCTCGTGCACGTGCCGCAGTAGCTGGTCGCCTCGCCAGCGGGACGGATCGGCGCCGTGCGCGGCGATCCAAGCGGGTGAGGCGACGGCCACCATCCGGTCGCTCCACAGGCGGCGACAGTGCAGGCCTCGACGATCGAAGTGGCCGAAGCGGAGCGCCGCTACCGGTGTCGCCGGCTGCAGACTGCGCATGTCGTAGCCGGTTTCCACCGACAGCGTGATGCGTGGGTGCGCGCAGGCGAAACGGGCCAGGCGCGGCAGCAGCCACGTACTGGCCACCGACGGCAGGGTGAGTACCAGCAGGGGCTGCCGTGTCGGCGCGTCCTCCTTCAGGTTGAGGGCGCCCAGCAAGTGGCGGATGGGATCACCGATGCGCGCGCGCAGACTGCACCCGGCGTCGGTCAGTGTTACGCGCGGGCCTTGGCGCACGAACAGCAGTTCCCCGCACCAGTGCTCGACCGCCTGCACGTTTCGGCTGATCGCGCTGTGGCTCAGATGCCGCTCCGCCGCGGCACGGGTGAAACTGCCCAGCCGTGCCGCCGACTCGAAAGACTGGAGCGCGGCCAGGCTCGGCAGTGATCGCGGGTTCTGGGGCATGACCGTCGTCGACCCTCACTAATGTGCAAGAAGCGCATGATGAATGCGCTTGAATATCGCTTTTCCACGCCAAAAGCATAATGGAAAGTGCTCGCTCTCTTGCAGCGGGAGTGCATCGCGTGCGGTATCGGGACTATGCAATGGCCGTCGGCGTAGCGGCCGTCTGGGGCCTCAATTTTTCAGTCATCAAGCTCGGTGTCCGGCAGATCGATCCGCTGGTGCTTGCGGGCTTGCGGTTCACCCTCACCGCATGGCCGCTGGTTTTCTGGCTTCCGCGTCCGTCGGTACCGTGGCGCTGGCTGGCCATCTACGGAATGAGCTTCGGGGTCGGCACCTGGGGCCTGGTGACGATGAGCTTGCGTGCAGGGCTGTCCCCGGGACTGGCGGCGTGGCTGCTTCAATCGAGCGCTTTCCTGACTCCGCTGCTGGCGGCGTTGTGGCTCGGCGAGACAATGAGCCGCCGGCAGCAGCAGGGCGGCCTGCTTGCGCTGGCGGGCTTGGTGGGGGTGGTGGCGGCCAGCGGCGGCACGGCAACCGTGGGAGGCATGGTGCTGGTCATGGCGGCGGCAGCTGCGCTGAGCCTGGCCAACGTCACCGTGCGGCGCGCGCGTCCGTCCCACGTGCTTGGCTTCCTCGTCTGGAGCAGCCTGTTTGCGCCGCTGCCCCTGTTCGCACTGGCGTGGGCCACTGCCGGCACCGCCGCATTCTCGCGGCTGCCGGCACAACTCGATCCGGTTGCGTTGGCTTCGCTGGCGTTTCAGGTATACCCCACCACGCTGCTCGGCTACGGGGTCTGGAACACTCTCATCGTGCGCCACTCGGCCACCGAAGTGGCACCCGTGGCGCTGCTGGTGCCGGTGGCCGCCACGCTGTTTTCGATGGTGATCTTCGGCACGTACCCGAACCTCGGGCAATGGGCGGGCATCGCATCAATCATGGCCGGACTGGTGGTGTCCTTGCCGCCACGGCTCGCTGGGCGACGCGCGCGCAACGGCAGCGTGACAAGGCGGTGCGACGGGACGGCGTGATCGAGGGCACGCCCTGGCGCGGACGAACCTCCGCGGCGCGGGAGCCGCTCCCCGCATCCACGACATGCGTGGGCAGGCGGCCAATTCGGCCAAGGGCGAAGGCAACACGCTTCGCAGAGGTGGCGTCGGTGCGTTTCGTCCAAACCGGCGCTATAAAGCAGCCGAAGCGGGAGTTTTAAGTTTCCCCTGAGGCCTGGAAATGACCATCGAATCCACCGGCACGCCGCTGCTCTATGCGGCCTTCGCGCTGCTGCTCGTCCTCCTGCTGGCGGTCGATTTCCTGGTGCTGCGGGTCGAGGGATCCCACCGGGTGAGCGTGAAAGAGGCCGCCGTGTGGACGGTGGTGTGGGTGATGGTGTCGCTCGCGTTCTGCGGCTGGCTGTGGTGGTACCTGGACGGCCGATTCCCGCGGGAGGTGGCGAACAAGAAGGCGCTGGAATACCTCAGCGGCTATCTCATCGAGAAGGCGCTGGCGACCGACAACGTCTTCATGTGGATCACCTTCTTCCAGTTCTTCTCGGTGCCCCCGGCCTACCAGAAGCGCGTGCTGCTGTATGGCGTGCTGGGGGCGATCGTCATGCGCGCGGTGTTGATCTTCGTCGGCGCGGTGCTGCTGGTGCGGTTCCACTGGGTGCTGTACGTGTTCGGTTTCATCCTGCTGCTGACCGGCGGCAAGATGCTGCTGTTTGCCGGCAGGCAAGCCTCACTCGACACCAACCCGGTGCTGCGCTGGCTGCGTCGCCACATGCGCATGACCGACGAGCATCACGGCGAGAAGTTTTTCGTGGTCAAGCAGGGGCTGCGCTACGCCACGCCGCTGTTCGTGGTGCTGGTGCTGGTGGAGGTGACCGACCTGATCTTCGCGGTCGATTCGATCCCGGCGATCTTCGCCGTCACCGACGACCCGTTCATCGTGTTCACCTCGAACATCTTCGCCATCCTCGGCTTGCGCGCAATGTATTTCCTGCTGGCCAACATGGCCGAGCGCTTCCACCTGCTCAAGTACGGGCTGGCGGTGATCCTGATCTTCATCGGGGTGAAGATGCTGCTGCTGGATATCTACAAGATTCCGGTCGGCATTGCGCTGGGCGTGGTCGGCCTGATTCTCGCCGTGTCGGTGGCGGGCAGCCTGCTTGCCTCGGGCCGCGCCCCGCCCGGTGCGGGCAAGCCTGGCTGAAGGACGCCCGGAGGCGGAGACGGGTGCAGGGCAGTTCCTCATGTCGGCACCGCTGCGCGGGACAGTCGCTTCGGTCGGTTGCGGGCGTAGCGCGGTGTTCACGCGCTGAAGCAGGCCCGGCGTGCTATCCCGGATGGACACTTCGGCGACGCCCGCTGCGTGCGAGCAGCCAGTCCGGCGCGATGGAGGTTCCGCTTGCAACATATCTTTTTCGATGATGCCGCCTCGGTGCTGCGCACGCTGGTGATCGGCGTGTCGGCGTACGTGAGCCTGATCGTGCTGCTGCGCCTGTCGGGCAAGCGCACGCTCTCGAAGATGAACGCATTCGATTTCGTGGTGACGGTCGCGCTCGGCTCTACGCTGGCCACGGTGCTGCTGAGCAAGAACGTGACCCTGGCGCAGGGCGTTTCGGCCTTCGCGCTGCTGATCGCCATGCAGTTCGTGGTGACCTGGTCGAGCGTGCGGGTGCGCTGGGTGCGTCGGGTCACCACCGGCGAGCCGAGCCTGCTGCTGTTTCGCGGCCAGTTCCTGACCTCCGCGATGCGCCGTGCCCGGGTCACCCGGGACGAGATCTGCTCCGCCGTGCGCGCCTCCGGCTGCGGTTCGCTGCAGGCGGTGGAGGCCGTGGTGCTGGAAACCGATGGCTCCTTCAGCGTGGTCGCTGAAAGCCAGGCCGGTGACCGGTCCGCGCTGCAGGGCATGGCGCAGTCGCGATCGACACAGCGAGAGGAATGAACTCGCGGATGAGGGGCGCTTCTCGAGCCCATCTAGCGGCTGGCGCCGTCGACGCGTGAGCGGCAGGCGAGGACGCGGCCGGCCACCGCAACGCGTTGCGTGACCCGGCCGCCTCCGACGTTGCTGCCGAGGCCGCTTATTTCGGCGTGAGATGGAAGAGGCCGCCGGCGGCGTCGTCCTCGAGCATCCAGAGCGAGCCGTCGGGTGCTTCTTCGATATCGCGCACGCGCTTGCCCACGTTCCAGCGTTGCGCGGCGGTGGCACCGCCCTTGCCGTCGAAGGTGACGCGGACGATCGACTCGGTCGACAGGCCACTGATCAGCGCGCTGCCTTTCCACTGCGGGAACGCGTCGCCCTTGTAGAACATGAGGTTGCCCGGCGCGATCACCGGCGTCCAGTAGATCACCGGCTTGACCAGGTCGGGCCGCGTATCGGGGCTGGGGATGGGCACGCCGTCATAGTTGCGGCCGTACGAGACCAGCGGCCAGCCGTAGTTCTTGCCGCGCTGGATCAGGTTCAGCTCGTCGCCGCCGCGCGGGCCGTGCTCGAGTTCCCACAGCCGGCCATCGGGACCGAAGGCCATGCCATACGGCGTGCGATGGCCGGTGCTCCAGGTCTCCGCCGGCGTCAGGTTGGGGCCGGGGAAGGTGTAGGTGCTGACCACCGGCGCGGTCTTGGCCTTCTCGGTATCGGCCGGCGGATCGATCAGCGGAACGCTGCGCGCGCCGGCCTTGCCTGCGCCCGGATTGCCCGGCGCGGGCTTGCCATCCAGGGTCAGCCGCAGGATTTTTCCCACCGGCTGATCGGGATCCTGCGCGGGGGTGAAACGCTGGCGGTCGCCCACGGTGAGGAACAGGTGCTTGCCGTCCGGCGAGAAAGCGATCTGGGCACCGGCCTGACCGCCCTTGCCCGCGGGCATCTGCTGCCAAAGCACCTTGAAGTCGTCCAGCCGCGGCTGCGCCCCGTCGAGCACGAGTCGTCCCCGACCCAGCGTCAGGCTGCCGCCGTAGTCGCCCGGCGCGACGTAGGTGAGGTACACGTTGTGGTCGGTCGCGTAGTGCGGAGACAGGAACACCCCGAGCATGCCGTTCTGGCCTTGCACATAGCTCGGTGGCACGCCTTTCAGTTGGGTCTTGACGCCTTGCGCGGTGACCAGTTGCACGCGGCCGACTTTCTCGGTGACCAGCATGCGCCCGTCAGGCAGGAATGCGATCCGCCAGGGCAGATCGAAAGTCGCCACCCGGGTGATGGTGAAGGGGAGGTCGGGGTCCGCTTGCTGGTTGCCCGCGTTGGTCTGCGCGTGGGTCGCGCCTGCCAGCAAGGCTGCAAGCAGTACCGCGGTCGTGAGCTTCTTCATCTGCATGGGTGGTGGCTCCGGATGGCTCGGAACATCTTAGGGCCGTGGTGCCAATCCGGTGTGATGGTTTTTTTGCCAAGGGATACGGCGCGCTGTCGGCCGGGCCAACTCACCCCGGGCGCGGCTGCCCCGGGGCGAGTCCGTGCGATCGGCTCGGGATCGCGTGGGCCGGGAGCTCTCAGCCGCTCGCCGCCATGGATGAGTCGAGCAGGTCGTTCAACTGCGCGAACTGCTCCTCGGTGCAGCTGGTGCTGCCGGAGGCCATGGCCTCGTCGAGCGCTTCCTTCGACGGGTGGAGGTCGTGCATGACCACGCGCGTCTGCCCGTCCTGTTCCTCGAAGGTCACCGTGGTGATGGCGCCGGGTTCGCCGCTTTCCTCGTTGGTCCAGACCACCTTGGCGTTCGGGATCACCTCCAGATAGCGGCCATGGAACGCGGCCGGCTCTTCGGAGCATGGGTGGCCGAACACGAGGCGGTAGGTGCCGCCGGTGCGGACGTCCATCTCGCAGGCCAGGAACGTCATGCCGACCGACGTCGGCGCCCACCACTGGCGGAACAGCTCCGGCTTCGTCCACGCCTCGAACACCAGGCGGGCCGGCGCGTCGAACATGCGCGTGACCACCAGCTCGCGGTCGGAGATCCGCTGTACGTCCACGCGGCGGTTGTCAGTGCTACTTGTCTTGCTTGCGTCCACGGGCCTGCTCCTGTCGTTTGAGTTCATCCAAGACGCCATCGAGCGAGTCGAAGCGCTCGCTCCACAGCCGTTGATGGTTCGCGATCCACGCGGCCTCCTGCTCCAGTCGGTGCGCACCGAGCGTGCAGGTGCGCACGCGACCGACCTTGCGGGTGGCGACCAGGCCCGCCTGTTCCAGCACCTCGACGTGCTTCTTCATGCCGGTGAGCGACATCCGGAACTTGCCCGCCAACTCGGTGATGGAGGCGTCGGCGCGGGCGAGCTGCTCGAGCACGCCGCGCCGGGTCACGTCCGCCAGTGCGGCGAACGAGGCGTTGAAGGCGGCGGATTGATGCTGAACCATGTGGTTCAGTGTTGCGCAACGACTGGCCCGGCGCAAGTGCACGAATCGACGGGCGTGGCGACAGGCATGCGTGGTGGCGCATCAGGTCGTTGGGGCTGCGTCCCGGCCCGCACGGCGGGCGACAGAGCCGTCCGTGATGCGCGATGACGTGGCAGCGCGATCGCTGCGTCCACTCGCCGGCCAGGCTGTGCGGTGGAGCACGCGAACCGCGTGGTGACCGTGCGACCGCACTACTCGTGCGCCGTCTCGGCACCGCCGCCGCCCGTGTCGATGAGTGACCGGCCGATCGCCGCGTGCATGACTGCGGGCGCCTCGGCCGACGCGCCCCGACGACACCGCGGCGTGCCGCCGGCGCGGGCGCTTGGTCAGTCCTTGCGATGCTTCAGCGCATCGGCGGTGTGCGCCGCGCGTGCCCCGGTCTTGTCGCTCACCACCAGATACTCCGGGTGCGTTTTCGACGCGGCGACGTGGTGCTGCTTGATGTCGGTAGGGTGGGTGAGCTTCTTCTCCACCGTGCCGTGGGTGACGCCTTGCGAGGTGTGCCAGCTGACCTTGTCGCCGGGCTTGAATGCATCGGACATGGGCTTCTCCGGGTACGTGATTGGAACGGCCGTACACGTGTAACGGGTGGGCGTGGCTGCTCGATCGGTGATCCGCACCACGGGGCCGGCCATCGTGGGGAGGGTCGATACACGAGGGCGACGCCGGTGTGAAATGCTGCCGCCAGAGGGGGCGCTTGGTGGCTCAAGGCGCTTTGCCGCGATGCAGGCGGATCGGCCCGTCACCGAGCTGGTCGGGAGACAGGGTGACGCCGTGCCGGCTGATGCGCAGGCGACCGCTGCGCGCCATTGCGGCGGCCACCGCGCGCACCTGCGGCATCACCGCGCGCCAGCGCGTCTCGTCGTCGGGGAACAGGGCGCGCGCCACCTCGGACGGGCAGATCGACGCGCCGTCGGCGCGTTTCTCCAGGGTGGCCAGCACAGCGGTTTCGATGGTGCCGGGTGAAAGCTCGTTGCTCATGGGCTTCTACCGAAATGTTCTGAAGGCAGGGGCCGGCCCCGCGAGCGGCCGCGACCATCGTGCGGACACCACGGACGATATTCGGCCAGCGACAGCAACTCCGGCCCGCTGCTGGCGCGGTTTCGTGGCGCCGGCGCTTACTCCCGTGGTGCGTCGGGATCGAGCAGGTTGTCACGCTGGTTGACCTGGTCGGCCGCGATCTGCCGGCTAATGTCGCGGGTGGCCCGGGTATCCAGCGCCTCGTCGCGCCGCAGGGCGGGCGGTACGGACGGTTTGGCCGTGGCCCGCGCTTCGTGCAGCTGCACCCGGTAGATTGGCTCGGGCATGTCCATGCCGGCCGCGTCGAGCGCCGCCTTGACCCGGCGAATCGCCTCGCTGCGTACCTGCAGGAAATCGTGCGCGGCCTGGTCGACCCAGCCGTGGAACGCCACCACCACATTGGAGTCGCCCAGCGAGAGGATCGACGCCCGCGGCGGCGGCTCGTCCAGCACGCCAGCCATGGCCCGCATCTCGGCCGCACCAATGCGTTGCGCCTCGATCAGATCCTCGTTGACACCCACCCCGACCTGGATCTCGAAGCGCCGGCGCGGGTTGCGCGTGTAGTTGAGGATGACGCTGGCGAACACCAGCGCATTGGGCAGCCGCACGTGGTTTCCATCGAGCGTCATCAGCACGGTGGAGCGCGCATTGAGCGACACCACCACGCCCTCGTGGCCGGCGATGTCGATGTGGTCGTTCGGCGCGAACGGCTGGCGCAGGCTGAGCAGGATGCCCGCCAGGTAATTCTCCAGAATCTCCTTGAACGCGAATCCCAGCACCACCCCGAGCACGCCGGCGGTGCCGAGCACGGCGCCCACCAGCGCGGTCGCGTTCATGATCTCCAGCGCGATCAGCACGCCCGCCAGCAGCACCGACCAGCGCACCGTGGTGCGCACCAGCTCGCGCAGGAACGGGTTGGCATAAGCGTGCGCGGTGAACAGGTGCCGCCGCGTGACCCAGCCGCCGAGCCACCATGCCAGCGCGATGACCAGCAGCGCCAGCGCCAGCAACGGCAGCGCGGCCAGCAGCCGATAACCCTGGTCGAGCAGGCGCTGGCCAACCGCATCGAGATGCGTATTCGCGGGTGCAATAAGCATTGCCGCAGCATGCCGCAGGGGAAGTGATCGCAAGGTCCATCTGCCACGCCGGCGGCCCGGGAGGTCGAGCGCGTGCGGTCGGTGGCAGTGCATCGCACCAGAGGAGGCCGCTTGCTCGCTCCATCGCTGCGAAAAAACAGGCATGCTGCGCGTTCGCCCCAAACCGTTGCCCCAGCCCGCACTACCCGGCCGGCACGGACGAGGGTGACGTGATGTTGCTGCGAGCCGGGATGCCGGTGCCGCGACCGAAATCGTCCATGTGCCGTCCGCTTGCAGCCGTTCCATTCCCGCCGTCCCGCCGAGGTGCCCCGATGAGCCAATGTCTGCGACGTGTCCTGTTCACGGTCCTTGCCTGCGTCCCGCTCGCCGCCACGGCGGCAGCCTGCGGCAGTGGGGCAACGGAGCCGGACGCGGTGGTGATGGCGCAGCATCACGCCTACGCGGCGCATGATCTGGACGCGTTCACCGCGTGCTACGCCGATCAGGTCGTGGTGACCGACCTGACCGGGCAGCGCCCGGACGTGGTGGGGATCGCCGCGCTGCGCAAGCTCTACGGCGCGCTGTTCCAGCGGATGCCCGCCCAATTCCACTCCGAGTACCTCGGCAAGCTGGTCAACGGCAACGTGGTGGTGGTGAGCGAGCGCTTGGTTGGCGTGCCGGGCGGAAAGTCACCCACCGGCATCGCGATGTTTCAGGTGCGCGAAGGCAAGATCGATCACGTGTGGTTCGGGCCGTTCCGGTAGCTCCGCCGGCGCGCGGCGTTCGCGTGGGTGCAATCGCGCCGCGCGTGTTTCGGTAATCCACGCGCCGCCACAAAAGCCCTGTGGCTGGCGAGCCGCGCGGGCGTCTGCGGGGCGGCGAAGTCCGGCCGCTGGGCCTGCCGACGAAGGCAGGTCGAGCAGCAGCGCCGAGTCGGCAGGCGCGCTGCCATGTCACCCGCGGTGGCGGGCCGCGAGCCCTTGCCGTGCTGGCGCCGATCGCGATCCGTACGTCGCGGGCGACGCGGCGTGCACGCACCGTGCACCTTCACTGCAGCCGATGCGCACTAGCCTCGTGGAGTCTTTCGGCGAGGCATCACATGAGCGGAGTAACCGACAACGACGATCCCAGGGATTCCTCGGGCCACGGCGCCCCGGACATCGGCGCGGCGATGGTCGGTCCACGGCACGCGCACAGCGTGCTCACGCTGTGGAGCGATCCGATGGGGCGGCTGGCTACCCGGGCGATCCAGGCGCTGCTGATCCTTGCAGTCATCGCGCTGCTGGTGTTGGCGGCGGTGCGTCTGGAGTTGCTGGTGGTGCCCGTGCTGATCGCGCTGATCGTCGCCGCCGCGATGCAGCCACTGATGCACTGGTTCAAGCCGCGCATGCCCAATGCCCTCGCCGCGGCGATCGCGCTGCTGCTCGGCGGCGTGGGGGTGGGCGGCGCCATCGCCTATGCGGTCGTGCGGATGGAGGCGCAGCTGGGCAATATCCAGGACGCGACGATGCAGGGGCTGCAGCAGGCCGGAGATTATCTGCGCGACGGACCGCTGCCGCTGAGCGACGCTCAGATCGCCGGGGCGCGGCAATCGGTGGTCGACTTTTTCACCAGCAGGGAATTCGGCGCCGACGCCATGGCCGGGGTGTATGGCGCCGCGCAGGTCGCCACCTGCTTCGTGCTGGGGCTGTTCGTGCTGTTCTTCCTGCTCAAGGACGGGCCGGCCATCTGGACGTTTCTCACCCGCCCGTTCAGCCCGACCTTGCGCGACAAGGCGCGTGCCAGCGGCCGGCAGGGGATGATCGTGCTGGGCGGCTACCTGCGCGGCACGGCGATCGTGGCGCTGGTGGACACCGTGCTCATCGGCGGCGCGCTGTGGATCCTCGGCGTGCCGATGGCGGTGCCGCTGTCGATCCTCGTGTTCCTCGGTGCGTTCGTGCCGATCGTCGGTGCCACTGTGTCTGGCGGCGTCGCCACGCTGGTGGCGCTGGTCACGGTGGACCTGCATGCCGCCCTGTGGGTGGCCGGCGTGGTGATTGCCGTCAACCAGCTCGAAGGCAACCTGCTTTCGCCGCTGGTGCTCGGCAAGTGGCTGCACCTGCATGCGCTGGCGATCGTGGCTGCATTGACCGCCGGCGCCATCCTCGGCGGCATCGTCGGCACCTTCCTCGCGGTGCCGTTGACCGCGATGGGCTGGGTCATGCTCAAGACGTGGCGCGAGCCTGAGCACGCGGAGGCCGAGCAGTGACCGGATGCCATTGCGCCGGTCCAGGGAAGGGCAGTCGCGGCGGGTCGTCCGGTGCGCTGCCTGCCAACGTCGCATGAGATGCCGAGCACGGCCATGACAGCTGCGAGCCGGCTGCCGCTTACGTGCATCTCCGGCCATGCATGCCGCGTCGCCGAGTGCGCAGTGCCAGTCGGTCGCCGCCAGCACGGGTTCGCTTTGCGACCTCTCGAGCGGCGCTGACCACACCGGATTAGTTCGGTTTTCTTAACCCGTTTTACCCGGCTCCTGCGGCGAGAATCGCGCGGGGGAACCGAGCGTGCCTGAGGATCTCACCATGGCCAGAAACGATGCGGGCGATATCCGGGATATCCGTGAATACGCGGGGCAGGTGCAACGATTGGCGGGGGCGCTCGCCGAGGACAAGGAGTTCGCGCGCCGCCTGATCGATGCCGTGCACAGCGGTCGGAGTGCGGAAGTGGAAAAGACTTTCGCGGAACTCGACGTCTCGTGCGACGTGCGCATCAGCACGGTGGACGGCAGCGATGCTGCTTCCGGCGCTTCCGGCGCGATGGCGCGGGCGGCAACGCCTGCAAAGACCAGGACGATTACCGTGACCATCGGGATCGGACCGTTTTCGATCTCGGTGACGGTGAGGAAAGAATCGAAGTGGGTCGCTCTTCGGGTACCGGCGAGCCGGTACCGCGAGCTCTGTCGGCGCACTGAACATGGAGGGCTTGCCAGCGCCTCGTTGCGTCGGCCGAGGTTCGTGCTGCCGCAGTGTCGGATGCTCCCGGGCGTGTCAGCCGCGCTGGCGAATGCCGGCGAAGGTAGCCCAGTGGGCCAGGCCGTGCCGGCGAGCCATGCGGCGGTAGTAGATGGTGTTGGCGATCGCCATGAACATTGCCACCGCAATGGCCGTCCACCAGAGCATGGTCAAGGTCGGCGCATGGCGGTGGTGCCGGAACAGCGCCATGACGCAGAACACCAGCCACAGGACAAGCGCCAGCACGGCGCCCAGGAGCGCCGAAATGATGCCCAGCGCCGGCAGCCGGAGGAACGGCGGTGGCGGCAGGAAGAACCCCATCGACCAGAGCAGGGTCCACAGCGGCGGGGCCACGTTTCTCCTGGGCATGCCACGGCTGTCCATGTAGTGCAGGTATGCGGCGATGCGCTGTCTGGGTTGCATGCGTCTGGTCCGGGCAGGGCGCGTTTCCATATCGCCGCAGCGACGCTGCGGGACCGGCGCGATGGGGCGATTGTAACGAGCGACACCACGCCCGCGGCCTCGGTCGACCCGCTAGATGCGCTGGCATGCGTCCGGGCCTGTCGTCGTTATCCGGCCGAACCCGGCCGCGCACCCGCGCCGCGACGCAGGGCGCATCTGCCCAGCAGGCAGATGCCCAGCCACGCGATGCCCTCGAAGAAGGCGGCCAGTACGTCGCTCAGGAAGTGCGCTCCGAGATACATGCGGCTCGCCGCAATCAGGGCAACCATCAGCAGCGCCGGGACCACGATCGCCAGCTGGCGTGCAAGCTGGTGCGTGCCCTGCACCAGCCATGCGGCCAGGAACCCATACAGCAGCGTGCTGGCCGAAACGTGCCCGCTGGGAAAGCTGAAGGTCGCCAGCGTGACGATGGGATCGTCGAATGAGGGCCGCGGCCGCGCGACCAGATGCTTGATCAGCGTGTTGATCGCGATGCCGCCGGGCACCGCGAAGAGCAGGCAGAGCAACCAGTCGCGTTGGCGCCGCCGCAGCAGGCAGGCCGCCAGCATCGCGGTGTAGATGCCGATCGCCCACAACTCGTGCGCAGCCGAGAGCGCAAGCATGGCCCGGGTCAGCGCGGGCGTGGCGTGTGCGTGCAGCCAGCGGGCCCACTGGTGATCGATCAGGGTGATGCGATCGCCAGCGATCACGTCCCCGGCCAGGTACGCGAACGCCCCCAGCGCACCCAGGACCAACAGGCCGGCCAGCGCCGGCGACCACGCGCGGTGGCGCCGCGCGTGGCGCGCCGCGGCGATGATCCGAAGACCGAGTCCTCGGCTTGGTGGGCGGCTCGTATGCACGGCGACGCGATGGTGTGGAAAGACTGACACCCTACACGCCGCCCTGTATGCCGGATGCCCACATGCCGAACATGCCGACGACGCGCGCTCACCGGGTCGGCGGGCTCGTGTGGTGATAGGTGTGCCGTGACTGCTTCTGTTCGCGGCTGCGCGGGGAAGGGGCGTTCGTGGCTCCTTGCGCGCGCCGGCAGCGGCGTTGCGGTCGAGATACTGGAGCCGCCCGGAATGCCAGCGAGGCGGCTCCGGGCGCGGCTGATTCGGGTCCCGGCGCGGCCGCTCTCGATCACTTTTTCAGCTGAAAGGGAGGGTCGGCCAAAGCCGTATTTTCTCGATATGGCGGTTTCAAAAACACTTGGCTACGATGCCGGCGCCACCGGCAGGAAACAGGGTGGCGTTAATCCCGCTTGGCTGGAAACCGCATGGACGCGGACGCATTTTCTTGCGTCTTCGGCCGGGTGATTCCACCGAGTGGTGACAATCCACAATCAGGGGGAATCACATGTTTCGCAAAGTAATCGCTTTGGGGTTTTTGTCCGTGGCGCTGCTCATGAGTGGCTGCGCCAGCGTGCCGATGGCAAACAAGTCCGCGGACTCACAGGCCAAGACATTCGCACCCAGTGCTGACAAGGCTGTGCTTTATATCTATCGCAACGAAACCATGGGTGCGGCAATCAAGATGCCGTTGCTGATCGATGGCGTCAGCGTGGGCGACACTGCCGCTCATACCTATATTCGAAAGGAACTGGCGCCTGGTTCGCACACCATCACGTCCAAGACCGAAAAAGATTCGACCGTCACGATCGACATGATCGCCGGGAAAATCTATTACGTCTGGCAGGAAGTGAAGATGGGCATGTTCGCTGCGCGTTCCGCGCTTCATCAGGTGGATGCGGAGAAGGGACAGAAGGGCGTTGAGGAATCGAAGCTGATCAACTGACCCGTAAGGCAAACCCGCGGGAGCCGGTATAGCCGGTTCCCGCAGACCCGGGCACGGTTATCCGCGCTGGCGCGGGGGCTGTGGCGCCGGTGGCTCCATGTCGGCGAACAGCTCGGTGGCCCAGTCGATGAACACCCGCACCTTGGTGCTGAGCTGCCGACTCGGCATGAACGACAAGCAGGTCGAGCAGTTCGACGCCCAGGCCGTGGCCATCACGCCGCTCGGCCGCACCGGCAAGCCGGAGGAGATCGCCAGCGCGGTGTCGTTCCTGGCCTCGGACGAGGCGAGCTACATCAC
Source organism: Dyella sp. (assembly GCF_035685805.1). Taxonomy (GTDB): domain Bacteria; phylum Pseudomonadota; class Gammaproteobacteria; order Xanthomonadales; family Rhodanobacteraceae; genus Dyella_A. The sequence continues at coordinate 183,876 of NZ_DASSAB010000038.1, forward strand.
CGGCACGGAGCTGTTCGTCGACGGTGGTCAGGTGCAGGTCTGACGTTAGCGAAACCTGCAACGGAACGGGCCGCCCCGGAAGAAGCGGCCCGTGATGCGTGGCTCAGTGCAGGTCGACGTCGCCGACCTTGTCCTTGTAGTCCTCTTTGGGATCCTTGCCGAACAGCATCTTGACTCCGGCCAGCATGCTCGACTCGTTCAGCCACACCTCGGCGTGCTCGGGATCGAAGCGCAGCAGCACCAGCTTCGGGTCGTCCTTGCCCTCGTACCAGGCGGCGATGAACGGGTTCCACAGGCGGTCGATTACGGCGCGGTCCTGGTCCACCGCGAGGCTGCCGTGGATGCTGGCGAACAGCTCGTGGCCCTTGGCGCTGAACGCGGCAATCGCGCGCCGGCTGCTGCCCAGGTGCTCGACCACGCCGTTGGACCTGCTGGTGAAGAACCAGATCGGGCCGCTCTCGCCTTCCACCACCGCCGTCATCGGCCGCGAGTGGCCGTCTTCCACGCCGTCCAGGCCCAGCATCACGGTGCGGTCGGAGGACAGCGCCTTCCACATTTTCTGTTCGAGTTTCTTCTCGTTGCTCATGGCTATTCCTTCGGGGGCGTAAGAGGGAAGCCACGGTTCTAGAGTGTCGGCCGTGAAATCCACGAAACCGGTGCGTGTGCCGCATGGAGGGAGGCGCGCGTGCCCGGGCCGCGCGGGCGCCCGGGAGGGGTGGGCGCGACACCGCGCCGCGGGCGCGGTGTTACCGGCTTGCGTTGCCGATCGGGCGAAGCGCGTCGCGGCAGGTCTGCACGAAGCGCTGGCGGAAGCCCTGCTCGAGCACCATCTGGATCACGCCGTCCCAGTCGTCGTTGCCCTCGATGATCGACGGTCCGGTGGGCGTGATCGCCACGTCCCAGCCCACCGAGTGGATTCCCGGAAGGTACTCGTGCAGGCGCTTGACCAGCGCCATCGCCTCGGCGAACTGCGGCAGCGGATAGCCGTCGAAACGGATGCCGCTGTCGGGATGCGTGGCGGTTCGGCCGCCGTAGCCGGGCTTGAAGAAACCGTCGCCGCGCAACGTGCCGCGCTGCAGGTCGATCGCCACGATCAGCCCACCGGCAGCCCAGTTGTCCACGCAGCTGCTGCCGGTGCCCACGCGAAGCGCGCCGTAGGCGACGGTGGCGCGGCCGTGTTCGCAGAACGACACCAGCCGCAGCGTGTTCACCGCCCCCGCATGCAGCGCGCTCAGCTGCGCGTGCTGGGCCAGCCGGTGCTGCCACAGGAACCGGCCGCGCAGGCGCGCACGCAGTGCTTCCGGTGTGACCGGATGATCGTCGATCCATGGCTGGCCCTGCGCGTCGATGCGCAGCGGAAAGGCGCCGGCGCCCTGCATGCCGTCGAGCCTCTTGCAGAAGCCGTCCACCGGCGGCTGGGTGCCATCGAAGAGTTGCTCCAGTGGTCCGGCCTCGCGCCCATCCAGCCAGCGCACCTGGGCGCCGTCGAGCATGGCGATGGACCGCGGCGTCGGCACGCCGAGGCTGGCGGCGAACTGGCCGAACAAGAACTTGTCGCGCAGCACGCACACGGTGTTGTAATTGCGCGGGGGCAGGTCCAGGCGCAGGTTGAGCTGGTTGCGCAGCGACTGGAAGCGGCGAAACGACATCACGTCGTCGCGCTGCACCGCGCGCCGGTCCATGCCGTAGACGTAGTAGAACCGGTTCGCCTCGCCGGTGCGCGCCAGCCAGCCGAGCAGCTCGGCGAGTATCCGCAGCCGGCCCTTGCGCGGCTGCTCTGGCCAGTAGCTGCGCGACAGCGCGGGATCGAACATCAGGGCGGCCAGCTCCCGCTGCGTGCGTGTCGCCCGATGCAACGCCGCGCGCCAGGAGCCGGCCTTGGGTTGCGGGCGGCGCGTGGCCGGTTGCGGCGCCGGCCCGGTCTCCACGGTGGGCAGACAAAGCGCCGACACGGTGGCCGCGCCGGGTGCACCCACGCTTCCCTGTTCGCCCATGGCGTCCCTCGGATGGTTTGATCGCTGCTGCCGCCCGCTCGCTGGCGGCGGCGGAATCAAGCGCCGCAGACCGTGCAGGCCGCGTGAAGCGAAGTGGCAATGGCCGGTAGCGGCGGGCGTCCCTGGGATATTGCAAGGCGCGCCGGTGCCGTGGACGATGCACGGCGCCGTCCGCGCCATGGTCCGTGCTCGATCCGGCGGCGGCGAGGCCGTTGCTCCTTCCCGCCACATCCACAAGAACTCCCACGCCATGGACGCCAACCGCACATCCGCCGCCATCACCATCACCAGCACGCTGGTGCTCGCGATCGGCGGAATCGCCTTGCTGTTCGCTCCCGACGTGCTGCTGGCGCCACTGGCTCCGGGGGCGGTTGCTGCCCTGACGGTGCTCGGTCAACTGGTGGCCGGTGGTTGGCTGGCGATGGCGTGGCTCAACTGGAACCAGCGCCATCTGGTCATCGGGGGGATCTACGCCCGGCCACTGGTGCTGGGCAACTTCACGCTGTATCTGATCAGCGCCTCCAGCCTGGCGCACCGGGTGAAGGCCGGTGACGCACCGCCGGCGATGCTTGCGCTGGCGGTGCTGTTCGGTACGCTCACCCTGGTTTACGCGGCGCTGCTGTTGCGAGGCCCGTTCGGTCGGGATCGCTGAAGGCGCCGACCCGCAAGCCTTCAGCGCAAGGCGCCGCCGCGTACCCGGAAGGCGAGGCTGATGCGTGGCGCGGAGAACGTGCGCTGCTTGGGGATGCCGTGGTCGTAGTGGCGCTGGGTCTCCCAGCTCATGACCAGCACGCTGCCCGCCTCCAGCTCGAGTTGCATCACCCGCCTCGGCGGCTGCTTGGCGCGGATGGTCATGCGGCGCGTGGCGCCGAGCGACAGCAGGGCGATCGGCTGCTCGCGCTGCAGGTCGTCCAGGGTGTCGTTATGCGGAGCCACGCTGTCGCGGTGGTCGCGATAGAGGTTGAGCCCGACGCTGTCGAACGGCGCCTGCACCACCGTGCCGACCGCGGTCAGCGCATCGGTGATGACGTGCGGCAACGCGGGGTCGTCCAGCCGGTAGTGCGCGCGCAGCCGGGGTACCTCCACCTCGCGCTCGTACATGAGCCGGCTGCCGGCTTTCCACGGCACGTCGTCGCGCAGCGACTCGAACCACAGGGCCGCCCGGGCCGGGGCGACCACGCCGCGCGCCAGCACGATGCGTCCGCTGGCATCGTCCAGCAGCACCTGGCGGTCGGATCCGAAAAGTGACAGCTGTGCCATGACGTGTCCGGCTGGTTCAGGAGGCGCCGTAGCGTTTCTGGCACAGCTCGCAGTAGAAGCTGCGCCGGTGGGTCTTGCCCAGGTGCGCGCGCTGCAGCGGGATGTCGTGGCGCGGACAGCGCGATCGGTTGTGCACCAGCCAGTGCTGGCGCAGCACGAACGCCTTCTTCCAGGCGAGAAACTCGAACGCGTACACGCGCGCCTGCTCCACCAGCGCGCGCAGCTTGCGTGGCGGCAGGGCACCCACGGTCGACAGCGGATGCACGCCGATACGGTAGAGCACCTCGTTCTTGATGATGTTGCCGACGCCCGCGAACACGTCCTGGTCGAGCAGGGCGTCGCACACCAGCGCCTGCGGCATCGCGCGGAGCTTTTTCCGCGCCAGCGCCGGGTCCCATGCATCGGACATCACGTCGGCGCGCCAGTCGTACAGCGCGTCCAGTGGCCCGTCCAGCAGACGCACCGAGCAGCTGTAGAAGTTCAGCTCGCCGCGGGCGAAGCCGAGGCTGAGCCGGGGCGCCGCCTCCTTGCGTTCGTCGATGCGGTAGCTGCCGAACATCAGCAGATGGATGCGCACGGCGGTGTCGCCTAGGTCGATCAGCAGCTGCTTGCCGAAGCTGCGTATTGCGCGCACGCGCCGGCGCTGCAGCCGGGACATGTCGATCCGGGCATTGCCCTCGGCATGGCGGATCACCTTGCCGGCAAAACCGGCGGCCTGCTCGCGCAGGATCACGATCGACGGACCTTCCGGCACGGCGGCCTCCTCGGGTGGTGGCCGGCACTGTGGCCGTCGCCGCGCCGAAGAAAGGTGAAGCGCTCAGGGTGGCCTGCGCGACGCTCCGAGGCGGGCACGCAACGACAGCGCGTTGCCGGTGGCGTGGCCGTGGGCGGTGTTGTCGAAGATGCACCAGCACTCCGTCCGGCGGGTGGCGTGCTGCAGGTAGCGGGCGACGCGCTCCAGCACCGGATCCGGGTAGTTGTCGTAGTAAACGCGTGGCGCACCGTGCAGGCGCAGGTAACGCAACCGGCGGTCGCCCCCGGGCACCCGCGCCCGCAGCGACAGCGCCGGGTCCGCCGCCACCCGCGCCACCGCAAACGTCGCAAGCTCGTGCTCCACCTCGCCACGGAACCACGACGTGTGACGCGGCTCGCAGGCCACCGGTCCGTCGTACTGCTCACGCAGCTGCGCCAGGAACGCACGCGCCGTCGGGCCGTCCCACGCGAGGCGTGGCGGCAGCTGCAGCAACAGGCAGCCCAGGTGCGGGCCCAGCTCCCGCGCACCCGCCAGAAACTCGCGCAGCAGATCCACGCAGTTCACCAGCCGCGCCTCGTGCGTGATGGTGCGCGGCACCTTCAGCGAAAAGCGAAAGCTTTCCGGCACGGTCTCGCCCCAGCGCCGGTACGTGGCCGGGCGATGGGTCCGGTAGAAGGACGAGTTGATCTCCACCGCGTCGAACACCTGCGCGTAGCGCTGCAGATGACTGGAACCCGCGGGGAAGTGGGCCGTGGCCTCAGTTGGAATCGACCACCCGGCGCAGCCGATGCGGGGTGCGTGCGAAGGCGCTGCGTTCACAGCCGCCTCCTCGCGAGCCCGCACGGATTGCTCCGGTCATGCCCGAGCGGACGTGGACCAGGTGCGCGAGCGCCGGACCGGGCGCGATCCAGCGTGCGCTGCCGGCTCCCGCGTGAACCGGCCACGCGGTTGATCGCCTTGGAAGCATGAGGGGCGAGCGGGTCGCGCATGGTTCTGCTCTCGATGGTCGAGGTCGCACGCGCCGGAACGGCGCGGCAATCGGCGACGATGCTGCGTGCGCGCGCATGCAGGCAGGGTGAGCGTGTCGGCCGACGCTGGTCTCCCGCTTCGGCCTCGCCGCTCGCGGTGAGCGTCCGCGTCGCCACCCGGGCGAACCGTCCACGAACGGCGCAACCCGGGACGTCGCCGCGTTCGGTTGAATGGCGCAAGCCGCGCCGTGGCGCCGCTCGCGTCCGCTTGCGGCTACGCAGGACATTCACGGACGGGCCCGTACGGTGCCGGCACACCCATCCTTTCTCCCCCGCCGTCATCTGCTGTTGCGGGGTACGCATACGAGGAGCTCCACATGCTTACCTGGGCCATCATTCTTGCCATCGTTTCCATCGTTGCCGGCTGGCTCGGCTTCGGTGGTCTTTCCGGCGCCGCTGCCACGGTCGCCAAGATCCTGTTCGCGATCTTCGTGATTCTGTTCCTGCTCGCGCTGCTTGGCGTACTGGGCGTGGTCAGCGTGTTCTGACCTCGCGCCGTGTGCGCTGGATGCCCGGACCATCGTTCGCTGGTCCGGGTCATGTAATCCAGCTCTCCCGGGCTGCACCTGGTGCGGCCCGGGAGAGCTGGCGTGACGGGGGGCGGGGGCCGTGTCCTGGTGCAAGACACCGGATGCCTGTTATCTCCCGAGCGATGCCGTTGGGGGGCCTTCGACATCACGCGATGGTGCGGGTGACGACTGCTGGCTGCCCTTAGCTGTCCCGTCAGTGTTTCAGTGTCCGGCCTGCCGTTGATTGAACACGGCCAGCTGCGCCTCGAACGCGCGCTTGAACGCCGGCCGCGCCTCGCCGCGGGCAACGTAGGCGGCAATGTTCGGATGCGCGTCGAGCAGTCCCGACGGACGCAGGCGGCGCAGCACGCCGATCATCATCAGGTCGCCGGCGCTGAAGGTGCCCTCCAGCCACGGGCCGTCAGCCAGGCGCTCGGACAACTCGCCGAGGCGGCTGCGGATACGTTCCATCACCAGCGCGAGGCGCTGCTCCGCCCACGGCTTGTCTGCCTCCAGCAGGCGCGCGTTCTGCAGGTCCAGGATCGGTGGCTCGATCGTGTTCACCGCGGCGAACATCCATGCGACCGCCCGTGCGCGGCCTGCCTCGTTGTCCGGCAGCAGTCCGGCATGGCGCTGCGCCACGTGCAGCACGATCGCGCCGGATTCGAACAGCACCAGCTCGCCCTCCTCGTAGGTGGGGATCTGGCCGAACGGGTGAAGCGCACGATGCGCCGGCTGTTTCATCGCCTCGAACGACACCAGCCGCACGGCGTAGGGCTGGCCCACTTCCTCCAGCGCCCAGCGTACGCGCATGTCCCGGGCAAGGCCCTGGCCGCGGTCGGGCGAGCTTTCGAACGCGGTGATGGTGGGCGTCATGGCGGCTCCGGGCGGCTGCGGCAGGCGGCACTCTAGCGCGCGTGCGGTGCGCGCACCTCGCCCGGAACGCTGCCCGCCGCCGACCGGCGAGTGCCCTGTGACGGAAATTGCACCCCGGTTGCGCTGTGATCGGGTCCTATCGTCGCGTCCGCTACGGATCAGGTTGCCATCATGTTGAGAATCCATCGCCCCGGTACGTCCCAGCCAATCACCTGGCAGACGGGTGATCCGATTGCCGAGGACGCGGTCTGGCTGGATCTTCTCGACCCCACGCCGGCCGAGCGCGATGCCGTGGAAACCCTGGCCGGGGTGCCGCTGGCAGAGCGCGACGCCATCAGCAGTCTGGGCCTGTCCAGCAGCTACCGGCACGACAAGCAGACGCTGACGCTGCACATGCACATGTATGCCGACCACCCCGATGGGCGGATGGCGCCGGTCGGCATGCTGGTGACGCGGACGCGGCTGATCACCCAGCACTACCAGCCGGTGCGGGCGTGGGGCGCGCTGGACACGTACCTGGCGCACGGTCAGCGCAGCACCGACGGTCCGGCACTGCTGGTGCACCTGCTGCACGCGATCGCCGACGACATTGCCGACCAGATGCAGTCCGACGCGGCGGACGTGGCGGGGCTGTCCGGCGACGTCTTCGAAGAAGCCCGCGAGAAGACCCGCGAGCTGCGACGCAAGCTGGTACGCGTGGGCAAGGTGGAAGCAAAGCTGGCGCGCTATCGCACCTCGATGCTCGGGGTGCGCCGGCTGGTGACCTTCGTGCAGCACCGCTCGCCCGACTGGATCGACGAGCAGCCGATGGACTCGCTGGGCATGCTGACCGAAGACCTCAAGGTGCTCGACGAGTTCGACGAGCAGCTCACCGGCAAGCTGCAATTCCTGCAGGATGCCGTGCTCGGCTTCATCAACACCGACCAGAACGCGGTAATGAAACTGCTCACGGTGGCTTCGGTGGTGACCATTCCGCCGGTGATCCTGGCCGGCATTTGGGGCATGAACTTCAAGCACATGCCCGAGCTGGACGAGGTGTGGGGCTACCCGATGGCGCTGTCGCTGATCGTGCTGAGCATGCTGGGGCCGCTAGCCTGGTTCGGCCTGCGCGGCTGGCTGTCGCGCGACTGAGCACGCGCCGGCGCGGTGCCGCGGTCACACCGCGTCGTTCTTGCGCGCGCCGCGGATGTTCATCACCGCCAGGCACACCTGCAGCACGATCAGCGCATAGGCAGCGGTGTGCCAGCCCCAGACGATCCACAGCACGTTGCTGACCAGGAAGCACCAGAAGCCGACGCCGCGACGGGTCTGGGTGCGCGAGGAGACGTACCAGGCGGCGATCACGGTGATGACCATGGCGGGCCATTGGACGAGGTCGAGGTAATCCATGCAGTGGCCTGGCATGTGGAGTGGGCGGGACGGATGCGAAGCATGCGGCGGGGCGGATGATTTCTTCGTGTCGGCGCCGACACATGCAGCGCGTCCATGGCCTTCGCGAGGGCGCCGGATTCGCGAACGGCAGCGCGGTGGCGACGGGCCGCATCACGTTGCACGGGTTCTTCACCGCGGCGATGGAACGCTGCCTCACCCCCACGCCCCGGAGATAGCCGATGGATGCCATTGCCCTGCTCAAGAAAGACCACGACACCGTCGAAGCGATGCTCGACGAGCTGGCCCAGAGCAGCTCGCGCGCAGTGAAGAAGCGCACCGAGCTGCTGGACAAGATCCGGGTGGAGCTGAAAGCGCACACCACGATCGAAGAAGAGATCTTCTATCCCGCGTTCAAGGCCAAGGGTGACGGTTCGGACGATGCCAAGATGTACTTCGAGGCGCTCGAAGAGCATCGCGCCGCCGGCGACCTGGTGCTGCCGGACCTGCTGGCGACGCAGGTGGACAGCGAGAAGTTCTCCGGTCGCGCCAAGGTGCTCAAGGAGCTGGTGCAGCACCACGCCGACGAGGAAGAGAAGGAGATGTTCCCGCGCGCGAAAAAGCTGCTCAGCAAGAGCGAGCTGACTGCGCTCGGCGAACAGATGGAGTCGCGCAAGGCCGAGCTGGTGAAGCAGCTCAAGCAGGCCAAGCTGGAGAAGTCGGCCGCCGCAGCGAAGTAATCGATCTGGCGAACACACCGCGGGCCGGCAAAGGCCGGCCCGCGGTGTGTTCGTTGGTCTGGGCCAGCAGCCGGCGGCTACTCGCGCGGCTGGAACGGACAGACCCAGTCATCGCCCACGATGCGGCCGCTGTACTGGCGGGCCTCGCTGGAGGAGCCGTGCTCGTCCAGCATCGGGTTGATGCTGCCGTGGAAGGCGACATCACGCTCGATGATTGCCTCGCTGAAGCGGTGATAGCGATCCTGCTCGCGCAGCTGCTCGAACTGGCGGTGCAGGTTGAACACCATCGCGGTGACCGGGAAACGCCGCGCGCGTCGAGTCGACCCGGGATGCAGCCCGACCACGTAGAACGCGTTGCCGCCCAGGCTCATGCTGAAGTCGGGCGAGCTGGGATCGCTGGAGACCGTCTCGTCCCATGGCGAACGCAGCACGTCGATGTCGTGCAGCCGCTGCAGCCGCTGCCAGATTGCCGTCTCAAAGCCCTTCGGCGACTTCCCCGGGCTGTCCGGGAACAACGCCACGAAACTGCGGAACGGCGACTCCTCGTCGGACGGCCTGGCGAACTCGGTCAGCGCATCGAGCAGGGCGCGATCGTGCGCCGGGCAGTCGATCGAGCTGCCGTGGAAAAACGTTACCTGACCACGCGCCACGGCCTGCTTGGCGGCGAGGCAGGGAAACGCCTCCTGGGCGATGTAGCCGGCGAAGGCGGCTTCGGCGTCGAAGGGGGTGGATCGGGGCAGGGCATGCATGGCGGGACGGGCTCCACGGTAGAGACTGTCAGGCTGCCGGCCACCGGTTGGTGGGAAGGTGAGTGCCGTGTCCAGAACGGCATCACGGGCGCCAGGCACGCGGGCGCCGTTCATGAATCGTCGCGGGCCACGGCGGCCGCCGCGCGCGTGTCGCTCGTGCGGCCGCTCCCGAGGACACGCGTCAGCCGCGACGTGCCGCTTCGATGGCGGCGATGTCGATCCGCGTCATCGCCATCATCGCGTGGAACGCGCGGCGGGCCGCGGCGGGGTCCGGATCGGCGATTGCCTCGGTCAGCGCACGCGGCGTGATCTGCCAGCTCACGCCCCACGCGTCCTTGCACCAGCCGCAGGCGCTGGCCTGGCCGCCATGGTCGATGATGGCGTTCCACAGGCGGTCGGTCTCGGCCTGGTCATCGGTGGCCACCTGGAACGAAAACGCCTCGTCGTGGGTGAAGCCCGGGCCGCCGTTCAGGCCCACACACGGGATGCCGATCACGCTGAATTCGACCGTCAGCACGTCGCCGCGCTTGCCAGCCGGGTAGTCGTCCGGCGCGCGCAGCACCCGGCCCACGGCGCTGTCGGGAAAGGTGGCGGCATAGAACGTGGCCGCCTCCAGCGCGGCGCCGTCGTACCAGAGGCAGATGGTGTTCTTGCCGGTCATCGGTGTGCTCCTCGTGGGGGTGTGCCGAGGCGACGAGCGGATTGCCGGGGAATCGACATGGCCGCGGGCGGGCGGCCTGGGCCATGTGCGCCGGTAGCCGGCCGCGGCACGTGAGCGCGCGTCGCTGTCGTCGCGCCGCCCGATCGGGCACTCTGCCGGTTCGCGCCCGCCGAACGCTCCGGCTGGCGCTCCTGCATCCCCGGAGTTCCCATGCATCGTGCTGCCCCGATTGCTCTTGTCCGTCGCGCTCGTGCCGACACCGCGGCGCGTCGTCCCGTGCGCGGTGCGGCGCGGCGGAGCCTCGCCGCGCTGGCGGTGACGCTGGCGTGCGCCCTGTTGCCGGTGCAGGCAGGTGTGCCCGCCACGCCCGGCTGGACGCTGCAGTTCGCCGATGATTTTGCCGGCCCGCAGGGGCAGGGGCCGGCGAGCGAGCACTGGCAGTTCGACCTGGGGCACGGCTATCCGGGTGCGGCAGCCAACTGGGGTACCCAGGAGGTGGAAGAAAACACCGCGCGGCCGCAGAACGTGAGCCTCGACGGCGACGGTCACCTGCGCATCGTGCCATTGCGCGACGCCAGCGGTGCGTGGACCTCCGCGCGCATCGAGACCCGCCGCGAGGATTTCCACGCGCCCGCCGGCGGTGTGTTGCGGATCGAGGCGCGGCTGCGGCTGCCGGACGTGCATGGCGAGGCGGCGCTGGGCTACTGGCCCGCCTTCTGGACGCTGGGCCACAGCTTCCGCCGGCAGCTGGACTGGCCGGCCACCGGCGAGGTCGACGTGATGGAGAACGTCAACGGGCTCGATCGCGTGTGGGGCACCTTGCATTGCGGCGTCTCGCCCGGCGGCCCGTGCCACGAGAAGCAAGGACTGTCGGCCGACGTGCCATGCCCGGGCTCGCCGTGCCAGGCCGGCTTCCACGTCTACAGCGCCGAGTGGGACCGGCGGGAGAGTCCGCAGGTGCTGCGCTGGTATGTCGACGGACGGCTGTATCACACGCTGCGCGAGACCGACGTGCCGCCGGCCACCTGGCAGCGCATGAGCGCCCGCGAGGGGATGTTCCTGATCCTCAATCTGGCGATCGGGGGCGAGTTTCCCGATCGCCTCGGCGCGCCGGTGCGTACGCCCACGGCGGCCACCGAGCCGGGTCACGCGATGCTGGTGGACTACGTCGCCGTGTGGACCCGGCCCGGGTGAGTGACGCTGGCGCGCACGCGATCCAGGCGTCGCTCACTCGTCCGCGCTCTCGACCGCCGCAGGCGGCGCGATCACGCGCGGATGCTCCGCAAGCAGGGCCTGCGCCGACTGCGCGGCCAATTCCGCCTGTGCCTTGTGAGCCGCGAGGCGGCGATGCACGATCACGCCGCGCTGCTCTTCGAGCCGCTTGAGGTAGCGCCGGCGCAGCTCGATCAGCCACTGTGCGTCGGCATCGTCGAGGCCGTGTTCACGCACCCGGCGCAGGTGCTCCTCTTCCAGCTTCAAGAGCGCCTTCACCTTTTCCAGCCGACGATCAAGTTCGGCAACGATGTGCATGAATACCTCTCCACGGCGGGGCAGAAGCGATTTGTACCGAAAAAAAACGGGCCTAGACAGCAGTGAAACGTGACGACGATGGGAAAAACCGCGCTTCGCAAGCGCCGGCGGGCGCGCCGGCACATGCGGCCAGCCATGCTGCCGCCGTGGCAACGGGCAAGCGCGACCGTTCGCGCCACGCGCGCTGGATCGCATGGCTGGCGCTCGGCCTCGGCGGGCTCGGCAGCACCTGCGCGCAGGCCCGCGCCGAGCGGCTGAACATCCACGTGCTGAGCGACCGGCTGACGCTGGCGGTGGCGCGCCATCCCCAGGTCTACCTCTACGGCCGCATCGATGCGCAGGCGCCGCAGCGGTTCGAGACGCTGGTGCGCAGCGGACGCATCGCCGCCGGTTCGGACGTCTATCTCAGTGCGGCGCACGGCGACCTGGCCGCGGGCATGGCGCTGGGCCGGCTGATCCGCGCGGGGGGCATGGCCACGCACCTGGGCGCGCCGCGCCGGAATTTCCCCGGCGCCAGCGGCAGCCGCACCGCCGTGTGCGTGGACGCCTGCGCCCTGGCGTTCTTTGGTGGCCTGTATCGCTGGGCGCCCAGCGGCAGCGATCGCCTCGGCCTCAGTGTGACGCCGGCCGCCGCCGGTCATGCGGCGTCGCTGCCGCCCGGCGTCGATGACTACCTGAAGGAGATGAAGGTCGATCCGGGTCCGCTCACCGTCACCTCGCCAAAGGGTGCAGCGAGCGTCGTCTGGCTGGCGGCCGAGGCCTTGCGGCGCTCCGGCGCCGTCAACAACGGGCGCCTGCCCGCGCGCGCCAGCTACGACGTCGCCTCACCCACGCCGACGCTGGACCTGCGCCAGAGCGACCGTACCGGCGAGCACCGCCTGGTGATCACCTGCCGGCCCGGGCAGACTCTGGTGGAGGCTTCCGAGCGCGTCGGGGCGCGTCGTGCGCGCGAGATCGTCGCGCGCGGCGGCCGCTCCTACCTCGCGCTCAACGGCGGCCCCCCGATGCTCGCCGCGACCGACGGCGTCAGCGCCGAAGGCGAGATGCTGGTGATCCGGCGCTCGTTTCCACCGGAGCGGCTGGTCGACCTGCTGTTCGCAGGTTCCATCGGGGCATGGGTGGACGGTCGCAGCGCCGCATTTCGCGATGGCTTCGCGCTCAACCCGTGGGGCGCCCACGCCCAGCTGAGGGTGTTCTACCACGCGTGCTGGCGCGCTGCGCCGTGGCCGATGCCGCCGGCGTGACCGCGCCGCGGCCCGTGCCGGCGAGCGCGCGCATCCGCCGCGAGTCCGGGCGGAGACGCTCGGGTTTCGCCGACACCTTTACCCGCCACGGGCTAGCGCACGCCGGGTGAAGGCGGGCAGGTCGACGCCCTTGAGCAGCAGCCACAACGCCAGCGACAGCTCCGCCACCAGGCAAGGCATGAGGATCGCCGGAAACAGCTGCGCCTCGATCGCCGGGACCAGCAGCAGCGTGAAGCTGTTGACCAGATAACACGCGCCAGCGAGCTGCATCATCATCCCGAGCAGGCGCGGCAGGTAGCCTGAGGTGCGGATCAGGTAGCCCTCGAGCAGGCATACGCAGCCGAAGAAGATCAGGCCGATGCCGAAGCCGTACTCGTGCAGCTCGATCGCGGCCAGCGACCACGCCTGACGCTGTGCCAGATCGATCGCGGCCAGGTAGGGCGCGTCGCCCAGCAACAGCAGCGGCACCATCAGCGTGAGCTTGTTGGCCACCAGCGCGGCGGTCTGGATCAGGTTGAGCAGCAGGTTGAGCAGGGCGAGCCGACGGCTTACCGGACGCAGCAGCACGTAGAGTGCCCACATCACGAAGACGTCGCACACGTGCATCAGCAGGTCGCCCGCCACGCCCAGACGCCACAGCATCGGTGAGGCGCCGATGCGCGTGGCAGTGGCGAGCGCATCGCCCGGCACCACCAGCCGGCCGCGCACCAGCAGTTCGCCCAGTGCACCGGCGACGATGATTACCAGGTAGAGCGCGCCAGCCAGCCGGGCGAGGGCCTGCGGAGAGTGATCGGCAGTGCGATGAGCCATGGTGCGTGCGTCCTGGTGCGGAACAACCTGCCCGCACGACGCGGCCGGGATCCAGTGCGCACGCTAGCGGTTCGCCTTCGTGGCAAGCAGTGCCGGATGGCACGCGGCCCGGCAGCCGCGCCGCGCGAAACCCGCTACGCTCGGCGCCTGATCCGGCTGCGGGAGCGAAGCGCGATGAACAGGTTTCATGGGTGGTGCCTGCTGGCTCTGATGCTGGCGCTGTGGCCGTGGGCCGGGCGCGCGGCCGACAGCGGGGAGGCCGGCGCGATCCGTGCGGTGCTGGCCGAGCAGCAGGCGGCGTGGAACCGCGGCGACGTCGAGAGCTTCATGCACGGCTACAAGGACGCCGCCGACACCACTTTCGTCGGCAGCTCGGTACGGCAGGGCTATCAGGCGATCCTGGCGAGCTACCGCGAACATTACGCGGGGCGCGAGCAGATGGGCCAGCTGACCTTCTCCGGCATCGACGTGCGGCTGCTGCCGTGCGCGGACGGTGGCGTGCGCTACGCGGTGGTGACCGGCCGTTTCCACCTCGACCGCACCGCCCATGGCAGCGTCGCTGCCGATGACGGCGTGTATTCGCTGCTGTGGGAAAAGACGCCCGCCGGCTGGAAGATCATCCTCGACCATTCCAGCTGATCGGGCGCCGGCGGCCGGGGGCCGTCGGTGCCGTGTGGAGTCAGGTCGCCGACGCGGCGTCGGCGCGGCGCGGCAGCCGCCAGCCGGGGCGCACGAAGTGGCAGGTGTAGCCGGTGGGGTAGTGCTGCAGGTAGTCCTGGTGTTCCGGCTCGGCCTCCCAGAAATCGCCGACTGGTGCGACCTCGGTGACCACCTTGCCCGGCCACAGCCCCGACGCATCGACGTCGGCGATGGTGTCCTCTGCAACGGCTTTCTGCTGTGCGCTGGTGTAGTAGATGGCCGAGCGGTAGCTCGCACCGCGGTCGTTGCCCTGGCGGTTGGGCGTACTGGGGTCGTGGATCTGGAAGAAGAACTCCAGTAGCGCCCGGTAGCTGGTCACGGCCGGATCGAACACGATCTCCACCGCCTCGGCGTGGTTGCCGTGATTGCGATAGGTGGCGTTGGGCACGTCGCCGCCGGAGTAGCCCACGCGGGTGGAGATCACGCCGGGCTGCGCGCGGATCAGCTCCTGCACTCCCCAGAAACAGCCGCCGGCGAGCACGGCACGTTCGGTCGATTCGGTCATCGGATCAGCTCCTGGCAGGTGGCAAGGTGGTGGAGCCTTTCTATATGCGGCTGGCCAGCGCGGGCGCAAGCGGCATTGCCCGCGCGCTGCCATGGGAAGGACGGGCCACGCGCCGCACCAGCGTTTACGGTGGCACGCTATTTTGTCGCACCCGCCATGAGGACCTGCCATGCACCGTCGTGATGTTCTTCGAAGCGCCCTGTGGGGCGCCTCCGCGCTCGCGCTTGGACCGATCACCGCTCTCGCCGCGGAGGGCGATCCGCTGGTGCTACGACTGCAGGCGCTGGAGCGCCGCCACGGCGGGCGGCTCGGCGTCAGCGTGCTGGACACGGGGAGCGGAAAGCGGCTGTCTCACCGGGGCGACGAGCGCTTCCTGATGTGCAGCACGTTCAAGCTGCTGGCGGTGGCGGCCGTGCTGGCGCGGGTGGACCAGGGCGCCGAACGGCTCGACCGCCCGGTGATCTACGGCGCCGACGTGCTGCTCAACTACGCGCCGGTCACCCAACGGCACGTGGGCCCGCCCGGCCTGCATGTGGAGGCGCTGTGCGAGGCGGCGATCGCGCTGAGTGACAACACGGCGGCCAACCTGCTGCTGACCAGCCTCGGCGGCCCGGCCGCCGTCACCGCCTTCGTGCGCCGCCTGGGCGATCCGCTGACCCGGCTGGACCGCACCGAGCCGCAGCTCAACGTCGGCGCGCCCGGAGACGTGCGTGATACCACTACGCCCGACGCCATGCTGGATACCATGCGCGCGCTGCTGGTAGACGGCGATGCGCTGTCCGACCGCTCGCGGGTCCGGTTGCTCGGGTGGCTGCGCGCCTGCAGCACCGGTGCTCAGAAGCTGCGCGCCGGCCTGCCCGCAGGCTGGACCGCCGGCGACAAGACCGGCAGCGGCAGCCAGGGCGAGAGCAACGACGTGGCGATCGTTTTTCCGCCACAACGCAAGCCGCTGCTGGTCACCGCCTACTACGCCGGCTCGTCCGCCGATGCCGATGGGCGCAATGCGGTGCTGGCCGAGGTGGGGCGGATTGCTTCGTTACTCTGATGGTCGGCCGCGCCGCGGGGTGCCGGCCCGCGACCAGCTCCGGCATCTGCGGGGGCTGGGCACGCTGGCATTGGCTCTGGTGCAGGCGTAGAAAGCGAGGGGCTCCGGGACTGCGCCCGGACGCGCGGGCGGCCGACCTGTTGGTCGGCCACTTCACTCCTCGGAGACCTGCCGTGCGTGCCTATGTCGTGGTGACCGGATGCCTGTTCGCGCTGATCGTGATGGCGCATGTCGCGCGGCTGATCGCAGAGGGCTTCGCCCCGCTGCATGAACCGATTTTCCTGATCGCCACGCTCGGAGCGTCAGGCATGACGGTATGGGCAGCGGTGATCGTGCGCGGCCCGCCCGTGCCGCGCTCGCCTTAGTCGCGGCCGGCGTCAGTCCAGCGGCCAGGGCATCTCGCCATCCAGCTTGTCCTGGTTCTTCTCGTTGCTCGCCCGATCGTCGTCGTTCTGCGGGGCTGTCCGCTGGTCCGCGGCGTCCGGCTCGCTGGCCTCGCGCCACCACGGCAGCACCGGCCGCCGCTCGGCCGGCTCCACCGGCTCGCCCAGCCGTGGCAGCAGCAGATGGGCGTGGCGCGGGTCGGCCTGCTGCAGCAGGGTTTCCACCGGCTGATCCCAGGCGTGGGTGGACAGCGCGAAGGTGCCCCAGTGCACGGGCATCAGCACGCCGCCGCCGAGCAGGCGATGCGCCTCCAGCGCGTTCTCCGGCCCGAGGTGGATGTCGCCCCACGACGGGTGGAACGCGCCCACCTCCAGCATCACCAGGTCGAATGGCCCCAGCCGGTCGCGAATCGCCTCGTACTCGGTGGTCAGCCCGGTATCGCCGCTGAAGAACACCGTGTGCTTTTCCCCCTGCATCACCATCGACGACCACAGCGTGCTGTTGCGGTTGTTCAGGCCGCGGCCGGAGAAATGCTGCGACGGTGCCGCGGTGACCGTGAGCCCGGTGCCGGGTACGCGATGGCTCTGCCACCACTCCAGCTCGGTGATGCGCTCCGGCGCGATCCCCCAGGCTTCCAGATGCGCGCCCACGCCGAGCGAGGTGATGAACGGCACGCGGGACTTGCGCAGCGCGCGAATGGTGGGGAAATCCAGGTGATCGTAGTGATCGTGCGAGATCACCACCGCATCCACCAGCGGCAGGTCGCGCAGTTCCACCGGCACCGGCTGGAAGCGCTTCGGGCCAAGCAGGGTGAACGGCGAGGCGCGCTGGCCCCAGACGGGATCGGTCAGCACGCGCCAGCCGTCGATCTCCAGCAGCACGGTGGAATGGCCCAGCCAGGTGGCGCGCAGGCCGCTGGCGGAACGCTTGAGCCAGGGCTGGCGCGGATCTTCCGCGCGCAGCGGCGCGGGCGGCTTGCGGTCGGCGTCGCCGCGCAGCAGGTCGCGCAGGCTCGGCCGCGGTGCGGTGGGATCGCGCAATCCCGGTAGCACCGGATGCACGTTGCGCAGCCGCTCGCCGTCCCACAGCGGCAGGCTGCGCAAGCGCTCCAGCCGCTCACCCTGGGCTGGCTTGCCGAAAGTACGCATGGACACCTCGAGTTGGTGGCAACAAGCCCTCGTCATGGGTACGGCCGCCCGCCCGTGCAACCCGTGCCGCACGTATCGACCGGCACGTGCAGGCGGTAGGCGATCGCGCGATGCTGGCGCTCCTGTCCATCCTCCCGGAGCAACCCATGTCGCTGCATCGCCTGCTCAGAGCTGCACTGCTTTGCCTGCTCCCGATCGCCAGCGCCCCCGTGCTGGCCGCCAGCGCGTCGCCGCCCGGCCACAAGGCGGTACTCGACACCGTCAACCGCACGTTCGCCGCCATGGCCCGGCACGATGCCGCCGGCATGCGTGCCCTGCTGTTGCCGGGTGCGGTGTTCGCCCTGCGCGGCCCGGATGGACGGATCAAGCTCGAGCACGACGAGGACTTCCTGCAGGTGCTCGCCAGCCGCGGCGGCGATTGGCGCGAACGGATCTGGTCGCCGCGGGTGCTGATGCACGACGGCATCGCCCAGGTGTGGGCGCCGTACGATTTTCATCTCGACGGCAAGTTGTCCCACTGCGGCATCGACAGTTTCTCCCTGCTGCAGGACGAGGGCGGCCAGTGGCGCATCGCCGCCATCACCTACAGCATGCAGACCACCGGCTGCGCCACCGCCCCCGCCGCGCGTGCCGGGGCGGCGCCGGCCGCCGCGAAGCACTGATGGCCTCGGACGTCGGTTTCGTCGATTACGTCTGCGAGCAGGCGGGACTCGGCGCGGCACTGAGCTACCGCAGGATGTTCGGCGAGTACGCGCTGTATCTGGACGACCGCGTGGTCGCGCTGGTGTGCGACAACATGCTGTTCGTCAAACCCACCGAGGCTGGCCGGGCGCTGCTCGATGCGGTCGACGAGGCGCCGCCGTATCCCGGCGCCAGGATGCACTGGCGCATGGACGCCGTGCTGGACGACGGCGAGCGCCTCGGGCGCTTGCTGCGCGCCACGGCCGCCGCATTGCCGCTGCCGAAGCCGCGGGCGCCACGCAAGGCCAGGGCCAAAGGCTAGTGGTGGTGGTTGCCGCGCCGGCCCAGCCACTGCTGTGCGTCCGATAACAATGCCTGGGTGATCGTTTGAGCCGGACCGGCGCGCACCCGTGGCGCGCCCTGGCCTGCCCACAGGTTGGAGAAGTCGTCGCGCCCCTGCGCTTCGGCGCGTGCACGCAGCGGCGCCAGCGCCTCGCCCGCGCGGGGAAAGGCCGGCACATCGGGGCAGTGGGGGCCGAGTTCGCGCATGAGGCGGTTGACGATGCCGCGCGCGGGTCGCCCGGAGAAAAGATCGGTGACTGCGGTGTCGGCGGCCCGCTCCGATTGCAGCGCCGCGCGGTGCACCGGGCGGATACGCGCCTCGTCGCTGAGCAGGTAGGCGGTGCCCGGCTGCACGCCCGCCGCGCCCAGTGCGAGCGCCGCGGCCATGCTGCGGCCATCGCCGATGCCGCCGGCGGCGATCACCGGTACGGCGACCGCGTCGACCACGCGCGGCAGCAGCGCGAACAGGCCCACCTGCGAGTCCAGCGACTCCTCCAGGAACAGGCCACGATGACCACCGGCCTCGAGTCCCTGCGCCACGATGGCATCGCAGCCGCGTGCCTCCAGCCAGCGCGCCTCGCGCACAGTGGTGGCGCAGCCGATCACCCGGATACCGGCCGCGCGCACCCGATCCAGCAATGCCGGCTCGGGCAGCCCGAAATGAAAGCTCACGGCGGTCGGCCGCAACTGCTCCACTTGCGTGCAGGCCTGCGCATCGAACGGCCGGCGCTCTACATCCGGCAGGCGGGCCTCGGCCGGCAGGCCCAGCTCGGCGTAGTACGGCGCGAGCCGGGCGCGCCAGCGCGCATCGCGTGCCGGGTCGTCCGGCGGCGGCGCATGGCAGAAGAAATTCAACAGCAGCGGTGCATCCACCGCGGCGCGAAAACGCGCCACCTGCGCCGCCATGGTCGGCCCATCGAGCATGGCGCAGGGCAGGGCGCCCAGGCCGCCGGCGCGCGCCACCGCGATGGCCAGCGCGTCGTCCGCCGCGCCGGCCATCGGCGCCAGCAGCAACGGATGCTCGATGCCGAGCAGTCGGGTCAGCCGGGTATCGGTCCAGGTCGCCATGGCACGCTCCGCGAAAACGGGCGGCCATTGTCGCGCGGCGCGCGGGGCCCTGGCGCAGGCGTCAGCTGCGCAGCCCCAGCGCCGCCCGCGCCTCGGCGAGGAATTTGTCTTCCTGGTCGCGCGCGGGCAGGTTGGAGGCGATCTGCACCAGTGCCCGGTCGATGCTGCCGGGCACTTCCAGCGCCTCGTCGCAGAGCAGGCCGGCAATCGGGCCGAGGTAGTTCAGCGCGATCCGCTCGATGGTCGCCCGCTGCTCCGCGGACAGCCCCTGCACGTTGACGTTGGCTGCCGGCGCGGGCGGGCGCGCCGCAGCAGACGGGGCGGGGGCGGCACTGCCTTTTTCGAAGCCGCCCATCAGCCAGCTCAGCGACGCCTCGCCCAGCGACACGCGCGCCGCGCCCGCGGCGGCGGGGTCGGCCTGGAAGCGGGCGCGCCCGGCCGGCACCTTGGCCAGCAGCTGCACCGCCTCGTCGCTGCGATGACGGCTGAACACCACGTCTTCGATCTGGCCGCTGCGCAGCCGGATCGTGCACGAGTGGTTGTCCTCGGTGACGACGAAAAAGAAGCCCGACGCCTTCTGCAGCGCCAGCGCCTTCAGGTCGCGCAGGATCTCAATCAGCGGGCGGAACTCGTTGGCCATGCCGGTATGCCTCTATGCATTCGAGCGGGCGCGGGCAGGGTATGCCTCAGCGCTTGCTCAGTCGATCCATCGCCAGTCGGACGCTGTTGGAGAGGCGGGCGATCGCCCGCGCCAGCGTGCCGATCTCGTCCTTGAGGTTGACCTCGTCGATGGTGTGGTTCCACTTGCCCAGGCTCAGCTCCTCGGCCACTGCGGTGAGGTGCTGCACCGGCTTGAGCACGCGGGTCCAGATCAGCGCCGACTGCAGGCCCAGCAGCAGGAAGCACACCAGCAGGCCGACCGCGGCGATCCACAGCGACTGCCGCACGATCACGTTGTTGACGTCGCTGCGGGGATACGCCGAGACCAGCGAGAAACCCCAGTTGGGCACATCCTGACGGGTGATCACCCAATCGGCCGGCGCCGTGGCGACGATCTTCGCCATTGCGGTGGGGTCGGTGGTGGCGCCGGTCTTGGAGTGGAAGCGCAGTTTGCCCTTGGAGTCGAACAGGGCAATGAAGCCCGAGTCGAGCACGCGGCTCTCGCTGATCACGCGGTCGAGCGATTCCAGGTCGGTCTTGTAGCCGACATACCAGATGCCGATGGCGCTGGAGCCGCCGGCGGGATAGATCGGCTCGTAGCCGGTGACGTAAGGGTTGCCGAGGATGTCGACCACGCCGTAGAAGCTCTCGTCCTTGCGGATCTGCGCGATCACCGGTCCGCTCGGATCCAGGATGGTGCCGATGGCGCGGCTGCCGTCGTCCTTCTTGACGTTTGTGGAGACGCGCACGAACTGCTCGCCGGTGCGCGAGAACAGCGTGGCGGTGCCGTCCATGGTCGCGGTGACGCTGTCCACCAGCGTGAACTGGTTGCCCTGGGGCACGCTGCCCAGCAGCAGGTCGTTGACCTCGCCGTCGTGGCCGGGGACGGTGATCTTGCCGCCCACGCTGGCCGGCCCGACGGCATCGCCTTCCTTGCGCAGCAGGCGCATCGCGTTGTGCACGCGGTCGAGCATGATCGACCGGGTCACCGAGAACAGGCTCTGCAGGGCCGTGGTCTGGCGGTCGATTGCAGTGGAGGCCTCGGCCCGCACGCGGCTGGCCTCGGTGGTGGCCAGGATCAGCGTGACCGCGACGACCACGGCGAGCACAAGAGCGAGCACGGGCAGCAGCAGGCGAACCCGCAGCGAGTGACGAAGCATGACATTCCCCCTGAATGTGTGGCGTGCAACAGCCGCCGATCCATGCCGTCGACGGGTGGTCCGTCCCGGCCGGAACGCGACCGCAGCATGGCGGCTTGGCAGCGCAGTGCGAACGTAGCCCAAGCGCGTTGCAAATAGCCGTCCAGGCGCCTTCGCAATGCAGGCGGATCGTCGCCCGCGCGTGAAAATGTGCGCCAGATCACGCTTGCCGTCAGGGCGCTACGGCATCGCCTTGCAGTGGTGGTGACGGCCGCCTCGGCGTAAGGTCACCGGCACTGCGCGTCATGCCAGATGGAC
The DNA here is from genome assembly GCF_035685805.1 of Dyella sp. Lineage (GTDB taxonomy): Bacteria > Pseudomonadota > Gammaproteobacteria > Xanthomonadales > Rhodanobacteraceae > Dyella_A. Next base: position 205,388 of record NZ_DASSAB010000038.1, read on the forward strand.
CTGGAGTCTTCATGCCCCCTGCAATCTGCCTCCTCATCGGCGCGGCGCTGACACTGGCCGCACTGCCTGCGGCCGGCGCATCGGCCTTGCCGCAGGATGGCTCGCCGCCGCCCACGACCGGCCAGGCGCTGCCCGGCGTCACCGTAACCGCGCCGTATACCCGCTCCCACGGCGGATACGTGGTTTCGGGCGACTTCCGGGTGGACGCGCGCATGCCCACGGTGGTGTTTCCCGCCCAGCCGCTGGTCAAGGACGACATACTCAGCGTGCAGCCGGTCCACCTCAACGACGACGAGTACCTGGTGCTGCAGGAATGCGCCTCGGCCGACTGCCGGCAGGCTCACGTGGTGCAGGTGTGGAATGCCGGCGGCGCGGTGGGGCGCGTGCACAACGGCGATGGCCGGGTATGGATCGCGCACGAGAACAAATACTTCCTGTGGATGCAGCGGATGCCGGTGATCCAGCGCGACTGCGCGCTGTGCGCCTCGCGCTTCCAGAACTTCCAGTCGATGAGTCCGCCGATGACGCTGATCCCGGTCGGCCAGGAGGTGTCGCGCAACCGGGCGCAGCTCCAGGCGCAGCCGCCGGTGGCAGTCCCGGTCACCGGGCAGGCGCACGAGGGAGCGACATTCGTGCTGCACTTCGAAGGTGGTGCGGTCGTGCGCGTGCGGCGCATGCACGCCGCGCGCTGAAGCGGTTGCCTCACTCCCGGCGTTGACGCGGCGGTGTCGTGGGCGCTGCGAGGGTGAGCGCCCATGACGATCCGTCTCCTCTTTCCCCCGGCCGGCCGCCCGGCCGATGCCCCCGCCAACCACCCGGAGCAGCCCATGTCGAAACTTGCCGACTTTCCCATCACCACGCGCTGGCCGGCGCAGCATCCCGACCGCATCCAGCTGTATTCGCTCAACACGCCCAACGGGGTGAAGGCGTCGATCATGCTGGAAGAAACCGGCTTGCCGTATGAGGCGCACCTGGTCGACATCACCAAGAGCGAGAGCCACACCGAGGCGTTCCTGGCGCTCAACCCGAACGGCAAGATCCCCGCGATCATCGATCCGGACGGCCCGCAGGGCGAGCCGCTGGCGCTGTTCGAGTCCGGCGCGATCCTGCTGTACCTGGCCGACAAGACCGGCAAGTTCATCCCCGCCGACGCGGCCGGCCGCTGGGAGACCATCCAGTGGCTGTTCTTCCAGATGGCCTCGATCGGCCCGATGTTCGGCCAGCTCGGTTTCTTCAACAAATTCGGCGGCAGGGAGATCGAGGACAAGCGCCCGCTGGAGCGCTACGTGAACGAGTCGATGCGCCTGCTCGACGTGCTCGACAAGCGACTGGCGGGGCGCCCGTGGCTGATCGGCGAGGCGTACACCATTGCCGACATCGCCACGGTCGGCTGGGTGAACAACCTGATCACGTTCTACGAGGCGCGCGAACTGGTCGACTTCGACAGTTTTACGCAGGTGGGCGCCTGGCTGACGCGGGCCATGGGCCGCCCGGCCGTACAGCGGGGGCTGAAGATTCCGAGCCGCGGCTGAGCGCTGGCGCCTCTCGCGGCCCCGCACTGGCGCCGTTTGCGCCGACGCCCCCGGACAAGAGTAGGCTCCGGCCAGCGCCGGGGGGCGTGCGCGGCACGAGGGGCACAACGTGGTCTTCAATTCGCTCGCTTTCCTGGCGTTCTTCGCGATCGTGCTCGCGCTGCATGCGATGCCGTTCTCGTGGACCACCCGCAAACTCAACCTGCTGATAGCCAGCTACCTGTTCTACGCAGCGTGGAACCCGCCGTTCGTGATCCTGCTGTGGATCTCCACGGTGGTCGACTGGTTCGCCGCGCAGAAGCTGGTGCACGCCGAGCGGCCGCTGATCCGCCGTGCCTGGATGCTGCTGTCGGTGGTGGCCAACCTGGGCATGCTGGCGTACTTCAAGTACGGGCACTTCCTGCTGGAAAACTTCAGCGCGCTGATGGCGACGGTGGGCGTGCACTACGTGCCGCCGGCGTGGGACATCGTGCTGCCGGTGGGTATCTCGTTCTATACCTTTGCCACCTTGTCCTACACGCTGGACATCTACCTGCGCCGGGCGCTGCCGGCGCGCAAGTTTCTCGACTACGCGCTGTTCGTCACCTTCTTCCCGCACCTGGTGGCCGGCCCGATCATGCGACCGACCGAGCTGGTGCCGCAGTTCGAGCAGCCGCGCCGTGGCACCGCCCGGCAGCTGCAGTTCGGCCTGGTGCTGATCACGCTGGGGCTGTTCCAGAAGGTGGTACTAGCCGACAGCTTCCTGGGCAAGGCGGCAGAGATGGTGTTCGACGGGCCGGGCGCACCGGGCGCGCTGGATGCGTGGATCGGCACGCTGGCGTTCAGCGGGCAGATCTTCTGCGACTTCGCGGGCTACTCCACCATCGCCATCGGCGTGGCGATGTGCCTGGGCTTCGCGATGCCGGACAACTTCCGCTTTCCGTATGCCGCGGTGGGCTTCTCCGACTTCTGGCGGCGCTGGCACATCACGCTGTCGTCGTGGCTGCGCGATTACCTGTACATCCCGCTGGGCGGCAACCGCCACGGCGAGGCTCGCACCTACATGGCGCTGATGGGCACCATGCTGCTGGGCGGGCTCTGGCACGGAGCGAGCTGGACATTCGTGGTGTGGGGCGGGCTGCACGGGCTGTACCTGTCGGTGGAGCGCCTGCTGCGGCGCAGGTTCGCCGGCTACCGACCCAGTCCGCTGGCGGTGCTCGGGCTGGGCCTGCTCACCTACGTGCTGATCAACGTCACCTGGGTGTTCTTCCGGGCGCGCAGTTTTGCCGGCGCATGGACGATGCTGCGCGGCATGGTCGGGACAAACGCCGTCGCACCGCCGATCCTGCCGACCATGTACCTGGTGACCACCGCGGTGATCGTCGCGGGCATCGTGCTGGCGCACTGGATCATGCGGCGGCGCACGCTGGAGTCGATGTTGCAGCAGGCGCCCGCGGTGCCGATGTCGCTGGCGCTGGGGGTAATGGCGTTCGCCGTGGTGACGGCACAGGGGGATGGCAATGCCTTCATCTATTTCCAGTTCTGACCCGGCCGGTGCGGCGCCCGTCCGTGCCGGCGCGGTGCCTCCCGGCGCGCCCCGGGTCGCCGATGCCGACCGCCCGGGCTTCGTGCGGCTTACCGCGTCGGATCGTCCCGGCATGGCCCAGCCGGTGCCCGAGCGGGACATTCCCGCGCGGGCATGGGGCCGGATCTGGCTGGGCGCGCTGGCCGTCGCGCTGCTGCTGCTGGGCGGGTGGGAGTGGCGCTGGCGCGCGTTCGGCGTGACTCCGGCCTACGCCAATTCCGACGGCCAGTGGGCCATGCAGCGCCGGCGCATCGACAACGGGGAAGGCCATGGGACGGTGCTGATCGGCTCCTCGCGCACGCTGTTCGACGTGCAGTTGCCGGTGTGGCAGCAGATGACCGGCGAGCGGCCGATCCAGCTGGCGCTGGAGGGCACCTCGGCGTTGCCGGTGCTGGAGGATCTGGCCGGGGATCCCAACTTCACCGGCAGGCTGCTGGTGGGGGTGACGCCGTCGCTGTTCTTCAGCGGCTTTGCCTACCGCGGCGCGGCCATTCGCAAGGCGCCGCGGGAGAGTCCTTCCCAGCGCATCGGCACCTGGCTGTCGATGCGCCTGTTCGAGCCCTATCTCGCCTTCGATGGCAATGACTTCGCGCTGGCCACGGTGATCAAGCGCCAGCCCTGGCCCGTGCGCGCCGGCACCCACCCGCGCCGAGAGGTGCGCAAGCTGGCCAACTTCGACTACGACCGCAACGGGCGGATGTGGTCGAAGCTGGTGACCGACCCCTCTTACCGCGAGCTGGCGCGTGGCATCTGGCTGCAGCAGATCAACGCGCCGCCGCCGCCGGGGTTCGAGACGCCGGCAAAGGCCGGCGCGATCGCGCAGCAGCAGATCGCGCGTGCAGTGGCTGCGGTGGCGAAATTGCGCGCCCGCGGCGTGCGCGTGGTGTTCCTGCGCGCGCCGGTCACGGGGCCGTACTACGCGTTCGAGCAGAGGGTCGCGCCGCGCGCGCAGAGCTGGGACGTGCTGCTGCAGCGTACCGGCGCGCCCGGCATCGAGTTCTCCGATTACCCCCAGCTGCAGGGGCTGGAGCAGCCGGAGTGGTCGCACCTGTCCGAACCGGCCGCGCGGCAGTTCACCGCCGCGCTGGTGCCGCTGGTGCAGGACGCTTTCAGCAAGCCGCTGCCGCAGACTCCGCCCCGGCCAGTGCCCTGACGTCGGCGGTGGATAGCGGCTTGCCGCCGATGGCCCAGTCGCCGCTGCGGACTTCCTCGATCACCGTCCAGGTGACGGCGCGCATCGCTTCGCCCTCCACCTCGACCATGGCGTCGGTCAACTTGCGAATGATCTGAGCCTTCTGCTGCGGCGAAAACACGCCTTCGATGACTTTCACGTTGATCAGGGGCATGACGGTTCTCCATGGACTGCGGCGGGGCGGAATGCCCTGGCGGAACGATGCGCTGCCGGTCGGGTGCCGTCCTGTCCGTGCGTCCCGGCAAGTTGCCCGGGCGTCGGGCGCGTTCGCCGGGTTGCTCTGGCGTCCGCGGATCCTGCCCGCGCGTCCGGCTCGCGCGCGGCGAGCCAGCGGCCACTTGGCGCTGGCGGGGCAGGCGCCCACAATCCATCGGCACGCCGCCGGAGGGTCGACGCATGACGACACAGCAGATGGCCGCAGCCATGCAGCGCATGCGCGACGTGCTGCAGCGCCGGCCCGAGCGCGGATTGCATGACGATACCGGCGCGGTGGCCCGATGGCAGGGCGATGCGCGGATCGCCTGCGACCACCCCAACGGCACGCAGCTGGTAACCGATATGCCCGTGGAGCTGGGCGGAACTGGCGATCACGCGACGCCCGGCTGGCTTTTCCGCGCGGCGCTCGCGTCGTGCGCGGCCACCCGCATTGCGATGGAGGCGGCCGCCTGCGGCATCGAGCTGACCGAGCTGGAAGTGCGCGCCGACAGCCAATCCGATGCCCGCGGCCTGCTGGGCATGCAAGCCCCCGACGGCCTGCCGGTGCCGTCGGCGCCGTGCGCGATGCAGATGCGCGTGCGCCTGCGCGCCGCCGGCGTGCCGGCCCCGACCCTGCAGGCGCTGGTGCGGCGCAGCCGCAGTTGCTCGCCGGTGCCGGCCGCGGTCGAACAGGCGCTGCCGCTGGACTGGCAGATCGACGCCGCATGATGGACGCGCTCTCCGAAACCCTGCGTGCCGTGCGCCTGGTCGGTGCGATCTTCATCAACGCGCGCTTCACCGCGCCGTGGTGCTACCAGTCGCCGCATGCCGACGCGGCCGCACCGCTGCTGGAGCCGCATGCCGAGCGCGTGGTGATCTTTCACCTGGTCACCGACGGCGAGTGCGTGGTGGAACTGGCCGGGCAGGCGCCGCTGCGGCTGGTGGCCGGCGACGTGGTGATGTTTCCGCAGGGCCACGCGCACCGCATGGCGTCGGGGCCGGGGCTCACGCCACCGCGCGGCGCGCGGCTGCAGGACGTGCTGGCGCGCCGCCCGCTGAAGCTGCTGCACGGCGGTGGTGGCCGACCCACCGGACTGGTGTGCGGCTACCTCGCCTGCGACGCGCGGCTGGCGCGCATGCTGCTCGGCGGCCTGCCACCGCTGGTGCGCGTGAACGTGCGCGGTGGCAACGCCGGTGCGTGGCTGGAGGCTTCGCTGCGCTAAGCGATCGCCGAAGCGCGCTCGCCGCGCCCGGGTGGCGCCGGCGTGCTGGCCAAGCTGGCCGAGCTGCTGTTCATCGAGGTACTGCGCCTGACGATGCACGAGCAGGGCGCCGGTCGCACCGGCTGGCTGGCGGCCGCGGGCGACCGCATCGTCGGTGGCGCGCTCAACGCCCTGCACCAGCAGCCGGCGCACGCGTGGACGCTGGAGGAACTGGCGCGCGCCGCGGGTACCTCGCGCTCCGTGCTGGCTGAGCGCTTCACCCAGCTGATGGGCAGCTCGCCGATGCAGTACCTGATGCAGTGGCGCATGCTGCTGGCGGCCAACCTGCTTTGCCGCAGCAACGTGCCGCTGGCGCGGATCGCCGAGGACGTGGGCTATCGCACCGATACCGCCTTCAGCCGCGCGTTCCGCCGCGAGTACGGCGCACCGCCCGCCACCTGGCGGCGCAGCCAGGTGCAGTCGCTGCACGCGCGCTGAGGCACCGCGCGACGGCAGCCATGCTGCGTCCACCCTATCCCGCGTCGCGGGTTCCATGCCTCAATCGCGTCTGGTCCGTCGCAGGGGTAATCATCATGAAGTCCAACCGTCGTAACCGGGTGCCTCGCTGCGCTCGCCTGGTCTGCGGACCGCTGTTCGGCTGCACGCTGTGGGCCGCGGCCGCGGGCGCGACCGGTGCGGTCACGCTGTCACCGCAAACGCTGGGCTTTGTCAGCCACGCGCAGCCGCTCATCGCGATCACCCACGTTCGGGTAATTGACGGCACCGGCGCGCCGGCGCGGGAAAACCAGACGGTCGTGCTGAGGGACGGCCGGATCGCCGCGCTGGGCAGGCATGTCCGCGTCCCGAAGGAGGCCACCGTCATCGACGGCAGCGGCAAGAGCCTGATCCCCGGCCTGGTCGGCATGCACGACCACATGTTCTATCCGGCGCCGAAGGTGAACCCGCAGGCGAAGGTGGCGATTTATCCGGAGCAGCCGTCGAGCTTTCCCAAGCTCTACCTGGCCGGCGGCGTCACCACCATCCGCACCACCGGCAGCACCGAGCCGTACACCGACCTGGAACTGAAGAAGGCGATCGACGCAGGCCTGATGCCCGGCCCGAAGATGCACACCACCGGGCCCTACCTGGAGGGCAAGGGTGCGCTCGGGCCGCAGATGCACGAGCTCACCGGCGCGGACGATGCGCGCGCCACGGTGGAGTACTGGATGGACGAGGGCGCCACCTCGTTCAAGGCCTACATGCACATCACCCGCGCCGAGTTGAGCGCCGCCATCGCGGCGGCGCACGCCAGGGGCATCACCGTCACCGGCCACCTGTGCTCGATCGGCTTCACCGAGGCCGCCGACCTGGGCATCGACGATCTCGAGCACGGCCTGGTGGTGGATACCGAATTCACCGCGGGCAAGCAGCCCGACGTGTGTCCGGATACCAAGGCCGCCTCCGCGCACCTGGCCACGCTCACCGTCGACAGCCCGGAGATCCGCCAGCTGATCCGCCACCTGGTGGACAAGCACGTGGCGGTCACCTCGACGCTGCCGGTGTTCGAGACCTTCGTGCCCGGGCGCGCGCCGGTGGATCAGCGCGTGCTGGACGCGATGTTGCCGCAGACGCGCACCGAGTACCTCGCCACGCGCGAGCGCGTGGCGGCGCAGAAGGATTCGTCGTGGCCGGCGCTGTTCAAGCTGGAGATGGATTTCGAGCACGCCTTTGCAAAGGCCGGCGGCACGCTGCTGGCCGGCCTTGATCCCACCGGCTTCGGCGGCGTGATCGCCGGCTACGGCGACCAGCGCGAGGTGGAGCTGCTGGTGGAGGCGGGCTTCAGCCCGCTGGAGGCGATTCGCATCGCAACGCTCAACGGCGCGCGCTTCCTGGGTGAGGAAAAATCCATTGGCTCGATCGAAGCAGGCAAGGTGGCCGACCTGGTGCTGATCGACGGCAACCCGGCAAGCAACATCAAGGACATCGAGAAGGTAATCACCGTGTTCAAGGATGGCGTGGGCTACGACCCGGCGAAACTGGTGCAGGCGGCGAACGGGACGGTGGGGTTGCGGTGATCGGTCTGCCGCCGTGATGTCTGCGGTCGGCTAGCGCGCCAGCGGCTCCGTTTGGTCGCTGGCGCCCGCGCGTGGACGAATCGAGCATAGCGGCGCAGTACGCTGCGAGGCAGGCGCGCGATGATCTGAGGCCGGACGCCCGCGCATGCCGGACGGCGCGCTGCGGCGAGCCTGCGCGATCAGCAATCCGCGCCACCGGTCGCTGGAGCGGCGGTATGAGGCGCCGGGATCGACGGCACGCGCTGCCGCCATCACCGCAACCTTGCCCGCATTCCGCCATGGCCTGCCCGTGGTTTTGCCGCCACGGTCGCGGCATGCTCGCCCCCTTTGCCGCGATGGACCGCCCCCATGCAACGACTCCCTGGCCTGGACACGCTGCGTGCGGCCGCGATTGTCTGGGTGATGCTGTTCCACTCCTGGGTCGTCGGCGGGCTGGGGCCACACTTCGGGTGGCTGTCGCGTTACGGCTGGGTGGGCGTGGACATCTTCTTCGTGCTCAGCGGCTTCCTGATCGGCGCTCAGGTGCTGGCGCCACTGGCGCGCGGCGAGTGGCTGGATCTGGTGGACTTCTACCAACGGCGGGCTTACCGCATCGTGCCGGCCTTTGCGGTGGTGCTGGCGCTGTACGTGTGGGCGCCGGCGGTGCGCGAGTTCGAGGGGCTGGCGCCGTGGTGGCAGTTCGCGACGTTCTCGCTGAACCTGCTGATCGACTACAACGCGCAGCCGGCGTTCTCGCACGCGTGGTCGCTGTGCGTGGAAGAGCACTTCTACGTGCTGTTTCCGCTGCTGGCGATGGGGCTGGCGCGGTGGCGGTCCGGCGCGGCACTGAAGGGCGTGGCGCTGGCGTTGGTGCTGGGCGGCATCGCCGTGCGTACCACGCTGTGGCTGCACGACCGTGCGCTGGACCCGCCGCGCAACTGGTACATCGAGGATCTTTATTTTCCTACCTGGTCGCGGCTGGATGGGCTGCTGACCGGTGTGCTGCTGGCCGCGCTCAAGGTCTTCCGGCCGCAGCTGTGGACTCGCGCCCAGGCGCACGCCACGGTGGCGATGTGGGGCGGGCTGGTGATGCTGGCGCTGGCGTTCTGGCTGTTCCGCGATCGCCTCGCGTGGCTGCCCAACGCGTTCGGCTGGCCGCTGCTGTCGGCGGCGATCGGCCTGCTGGTGTTCGCCGCGGCGGGGCCGGGCAGCGCGATCGGACGCTGGCACGTGTGGGGCGCACGCCCGGTCGCAAGCATCTCGTACAGCCTCTACCTCACGCACAAGATCGCCTTCCATCTGGTGCAGGTGGGCTGGGGCGAGCGCCTGCACGGAATCGCCCTGTTCGGGCTTTACGCGCTGGCGGCGCTGGCGGCGGGCGGGGCATTGCACCTGCTGGTGGAGCGACCCGGGTTGCGCCTGCGCCAGCGGCGCGCCGCGCAGCGCGCGATCCCCGCCGCGGCGTAAGTCGCCCGGCCGGCGTCGTCCGGCAGAACGCGCAGCGCGTGCCATCGCGGTCGACAGCACGGGCCGGCACCGCCAAGATGCCCGCCAGCCCCGACTGCCGATGGAAACCATGACGATCACTCTCGCCATTCTCGCCGTGACCTGCGTTGTCTCGTTCATGGCGCTCAACAACGCCAAGCTGATGAACGACCTGCTGTTGTGGCCACCGGCCATCCAGCGCAGCCGCGAGTACTACCGGCTGGTCACCTATGGCTTGGTGCATGCCGACTTCGGGCACCTGCTGTTCAACATGCTCACGCTGTTCTTCTTCGGTCGGGCGATGGAGCCGTTCTACGCCTCGCGGCTGGGATCGCTGGGTTTTCTGCTGTTCTACATGGGCGGGCTGGTGGTCTCGATCCTGCCGACTTATCTGAAGAACCGCAGCAACGCCAGCTACCGCAGCCTGGGGGCATCCGGCGCGGTGTCCGCGGTGCTGTTCGCCTATGTGTTGCTGGCGCCGTGGTCGCGCATCTACGTGTTCGTGCTGCCGCTGCCGGCGATCATCTACGCGGTGCTCTACACCGCCTATTCGATCTACATGGACAAGCGCGGGCAGGACAACGTCAATCACAGCGCGCACCTGTGGGGCGGCGCCTATGGCGTGGCTTTCACGCTGTTGATGGAGCCGCGCGTGCTATCTCACTTTCTCAATGCGCTGGCCCATCCCGGAGCCGGCTGACAAGGAGACCCCGTGCTCGCCGCCCATGCGCCCCTCTTCATCGTGCTCAACAAGGCCTCCGGGCATGGCGACGCCAGCGAGGTCGAGCAGTCCATCCGGCGCAGCCTGGACGACGCCGGTCGCACGTTCCGGATCCTGCGGGTAGACGATCCCTCGCAGCTCGGTGAGCTGGCCGATCAGGCGGTGGCGCTGGCGCGCGAGCAGGATGGTGCGGTGATCGTGGTCGGCGGCGACGGCACCATCAACGCGGTGACCCAGGCGGTGCTTCCCGGTCAGGTGCCGTTTGGCGTATTGCCCCAGGGCACCTTCAACTTCTTCGGACGCACACACGGCCTGCCGCAGGGCGACGCCGGGAAAGGCGTGCGGGAACTGCTCGAGGCGGACGAGCAACCGGCGCAGGCCGGGCTGGTGAACGGCCGCGCCTTCCTGGTCAACGCCAGCCTGGGTCTGTACCCGTCGCTGCTGGAACAACGCGAGGGTGCGAAACAGCAGTTCGGGCGCCATCGTCTCGTCGCGCTGGGCTCGGGGCTGCGCACGCTGCTTCAGCGGTTTCCGCGATTGCGCCTGCGCATGCGCGGCGATGCGCCGGCCGGCGAGTTGAGCGCAATGACGCTGGTTGTGGGCAACAACCGTCTGCAGCTGGAGAAGATCGGCATCGAGCAGGCCAGCGCGGTCGAGCGGGGGCGCCTGGTCGGCATTGCCGTGCGTCCGGTGGGACGGCTGTCGCTGGTGTGGATGGCGATACGCGGGCTGCTGGGACATCTGGGCGACTTCGATCGCGTGGACAGCTTTGCGTTCGAGGAGCTGACGGTGGACCTGCCGCGTCGTCGCCGGATCAAGGTCGCGCTCGACGGCGAGATCTGCTCGCTGGACCTGCCGCTGCGCTTCTCAGTCGCGCCGCAATCGCTGCGGCTGCTGGTGCCCCGTAACGCGGAGCCGGAGCAGGCGGCTTGAGCGTGCTGCTGCATATCTCCGATCCGCACTTCGGCACCGAGCGGCCGGAGGTGGTCGACGCACTGCTGCGACTGGCCGGGCAGCTGCAGCCGGAGCGGGTGATCCTGTCCGGCGATATCACCCAGCGGGCGCGTGCTGCGCAGTTCGCGGCGGCGCGGGAGTTCGTCGATGCGTTGCCGGCGCCCGCGCTGGTGATCCCGGGCAACCACGATATCCCTCTGTTCAACCTGTGGGCCCGGCTGGTTTCGCCGTACGCGGGTTTTCGTTGCGCCTTCGGGCCGGCGCTGGAGTGCGAGTGGTCGACGCCGCAGTGGCTGGTGATCGCGCTCAACACCACGCGCTGGTGGCGCCACAAGGACGGTGAAGTGTCCGGCAGCCAGTGCCGCCGCGTCGCGCAGCGCCTGCGCCAGGCTGCGCCCGGCCAGGTGCGCGTGGTGGTGACGCACCAGCCGTTGCTGGCGATCCGCGAGAACGACGTCGCCAACCTGCTGCACGGACATGCGCAGGTGGCTCCGGCATGGACCGAGGCAGGTGCCGACCTGCTGCTGGGCGGGCATATCCACCTGCCCTACGTGCGCCCCCTGCGCAAGGCCTATCCGCAGCTTTCCCGCGAGTCCCACGTGGTGCAGGCGGGTACGGCGGTATCGCGTCGTGTACGTGGCGACGTGCCGAACTCGGTCAACGTGCTGCGGCGCGAAGGGGCAGCCGATTGCGTGGTGGAGCGCTGGGATTACGACAGCGCGGAAGGACGCTTCATGCTGCACGGCCGCCACGCTCTGCCTGTCTCGCGTTGAAACGCATGCGGCACCTGCCCATGACAGTGTTGCGGCCCCGCGCAATACTGGACGTGCATCCACCGCAACGCCGTCGGCGCTCGCGCATGGCTGTCCGGCATCGAAGCACGACGTTCCGTTTTCCGCAGGAGAAATGACGCATGGCAACGACCCGCACGTCCGCCGCGAAGAAATCCGCGGCAAAGAAGAAACCCGCCGCCGCCAAGTCCGCCAAGCCGTCGGGCGCTGTGGCCAAATCCACGGGCAGCAAGTCCGCAGCGAAGAAGCCGGCAGCGAAGAAGTCCGTAGCGAAGAAGCCGGCATCACGGGCCGCCGCCAGCACCAGGGCGGCACCGACAAGGGCCGCGCCAAAGAGGGCTGCAGGCAAGAAGGTTGCGAAGAGCGTCCCCGCGAAGAAGGCGGCGACGAAAAAAGCAGCGCCGAAAAGGACTGCCGCAAAGAAGGCCGCCGTGAAGTCCCCGGCGACAAAGCAGGCCGCCGCAAAAAAGCCGGTCGCAAAAAACCCTGTTGCGAAGAAGGCGGCTAAGAGTGCTGCCTCGAAAAAGGCCGCGCCCACCCGGGGCAGCACCGGGAAACCGGCTGCCGTAAAGCCCGTGACCAAGCAGTCGGCTGCCAAGAAATCTACCGCCGGGAAAGTCGCCACCAGCAAGGCCAATGGCAGGGCGCCGACCAAGCAGCCCGTGGCAAAGAAGGCCCCCGCCAACTCCGGTAACCCGGTCGCCAGCCGGCGCCCCGCTCCGGCCGGAGCGTCCGGCAAACCCGCTGCGCGCAAGAGCGGTGGCCCCAGCAGCGCAAGCGCAGGCAAGACGCGCGGCACGTCGTCCCGCGAGACGCCGGTCAAGCACATCAGTCCGGAGGAGGCCGTGGCGCACATCCAGGCGCTGCTCGATGCCAAGCACGAGCGTGACCGCCAGGGTCCGCAATGGCCGGGTGCCGCACAGCAGGCGCATCCGGACGGCAGCACCCAGGCTGGGCCGGAAGTTCCTGCTGCCCCGACCGCGCCGGACAACCTCGCCCACGAGCGGGGCAGCAAGCGCGACAAGGGCTGAGCACGGCGTCACGGCAGATCAGGGCGGGTTCATCGGCAGGGGCTAGCGTGCAAGGCCTGAGTCCCGATGAACCCGTCCCCGACGACGGGTGGAGAACCCCGATCATGAAGAAGATGCTGGCAGGCGTGGCTCTGGCCGTGGTCGCCTCGGCACTGGGCGGATGTTATGTGGCGCCGGGCTACAGCTACGTGCGCGACGGCTACGGCGGCGATGCGTACTACGGCCGCGGCCCCACCACCGTCTATGACGACGGTTACTACGCTCCCTCCTATTACGGTTATGGCGGCTACGGCGGGTACGGGTATCCCGGCGGCGTCAGCATCGGCATCAGCAGCGGGTGGTACGGCGGCTCGTACGGTTATCGTCACCGCGACTACCGCTATGACCGCAGGCACGACTGGGACCACGATCGCCACGACGGTGACCACGGCCGCGGCCGTGATCACGACGGTGACCGCGACCACGGTTGGCACCCGAACCGTGGCGGCTATGACGGCGGTGGGCGCGGACATGACGGCCACCGCGAAGGCAGCAGCACCGGCCGGGTCGGGTATGGCGGCAGCCGCCGGAGTCAGCCGGTGCAGGACCGCAGCGCGGCACGCGACCACGGCAGGCGCATCCGCGGCGACGACCGCCGCTGACGGGTCTGCCGGCAGAAAGGCCAGCGCTTTTGGCGCTGGCCTTTTTTTGTCTGCGGCCCGGCGACATGCGACGTATCTGCGAGAGCCGATCAGGCGTGATTGGCGTTATCGCCGGTTCGCGCTGACCGCAGCCCTGACGTCGCGCGCCGCAGGCAGTGGGCTGCTAGTGCGTTTCAGGTCGTCCACCGGTGGACGACGGATGCCGCTCCACCGCTGGCGTGCCGGGGCGCGCGGTCTGTGCGCCGGGCGGCGTGCCGGATCCGTGCCACGGCCGGTGTGGCGGCCCTTGTGGTTGCTCCGACGCCGGCCTTCCGTGCTTGCCGTGGCGCTGGGGATAGAACGGACGATCGCGATAGTGCTCGCTCCAGTAGCGTTCGATGTCGAACCTCACGATCGGGACGCTCTCGGGCACGCCGCATGGCCGGATCGCTTGCACGTCGCCACCAACCCGGCATGCGAGCAACCGGCCGGCGACCCAGCCGCGCCGGCCGCGCGAGGTCACATCGCACCATGCCCGCCCCTGTGTGCAGCCATGGATGACCAACGGCCCATCGGATGCGGCCAGGGTGGCGAGCTGCGGATAGTCGACGCCAGGCCCCGCACGGAGGTGGACTCTGGCGGTGGGGTATCCCGCTATGCCGCCCTGCGCCAGCGCTGCCCCCATCAGCAGGAGCAGGCACCACGCGGCATGGCGTCCGCGCGCCGACGCCGGAGCGGGCGGCGGGCGTGTGTCTTCGACCGCGTGCGCGTGGCGGCGGATCACCGCAGTACCGGCGCCACGAACTGGCGCAGCTGCGCCGCGCTCAGGGCGCCGCTCTGCCGCGCGATCTCGCGCCCCTCACGCAGCAGCACCAGCGTGGGAATGGAGCGGATGGCGAAGCGCTGCGCCAGCGCCGGGTTGGCTTCGGTCTCCACCTTGACCAGCCGCATGCGCGGCTCGAGCTCCTTCGCGGCGGCGGCGAACACGGGTGCGAAGCCGATGCACGGGCCGCACCACGTGGCCCAGAAGTCCACCAGCACTGGCAGGTCACCGCGGCCGGCCACGGCATCGAAGGTTGCCGCGTCGAGCGCCACGGGGTGGCCTCCGAACAGCGGCTGGTGGCAGCGCCCGCAGCTTGGGTGCTGGCCGATGCGTTCGGCGGGTACCCGGTTCAGCGCGCGGCAGTGCGGGCAGGGAACGGCAAGAGGGGAGGTCATGGCGTGGTCCGCGAGGAGGTCCAGCCCCCTAGATGATGGCCGTCGCCGTCGGCACAAGGCCCGCCGGGTGCCCGTGCCACGCGTTGCCCGATCGCTCAGGGCGCGGCGGCCAGCGCCGCGCGCACCGCGTTCTCGATGGCCTCGTAGCCGCCTTCGCCGATGTGGGTGTAGACCACGTGGCCGCTGCGGTCGATCACGTACTGCGCCGGCCAGTACTGGTTGTGCCAGTTGTTCCAGGTGGCGTAGCCGTTGTCCTGCGCCACCGGAAAGGTGATGCCCAGGCGTTTGACCGCGGCCAGCAGGTTGCCGGTATCGCGCTCGGCCGCCAGCTCCGGCGTGTGCACGCCAACCACCACCAGGCCCTGGTCGCGGTACGCTGCATCGAGCGCTTTCACCTGCGGCAGCGCGTGCAGGCAGTTGATGCATTCGAAGGTCCAGAAATCCACCAGCACCACCTTGCCGCGCAGAGCGGCGGTGGTCAGCGGGGGCGAGTTGATCCACCGGTTGATGCCGGCGAAGGCAGGCGCGGCGTCGCCGGGCGCGAGCGCGGTCTGCGCGGCGGCCGGCAGGGCGGCCAGGGCCGCAAGCAGGATCAGGATCGGACGGAGCAGGGAGCGCATGAGTGGCATCTCGAAGAGGCGGCCGACGGCCGCGTTGCCTGTCATACGACGGCCACGGCCCGCCGGTTACCCGACGGGCCGTAACGACGACGCTCGACAGTGCCTCACTTCACGCCGTACAGCGCCTCCACGTCCTGGCGCAGCTGCGCCTGGCTGTCCGGGCGGGCGTAGAACATGTGGCCGCCCGGATAATTCTTCACCTGCACGCGCGTGGGGTCACCCATCGCGGGCATCTGGTCGACGATCAGCTGGGACACCATGAACGGGCACGACAGGTCATCCCAGCCGTGTGCGATCAGCACGCGCAGGCCCGGATCGTTGGCCACCGACTCGCGCAGTTCGTTCACCGAGCCGCGGTTGGCGTCGTCGTCCTGGTGCCACAGGCGGTTCACCTGGTAGCTCAGCGCGTTGTAGCGGGCGTCGATCTTCCAGCCCACGGTCTTGGTGACGAAGTTGACCATCGCGGTGGTGGTGGGCGCGATGATGCCGTTGAGGATCGGGTCGCCGGTCTGCTGCTGGGGCGCATAGGGGAACGGGTCCCAGGCGGTGACGTTGGAGTCGTAGCGGCTGCCCAGCTTGCCTTCGGCGCGGTAGATCTCGCGCAGGTAGGCCTGGGTTTCGATGCGGCCGCCGGAGCGCCGCACGAAGACCGGATCCAGCCCGGTCAGTTCGGTGACCTTCTTGACCATCGCCTCGGTGGCGGCAGGATTGCTGCGGCCCTGCATCAAGGTGGTGGCGTACTCGCCGCGCGTATACGCCACGATCGGCGCCATCGCCTCGGCGCTGAGCTTGTGCTGGCGCTCCAGGTTGGCCGCTGCAATCGAGGGCAGGGTGAGCATCCACGGCAGCGGCGAGACGTTCTCGTCGTCGGAGGCGGCGGGGTCGAGGTAGGGCGACACCAGCACCACGCCGTTCATCGCCACGCCCAGCTGGGTCTGCAGGTAATCGGTGACGCGCGGGCCGCGGAAGCCGCCGTAGCTCTCGCCCACCAGATATTTGCGCGAGTCCATGCGGCCGTTCTTGACCAGCCAGTCGTAGACGATGCGCGAGAGGTATTTGATGTCGGCGTCGGTGCTGTAGAACAGCTCGGTGGCTTTCTTGTCGTCCACCAGCGCGCGGCTGTAGCCGGTGCCGACCGGATCGATGAACACCAGGTCGGTGAAGCCCAGCCAGGTGCCGGGGTTGTCGTGCAGCGTGGCGGGGTCGGAGGGGTTGGCACCCTCGACGCCGAAATTTACCCGCTTCGGTCCGATCGCGCCGAGGTTGAGATACACCGAGGAGGCGCCAGGGCCGCCATTGAGCGCGAAGGTGACCGGACGGTCCTTCCCGTCCATCGTGTAGGCGGTGAACACCACCTCGCCGGTGACCTCGCCCTTGTCGTTGCGCACCGGCAGCGAGCCCACGGTGACCGTGTACTTCAAGGTGCGGCCGTCGACCTGGGCAGACTGCACCACGTGCGCGTCGGCCGGCAGCGGCGGCAGGTGGAAATCCTTGTCGGCGACGGCGGGTGCGTCGGTGGTGGCCGGCTTGTCGGCAGCCACGGCCAGCGTGGTCGTGCCGAGAGTCAGCGCGGCAAGCAGGGCCAGCGGGAGGGCATTGCGCACGGGGAAGTCCTGAAGCGGAAAGTCCCCGACCGTAGCGGCCGGGGCACCCGGGCGACCGTGCAGGAAGTCATGGCCCCGACCAAGGTCCGGGCGACCACCTCACTTGATGTCGACCAATTCCACGTCGAACACCAGCGCCGCATTCGGCGGAATGTCGCCGCCCGCGCCGCGGCTGCCGTAGCCCATGGCCGAGGGCAGCAGCAGGGTGCGCTTGCCACCCACCTTCATGCCGACCACGCCCTCGTCCCAGCCCTTGATCACCTGGCCGCCACCGAGCGGGAAGGTAAAGGTGTCGCCGTGGTCGTACGAGCTGTCGAACTTCTTGCCGTGGTGGTCCTTGGCGTTGGCGTCGTACAGCCAGCCGGTGTAGTTCACCTCCACCGTGTCGCCGGACTTCGCCGTGGCACCGGTGCCGACGGTCTGGTCGATCGTCTGCATGGCGGGGATGTCAGTGGCGGCGGTGGCGTTGCCGGAGGGGCTGGAGCAGGCGGCGAGCAGCAGCGGAAGCAGGCAGAGCAGACGGCGCATGGGCGAGGACTCGCTGGTAAGTGAGCCGGCATTGTAGCCGGCGCCGCCGGTACCGCTGCCGCGGATCAGAGCGGAAAGCCGAGCGAGACAGTGAGGCTGTTGTCCCAGTAGCCGGCGCCACCGTTGCTCAGCGAGGCGGCGGAGCTGCGCAGTGCCTGCACCTGCAGCCGCCCGTTGTGCGGCAGCCGCCCCTCCAGCGTGACGTTTGCCGAATAGACGCCGACCTCGCTGCCGTCGGCGCGCTGGCGGCCGCCATCGGCGACGGCACGCAGTCGCCAACCCGCGCTGATCCGCGCCACGGCGGTCAGGCCGGCAGTGACGGCGCGGTAGTGGTCGGGGTTGAAGTAGGCGCCGCCGCCGGGCTGGCTGCTGCGGAACATCCGCAGGGCCGCCTGCGCACCGAGCGCGACGGGCGCGGTGCCAAGATCGACCGGGCTGAGCACCAGTCGCAGCGAGCCGCCGTCACGCCGGTTGCCGTCGGTGAACGCCTGGCGGTAGAGGGTGGGCAGCAGGTACAGCGATGCGGCGGGGCGCAGGGTGGCGCCGACGCTGTAGGTGGCGTAGGCAATGTGCCTGCTGACCGCCGTGGTGGTCAGCAGGGGCGCGCGCGCGGCAGCGATGCTGATGCCGTAGCGATCGTCCGGCTGCCAGCTCCAGCGCGCGTCGCCCTGCAGGTAGTGCCAGTGGGCAGCCTGTCCGGCACCGAGACGCAGGTCGAGGTTCTTGGCATCGCCGATGCGCAGCTGCGCCAGGCCGGAGAGGTTCTGCAGGTGCCGTGTGCCGCGCTCGTCATCCAGCCGGGTGGTCTCGGCGGCCACGCCCCAGCGTTGGCTGCCCGATGCATGCCCATGCAGTGGCGACAGCGCGCTGGCGCCCACGCTCCAGCTGTCCAGGTTCTCGCTGTCGTGGCTGTAGCTTGCGCTGGTCTCCACGCGCGCGGCCGTGGCGTAGCGCATGTCATCCGCCAGCAGATGGAACTGGGTGCCGAGGTAGCCGGTGTCGTCGGGCGCCGGCGTGGCCGCCAGCGCGGGCAGGGCCCGGTCCTGCCAGCCCAGCGCCTGCGCCGCACGCATCAACTCCAGCGTGGCGCGGGCGTCACCGGCCGCGCCGGCCGCACCGGGTGCGACGAGCGCCCACGCCTGGCGCGGAAAGTCGCGGGCGTTCAGCGCCTGCGCCAGTCCGGCATCCGCGGTGCGGCGCTGGCCGTCGTCGGCGGCCAGCGTGCCGGCTTGCCGGAAGGCGCGCTCGGCCTGGCCCATGTCGCCCAGCCAGAGCGCGGCGCGACCGAGCCCGATGGCGGCGGCGTAGCCGTCGGCCGGATGCCCCTGCGACTGCGCCAGCGCCTGGGCGAACAAGTCGCGTGCGCGCGCCGGTTGCCCGGCCGCCATCGCGGCGCGGCCGGCGCGGATCGCCTCGCCGGACGACGCCTGCTGCGCCTGCGCCGTGGCGGCGCCCAGGGCCAGCAGCAGGCCCAGCGCGAGGGTTGTGCGCGCCTTCACTTAGTGCCCCAGTGCTTGCGCAGGTTGAGCATTTCGGAGAGGTAGCCGAGCACGCAGCCGGGCTGCAGCACCAGGCCGTAGAACAGCGCGTACACCAGGAAACCCAGCGGGTTGCGGCGCACGCGCAGGCCCTGCGCATGGAACATGTGCGACTGGATATAGAACATCAGGTAGTTCACGACGAAGGCCATCGGCAGCACCAGCAGAGTCATCGGCCCGGCGATCCAGTACACGCCGAACAACGCCAGCACGATGCCGGGGATGAAGAAAAAGGTGTACGCCACGTCCATGAACGGGAACAGCAGGTTCCACCAGATGAAGACCGTGCTCATGCGCGGCTTGAACAGCAGCGCGCCGTGCACTTTGAACGCCTCGATCAGCCCGCGCGACCAGCGCTGGCGCTGGCGGATGAACTGGCGGAACGAGGTGGGCGCGTTGGTGAAGGTGATCGCGTCCTCGCAGTAGCCCACGCGGTGGCCACGCTTGAGGATCGCCCAGGTCAGCACGATGTCCTCGCCTACGCATTCGGGCCAGCCGTCCACCTCGCGCAGCACGTCGGTGCGGTAGAGCGAGAACGCGCCCTGCGCCACCAGCGTGCCCTGGAACAGGCTCTGCAGCCGCTTGATAGCGGCGATCCCGTGGAAGTAGTCCCACTCCTGGATCTTGGTCACCAGGTTGAAGCGCGAATTGCGCAGCAGCACGCTGCCGGCCACTGCGGCGGTATTGGGCGGATCGCTGAGGAAACGCCCGACCAGGTGGCGCAGTGCGCCCCGGTAGAGATACGAGTCGCCGTCCAGGGTGATGGTGAGCGTGTGTGCGGCCTGCTTCAGGCCCTGGTTCAGCGCGTTCGCCTTGCCGGCGTTCTGCTTCAGGTCGATCACCGTCAGCCACGGGTAGGACACCGTGCCGAGCCGCTCCATGGTGCAGTCGCTGGAGCCGTCGTTGATCACCAGTACCTGGATCGGTGCGGGGTAATCCTGGCGCGCGATGCTGTCGATCGTGCCCAGGATCGACTCTTCCTCGTTGTAAGCCGCCACCAGAATCGTGATACCCGGGAACGCGCCGGTCCAGGTGCGCGCCGGCCGGCGGTCCACCAGCAGGCCCGCCACGAGGAACGCATTCATGAAGCCGGGCAGGATCGCCACGCCCCAGATCACCAGGTGCGCGCCGACGCTGCCGATGATGTGGCCGAGCTCGCGAATCCACGGTTCGGCCAGGTGCATGGAGAATCCGGCCCAGCCGAAGGAAGCCAGCAGGGTCAGCAGGAACTTGACTCGCACCGGCACGTAGCGGCGACGCGTCCAGCGATCAGTGACCGTCACGACCGGCGGGGCGGAGGTAAGGGTGAGGCCATCGGTCTCCTGCTCGGACGGCAGGGGCGCCAGGGAGGTCATAGGGTCGGGTCTTCGAGGGCTGGGCGTGGGCCGGACTTCCCCGGCAAGGCGCGCCGGTGGCGTGTCTCGCAGCGAAGTGGCCGGAGGTGGGAGGGGATGGGGGAAGTGTGGTGATGCCTGCACGCGATGAAGCACGGGACGTGCCAGAAACCCGTCGTCGCGGCGCGGATGCGCGCCCTGACGGAGCGGGATTCGGTGGGCGCAGGTGGTGGGCGTGGCGCGCGCCGGAGAAATGGCGCCGTGCAGCGCCTTGCTCGCACGGGCGCCAGGGCCGGCTGGCTAACTGCTGGCTGACTGCATGGTAGGGGCCAGGTCCGGCACGTGCCTTTCTACGGGGTGGCCGGGCGGCCAACGGCGCGGGCCGTCCGCTTCATGTGACGCGCCGCAGCAGCGAGCGCTTTGAAAGTGACCTTTTTGGCGCATGGGCCGGCAACGCTCAGCCGGCGTCGGGGTCGCCCTCGGGGTGGCCGCGTCCAAGCACGTCGGGCAGCGGCTCGCCCTGCTCGGTGAAGCTCAGCGAGACCGAGTTGAGGCAGTGGCGCTGGCCGGTGGGCGGCGGGCCGTCGGGAAACACGTGGCCGAGATGACTGCCGCAGCGGGCACAGACTTCCTCGGTGCGCACCATCCCGTAGCTGGCGTCGCGGATGTATCCGATGTGCGCCTCGTCGTACGGCTGGAAAAAGCTGGGCCAGCCGGTGCCGGAATCGAACTTGGCGCTGGAGCGGAACAGCGGCAATCCGCAGAAGCGGCAGGTGTAGGTGCCGTCCTTCTTGTTGTCCAGGAACACCCCGCAGAAGGCCGCCTCGGTGCCGTGCTGGAGCAGTACGCGATGCTCGTCCGCAGAGAGCGTGGCGGTGATCGCCCGGCGCTGGTCATCGCTGGGCGGCGTGAGGTCGAAACGGGTCATGACGTCTCCGGTGCGCGCAAGGGGGTGTGGCGACAAGGTGGGGGCGCGGCGGGCGTATCCAAGCCGATGCTCAGGCGCGCCCCGATTGCCCGCGACTGCGGCGCTGCCACAGGTAGACCGGCAGCCCCAGCAACAGCAGCACCGCACCCCAGGCGATCGACTCCAGCCCGGTGCCGATCAACGCCCAGCCTGCGTACAGCAGCGCCACCAGCGCCACCAGCCGCCGCCGCGCCGGCGCTGCCGGCTCGATCCGCCACCAGGCCAGCACGCTCACCAGATAGGGCAGCAGGGTGGTGGCGGTGGACAGCAGGATCGAGAAGGTGAACAGCGCCACCAGGCTGCGGCTGAAATTGGCGACGATCAGCACGCTGGCCAGCGCGCTGCTCAAGGCCAGTCCAAACGCTGGCGTGCCACGGGCATCGAGGCGGCCGAACGCGGCCGGAAACAGCCGGTCGCGGGCCGCGGCCATTGGGGTCTGCGCCTGCAGCAGCACCCAGCCGTTGAGCGCCCCGAAGCACGAGATCACGGCCACCACGGCCAGCGCGATGCCGGCGCCAGGTCCCCAGGTGTGGCGGGCTGCCTCGATCATCGGCGCGGCGGACCGGCGCAGCACGTCCGCCGGCAGCAGCCCGATCACCACCGTGCAGGCCAGCATGGTGGCTAGCCCGGCCAGCAGCATGCCGATAACCGTGGCACGCGGGACCGTGCGCTCCGGATCGCGCACCACGCCGGTGGGCACGGTGGCGGCCTCGAACCCGAGCATCGCCCACAGCGTCAGCGCGGCGGTGGCGGTGGCTACGCCGACCAGCGGCAGACCGCCGGGGTTGAAGGGCTGGAACGCGCCGGCATGCACCCAGCCCAGTCCCAGCACGCCGAACAGCAGCAGCGGTACCAGCTTCAGCAGCGTGGTGAGCATCTGCACCCGCGCCGCCTCCCGCACGCCGGCAAGGTTGATCGCGGTACACAACCACAACGCGCCCAGCGCGCAGGCGGCGCCGCGCAAGGGCGTGGCGGTGGCCGCCGGCCACAGCGCGCCGAGGCTGCCGGCAAACGCCACGGCAATGGCGGCGTTGGCGCTCCACGTGCACACCCAGTAGCTCCACGCCACGGTGAACCCGACGCCGTCGCCGAACGCGCGCCGCGCGTAGCCGTAGGCGCCGCCGTGGTTGCGCACCGCGCGGGCCAGCCACGCATAGACCAGCGCGAGCATCAGCGCCCCGGCCAGCGTGATCGCCCAGCCCAGCAGGCTCGCCGCGCCGAATGGCGCCAGCGTGGCCGGCAACAGGAACACGCCCGAGCCGATCATGTTGCCGACCACCAGCGCGATCAGCGCCGCCTGGCCGAGCGGGCGACGCGTATCGGTCACGCGCCGGTGCCGGACGCGCCGCGGTAGGCGCCGCGCAGGATCTCGTGGAAGTGGTGCACCGCGTTCTCGCGCAGCGGGTTCAGCCGCCCGGCCGTATAGGAGCCCGAGGCCAGTCCGCGCTGCACGTCCTCGCAGATGGTGACGTCCTCCTCCTGCACCTCGTCGCTGAAGGCCACGTCGCGGACACGGCGCGTCATCGCCGCCTCGCTGGTGTCCGGGGCGTAGTAGAAGTCGAATTCCACCCGGCAGCGGTCCACCCCCAGCGGCAGCACGCGGTTGGTCTGCAGCCGGCCCGGAAGGATGTTGAGCATGGTGTTGGGGTAGAGGAAGTAGTACAGCGCCTCGCCGCTGCCGTAGAGGTCGTCACCGCTCTCCAGCGGGCTGAACTGGAACGAATACCACTGCGCCGTCTCGGTGATGTAGCTGCGGTAATCCAGCACGCTGTTGAGGCCCGGGTGGATGTGCGGCACGTGGTAACCCTCCAGGTAATTGTCCACGTAGACCTTCCAGTTGCAGGCCACCTCCCAGCTGGCGCGGTGGTGGAAGACGAACTCGCCCATGCCGCGCGCTGCGCCCAGCCGCGCGTCGATGCCGCGCACGAACTCCTCGAACGGCGGCGCGTCGCCAGTGGCCACGAACACCAGCCCCTGCCACACCTGCACGCGCACCTCCGGCAGGCGGATCTGCGACGGATCGAAGTCCGGCGTGCGGCCCATCTCCGGGGCGCCGCGCAGCACGCCGTCCAGCCCATAGGTCCAGCCGTGATAGCGGCAGCGCAGGCCGGTGGCGCCCTTGCCGTCGCAGCTGGCGACCGGGCCGGCGCGATGGCGACAGACGTTGTGGAACGCGCGGATGGTGTCCGCATCGCTGCGCACCACCAGCAGCGGCAGCCCGGCGATGGCGGTGACGCGGTGATCTCCCACGCCGGCAATCTCCGACTGATGGCAGACCAGCTGCCAGCTTTTCGCGAACACGGCGGCTGCGTCGATCGCCGCCATGCGCGGGTCGACGTAGTAGCGCGCGTCCAGCGCATGGGCGTGGTCGAGCGGCTGCGGGGCGAGAGTGTCTGGGGAGAGCAGGTCGGTCATGGGGGCGTGCCGGTCGATGAGGGGCTTCGAGTCACCCCTCTTTTTCACGCCATTCGGGCGCAGGTGGGAGGGTGAAGTCAACGTGGATGACCGCCAAGGTGCGTGGCGAATAACCGAACTAGCCTGGGCTGGGCGCACTCGTCCGGTTTCCCCTCACGCCAGCGCCTCCAGCTGCCCCTGCACGTCGTTGATCGAGCTGCGGATGCGCTGGCTGAAGACCGAGTCCTCGTGGTGGATCAGCACCAGCCGTTCGGTGGCGCGGGTCATTGCCACGTACAGCAGGCGCGCCTCCTCGGTCTCGTTCTTGCCCGGCTTGGGCAGCGAGCCCAGGCCCGGGATGATCACGAACGGGAATTCCAGCCCCTTGCTCGAATGCATGGTGACCAGCTTCACGGCGTCCTCCACCACGAACAGCGTGCGCTTGGCGTCGCCTTCGGCCAGCCGGCTGGCGATGCCCTCGCGCTTGAGTGCCTCGTGCAGCTTCTCGCCTTCCCACTGGTTGCGGAAGATCACGGCGATGTCCGACAGCCGCCGGCCGTTCGCGACCTCGTCGCGGATGCACCGGATCAGCACGGTGAGCTGGGCGGCGGCGGTGTCGGTGCGGATCAGCTCCGGCACCGCGCCGCGGCGACCGGCGCTCTCTGGAGCGATCAGCGGCACGCCGTCGTCATCGCCGGCGCTCTCGATCAACAGGTCACTGGCGAAGCCGCGGGCGACCGAAAGAATCTCCAGCGTGTTGCGGTAGTTGAGCTTGAGGATGGTGGTGCGGCCCTGCGCCTGCACGCCCAGTTCCTTCCAGGTGAACTTGCGCCGGTCGGTCTTGCCGTAGATGTTCTGGGCGTCGTCGTAGAGCACCAGCAGCGAGTTGGTGCTGGGGTCGACCATCTGCACGATCAGCTTGTACCAGTCCGGCTCGAAGTCGTGGCCTTCGTCCACCAGCACCGCGCCGTACTGGAAGCGCGGGATCTGGCCGCGCTCGACGCCCGCCATCACCCGCTCGACCATCTGCTCGAAGAAGTCCTTGCTGCCTTTCTCGGGCAGGTCGACGTGGTACGTCACCAGCATCTGCCGGCACCAGGCGTGGAAGTTGCGCACGCTGACCTTGTCGGCCAGGCCGCGCTCGCCCACGAGCTGGTCCAGCCGCGAGGCCAGCGTCTTGTTGTAGCAGAGCACCAGGATGGGCTTGGCCATGATCCGCGCCAGCTGCAGGGCGCGAAAGCCCAGGATCATGGTCTTGCCCGAGCCGGCCACGCCGTGGATCAGCCGGTGGCCGTCGCCAAGGGAGCGGGCCAGCTGTTCCTGCTGGGCGTCCATCACCTTGACCAGCTCGGGAATCTCGATCGCCTTGGCCGGTGCGTCCGCCACCGGGAACAGGCCGAACTGGCCCGCGCCCGGGTCCACCCGCAGCTCGGGGAACAAGTGCCAGCGCACGCGATCGATCTGCGGCAGCGTCAGCATCACCGGAAACACCTGCGGGAACATCGCCCACAACCGCTCCTGGAACGCTTCGGCCTCCACCGTCTCGTAGATCTCGTCGCGGCAGATCACCAGGTGCGGCGGCATCACCGCATCCAGCCCGGCCTCGTCGAACTGCTTGCGGCTGATGTTGGCCAGCACCACGCCCCAGCCCCACGGCATCACCAGCTTGCCGGCGTGGCGATGGCCGGGTGGGTAGCGCAGCGCCGCATCGCGCTCCAGCACTACGCCGACCTCCAGCGCGTAGGCGCGCGCCTGCAGCAGCGGGTTGGCCTGCTTGGCGATGCCGCGATCGGTGATCAGGGTGAACTGGGTGCTGTCGGCCGACTGGATGGTCTCGGCCTTCCAGTCCTTCACCTCCAGCACCAGCAGGCCGCGGCGCGGATGCACGATGACGAAGTCCGGGTGGCGCTGCTTCAGGCCCACCGGCACGTCGTACCAGATCAGGTAGTCGTCTTCGAGTTTCTGTTCCAGGCGTTCCGAGACGCGTTTCTCGCCGCTGGTCATGCGCGCCAGGCAGCTGTTGCGGGTGGGTATGAGGGTGGCCATCCAGCGTCCGGCGAGTTTTCCTACGGCGAAAGTAGCGAAACCCCGCAGGCTGTCAACGGCGGCGCTGTCGCCAATGACCGGGCCTGGCGCACGTGGCGGGCCATTCAAGCGCACCACCGCCGCGGACGATAGGTAAGATGGCCCGTCGCCGCGCCTGCCACGCGCGGTGGCGGCTCACGCGCACGTCCGGCCAGTCGGACCTTCGGGAGACACGATGCCAGTACAGGTCGAAACGCTGTCGCTGCTCAACGCCGTGCAGGCGCTGGCGCTGGCGATCATGCTGTGGGTGGGCACCCACGGCGACGGCGGGCGCGGACTGCTGGCGATCCGCCTGCGCGCGGGCGCGTTGGGCCT
This sequence comes from Dyella sp., assembly GCF_035685805.1. Classification (GTDB taxonomy): domain Bacteria; phylum Pseudomonadota; class Gammaproteobacteria; order Xanthomonadales; family Rhodanobacteraceae; genus Dyella_A. The sequence continues at coordinate 231,332 of NZ_DASSAB010000038.1, forward strand.
GGAAGCGGCCGGTTACGCGCTGCTCGCGATGCAGGCGTTCATCCCGCCGGCCGGCCTGCTGATGGGCGGCAACGCGCTCAACCTGCTGGCGCAGATGATGGTGGTGGTCTCGATCCGCCTGCTGGTGGGCAAGCCGCTGCGGCTGGTCGCCGCCGGCGCGATCGCGCTGATCGGCTGGGGCGGGGTGGCGTGGCTGGGCATCGTGCACCCCGACTACCGCCTGCGCGTGCTGTGGGGCTCGGTGGCGATCATCGGCAATGTGCTGCTCAACATCGACGCCCTGCGCGGCGGCTGTCGCGACAGCGGCACCCGCGCACGCTGCGTGCTGCTGTGGGTGTACCTGCTGGCGCTGGCGCTGGTGCTCTGGCGCAACGGCGCGCTGTGGCTGGGCGTGAATCCGCCGGACCAGATCGCCACGCCGTCGCCCGTGAACGTGTTCTATATCCTGCTTTCGGGCATGCAGCCGCTGTTCGCCAGCATCGGTTTCCTGCTGCTCTACAACGAGATACTGCGGCGCGAGCTGCACGACCTGGCGCGCGTGGATCCGCTCACCGGCGTGGCCAACCGGCGGGCGATCGGCGAGGCGTCCGACCGCATGCTCGACGAGGCCCGCGCCTGGCGCGGTTCGGTCGGCGTGCTGCTGGTGGACGCGGATTATTTCAAGGAGGTCAACGACCGCTTCGGCCACGACGGCGGCGACAAGGTGCTGCAGTCGCTGGTCGGCTGCATCCAGCGGATCCTGCGTGCCGACGACATCGTCGGGCGAGTGGGGGGCGAGGAGTTCCTGGTGCTGTCGCCCGGCGTGGATGCGGTCGGGGTGGCGGTGCTGGCCGAGCGCATCCGCGCCACGGTCGCCAACTCGGCCCTGCGCATCGACGATCAGGACGTGCACCTGACCGTGTCCATCGGCACCGCGGTGGCTGGCCCCGGCCACTGGGACATGACCGCGCTGCGTCGGCGCGCGGACGCCGCGCTCTACGCGGCCAAGCGGGCCGGACGCAACCGGGTGATGGCGGCCGTGCAGGACGACGATCCGCTGCCGGCGACCACGCAACCGGCCTGAGCGCCCAGCGCCCGCACTTTGGTTCAGTCGCCGGTGCCTGCCGGCCACCGGTGCAGCACGCGCGGATCCAGCCCCACCCGGCGACACGCGTGCACGGCAATGCCCTCGCTCAGTGCCGCCCGGAACACCGGTGCCATCGACCACAGCGCATGCGCCGCCAGCCGGGCCTGCGCGCGCTGCACCGGCGTGCGCCGCAGCAGCCGCAGTCCCCATTCCGGCAGCAACGCGGCGCCGGCGTGCAGGAACACGTCCCGCGACAGCCCCGGCACCGGTACCGGCAGGCGCACCTCGCCGAGCACCTCCAGCACGGTGCGGGTACGGGCGGTGTACGCCAGCGTGGGGCGCACCTGCCGGAAATAGTCGGCCACCTCCTGCTCCGAGCGCGGTACATCCCGCGCGCCCAGCGCCTCGGCCACGCGGCGTGATTCGTCGTAGTAGCGATCGGCGGCCCCTTCGGGCAGCGCCACGTGGCTGTAGCGCCGGTAGCCCTGCAGGAAGCTGAAGGCTTCGGACACGTGCACCCAGGTCAGCAGGGCCGGGTCGTTGGCGCTGTAGGGGCGGCCATCCTCGGTCAGCCCATGTACGTGGTCGTGGATGCGCCGCACCCGCGCGATCAGTGCCTCTGCCGCGGCACGTGGTGCGTAGGTGGTGCCGCCGACGAAGGTGGTGGTGCGCCGCAGCCGGCCGACCAGATCCTCGCGAAAGTTGGAGTGGTCCCACACCCCTGCCAGCGCCAGCGGATGCAGGGTCTGCAGCATCAGTGCGGCCAGGCCGCCGGCGAGCATGCCCGGAAAATCGGCGTGGATGCGCCAGGTCGCGCCGGCCGGATCGAACAGGCCCGGATCGCCCAGCGGCGTGTCGTAGTCGACGCTGCCGCCACCGTCGCGCGGGAACGCCTTCTGTACCCAGTGACGGATGGCCTGCTGGGCCGGACGGGTGACGAGGTGCAATGGCGAGGGCATGCACGGATCTTAGCCGGCGTGCGTCGTGCTGCCGCCCCCGGCACACCGCCTGCGGCAATCGCTGCGCCCGTGCTGGTGCATGCCGCAGCGGGCGCTTATGCCTTTTGCGACGTTTGCAGCGCGCCGGCAATGTGTTATTCGTAACGCCATGTCGCTGCACGCCGCCTCCCTCTACGTCTGGTTTTATGGCTATCCGAAGCCGCAGGCGGAGCCAGGGGCGCGATCGTAGGCAACACACCGATCCCACCGAATCCTGAAAGCCGCCAGCCCACCCCTGGCGGCTTTTTTCATGGCTGCCACGGGACTTCCCGAACAAGGACCCGAGCCATGCACACCCCCACCGACGACCTGCGCATCCGCGAACTGAAGCGCCTGAGCACACCTGCCGAAGTGATCGGCGACTGCGCCAGTGTGGCCCGCGCCGCCGTCACCGTCAGCCAGACGCGCCAGCGTCTGCACGCCATCCTGGCGGGCCGGGACGACCGCCTCGCCGTGGTGATCGGCCCGTGCTCGATCCACGACACGCGCGCCGCGCTGGAGTACGCCCAGCGGCTCGCCGGCGAGCGGGCCCGGCATGCCGATGCGCTGGAGATCGTGATGCGGGTGTACTTCGAGAAGCCGCGCACCACGGTCGGCTGGAAAGGGCTGATCAACGATCCCGACCTGGACGGCAGTTTCCGTATCGATCGCGGCCTGCGCCTCGCCCGCGGCCTGCTGATCGGCATCAACGAACTGGGCGTGCCGGCCGGCTGCGAGTTCCTGGACATGATCACCCCGCAGTACATCGCCGACCTGGTCAGTTGGGGCGCGATCGGTGCGCGCACCACCGAAAGTCAGGTGCACCGCGAACTCGCTTCGGGCCTGTCGTGCCCGGTGGGCTTCAAGAACGGCACCGACGGCAACGTGAAGATCGCCGTGGATGCGGTGGTTGCGGCCTCGCAGCCGCATCATTTCCTCGCCGTGACCAAGGACGGCCGCACCGCCATCGCCGCCACCGCCGGCAACGAGGACTGCCACGTGATCCTGCGCGGCGGCAGCGTCCCCAACCACGATGCCGCCAGCGTGGCAGCGGCCGGCACCGCGATCGCCGCCGCGGGCATCACGCCGCGGCTGATGATCGACGCCAGCCACGCCAACAGCGGCAAGAAGCCGGAGAATCAGCCCACGGTAGTCGCCGACATCGCCGGGCAGCTCGCTGCCGGCGAATCGCGGATCATCGGCGTGATGGTGGAGAGCCATCTGCTCGGAGGGCGGCAGGAGCTGTCGCCCGGACAGCCGCTGACCTACGGCCAGAGCATCACCGACGGCTGTATCGACTGGGGAACCTCGGTAGCCGTGCTCGACACCCTGGCCGAGGCCGTGCGGGCGCGGCGTCGACACGCGCGCCGGGTGGCGTGACGCGCGGCACGGGCCGCGCGCTGGTGCCTCATCCCTCCAGCGACGCATCCAGGGTGATCGCCGCCTTCAGCACTTTCGACACCGGGCAGCCCTGTTTGGTGGCCTGCGCCACGCGGTCGAACGTCGCCGCATCGGCGCCGGGCACGGCGGCCTTGCAGACCAGGTGCACGGCGGTGATGGAGAACCCGTCGCCGTCCTTGGCCAGCGTCACCTCGGCGCGGGTGTCGATGCTGTCTGCGGTCAGGCCGGCTTCGCCCAGGCCGAGCGACAGCGCCATCGAGAAGCAGGCGGCATGGGCGGCGCCGAGCAGCTCTTCCGGGTTGGTGCCGGGGCCGTCCTCGAAGCGTGACTTGAATCCGTACGGCGCCTCGCGCAGCACGCCGGTTTCGGTAGAGATGCTGCCGGTGCCTTCCTTGATGTCACCGGACCAGTGGGCCGAGGCGGTCTTCTTCATGGTGTCTCCTTGTGGGGGGGGGGTGAGGGCGGCGCAAGCCGGCCCGAGTATGCGCAGGCGGATATTCAGTCGATGCGAACGCCATCAGCGCGGGGCATCGCGGGTCTTGCCCGGCGCGCCGTATGCTGGGCGCCCCATCCCGCAGGAGTTCCCCCGGTGACTGATTTCCCGATCCAGCATGACGCGGCCGCGCAGCGCTTCACCACCACGGTCGACGGTGCCCAGTGCGAGTTGAATTACCACCTGCGCGAGGGCCGCGACGGCACGGTGCTGTCGATCGACCACACCGGCGTGCCGCAGGCCGTGGGCGGCCGCGGGATCGCCTCGGCGCTGGTAACGGCGGCGTTCGCACTGGCTCGTCAGCGGCAGTGGAAGGTGGATCCGGCGTGTTCGTACGCGGCGACGTGGGCGCAGCGCCACGCCGACGTGGCGGATCTGCTGGCGTGAGCGATACATGGCGCGCCGCCGTGCAGCCGGTGGCCGGATGAGTCCGCTCGCTGGCCAGCCCGTCCCCGGGCCAACACCGCCGGCGCGTCGATGGCGGCCGCTGCGCTCGCTGCGGGCGCGACCACGACTGAGCGTGGCAGCCGCCGTGTTCGCACTGGTGGCCGTTGGCCTGGGATGGCGCGGAATGGACGCCGCGCCCGCACTGCTGCTGGGCTTCGACGTCGGCGCGCTGCTGTTCCTCGGCGGCATGCTGGCGCTGTTCAACCGCGCCGGCATGCAGGACATGCGCCATCAGGCGCGGCTGCAGGACGCTGGCCGCTGGGGCATCCTGTGGAGCGCGATCGGCGTGACGGTGGTGGTGATGGTCGCGCTCGGGACCGAGCTGCACGCGGCCCGCAGCGGCGGCTTGCTGCCGCTGGCGGTGGCCGCGGCAAGCATCGTGCTGGCGTGGCTCTTCATCAACGTGATGTTCGCGCTGCACTACGCGCACGGCTACTACGGCGACTACGGCAGCCAGCACCGGGGGCTGGAATTTCCCGGCGATGAGGAGCCGGACTACTGGGATTTCGCCTACTTCGCCGTCGTGATCGGCATGACCTTCCAGGTCTCGGACGTGCAGATCAGCAGCCGTCCGCTGCGGCGCATGGTGCTGCTGCACGGCGTGGTGGCGTTCTTCTTCAACGTGTTCATCATCGCGGTCACGGTGAACATCGTGGCCGGGCGGGTGTGAGCGCTCCCCGGCGAGCGGCGTTGCGGGCCGGCACTGCTGCCAGGCCTCGCGTCAGGGCGCACCGCGGCTTCAGTCGCGGAAGTTGTCGAACTGCAGCGGCACCTCGGCCTTGCTCTCGCGCAGCACAGCCATGGCCGCCTGCAGGTCGTCGCGCTTCTTGCCGGTGACGCGCAGCTTCTCGCCGTTGATCTGCGCTTCCACCTTGAGCTTGGCCGCCTTCAGCGCGGCGATCAGCTTCTTCGCCACCGGCTGCTCGATGCCCTGCTTGACGGTGATCTTCTGCCGCGAGCCGGCGACATTGGTTTCCGGGTCCGCCGTGTCCAGCGCACGCAGGTCGATCTTGCGCGCGCCCAGGCGGGTCTTGAGGATGTCGCGCATCTGCTGCAGCTGGAACTCGCTGGCACCGATCACGGTGATCACCCGGTCTTCCAGCTCGAACTTGGCCGGCGTGCCCTTGAAGTCGAACCGCGTGGTCAGTTCGCGGTTGGCCTGATCCACGGCATTGGTGAGCTCGTGGATGTCGACTTCGGAAACCACGTCGAAGGAGGGCATGGCGGCATCTCGCTGAAAGGGGCAGGGCAGTGTAAGCGATGGCTGCGATGAGATACTGCGCAGCCCGCAGGCGCGGCGCAGGCCCATGCCGCCGTCGCCCGACATCCCTGTTCATCCCATCCGAGTCCCCATGCAACCTGGTTCTCCCGCTGCGCCGCGTCGTCGCTCCCGTCCTGGAGGGCGCGCATGAACGTGGACGTGCTGGTGATCGGCGCGGGTGCGGCCGGCCTGATGTGCGCCATCACTGCCGGCCAGCGCGGCAAGCGCGTGCTGGTGGTCGACCATGCCAACAAGGCAGGCAAGAAGATCCTGATGTCCGGCGGCGGGCGCTGCAATTTCACCAACACCGGTACCACGCCGGCCAACTTCCTCTCGGCCAACCCGCACTTCGCCAAGTCGGCGCTGGCGCGCTACACGCCGTGGGATTTCATCGCGCTGGTGGAGAAGCACCGCATCAGGTACCACGAGAAAGAGCTCGGCCAGCTGTTCTGCGACGAGTCCTCCAAGCTGATCGTGCGCATGCTGCTGGATGAGTGCGCCGCCGCGGGCGTACAGGTGGAAACCGGCTGCGCGGTGCAGCGGGTGCGCAAGGCGGAGCACGGTTTCAGCGCAGCCACTGCGCTGGGTGAGGTGCAGGCCACGTCGCTGGTGGTGGCCACGGGCGGGCTTTCGATACCCGCCATGGGCGCCACCGGTTTCGGTTACGAACTGGCCCGACAGTTCGGCCACAGCGTGCTGCCTACGCGGGCCGGGCTGGTGCCACTCACGCAGAGCGGAAAGCATCAGGAGCGTTACAGCGACCTGGCCGGCGTGGCCCTGCCGGTGGCCGAGGCGCGGGTGGGCAAGCAGGGGTTTCGCGCGGGGCTGCTGTTCACCCATCGCGGCATCAGCGGGCCGTCGATCCTGCAGATTTCCAGCTACTGGCAGCCGGGCGACGATCTGCGGGTGGATCTTTCGCCCGACGTCGACGCCGCCGGCTGGCTGGCGGCCCAGCGCGCCGCCCGGCCGGCGGCAGAGCTCAAGAACGTGCTGGCTGACCTGCTGCCCAAGCGCCTCGCCCAGCGGCTGTGCGAGCTATGGTTCGAGAGCCGGCCGATGCGGCAGTACCGCGAGGCCGAGCTGGGCGAGATCGGCCGGCAACTGCACGACTGGCCGATCGTCGCCAGCGGCACCGAGGGCTATCGCACCGCCGAGGTGACGCTGGGCGGCGTGGACACCGACGAGCTGTCCTCCAGCACCATGGAATCGCGCCGCGTGCCGGGGCTGTACTTCATCGGCGAGGTGGTCGACGTCACCGGCTGGCTCGGCGGTTACAACTTCCAGTGGGCCTGGGCCTCCGGCCATGCGGCGGGCGAAGTGGTGGGCTGACCGTCTGCGCTTTTCAACGCGGTGCTGCGCCGTTCGCATCGGTTGAACGCTCCGCGTGGTGTGATCCGCGGTTGGCGATAGTCAGGAGCATCACGCATGAAAGTCGGTTTCATCGGCCTGGGCGCCATGGGCAGTGCCATGGCCAGCAATCTGGTGGCCGCCGGGCACGCGGTGACGGTGTGGAATCGCTCCGAAGCAGCCACTGCGCCCCTGGCGTCCCTCGGCGCCAAAGTAGCGCGCACGCCGGAGCGTGCGGCGCAGGGCGAGGTGCTCTGCAGCATGCTGGCCAACGACGCCGCGGTGCGCGCGGTGTTCCTGGATAGCGGCTTGCTCGACGCGATGGACCCCGGCACGGTGCACGTCAACCACGCGACGATTTCCGTGGCGCTGGCGCGCGAGCTGGCCGACGCGCACGCCCGGCGCGGTATCGGCTACGTGGCCGCGCCGGTATTCGGCCGGCCGGACATGGCCGCCGCAGCCAAGCTCAATATCGTCGCCGCGGGCAAGGCCGCCGCCATCGACACCGTGCGCCCGCTGCTGCAGGCGATGGGCAGCCGGATCTGGCCGATGGGCGAGGCGCCCGAGCGCGCCAGCGTGACCAAGATCGCGGGCAACTTCATGCTCGCGACGGCGATCGAGAGCATGGCCGAGGCCACCGCGCTGACCCGTGCCTACGGCGTCAGCGCGGCGGATTTCCTCGAGGTGATGACCAGCACGCTGTTCGCCTCGCCGGCTTACCAGGGCTACGGCAAGCTGATCGCCGAGCAGCGTTTCAAGCCGGCCGGGTTTCCGCTGCCGCTGGGTTTCAAGGACGTGGGCCTGGCGCAGGCCGCGGCCGAGTCTGCGCGGGTGCCGCTGCCTTTTGCCGGTGTGCTGCGCGACAGCCTGCTCGAAGCGCTGGCCGGCGGTGACGAGGATGTGGACTGGTCGGCGCTGGCACTCGTGGCCGCCCGACGCGCGCATCTGGATGACCGCGGCGACGCCTAGCGTGCACCGCGCCGGCTGAGCCAGCCGTCGAGCTGGTTGGCAAAGGCCTGGCGATCGCGCGGATGGAACGCCGACGGCCCGCCCGTATCGACGCCGGCGCCGCGCAGTTCCTCCATGAAGTTGCGCATGGACAGCTGCTGGGCGATCGAGTCGGTGGTGAACGCCACGCCGCGCGGGTTGATCGCCTGCGCGCCCTTCTCGAGCACGCGCGCGGCCAGCGGGATGTCCTGCGTCACCACCAGGTCACCGGCTGCCGCGTGCTCGACGATGGCGTCGTCGGCCACGTCGAAGCCGCCGGCGACCTGGCTCGCCCGCACGAAGCGCGACGGTGGCGTGCGCAGCATCTGGTTGGCGACCAGCGTCACCTGCACCTGAGCCCGATCGGCGGCGCGGAACAGGATTTCCTTGATCGGCACGGGGCAGGCATCGGCATCCACCCAGATGCACGGCTCCCGCGACGGCTCCGCGATCACGCGCGCGTCCAGCGCAAGTGGCCATCCACGATGGTGTGCGTGCGTCCGCCCACCCAGATGCCGTCGGCGTCGATCTGCACCGCCAGACTGGCGTCGTAGCCGATTTCGCGGCCCTGGCTCACGGTGTAGCCGCGCGCCAGCGGGCCCTGCGGTTCGGCGTGCAGCAGGTACGCCGCAAGCAGGCCGTTGGCCGCGCCGGAGGCGGGATCCTCATCAATGCCGGCGCCTGCGGCGAGCGCGCGCACGGCCAGCTCGAACGCGCCGTCGTTGCTGCGCGCAAACGCGCAGATGCCCATGCTGCCCGTGGCCTTGCCCAGCGCGCCGATGGCGGCGTGGTCGGGCTGCCATGCGCGCAGGCTCGTTTCGTTGGCGCACTCCACCACCCACCAGCGCCGGCCCCCATCCACCAGCGCCGGCGGCAGGCGGCCGACGACGGTGCCGGCGAGTGCGGGGGCGAGCAGGGGGTGCGCGTCCGCGCCGGTCTGCATGACCTCGGCAGGCGGAGACTTCAGCAGCAACTCACGCGCGTCGCCCTCACCGCGCACGCGCAGCGGCAGCACGCCGGCGCCGCATTCCTGCCACAGCAGCCCGTCGCGCGGCTGGACCAGTCCGCAGGCGAGCACGGCGTGTGCGCTGCCCACGCTGGGATGGCCGGCGAACGGAATCTCCTTGTGCGGCGTGAACATGCGCACCCGGTAGCTGGCGGAAGGATCAAGCGGCGGCAGCAGGAAAGTGGTCTCCACCAGGCCGGTCCAGCGGGCGAAGCGCTGCATCTGCGCGTCGCTCCAGCCGCGCGCGTCGGTCACCACGCCCAGGTGGTTGCCGCCGCCGAGGCTGGCCGCAAAGACGTCCAGATGCAGGTATCGAAAAGTTTCCATCACGCAGGTCCGCGGCGGATTGTGGGCCGGCCATGATAGCGGTGCCGCGGCCGACGCCTGCGCCGCCACGTCGAGCAACCGTGCGGGTGAGGCCACGTGCAGGCGCTTGCCTGCACAGGTTCACTCTTGCGGCGGCAAGTGCTGCAACCGTGCAGGCGTGCCTTCGCTGCGCGAGCTATTGAGCCGGCCCGGCGCCGCGGATCGCCACCGCTGGAATCGGCCGCCCGGGCCGGGCTTCGGCTGGGCCACTTGCCGGCGGAGCAGGTCCGTTCACTAGACTGCGCCGGACACCAGGGGGACGGCGCATGTTCGGACATTTCTGCAAGATCGCCGCTCGCGGCCTGCTGCTGGCCGTGCTGGCGATGCTGGCATGGCCACACGGCGCACAGGCACAGACGACGCCACCGGTCACCGTGACGGTGACCGACACCTGGCCGCAGGGCGACGACCTCACGCTCGGCCGCAACCAGAATTTCTACCTGCGGCTGGGCTACCGAAGCGCTGCGCCTGCAGGCATCTGGATCCGGCCGTATTTCCGCGGCCAGCCGGCCAAGGTCGGTACCAGTCCGTCGGCGCGCTACACCGGCGAGGGCGAGGCGCTGGGCTGGTTCTTCTTCATGCGGCCCGGCGACGAGGTGGACGAGGTCCGCATCACCGCCGGCGACGACCGCGGGGACCGCACGCCGGTGGTGGCCACTTATCCGGTGCACCTCACCGGCGGCTTTGAGCCGGTGGCCGACGAGACACTGCCGGACTGGGTGCAGCAGTTGCGTGCGCGCGACACGGCGCAACTGCAGGCCGTGCGCAAGGCGGCCGCGAGCGAGCCGACCGGCGCCGAGACGGTCGCCTTCTTCAGCGCTTTCATGCTGGCGATGGTCGCCATCGGCCTGCTCGGTCTGGCCGCGCCGGCGTGGGCGCTGTGGCGCTGGCGCGGCGGATGGCGCGTGCTGGCGTCGATCCCCGCGGCGCTGATGGTGTGGACGGTGCTGAACATCCTCGTCGGCGTGGCGCGCGATTCCACCTCGCACAACCTGTGGCCGTTCGAGATCCTGATGTTCGGCGGCGTCAGCGCCGCGAGCGTGGCCGTCATGGCATTGCTGCGCAGCGTGTTCCGACGCGACGCCTGAAGCGATGCCTGCGGCTTCATGCTGCCGCAGGCATTGCCGTCACCGGTGCGAGCTCACTCGCCCGGGTGGTAGCTGCGCTCGATGTGGCCCTTCAGCTGCGCGGGCCAGAAGTACACCTCGCGCAGATTGCCGTTGGTGTAGCGCTCGGCCTCGTCGTTGAAGTGGTTCGAATCCGGGTGGCCGCTTTCGCCGCCGGCGGTGATCGCGCGGGCGCTTACCTTCGGGCCGAACTCCACCACCGCCACGAAGCTGTTGCCGCTGGTGCCGTAGTAACGCTTGGTGCCCGGCCAGCGGTGCGCACCGAACGAGGCCAGCGAGCCCCAGCGCGAGGAGGTGAACGGCACCGGGATGCTCGGCTTGCTGTCGTCGAACGGCTGCTGGATATCACCGGTGAGGCGCTGGAAGCGGTTCACCTCGCCCCACGGCACGCCCCAGTGGCCGAAGTCGTTTTCGAGCCGGTCGACCGCCTCGGCCAGTGCGTGCAGGCGCTGCTGCGGGCCTGCCTTGTCGGCCATCACGTCGTAGATCGACAGGCCCTCGGCGGTGTCCGCCTTGCTCACCTCGTCCCACAGCGTGTCGCCCCAGAACACCGCCAGCGTGGTCGGCATGGACGCGATGCCCCAGCGGTAGTCCCAGCTGCGCAGCAGGGCGATCGGGCCGCGCAGTTTTGCCTTCATCGGATCGCTGGCGGGCAGCGCGTCGTAGTCGCGGATCAGCACCGGCAGCTGCCGCGCGAAGGCGGGCAGGTAGGAGTCGAAGGCCATGGTGATCAGCGAGGCGCGCGTGACGTCATCGGCGCCGGTGAGCAGCTTCGTCGCGTGCAGGCCGCGCGGGTTCTCGCCGAAGGTGTCCATATAGCGCGGGAAGTCGGCGGGGTTCGGGCTGTTGGGGCCGGCGGCGGAGTAGGGCCAGTTGTTGGTGTTGAACGTCCAGCCGTTGGGCGGGTTCACCACCTGCGGAAGCTGGTCCAGCGGGGTCAGGCCATGCCAGTCGGTGGCCGGGTCGCTGCCGTCCACCGGCTTGGTGTAGTCGAAGCGGTTGTCGCGCTTGGGCACGAACTGCGGCATCAGGAAGGCGATCTGGCCCTTGTCGTCGGCGAACAGCGTGTTGTTGGACGAGTTGGCCTTGAGCTCGGCCACCTTCATGTAGCTGGCCAGGTCGTTTGTCTTGGTGCGCAGCCAGCTCTGCTCCAGCGCCGGAATCGGCGTGTTCATCAGCGCCTCGGCAATCCACTTCTCGCCGTCCTTGCGCACGATCGGGCCGTGGTGGGTGAAGTACGCGGTGAACGTGCGGCTGGCCATGCTGCCGTCCGCGCGACGGTAGGGCACGGCGATCTGGCGCGAGGTGACCGGTCGCAGTGCCTCGCCGTAGCGATAGAACGGCTGGCCGTCCTTGCGCACGATGGTCTCGGCGAACTCGTCCACCGCGTCCAGTCCGGTGGAGGTATGCATCCAGCCCACGTGCCGGTTGAAGCCCTGGTAGATGAAGAACTGGCCCCAGGTCACGGCGCCGTAGGCGTCCAGCCCTTCGTCGCTGGTCATCTGCAGCTCGGAGCGGAAGAAGAACGAGGTGTGCGGGTTGATCAGGAGCAGCGCGTGGCCGTCGGCGGTGAGCCCGGGTGCGATGGCGATGCCGTTGGAGCCGGTCGGTTCGACCCAGCTCGGGCGCGTCTCGACAGTCGCCAGCGGCGCATCGCCGCTCTGGCCGTAGAAATCCTTCAGCTGCTTGAGGTCGACCCGCTCGATGTCGCCGCCGATGCTGCCTTCGGTGAACGAGAGAGCCATCCACGGCTCGAAATGCGTGATCACTTCCGGATGCACGCCCGGATGCGTGGCGAGGTAGTGGTTGAGCCCGTCCGCCCAGGCGTCCATCAGCCGGCGCAGCCAGGCGGGGCTCTGCGCGTAGAGCTTCTTCAGCTCGACCGGATCGATGAACAGCTTCTGCCGCAGGTCCAGCCAGATCGCCGACTCGCCCTTCGCCTCGGCCATGCGCCCGAGCGAGAGCAGGTAGTTGGTCTCGACGCGGTGGAAGTCGTCTTCGGCCTGCGCGTAGGCCATGCCGAACACGGCATCGGCGTCGGTGGTGCCGTGGACGTGGGCGATGCCCCAGTCGTCGCGGGTGATCGTCACGGCCCGGGCTTCGCGTTGCGTGCGCGCCTGCGCTGCGTCGGCGGCGTGGCCGGGTGCGCCGGCCAGCAGGCCGAGGGAAAGCGCCAACGCCAGCGAGGCAGTGCGGGCAGGGCGGCGGAGCGCGCGGGACGCGGTACGGATCGGCATGGCATTTCCCCTCGGGTCGCTAAGCCTCGTGTTGTAGCGCACTCGGCCCGGGTTGGCGACGGCCGGCACGCGCCCCGGCACTTCCGGCCCATGCGGGTGCGGCGGCAAGGCACGCATGATCGGGCACGCCTTCCCGAGGAGACTGTCGCCATGCTGGCTTTCCTGCTCGCCGCCGCCGCGGCCACCGCGCAGACGGTGCCGACCGATTACCAGGCCGGGCATTTCTATGCGACACCTCGCACCGCCGACGGGCAGGCGCTGCGCCTGCTGGTGGACACCGGTGGCGGCGGCGCCGCCGGCATGTACTGGATCACGGCCAAGGCCGCGGAGCGGCTGCGTCTGGCGACCTCGCCCTGCGAGGCCGATGCATCGCTCCACGTGGTGCCCGCGCCGACCTTTGCCGCGGGCCAGTCGCTGCCGCCGCCGGACGGTCCGTGCGGCGCCTCGGTGATGGTGAACAAGCTGCCCTACGACCTAGACGGCCAGCTGGGCGCCGCCTACCTCGGCACGCGCACCTGGACATTCGATTACCCGGCACGCCGGCTGATCGCCGCGGGCGAAGGCTGGAAGCCCGCGGCTGGCGCGCATTCCGCCCCGCTGGGCTTTCGCCGGAGCACGGGGCCGGGCCTCGACCTGTACTTCCCACGCATCGTGGCGCGCATCGACGGCCAGCCGATCGATTTCCTGCTCGACACCGGGGCGACCGCGCATCCCACCGCCGCGGGCAAGCAGGCCTCGGGCACCGAAACGGTGCACGGCGAGGGCGTGACCAGCTACATCACCACCGGCCAGCTCGAGCGCTGGCACGCGGCCCACCCGGACTGGCGCGTGATCGAGAACGGCGACGACCTCGGTGGACCGGGGCACCCGTCGCGGCTGATCGAGGTGCCCGCGCTGGCGATCGCCGGCTGGCGCGTCGGCCCGGTGTGGTTCACCGAGCGGCCGGACAGCGCGTTCCACCAGTACATGGCGCAGATGATGGACAGGCCGACCGAAGGTGCGCTCGGTGGCAACGTGTTCCGGTCTTTCCGCATGACGCTGGACTACCCGAAGGCCACCGCCTGGTTCGTCTGCGTGCGCGATTGCCAGGCGGCGCGTCCCTCCGAGCCGCAGCGGTCGCCGGGTCGTTAGGATGGCCCGATGACCGATGGAGGAAGCGCTGCCGTGTCCAGCCACGCCGTGATGCCCTTGCCCGCCCGTGCACCGATGAGCGACGCCGCGCGGATCGCCGCCGCCGCCGCGTTCGCCGACGAGATGGCGCAGCGCCGTACCGTGCGGGAGTTCGCCGACACGCCGGTGCCGCGCGAGGTGATCGAACACTGCCTGCGCGCCGCCGGCAGCGCGCCCAGCGGCGCCAACCAGCAGCCGTGGCGATTCGTGGCGGTGGGCCCCGGGCCACTGCGCCGGCAGATCCGCGAGGCGGCCGAGGCCGAGGAGCGCGAGTTCTACCAGCGGCGCGCACCTGACGAATGGCTTCATGCGCTGGCGCCGCTGGGCACCGACGCGGACAAGCCGTTCCTGGAGAGCGCGCCGTGGCTGATCGGCATCTTCTACGAGCGCTACGGTCTCGACGCCGAGGGGCACAAGCACAAGCGCTACTACCCGCAGGAGTCGGTCGGCATCGCCACCGGGCTGCTGGTCGCCGCGCTGCATCGCGCGGGACTGGCCACGCTCACCCACACGCCGAGCCCGATGGGCTTTCTCAACGAGCTGCTGGGCCGGCCGCGCAACGAGATGCCGTTCCTGTTGCTGGTGGTGGGGCACCCCGCCCAGGGCTGCACGGTGCCGGCGATCGAGCGACTGCCGCCGGATGCCTACGCGCGCTTCATCGCCTGAGCAGGCAGCCGGCTGCGTTTTGGTTGGTTGGCCGCGGCGTCCAGCTCCAGCGCCTGCGCATCCCGCAAGACCACGCCGGCGCCCCGAGCGGTGGGTGCCTCGCCGTGGCGCAGGCCGGCTTCCGCAGTGGTTGCCGGGTTGAGCGTGGCAGTCACCAACGCGTGCGGAACCCGGCAACCTCGTGCGGATGTGCACCTCTCGATAAACATCCGAACCGCAACGAGGGACTGCTTAGCCGCGGCCGAGCGCGCGAGTGCCTGCTGACAAGGCACGTACCTGCGCATCACCGGCACACGGTCTCCGGGATGCCGGTGCCGTCGCGTGCGCGGACGGAGATCTGCGCGCTGCGCGTGTTCCACGCGGACGACGACCCGCTTGCTTGCATGCGGGCGTCCGCCGATGCGTGACGCCGCTGCGCGGCGATTCGCAGTTTCATGCGAAGCGTCGCGGCGACCCTTCACGCGTCCTCTTCGCGCGGCTGCCTAGGCTCGGCCTCTGGCACCGATATGGCGACGACCGGAGGGCGTGATGAAAGACGAACGCGGAGATTCCATCCAGTACGAGGGGCCGGCCGGAGGCTGGGGCTCGCTCAAGGGCATCGGCAAGGTATTCGCGCGTGAGCTGTCCACGCCGGCTGTCGTCGAGACGCTGATGCGCCAGAACAAGGCCGGCGGCTACATGTGCAGCTCCTGCGCGTGGGGCAAGCCGACCCATCCGCACCCGTTCGAGTTCTGCGAGAACGGCGCCAAGGCCACGCTGTGGGATCTCACCCGCGATCGCTGCACGCCGGAGTTCTTCGCCGAGCACACGGTCACCGAGCTGCTCGACTGGGCCGACCACGACCTGGAGATGCAGGGGCGCCTCACCGCGCCGTTGCGCTATGACGCCGCGAGCGATCGCTACGTGCCGTGCAGCTGGGAGGAGGCGTTCGACGGCATCGCCCGCGAGCTGCGCGCGCTCGATCCCAAATCGGTGGTGTTTTATGCCTCCGGCAAGGCGTCGCTGGAAACGTCCTACCTGTACGCGCTGTTTGCCCGGATGTACGGCAACAACAATCTTCCCGACAGCTCCAACATGTGTCACGAAACCACCTCGGTGGGGCTGAAGAAGGTCACCGGTTCGCCCGTCGGCACCTGCCTGATGGAAGACTTCGAGCACTGCGATGCGATCTTCTATTTCGGCCAGAACCCCGGCACCAACAGTCCGCGCTTCCTGCATCCGCTGCAGTCGGCGGTGGAGCGCGGCTGCAAGATCATCGTGTTCAACCCGGTGCGCGAGCAGGGGCTGGTGCGCTTTACCGATCCGCAGAACCCGATGCAGATGCTCACCGGCGACTCCACCGAGCTGGCGCACATGTACCTGCAGGTACGGCCCGGCGGCGACATCGCGGCGATCACCGGCTTGTGCAAGCGCGTGCTCGAGCTCGACGAGCAGGCGCGGGCGGCCGGCAAGCCGGACGTGCTCGATCGCGACTTCATCGCGCAGCACACGCACGGCTTCGACGCGTTCGTGCAGACGGCGCAGCAGACCGGCTGGGACGAGATCGAGCGGCTCAGCGGCCTGACCCGCGCCGACCTCGAAGCGGCCGCCGACGTCTATGCCGAGGCGGACAGCGTGATCGGCGTCTACGGCATGGGGCTGACCCAGCACGTGCACGGTTCGCAGAGCATCGGCCTGCTGGTCAACCTGATGCTGCTGCGCGGAAACATCGGGCGCCCGGGCGCGGGCGTGACGCCGGTGCGCGGGCATTCCAACGTGCAGGGCCAGCGCACGGTCGGCATTTCCGAGAAACCGAAGCTGGTGCCGCTGGACCGGCTGGCCGAGATGTACGACTTCGAGCCGCCGCGCGACACCGGGCTGACCACGGTCGATGCCTGCGAGGGCATTCGCAACGGCACGGTAAAGGGCTTCGTCAGCCTGGGCGGCAACTTCGTGCGGGCGATCCCCGACCGCGACGTGATGGAACCGGCCTGGCGCCAGCAGCAGCTCACGGTCTACATCGCCACCAAGCTCAACCGCAGCCATCTGGTGCACGGGCGGGTCTCCTACCTGCTGCCGTGCCTGGTGCGTTCGGAGGAAGACACTCAGGCCGGCGGCCCGCAGACGGTGACCATCGAGGACAGCTTCAGCCATATCTACGGCTCCATCGGCAAGCGCAAGCCGGCGGACGAGATGCTCAAGTCGGAGCTGGCGATCGTCTGCGGCATCGCCAAGGCCACGCTGCCACCGCACCCGAAGTGGCGCTGGGACGACTGGACCGGCGACTACGGCCTGGTGCGCGACCTGATCGAGCAGACCTACCCGGAAGACTTCAAGGACTTCAACGCCCGCATGTTCCAGCCCGGCGGTTTCTACCGCGGCAACCCCGCGCACGAGCGGATCTGGAAAACCGAGAGCGGCAAGGCCGAGTTCACCGATCCGGACGTGATGTCCGCGCTCGGCGTCGGCGATGCACCGGGTCGGTTCCACCTGATCACCATGCGCTCGAACGACCAGTTCAACACCACCATCTACGGCTACAGCGATCGCCTGCGCGGGCTGGAGGGGTCGCGCGAGATCCTGCTGATCAACCCGCACGAGATGGAGCGGGCCGGGCTCAAGGCGGGGGAGGTGGTGAGCCTGGTCGGTGATGCCGGCGACGACGTGGTGCGCCGCGTCGACGGGCTCACGGTGACGCCATTCAACCTGCCCGATGGTTGCCTGGGCGGTTACTACCCCGAGATGAACGCGCTGGTGCCGCTGTGGTACCACGACAAGGCCTCCAAGACCCCGGCCTCCAAGGGTGTGCCGGTACGCATCGAGCGCACGGGCTGACCCGCTGCCGGTGTGCGCGGGCGCGCGGCGCCCGTCGCACACCGGCAGCAGCGTTGGCGTGGCCGTTGCGAAACGCATCGGCGGCGCGCGACCCCGCGACGCATCACGGTTCGGCGCGGCCGATTCGTGGCAAGGTATGCGTACAACACACGCATCACCGGCATCGAAGACAGGGGGGCCTGATGATCGAGCTGGAAGTGCAGGTGCTCGCGCACGCGCGCGAGGGCCTGCTCATGGACATGGGCCGACTCGCCTCGGCCAACGGATTTACCCTGCAGCGGCAGCGGCTGGTGATGGGCAGTCACGGCGCCCTGCTCACGCTGGTGGTGGCCGGTGCGCCGCGTCGCCAGCGCGCGCTGGAGGACGCGCTGCAACAGCACGAGCGGGTCATCAGTCACGAGGTGGCACCAGCCGAGGCCGGCCAGATGCGTCCGCACTTCGCCGCGGTGCGTGCCATCGACACGTCTGGCTACGTGCCGAGCGCACCGCCGACCGCGCCGGAAGCAGCGCCACCGATCCCTGCCGGACCCGGGAAAATGGCTCCGAGTGTGCCGCGCGCAACGCCGTCGACCGGCTATGACTCCGCGCCACCGCCTGCCGCGCCGCCGCCCGCCGCGCCCACGGTCGAGCTCGCGGCGGAGCCCCTGGTCGCTACGCGCTCTGCCACCGTCGAGCGCATCGAGATACCGGACGAGTTCCTGCTCCCGACGCCGCCACCGCCGCCTGCGCCGGCCCCGCCGCCGGCCGACCCGTTTGTGGAAATCGCGGCGCTGCCGGCGGATGAAGCCACCATCGCGCGGTTGCTCGATGGCGCCACGGTGTCGGCGGCGCTGGTGGAGCAGCTGCGTGCACTGGAGGACGCAGTGGCCCCGGGTGCGCGCGAGCCGACACTGCACGCGGCAGGGCTGCGCCTGGGTCGCGCCATGGCGCCGGCCGATGCCGCGGCAGCGCCGCTCACGGTGGCGGATGCGGTGGCACAGGCGGGGCTGCCGGCCTTGCGCGGGATGGTCGACGTGGTGCTCCAGGGCGAGCAGCTGCACATTCGCCAGAGCCCGCTGTGCGACCGGCCGGGACACTCCGGCTGCGCCTTCTTCGGCGGCCTGCTGCAGGGGGCGCTGGTGCCGCGTGTGGCGGCGCACGAGATCAGCGTGTTCAATGTCTGCTGCCGCGCGTGGGGCGCCGATGAATGCGTGCTGGCGATTGCGGACTGATTGCAGTGGAGCGGGATGTGCCGACGGGCGGGGAGGTCGCGATGCGAGTACTGCTGTTCGGTGCCACGGGTATGGTGGGCCAGGCGGCGCTGCGCGCATGCCTGCAGGCGCCGGACGTGCGCGAGGTGGTCGCCGTGGGCCGCACGCCGACAGGCCAGCTGCACGCGAAGCTGCGCGAAGTGCAGCACGACGACCTGTGGCATCCCGAAGCGCTGGCCGACCCACTGCGCGGGTTCGACGCCTGCTTTTTCTGCATCGGGCGCACCTCCGCCGGCATGGACGAAGCGCAGTACACCCACTTCACCCACGACATGACCCTGGCGGTGGCGCGGATGCTGGCGCCCGGCAACCCGGCGATGACCTTTGTCTACGTGTCCGGCGCGGGGGCGGACAGCTCCGAGCAGGGGCGAGTGATGTGGGCACGGGTGCGCGGGCGTACCGAAAACGCGTTGCGCCAGCTGCCGTTCAAGGCCGTGCACGCGATACGTCCGGGCGTGATCCGGCCGCTGCACGGCATCGTCTCGCGTACCGGCAGCTATCGCTGGTTCTACCGACTGGCGGCGCCGCTGCTGCCGCTGTTGCGCCGCCTGCTGCCCGATAGCGTGCTCGATACCGACGTGGTCGGCGCGGCGCTGCTCACGCTGGCGCGAGGCGGCTGGCCCACGCCGGTGCTCGAGTCGCGCGACATCGCCGCAGCGGCGCGCTGAACGTCACTGCGGCAGCGCGTAGGCCACCAGCGAATCGCCTTCGGGCGTCTCCATGAAATGGTGGCCGGCAGCCATGATCACCAGGTACTCGCGCCCGTCCGCGCGGTAGACGATCGGCGTGGCCTGGCCGCCGGCGGGCAGTTTGGCCGTCCATAAGGTCTTGCCGCTTGCCAGGTCGATCGCGCGGATCAGGTCGTCGGTCGCCGCGGCGATGAAGATCAGCCCGCTGGCCGTGACCACCGAGCCGCCGTTGTTCGGCGTGCCGATGGTGAAGGGCAGGTGCGAGCTCAGGCCGAACGGGCCGTTGCGCAACGCCGTGCCCAGCGGGCGATCCCACAGCGTGCGGCCGGTTTTCAGGTCGATGGCCTGGATGCCGCCATAGGGGGGTTCCTTGCAGGGCATCTTCGTCACCGGAAGTCGCCAGCCGGCATTGATGGTGTAGCCGTAGGGTGTATCGAGCTGGGCGAAGCCGGTGGTCTGCGGACCGGCCTTGTTGTTCGAGTCGTCCTCGTCACGTGGTTTCCAGCCCGCCTTCTGCGCCTGGGCCCGCGGCACCATGCGATCGTAGTTGGGGATGTCGTTGTAGTTCGCCACGATCACGCCGCGGTGCGGGTCGATCGCCACGCCGCCCCAGTCCGAGCCGCCGTTGTAGCCGGGGTACTCGATCCACGGTCGGCGCGAAGTCGGCGGCGTGTAGACGCCGCGGTAGTCGGCCTGGCGGAACTGGATCCGGCAGGCGAGCTGGTCCACCGGCGTCAGCCCCCACATGTTGCTCGCGGTGAGGTCGCTCTTGCGCACGGTGTGATAGCGCGAGAACGGCTGGGTCGGGGCACGTTGGTCCGGCTCCACGCCGCCGCCGGGCACCGGGCGCCGGTCGATCCCGGTCAGCGGCTGGCCGGTGCGGCGGTCCAGCACGTACATGTCGCCCTGCTTGGTCGGCAGCACCAGTGCCGGCACGCTGCCGCCGGCGGCGGGAAAATCGACCAGGCTCGCCTGCGATCCCAGGTCGTAATCCCACACCCCGTGCTGCTGCGACTGGAACCGCCAGGCGGGTCGGCCGGTGCTCACGTCCAGCGCCACCAGCGAATCGGAATACTCGTTCTCCGCCGGTCGCCGCGAGCTGGAAAGGTACTGCCCGGTAGGCGCGCCGAGCGGAATGTAGACCAGCCCGAGCTGCTCGTCGCCGGTGGCGGTGGTCCACATGTCCGGCGTGCCACGGGCGAAGGTCTTGCCCGGCGGCGGCAGGCCGTTGCGCTCCGGGTGCACCATGTCCCACGCCCAGCGCAGCTTTCCGCTCACCGCGTCGTAGCCGAGGATCACACCCGACGGCGCCCACCGGCGCTGGCCGTCCAGCACCTGGTGGCCGGTCACGACCACGCCGCGCACGATCGTCGGCGCCGAGGTGATCGCCACATAACCGGCCGGCGTCTCGCCCATGCCACGGGTGATGTCGACCTGGCCGTGGTCACCGAAGTCCGCACACGGCTTGCCCGTGGCCGCGTCCACGGCGATCAGCCGGCCGTCGAGGGTGCCTTCGATGATGCGGGCGTCGCACGCCCCGGGCGCGCCCGGGGCGGCGGCGATGTGACTGGTGTACACGGGCGGCGGCGCGCTCGCGCTCTGCGCCGGCGCCTGGTCGCCTGGCGGGGTCGCCAGCGCGTCCTCGGCGCTGACCGCGGGCGTCGCGTAATAGGCCACGCCACGGCATGCGGCGGTGTAGGGAATCGATGACGTCTGCACCTTGGGGTCGTAGCGCCACAGCTGGTGGCCGTCGTGCGCATCCAGTGCGATCAGCACGTTGCGCGCCGTGCACAGGTACAGGCGGTCGCCGATCTTCAGCGGCGTGGTTTCGGCACCGTAGCGTTTCTTCGGCAGGTCGCCGGTGTGGAACACCCACGCCTGCTTTAGCTGATCCACGTTTTGCGGAGTGATCTGGTTCAGCGGCGTGTAGCGCGTCGCCGCATTGTTGCGACCGTAGGCGGCCCAGTCACCGGCGGCCGGAGCGTTGGCGGGCTGCGCCGGCGCAATCACCGGGGCGGCGGAGGCCACGCGGCCGGCTGCAGGCAACGGCTGGCCGGAGTGGTAGACATTGTGCGGCGCGAACACCAGCGCGAACGCACCTGCGAACACCAGCGCCAGCACCACGGCCAACCCGATCCACACTGGCCGCCGCGTGTGCGGCACGAGCCGCGGCAGGCACAGCGCCACCGCGATCCCCAGCAGCACCAGCAGGCCGTCGCGGGGAATCCAGCCCCAGTAATCCAGGCCGCTTTCCCACAGCGTCCACAGCACCGTCGCGGCCAGCACGCCGAAGAACCACCAGGCGCCGGAGCGAAGCCCGCGCGCGAGTTGCACCGCCGCGACGAGCAGCGCGAGTCCGGCCAGCGCGTAGTACCACGAGCCGCCCAGCGTGATCAGCCATGCGCCTCCGCCGATCATCGCGAGGGCCAGCAGGCCAATCACCACACCCAGGGTGATCGGCCAGCCGCGGCCGGTCGCTCGTCCATCGCGCTCGATCATCATCACGTGCTCCGTCGGAAACCTCCGCCCACGCTAGGGCGTGCGCAACAAAGCCGACGTGAAACGCGGGTGCGCGTGGCGCGAAGGGCCGCCATCGCATCGCGAGGCGGTAAGCGTGCCTTGATGCACGCGCCTGCGTGCCGGTCGCTAGCGCAGCATGCCCTCGGTACGCATCCACGCCAGCGTGTCGGCGAGCAGGATGTCCAGCGGCGTCTCGAGGTAGTCCAGCTCGCGCTTGGCCTTGCCCGAATCCACCTGCAGGCGATGCGAGGTGAGTGCGGCGCCTTCCGGTGTCACGTCCGGCTCGCGGCGGCTGAGGCGGGAGAGCGCGTCGAGCACGCGGGCGTAGCCCATCAGCAGCCAGGCCGGGGTCGCGCCACGCGGCGTGCGTCGTCCCAGTGCCGTGCCCACGCGGTGGACAAAGTCGACGAAACTCGCCTGCTCACCGCCGAGCAGGTACGCCTCGCCGAAGCAGCTGCGTTGCCACGCGCGCACCTGCGCGCGGGCAATTTCGCGCACGTCGGCGAAGGCCCCGATGCCGGGCGGGATCCCCGGCAGTTTCTGGGCGTCCACCAGGCGTATCAGCCGCGACCAGTTGTTGCGATCGCCGGGACCGAGAATGTGCGACGGGTTGAACACGATCCACGGCAGCGCGCTGTCGCGCACCGCCTGCTCGCCGAGGTACTTGCTGCGCTCGTAGGTGATCCAGCTCTCGCCGCCGCGCTGCGGCGTGGTTTCGGTCATCGTGCCGCGCACCAGGTGCGAGTAAGCCGACACCGAAGAGGTGTGCATGAACGCCCGCACGCGCGCACGCTCGGCCGCACGCAGCAGCTGGATGGTGCCGCCAACGTTGGTGGCCAGCTGCGCGGCAGCGCCAGGTCGCCACAGGCTGGTGTCGGCGGCGGCGTGGAACACCGCCTCGCAGCCTTCCATCGCGCGCTGCAGCTGATGGGCATCGGCGAGCGACGCGCGCACCGGCGTGCCGCCCAGCGCGGCGATCGCCGCATCGGTGCGGGGCCGGCGCGACAGCGCGCGCACGCGGTGACCCGCGGCGGCGAGCTCGCGCAGCAGGTGGCCGCCGAGAAAGCCGCTGGCGCCGGTAAGGAAGACGTCGCTCATGAGGATGGCCTGGTTCGTGTGGCAGGTGTCATGCGGATCCCGCGGATAATGTCGACCGGCTGCGGATAGCGCTACCGCTTGCCACGGTGTGCGCCGCCCGGCGACGTCGAGGCACAGGCCGTGCTTGGGACATCATGCGGCGGCCGCGTCGAAATACAGCATCGTCATGCCCTCGCCCGGCAGGGTGTGCCGCCCGGTGAGCGTGGCAATGCCGTTGGTGGACAGGCGCAGGATCCACGCCATGACCCACGGCGGCCGGCCCGGCTCGACGCCGAGCATGCAACGCACCTCACCGAACAGCGGCTTGCCGGTGTCCGGGTGCACGCCGATCGGGGTCTGGCGGAAGCGGTTCTGCACGATCCACTGGCGCGGCGTCGGCAGGGCGGCGAGTTGTTCGGCGGTCGGCGCCAGCAGCAGGCCGCTGCCGGAGTGTCCGGCCACCGCCTTGGCCACGCAGGCGTGGGCAGCCTGCCAGCCGCTGGCCCGAAGCGGGCTGTTCTCGACCCAGTGGCAGGCCTCGTGGTCGGCCAGCGCCACGTCGGCCAGGCTGCCCTTGTGGATGCCTTCGTACCAGGCAGGATGGCTGTGCCAGCCGACCTTGTCGGCCGCGATCAGCGTGGCCTCGGCGCGTTGCCGTTCGAAGCGCGGCAGGTCCGACAGGATCAGGCGGTTCCACACATGCCCGAAATGCCGCGCCGTGCCGGGGTGGTAGAGCAGGCCGTGCGCGGGAATCAGCTCGCTCCAGTCGTGCACGGCGACCTGCCACCAGTGCCGGGCCGCGTCGAGGTCGGGCCAGGTGGCCCGTTCGCGTGGGCGATCCTCGATCAGCACGGTGGCCGGCTTCGGCGCCACCCAGCGGCGCAGGTGCTCGGCCCAGGAGACTCCGTACGGCGCGGGGTCATGCGGTAGCCAGCGGGGGTCCAGGCCGTGCAGGCGCCGCTGCGCCTGGTGCAGCGTGTGGAAGGTCGGCAGCATCGAGGTGAAGGCCTGGATCTCCACCCAGGCCAGCTCGAACGGTTGCTGCGGGTGCTCGACGAAGGCCAGGTCCAGCGCCAGCACATCCGCGGTGGCGCCGTGCCACTGCGGGCGCGGGCGGCGCAGCTGCGGCCCGAGCGCCTCGACCAGGTGCGCGACCTTGGCCTGCAGCGCGCGATGCAGGGCGCCGTTGCCCTGCGCGTAGTGGTCGGACATCTGGCTCTGCGGCAGGTGCGGCGCGCGCACCTCGGCCAGTGCCTGGCGCAACGGCTCGGCGCCGAGGCGGTGCAAGGTGATCTGCGGCACGGCGCTCATGACCAACCCTCGGCACGGGCCAGCTCGCAGCCGCTGTCGCTCGACTGCGCCACCATCCAGCGCAGCGTGTCGCGCCAGTCGCCCTGCTCGGCGCGCAACTGCGCGCGCAGCCGATCGGCGAAGCTGCCTTCGTCCAGCGCATCGGCCAGCTCGCGCTCCCAGAAATGTCGCTCTGCGACGTGCAGCGCGCGTGGCGCGATGCGCGACCACCAGCGCTCGAAGCGCCGTGGCGTGGCGACTTCCTCATCCGTGTCCCAGTCGATCCAGCGCGCCTGCATGGCGTGGCGACGCGCGCGCCACTTGTTCTCGTCGATGCAGGCGCGCGGCCACGGCGGTCCGGCGCGGCCCTGCGCCAGTTCCAGCTCCAGCGTCTCCGCTTCCCACTTGAGCAGCGTGGCGATCAGCCCGATGCGCGACAGCTGCGGGTGGGTGTCCATGATGCGGATTTCCAGCGTGCCGTAGCGGTGGTGCAGGCGCAGGTCCTGCCACAGCCCTTGCTCGGGCCCGATGCAGCCGGTGCGGCGCAGGCGCTGCACGTGCTCGGCGTAATCCTCCTCGCTGCTCCACACCTCCGGCGTGCCCATGCGTGGGTAGCGGTCGAGCAGGCTGTGTCGCCAGCTGTGCAGGCCGCTGTCGCGACCTTCGAAGAACGGCGAGCTGGCCGACAGCGCGAGCGCCTCGGGCAGGACGTGGCGCAGCCGGTTCATGATCGCCATGCGCGGTGCGCCGGGAGCGAAGCCCAGGTGCAGGTGCATGCCGAAGCTGAAGGCGCTGCGCGCGACGTCCTGATACTCCTCCACCAGCGCCGCGTAATGGGGAAACGCCGGCCCTTCGTGCATGGCCTGCTGCTGCCAGCGTGCGGTGGGGTGTACCCCCGCGATCAGGATCTGCTGCCCCTGCGCGGCGGCCTTGCGTCGCGCCTGTGCGCGCAAGGTGTCCAGTGCCGCAACGAGGTCCGGCACGCCGTGGCAGATGCGCGTCTTGAGCTCGATCACGCAGCGGTGGATCTCGCGATCCATCGCTCCCTCGCTGCTGGCCGCGTCGGCCAGCCCCTCGCTGAACTCGTGCGGCGCCAGCTCGCCTGCCGCATCGACCACCTGCACTTCCTCTTCCATGCCCAACGTGACCATGACGCACCTCCTCGTGTGGAAAGGCGCATCAGACACCTTTGCCGGAGGCGGCGTCGCGTGGTGGGTCGCGAGGAATCAAAGGCGGCTCGCGCCGTCAGCGCCGGTGCTGCGCGTCAGGGCGGCGAGACACGGCCTGGCCCGGCTTTTCCGGCCGGTTTATCGGGCGCGGCGCCGGCCATCGAGTGGCCCGCGCGCAGCGGCAGGCGATCTCGTCAGCCGCAGCGATGGATGGCGATGCAAGCGCCGCGCGCCGTGGCGGCCGTGCAGGGGCGGCTACGGAGCCGGCCGGATCAGGCGGCCACCTCGGCCGCCGCTCCGTGCGACGCCTGCGCGGCCAGCCAGGCGTGGATCTGCGCCACCACCGTGGCGCCCTCGCCGATCGCTCCGCCCACGCGCTTGACCGAGCCCGATCGCACATCGCCGATGGCGAACACGCCGGGACGGCTGGTCGCCAGCGGGTAGGCCGGATCGCTGCCGCACTGCACGAAGCCGTGGCGATCGGTGGTCAGCTTGCAGCTGGCCAGCCACTCGGTGGCCGGCTCGGCGCCAATGAACAGGAACACGTGGCGGATCGGCGCGTCGGTCTGCGCGCCGCTGTCGCGATGCCGCCAGCGCACCGTCTGCAGGCCGCGCGCGTCGCCTTCCAGCGCGACGATCTCGGTGCGGGTCATCAGCTCGATCGCCGGGTTCGCCTCGATGCGATCGATCAGGTAGCGCGACATGGTGGCGGCCAGGCCGTCGCCACGCACCATCATGCGCACCTTGTGCGCATGCGCCGCCAGATAGACCGCCGCCTGGCCGGCGGAATTGCCGCCGCCGACCAGCACCACCTCCTGGCCGGCGCACAGCTGCGCCTCCATCGGCGAGGCCCAGTACCAGATGCCGCGCCCCTCGAAGTCGGCCAGGTGCTCCAGTGGCGGCCGCCGATAGCGCGCGCCGCTGGCGATCACCACCGTGCGCGCAGACCACGTGCGGCCCTCCTCGGTGCGCAGGCGGTGGATGCCGTCGGTCGCCTCGCAGTCCAGCGAGGCCACGCAGGCGGGAATGGCAATCTCGGCGCCGAACTTCTGCGCCTGCACGAAGCCGCGAGCGGTCAGTGCCTGGCCGGTGATGCCGGTTGGAAAGCCGAAGTAGTTTTCGATGCGTGCGCTGGCGCCGGCCTGGCCACCGAAGCCGCGGGCATCCAGCACCACCACCGACAGCCCCTCCGAGGCGGCGTAGACCGCGGTGGCCAGCCCGGCCGGGCCGGCGCCGACCACGGCCACGTCGTAGACCCGATCGGCGGCATCGCTGCCGACCATGTCCAGCGCCTCGGCCAAGGTGTGCTCGTCGGGATTGCGCAACAGGCGACCGTCCGCCAGCAGCACCAGCGGCCAGCTCTCCGGGTGGTCGCGATAGGGCGCCAGCAGGTCGGCCAGCGCCGGATCCTGCTCCGGCGTGACGGCACGGAACGGGAAGCCGTTGCGGCGCAGGAAGTTGCCGATCCGCGCGCGGCCCGAATCATCGGCCTCGGCGATCACCAGCGGGCCCGCCGCGCACGATTCGATCAGGCTGGTGCGGCGCAGGATCAATGCACGCATCAGCCGCTCGCCGAGGTCTGCCTCGGCAACGATCAGGCGACGCAGCTGCTCCGGGCTCAGCCACAGCGCCTGCACCGGCGCGGCTGCCGTCCCGTCGACCAGGGCCGGCTTGCCGGTGAGGCCGCTGACTTCGCCCATGAACTCGCCCGGGCCATGGTGGGCGATCTGCACCACCTGGCCGGCGCCGTCGTGCTGGGTGATGTCGACCCGCCCGTTGAGGATCAGGATCAGCCCGATGCCGCGCTGGCCGGTGCGGAACACCGCCTCGCCGGGCGCGTAAGTGCGGGGCTCGCCGAAGCGGCGGATGCGCACGATATCTTCGGCCGGAAGCACCGGAAACATCTGGTCGGCCCGGCGCTGGGCGGTAGTGGCGGTGCCCATGGTGACTCTCCCTCGCGTCGATCGCGTGTCGGCCATCGTCGCACCGCACGGGCCGGCGTCGCTACCTCGTTTGGGGGAGTCGTCAGCCCAGCAGCAGCGTCTGCAGCTCGCCCAGCGCGCGCACCTCGTGATGCGCCGCGATGCCCGCCGGTGCGGCTTGCCCGTGCGGATTGAACCAGCAGGTGTGCAGGCCGGCGTTGAGGCCACCGAGGATGTCCGAGTGCGGGTTGTCGCCCACCATCAGCACCTGCTCGCGCGGCGGGTCGCCCAGCGCCTGCAGCGCGTGTTCGAAGATGCGCACGTCCGGCTTGGCCACGCCCAGCTGCTCGGAGATCACCAGTGGGTCGAACCGTTCGCGCAGGCCGGTGCGCTCCAGTCGCGCCAGCTGGAGCGCGGTGAAGCCGTTGGTGATCAGGCCCAGCCGCACGCCGGCGTCGGCGAGGGCGTCGAGCAGCGCCTGCGCGCCCGGCAGCAGCGTGCAGATCTCGGCCATCGATTCCAGGAACGCGAGGTTCAGATCGGCCGCGGCTACGCCAAGCTGGCGCGCCCAGCCGTCGAAGCGGGTGGTCTGCAGCTCGGCCGCGGTGATGGCGCCGTTCTGGTAATCCACCCACAGCGGCTTGTTGAGCTGCTGGTATTGCGCGTAGTGATCCGGAGTGAAGTCCACCGCGTGCCGTTCGAACATGCGGCGCAGGCCCTGGTAGGCGTCGAAGTGGAACAAGGTGTCGTCGGCGTCGAACAGGATCCAGCGATAGGTCACGGCGGTCGGTTCCGGGGCGGCAGGGCAGGGCGCTACCTTAGCGGCGGCTGCGCCGGCAGCACATCGGTTAGCCTGCACGGACCCGCGGCGCGACCTGCGCACGCCGGTCTACCTCACAGCGGAGCGGTGCCATGACGATGGAATTGAAGATGCTGGCCTGGGCAGTGGTGCTGGGGCTGGTGCACGTGCTGGTGGCCGCGGCGCTGGCTACCGCGCAACGGGGTCTGGCATGGAACGCCGGCAATCGCGACGGCGAGGTGCGTCCGCTGACCGGCTTCGCCGCGCGCGCGGCCCGCGCCAGCGGCAACTTCCTGGAGACCTTCCCGTTCTTCGCTGCCGCCGCGCTCGCGGTGGTGCTGGCGCAGAAAGCCGATGCCTCCACCGCACTGGGCGCGCAGATCTACCTGTGGGCGCGGGTTGCCTACCTGCCGATCTACGTCATCGGCATCCCCTACCTGCGCACGCTGGTCTGGGCGGTCGGGTTCTGGGGCATGCTGCAGGTGATCGAAGGGCTGTTCTGACGCCATCGCCGCCGCTCTGAGGCGGTTTACGGTGGGATGCCGCGTCCTGCGGCCGACACGCCGCCCGACCGCCTGACCAGACCCGGCACATGTCATTCGCGCCGCTGCCCGCGCAAGCGGCAGCGACGGGACGCAAAGCTGACGGTCGCCGCGACCGTGGGAGTGTCGAGTCATGCGCAGGCGACACCCGCCGGTTATCCCGGGGAGCTCCCTGCTGGCGGCGCACGGTGGCGGAGATGCGCGCCGGTGCGGCGGGTCGAAGCCATTCCTGCGGGCGCCGGGAGCTTCGGGCTCGCTGCGCTCATGCCGCCGACCGGCGCCGTCTCACGGCGCGCGTGCGGCGTTGCGGACATCCATTACGGTAGGCAGGGGCGATCTGAGGTTCAGGCCGGCGGTGACCCGGACGGGGCGGGGCGTCGGCGCACGCGGCCCCGGACAGACAGCGTACTCGCGACGCTGGAATCGCTGCGGACTCCTCGTGCGCGCGCCTGTCGTGCCGGTCCCTGGCAGCGACCGGCCGGTCTGCGGCGCACCTGCCGAGGGGTGACGCCGCAGAGCCATTCTCTTGCGGCGACCGAAGCTGCCCGGTCGCACGCTCGGCCGGCGCGGTCTCCGTGGCCGGCCCTTCCGGCAGCGCCAGCCCGACCAACGAATGGAGCAACCCATGACCAAGCATTTCGAACGCACCGGCCCCCTCGCCGAACTGTCCAGCTACCCGCAATGGGCGCAGGACATGGTGGCCGACTGTGAAAGCACCAAGAAGCGCGTGCTCGACCACGAGATCTGGAAGCTGATGATGAACCTGCGACTGGACGACGCATCCACCGCCAACTTCATGATGGGCCTGTGGCCCTTCATCGAGCGTTTCCCGGGTTTCATGGCACTGAACCTGCTCAAGACCCGCTACGGCCGCAGCCCCGGCGACAACCTCGCTCGGCGCTGGCTGGTACGCAACATCCGGGTGGAGCAGAACCACGCCGAGTACTGGCTGAACTGGGCGGAAGGTGCGGGCGTGCCGCGCGAGGAAGTGTTGAATGGCATGGCGCCGCACGGCACACAGGTGCTGGCCAACTGGTGCGAGGAGATCAGCAGCCACGGTTCGCTGGCGGCGAGCATCGCCGCGACCAACTATGCGGTCGAGGGCGCGACGGGCGAGTGGTCGCGGCTGCTCCATGACAGCCCCGAGTATGCGGAGCGCTTCCCGCACTCCATCCGCAAATCCGCGCTGCGCTGGCTGCAACTGCATGCGGCCTACGACGACACCCATCCATGGGAAGCATTGGAGATTGTCTGCACTCTGCTTGGAACTTCGCCGTCCGTCGGCGAAATAGCGCACATCAGCGAATGCATCCAG
>NZ_DASSAB010000039.1:0-96178 GCF_035685805.1 Dyella sp.
TTGGCCGCGGAGGCCGAGCGCGCGCCGGCGCCGCGCTTGCGGCTGGCGCTCCTGGCCTGGCGCGCGAGCGCGGTCTTGCTGGCGGCGCCGCTGCCCTCGCGCTTCAGCGCGCGCGTGGTGGCGCGCGAGCGCGTGCGCGACGGCTTGTGCGGATGACGGCCGGCGCGCGCGTCGCTCGCGGCCTTGCGCTTCGTGCTGGCCGAGGTGCCGCGTCCGGGGGCCTTCATCCTCACGCCCGCGCGGCGCGCCTTGGACAAGCCGATCGCGATCGCCTGCTTGGTCGACTGCGCGCCGTGCTTGCCCTCGCGGATGTGGTGCATCTCCTCGCGCACGAACTCGCCCGCCTGCGTGCTGCCGGACTTGCCCTCGCGCTTGTCGCGTCTCGCTCGTTCGATGGTTTCTTTCTCGGGCATGGCTGATGCCTCCAGACTGGATTCCCCGAGGGAAAACCTTGCCACGCGCCTGATTTATTCCCGGTGAATTATTCCCGGTGAATTATTCCCGCTGAATCCTCCGGCCTCAGCCGGCCTTGCGCTTGTGCGTTGTCCGCGCCGTCCGTTTGCGCGCCGCGCGGCGCCGCGCCGGCGTCTTCGCCTTCCCGGCCGGCGAGCGCTTGTTCGACGCGATGGAATCGCGCAGCAGCGCCATGAAGTCGACCACGTTGGTCGCCGGCGGCTCGCGCTCCGCGCCTTCCTCGGCCTCGGCCAGCGCGCCCTTGCTCTTCATCTTCTTCCGGATCACCGCGCGCAGCCGCTTCGCGAAATCGTCCTCGTACTGCTCGGGCTTCCATTCGCCGGCCATCGCGTCGACCAGCTGCTTCGCCATCTGCTGCTCCTTCTCGGTGATGCGGAAGCTCGACAGCGCACCGTGCGGCAGCGCGAACGCGTCGCGCGCGACCAGCTCCTCCGGCCAGCGCATCAGGAGCAGCATCAGCGCGTCGCCGTCCGGCCGAACGGCGGCGAGATATTCCTTCGTGCGGATCACCACGCGCGCGATGCCGATGCGCCCGGTCTTCGCCAGCGTCTCGCGCAGCAGCACGTAGCCCTTCTCGGCCTTCTTGCCCGGCACCAGCACGTAGGGCTTCTCGTAGAACGCCGGGCCGATCGAGGCGGCGTCGACGAAAGCCTCCACCTCGACCGCCTCGCGGCCTTCGGAGGCCGCCGATTTGATGTCGTCCGGCTCCAGCACCACGTAGCTGCCCTTCTTGTATTCGAACGCCTTGACGATGTCCTTCCACGGCACTTCCTCGCCCGTCTCCGCGTTGACCCGCTCGTAGCGCACGGGCGTGTTGTTGCGGCTGTCGAGCATGCGGAAGTGCAGGTCCACGCTGCGCTGCCCGGCCATCAGCGAGACCGGTACGTTGAGCAGTCCGAACGACAGCGTGCCGGTCCAGATCGGTCTAGCCATGAGGTGTCTCCGCACGATGGAATTGGAAACGCAGCGTCAGCTGCGAAGGATCGCGAACGCGCCGCCACGGGCCGTCCAGCGCTTCAGGCGGCACCAGCTCGCCGGCCTCGTTCCACACGGCGCGCTCGTCCTCGCGGATCAGCCAGGCCAGCGCGCAGGCCTCGCAGCGACAGCGGCCGCGGCATTCCCGCTCGAGGCACCCGTCCTGGCAGGTGCACGCCAGGCGCGCAGGAACGGCGGCGTCCGCTGCGCTGAGGTCTAGCCATCCGTCGCTGCCGGACCAAAGGCGTCGCCCGGCGGCGGACGGCTCGGGGCCGGCGCGCCGGTCGCTCATGGCGCCGGGCGCACGTGCCGGGGACCAGCGGCCACGGCGGATGCGCTCACTCCGGCACCTTGGCCGGAATGAACGGCGACACCGGATCGCTGGCGGGGAAGGTTTCTTCCAGCGCCTCGTCCTGGTTCTCGCTCTCGTGCTGCTTGCGCTCGCCGCGCTGCTGGCCGGACTCGTGGCCGCGATCGGGCCGGGCACCACCGGTGCCGGGGCCGCTCTTGCCGGCCTGGTCCGGCGACGGTTTGACGGGTTGGTCTTTGCGGTCGGTATCGCTCATGGAGGCATCTCGTACACGGGGGTGGGGAGTGCAACGCTAGCCCCCGCCGCGTCAACGAAACATGCGCGTCGCGCCGTCACGTTACCCGCGGTTTTTCACCGGCCGTAGGCCCGCACCGTGGCACCGTACCAACTCGCTGCCCGAGCGCCGGCACCGCACCAAAACGTGGTGGCCGCGCAGTGGCCTTGCCCCGCCCGACGCAGCGGCGGCCGACACGACTTTCCCCGCGGAGATTCCCCATGACCCGATCGCTCATCGCCCAGTTCGACAGCCAGTTCCACGCAGCAGCCGCGGCCGACAAGCTCTTCTCGCTGGGGCTGGCGCGCGACGCGCTGTTGCTGCAGGTGGACGAGCGCGGCATGCAGCCCCCGTCCAGCTCGTTCGCACCCACGACGGTGGTGACGCCAGTGACGCCCGCGTCGGCCGATCCGGCAGACACCGCACGCGACAAGGCCGAGCACAAACCGCCCTATGACGACGCGGCGACCGAAGACCTGCGCGGGCCGGCCGTGATGGGGTGGGCCCGGCTCACCGTCGCCCTGCCCTGTGCGCTGACCGACGACGAGTTGGCGCATACGCTGGAACAGTGCGGCGCTACCGAGGTGCTGCGCTCGGACCTGCCGGCGGGCACGCCCAACCCGGCGATGTGGCCGGTGGTAGACACGGTAAAGACGGTGGACGTGGAGCGCGCACGCGCAGCTGCACGTGGCGGCGAGGCACTGGGGGAGCAGACCGGGGTGGCGCCGATTCGCCCGCGCGGGCCGGGCGAGCGCTGATCCGGCAGCGGTCACGACGTAGCACCGCGCGCACGTGCGAGCCACGGCCGCTTCACACCATGCGATCTACGTTTGCGCCGACTGCGCGCCAGTCGAATCGCACGCCGCACAACCTGCCAGGAGAGCCGTCATGCCCAAGGGTGACAAGTCGTCCTACACCGACAAGCAGAAGCGCCAGGCACAGCACATCGAAAAGAGCGAGCGCGATAGCGGCAAATCCAGGGAAACCGCCGAGCGCATCGCCTATGCCACAGTCAACAAGCAGGACGGCGGCGGCAAGAAGAAGACGTCGTAACGGCGCGCAAGCCGTCGCAACCATGACGGCGTCCGGCCCGGCCGGCGTTGGCACGACTGCCGCCCCGCTCCGGCATCCACCGTGATGCTTCAGCCGACCGGTGTCACGGCGGTGGTGCAGTCCCAGATGATCGAGACCGAGCCGGCGAAGTCATTGGCCATGGCGATCGCCTGCATCCGCGCGTGCGGGGCGCGGAAATCCGCACATACCAGCAGACAGTCGTGACCGGCCTCATGAATGACCTGCTTCAGCGCATAGGCCGAGGCATCGATGGTCCGCAGCGCGATCACCCAGGTATTGGCCAGACCTTTGAGTCGCTCCACCGCCCGCTCGATCTGGCCTGCGTCGTTGGCCGCCAGCAGCACCGACACGGACAGGTGCTGACGGTGCTCGGCGCTGGCGGTCGGTTGCGCACTCATGCGGTGCGGGCGGTCGATGAAGCGGATCGGGTGCGGGTCATGTCCTGGCGATGCGGCGGGAGTGGGACAAGCTTCCACGCTGGCGCATCAAGTCGCCGTGACAGGGTGGTTGGCCGCGTGCGCGGACACCGGCACCGTCAACACGCCTAGTCGCCAAGTGCACGTACCCGGAACGCTCGCCACGGCACCCTTCGCGCTGCAACGCCTCCCATCGAATCGCTGCCTGCGAGGCGGCGACGGGTCAGGCATCCCCGCACTACCCGCCCTCAGACACGTATCCCAAGGAGAGCCGCCCCATGGCAAAACGCGACCGCACCAGCACGCGCGATCAGGCCGTCACCGATCCCACCGACCAGTACCCGCGCCCGCCGTTCCAGCGCCAGCCGCAGCCAGCGCCCGGGCTGGCGCTGAACATGGTGCCCAAGCCCGACCACGGCGAGACGAGCTACGTCGGGCACGGTCGGCTGAAGGGCCGCAAGGCCCTGATCACGGGGGCCGATTCAGGCATCGGCCGCGCGGTGGCAATCGCCTTCGCGCGGGAGGGTGCCTCGCTGATGCTGAACTACCTGCCGGAGGAAGAAGAGGACGCCCGCGAGGTGCTCGAGCTCGCCAAAGACGCGGGCGTGGACGTGCACGCGCTGCCCGGCGATCTCACCGACGAGACATTCTGCACCCGCCTGGTTGACCAGGCCCACGAGAAGCTGGGTGGCCTGGACCTGGTGATCAACGTCGCCGGCAAGCAGACCTGGCAGGAAAGCATCCGCGACATCACCAGCGAGCAATTCGACGCCACCTTCAAGACCAACGTCTACGCGATGTTCTGGATCTGCCGCCAGGCGCTGACCTACCTGCCCGCCGGCGGCGCGATCGTCAACACGGCCTCGATCCAGTCCTACGACCCTTCGGCAATCCTCGCCGATTACGCCTCGACCAAGGCGGCGATCGTGGCGTTCACCAAGGCGCTCGCGCAGCAGGTGGCGAAGGACGGCATCCGCGTCAACGCCGTCGCACCGGGCCCGATCTGGACGCCGCTGCAGCCATCGGGCGGGCAGCCGCAAGAGAAGGTAGAACACTTCGGCGCCAACGCGCCGATGGGGCGGCCGGGCCAGCCGGTGGAAGTGGCGCCGGCGTATGTGTTCCTCGCCTCACCGGAAGCGAGCTTCGTCACCGCCGAGGTCTACGGCGTCACCGGCGGTCACTCCGCGTCTTGAGGCCGCGTGGGTGCCACGGCCAGTCCGCGCCGGCTGCGGGGGAAGCGCCGGCCACGCTCCCGGCGCATGGGCTGACGGTTACTGGTCGCTCGAGCGGATCTGGCGCAGCCCTTCCGGCGACAGCTCCAGCGTCGGGCCGGGGCGGCCGGGCTCCTGGATCCGCGTCGCCAAGCCGGCGTGGATCAGGCGCTCGGCCAGTTCAGCCGGAACGTGTGCGGACATCCCCTCCGCCACCTGCTCCAACGCGGCCAGTTCGCTCGTGCTCAAGTTCTCCTGCGTGGCCATCGTGCACCTCACTGAAAGTTGTCGATCCGGTGGCAGTGTGCCGCACCACGTGTGCAGGCCGGGCGCAGGCGGCGCCACCGCGGCACACGGCGCTGCTTCAGTACGGCGGGGGCAGCGTGACGCGCGTGAGGTAGTCGGCCATCAGGATCAGGAACAGCATCGCCAACCAGGCGAAACCGGCGATCGCCACCAGCCGCACCACCGCCGATTCGGAACGCAGTCGCATGAAGATCAGCATCACCAGCAGCGTCTTGGCCAGCGAGATGAGCAAGGCCACCACCGTGTTGAACGCGCCCATCGGCACGTAGGCCAGGCCGGCCGTGGCGGCGAGCAACAGCAGCAGGCCGGCCAGTGCGCCCAGCTGGCTGCGCAGCGACGGCGGCGACGATCCGCTCATGCCGAGGCCCTCCCCACGAGGTAGATCATCGGGTAGACAAAGATCCACACGATGTCCACGAAATGCCAGTACAGCGCGGCGTTCTCCAGCGGCGTCGCGTAGCCCGGGCCGAACCGGCCGCGCCAGGCTTTCACCGCCATCACCGTCATCAGCACCACGCCGATGATCACGTGCAGGCTGTGGAATCCGGTGATCAGGAAGTACAGGCAATAGAACAGTTCCACCGCCCGCGCATGCGGCCCGGCGTGGTCGAAGCGCAGCCCCGGCACCAGCCCTTCGCGATATTCGCTGGCGTACTCCACGCCGTGCAGCACCAGGAACACGGTGCCCAGCGCCGCGGTGCCCGCGAGCAACGCGGCGGCGACCCGCCGGCCGCCCAGTTCCACGTTGCGCAGTGCCAGCGCCGCTCCGCAACTCGATATCAGCAACACCGCGGTCTCGATGCTGCCGAACACCACGTGGGTGTGCCGCGCCGCCTCGGCGAAGCCGTCGGCAAAGCGATAGCGACAGGCCGTGTAGGCGGCAAACAGCACGCCGAAGAACAGCACCTCGGTGGCCAGGAACTGCCACATGCCCAGCGTCGCCGCCTGTTTCTGCTGCGTCGGCTGGTCGAACTGTTCCTGCAGGTGGGCTCGGGCAAGGTCAGTCATGGGCGGTATTCGTACGGGCCTTCGGTGACGACGGGCGGCACCGTGAAGTTATGCGCGGGCGGCGGTGACGGAGTCGTCCATTCCAGCCCGGTGGCGCGGAACGGATTGGGACCGGCCCTGGCGCCGCGGAACAACGACCAGCCCAGGTAGGCCAGTGGCAGCAGGTACGACACCGCGAGGATCGACGCGCCCGCCGAGGACAGCACGTTGAGCATCTGATACTTCGGCAGGTACTCGTGGTAACGCCGCGGCATGCCCTCGTAGCCGAGCAGGTACTGCGGGAAGAACGTGAGGTTGAAGCCCAGGAACATCAGCAGGGCGGCGAACTTTGCCAGCCGTTCCGAGTAGAGCCGGCCGGTGATCTTGGGCCACCAGTAGTGGATGCCGCCCAGGTACGCCATCACCGAGCCGCCGACCATGATGTAGTGGAAGTGCGAGACCACGAAGTAGGTGTCGGTCAGGTTCACGTCCAGCGCGGTGGCGGCCAGGAACAAGCCGGTCAGCCCGCCCAGCATGAACAGCCCGACGAAGCCCAGGCCATAGAGCATCGGCGCGTGGAAATCGAGGTGGCCCTTGTACAGCGTGCCTACCCAGTTGAAGACCTTGATC
The DNA here is from genome assembly GCF_035685805.1 of Dyella sp. Classification (GTDB taxonomy): domain Bacteria; phylum Pseudomonadota; class Gammaproteobacteria; order Xanthomonadales; family Rhodanobacteraceae; genus Dyella_A. The sequence goes on from NZ_DASSAB010000039.1 coordinate 6,658, forward strand.
GCCGAGGGCACCGCGATCACGAAGCTCAGGATCGAGAACACCATGCTGGCGTACATCGACTGCCCCGCCACGAACATGTGGTGGCCCCACACCAGGAACCCGATCACCGCGATCGCCAGCATCGACCAGGTCATGAAGCGGTAGCCGAAGATCTTCTGCCGCGCGCCCATGGTGATCAGCTCGCTGGCCACGCCCATCGCCGGCAGCACCATGATGTAGACGGCCGGATGCGAGTAGAACCAGAAGAAGTGCTGGAACAGCAGCGGATCGCCGCCCAGCGCCGGATCGAAGATACCGATGCCGGCCAGTCGCTCCAGCGCGATCAGCGCCAGCGTCATCGCCAGCACCGGCGTGGCCAGCACCATCACGATACTGGTGGCGTACATCGCCCACACGAACAGCGGCAGGCGGAACCAGAGCATGCCCTTGGCGCGCAGCGAGTGCACCGTCACCAGGATGTTGATGCCGGTGAGGATCGACGAAAACCCGACCACGAACACGCCTACCGCGGCGAGGATCACGTGGGTGTTGGAGAACATGGTCGAGAACGGCGTGTAGAAGGTCCAGCCGGTGTCGACCCCACCCAGCAGCAGCATCGCGATGGTGAACAGCCCGGCCGCCATGTACAGGTACCAGCTGAACAGGTTCAGCCGCGGAAAGGCCATGTCGCGCGCACCGATCATCATCGGCACCAGGAAGTTGCCCAGGGTGGTGGGGATCGACGGCACCAGGAAGAACCACACCATCACGATGCCGTGGAAGGTGAATGTCTTGTTGTAGGTTTCGGCGGTGAGCAGGTCGCCGGCCGGCGTGGCCAGCTCCAGGCGCACCAGCACGGCCGCCGCACCGCCAAGGAAGAAGAAGAACGTGATGCCCAGGGCATACAGGATGGCGATGCGTTTGTGATCGTGCGTGGTCAGCCACGACCACAGCGTGTTGCCGCCGGAGACGAGATAGCTCGGCTCCATGCTCAGGTTGATGTCAGTGCCGCTCATGCGATGGCTCCGTGGGGTGCGGCCCGGGCTGCTGGGTGGATTTGATGTAGGCGAGCAAGGCGAGCACGTCCTCCTCGCCGATGCGGTTTTCGTAGCTGGGCATGATCGGCGCGTAGCCGGCCACTACTTGGCTCTTGGGCAGCATGATCGAGTCGTGCAGGTAGCGGTCGTCCACCGTCGCCACGCTGCCGTCGGTGAGCGCCACCGTGGTGCCGTAGATGCCGTCGAGATCGGGCGCGTGCACGGTGGCACCACTGCCGTGGCAGCCGCTGCAGCCAAAGCGGCGGAACAGCATCTCGCCCCGCTCGGCCAGCCCGACCTGCGCGTGCGACTGCATCCACCGTGCATAGTCGTCCGGGCGCATCACCACTACCTCGCCGCGCATGGCAGCGTGGTCGGTGCCGCAGAACTCCGCGCACATCAGGTCGAAGGTGCCGGTCTCGGTGGGGGTGAACCACATCTGCGTGTAGCGCCCGGGCAACAGGTCCTGCTTGATGCGGAATGCCGGCACGTAGAAGCTGTGGATCACGTCCTGCGACGTCATCACGAGCCGCGTGGGCACGCCCAGCGGCAGGTGCAGCTGATCGATCTCGCGCTGTCCGCCCGGGTGCTGGATCTTCCACATCCACTGCTTGCCCACCACGTAGACGGTGGAGGCGTCATGCGGCGGCGTGCGCAGCCCGTCCCACAGGTACAGGCTCCAGCCGAACAGGCCGCAGAACATGAGGAACGGAATGAGCGTCCAGCTCAGTTCCACCGTCAGGTTGCTCGACTCCCGTTGGCCACGCTCGGCCGGGCTGCCCCGACGGTACTTGATGCAGAACCAGATCATCACCACGAACACGCCCAGCGCGACGATCGAGCACAGCACGAGCATCGCGTTGAACAGCATGTCGATGCGCGGGGCGAAGCTGGACGCCTGCGGCGGCGCGAAACCGATCATGCGTGGCCCTCCCCCGCGTGCCGGTGGCGTCGGCGCAATGCCATGAACAGGCCCAGCCCCAGCGCCAGCGCGAAACCCACGCCGAGCCAGCGCATGACGCGGCCGATCAGCAGCGAATAGCGCCCGGTGCTGGGGTCGTAGCCGCAACACAGCAGCACCAGCTGGTCGACCACGTTGCCGACCGCGCCGTGCGAGGCGTCCACCAGTGCCAGCCGCAGGCTGCGCGGGGGGTAGCGCACGCCGAAGAAATACTGCGCCACCCTGCCCGCGCCCGTGCTCACCACGATGCCCGCGGCGTGTGCGTACTGGTCGATGGAGGCGTCGTACAGGTAGCGGTAGCCGCTGGCGGCAGCCAGCGCGTCGATCGCCGCCGGCTGCCCGCGCAGGAAGTGCCAGCGCCCGGGCTGCGCCTCGGGCGACATCTTCTCCAGCATGCGCCGGCTCGTCACCGCATCGCTGCGCTGCTCGCGCGGATCGATGCTGACGAACAGCACGTTCATGTCCCTGCCCGGCTGCAGCCCGGTGCCGCGCACGGCATGCGCCATGCCCTGCAGCACGGCGTCGCAGAGGTTGGGACAATGGAAGTAACCCATCGCCAGCACGGTGGGGCGGCCGCCGATCCATTCGCCCAGGCGCGCGCTGCGGCCGTGGCTGTCGGTGAACATCGCCTGCATCGGCAACGGCGCGCCCAGGCGCTGGTCGAAGCCGACCTTGCGGGTCAGGTCGGGTGGCGGCACCGGCGCGCTGCCCGCGGCGACGGCCGAGGTGACCAGCGCAAACAGCGCCGCCAGCAGCATGCGCTGGCTCATGGCCTGGCCTCGGGCGGCTGCGCCGGTGCCGCGTTGGCCATGATTGCCATTGCCCGGCGGATCGGCACCTGCGCATAGCGATGGGCGGGATCGCTCCAGCCGTATCGCTGCAGCCGCTCCTGCTGCGCCTCACGCATCGCCAGCAGGTCTATGCGCAAGTCCGGCGCCAGCCGTGGCGGCGGCGGCACCGAGCCGGGCTCGCCGGTCTCGCGCCGCGGCGGTGCCCACAACATCCAGACCACGGTCAGGATCGCCGCCAGCGCCAGCACGAAGATCGCACCCAGCTGGGCCAGGCGGCGACCGTCGACATGGTCCGGTTCGTACAGCTCGTCTGCCTTCATGCCTGCTCCCGTTCTGCCTGGCCCTGGTGGTGCGTGGCGTGCTCCTGCCCTCGGCGCAGCACACGCCATGCGGTCACCAGACAAAGCGCGAAGCCCAGCCAGACCAGCGCGTCGGACGCCACCCACGGACTGCCGGCGGGGCGCACCCCCGGCAGTACCAGCCACGTCAAGTTGACGAACTGCATCAGTGCCACCAGCACCGCCACCGCGGCGAGCACGCGCAGGTTCTGCTTGCCCCACCGCGGCAGCAGCAGCGCCATCGGCACGCCCAGGTGCAGCACCAGCAGGGCGATCGGCAACGGTGACCACGGCCACTGCAGTCGCGGCAGGTACCACACCGTCTCCGATGGCAGGTCGCCGATCCACGCGGTGAGGTAGTCCATGAACGCGAGGTAGGCCCAGCCCAGCACCGCGGCCAGCAGGAGATTGCCGCCATCGCGACGCAGCTGCAGCGTGTCCGCGTCGGGCGAGGCCGGTCGTGGCGCGCGCCGGGTCCACAGGGCGACTGCCAGCGCCAGCGCGATGGTGATGAACGAAGTCATCAGCAGCATGCCCAGGGCCGTGGAGTGCCAGCGCGGCACCAGCGCCATGATCCAGTCGACCCCGGTGATCGAGATGGTCAGCAGCAGCAGCAGCAGCGAGACGCCCGCCACCGCCTGCTCGGCCAACGGCTGGCGCTGCGGCGGCACGCCCCGGTGCCAGCGGCGCTGCCGCCACGCCATGCCCAGCCAGAGCGCAAGGCACAGCAGGCTGCGCGTCCACTGGAACGACGCATTGAGATACCAGTGCGGCAGGCGCCGACCGTGCTCGTGCACGGCGGAGGTCCACGGCAGCAGCATCGACATGCCCAGCAGCAGCGGCAGCCAGAGCAGCCCCAGCAGCGGCAGCACGCCTGCACCGGCGCGGAGATCCGGCGCCAGCGCACGGCCCCAGCGTCCACCGGTGAGCACGTGGATCGACGACAGGGTCATGCAGCCCAGCGGCAACGCGAGACAGAACAGCCAGCCCACCAGGTAGCCCTGCAGCACGAGGCCCGCGACGTCGTGGCCCAGCCAGGCAGCCAGCGCGAACGCCACCAAGGCCGCGGCGAGCGCCAGCCACTCGCCGCGGTGCGGCGCGAGGGAGCGCGTCCCGGGCAGGGTCACGGCATGGGTGCGCAGGGCCGTCATTGCCGCGCTCCCCGACGTGCCGCCGTGCCGGCGGCGAGCACGTCGCGATCGGCTGCGGACAGTTGCGCAGCCGGCAGGTGCTGGCTCAGCTGCAAGGCACGCACGTACGCCACGATGGCCCACCGGTCGTCCGGTGCCACGCGATCGGCGTAGGGGTACATCACGCCGTAGCCGTGGGTGATCACGTTGTAGAAGTGGCTGTCCGGCGCCTGCCGCAGGCGCTCGGAGTGGTACGACGGCGGCGACGGATAGCCGCGCCGCGGGACCATGCCGTCGCCGCGTCCGTCCAGTCCATGACAGGCGGCGCAGTAGATGCCGTAGCGCTCCTGGCCGCGCTCGAGCAGCGCCATGGTGACGGCGCGGGGGTTGTCGCGCGGCACCGTGCGCGGCTCGCCCTGCACGCGGCTGCGGCCCTGCTGGTCCAGCGGGACTGCGGCCACCGAGCGGTAAGCCGGGGGCGTGACGAGACCGCGGCGACCACTGGAGGTATCGGCTGCCTCGGACGCGCTGTAGACCACCGCACCCGGCGGTGGCGGGCGCTGCGAGCTGCCGTTGGCGAACAGCGGGCTCGGCTCGCCCGGCTCGTCCTTGGGCTGCTGATACATGTCGTGCATGGCGCGCTCGCAGCCGCCCAGCCACAGCAGCGAAAGGCACGCCAGCACGGTGGCGATGCGACGTGTCATCGCGGCACCTCCACCGTGGCGAACGGCGCCAGGTCACTGAGCAGGTCGTTCAGCAGGGCGCGCTCGCAGCAGCGGTCGTCGCTGCGCACCAGTACCAGGTAGGCATCCTGGGTGGCCAGCTCTGCGGCCCTGGCATGGAACAGCGGGTGGTACAGGCGCGGCAGCCGGTTGACGATCAGCATGGCCAGCACGGCGAAGCCGGCGATGAACAGCAGCGTCATTTCCAGCGCCGCCGGGATGAATGCCGGCCAGCTCGCGTACGGGCGGCCACCGACGCGGATCGGGTAATCGATCACCGCGGAGTAATACTGCAGCGCCAGCGTGCCGCCGCCCCCGCAAACACCGCCCAGCAGTGCCGCCCACGGCACCACCCGCGGCCACCGCGGGGGCGGCAGCAGGCCCTCCAGCTCGGGCAGCGCGAAGGGCGTGTGCACCTCGATCGCGCGGGCGCCCGCGCCGTGCAGGCGGCGCACGGCCTCCACCAGCGCGGGTGCGTCGTGGAACGCGGCCATCCAGCCGTAGGTGCCCTGCCCGCTGGCGTCGGCCCGGCTCATCGGGTCGCCCCGCCGCGCTGGTGGATCAGCTTGCGCAACTCGAACATCGACAGCATCGGCACGCAGCGCAGCAGGATCAGCAGCAGCAGGAAGAACATGCCGAACGACCCGGCCAGGAACGCCAGATCCCACAACGTGGGATAGAACATGCCCCAGCTCGACGGCAGGAAGCCGTGGTACAGGCTGTTGAGGATCAGCAACAGGCGCTCGAACCACATGCCGATCAGCACCAGGATGCTGATCACCACCAGCGCCACCCGGTTGCGCCGCACCTGCGGCCACCACAGCGTCTGGATCGACACCACGTTGCAGCCCACGATCAACCAGAACATCCACGAGTAGGCGCCGGACAGGCGGTCTTTCGCCTCGGCCAGCTCGTAGGTATCCATGCTGTAGAACGCGGTGAACAGCTCGGTGGCATAGCTGTAGCCCACCACCAGGCCGGCGGCGAGCATCATCTTGGCGAGGTTGTCCAGGTGGCGCTCGGTGATGTACGCCTCCATGCGGTACCAGCGCCGCAGCGCGATGCCGAGCACCAGTGCCATGGCGAAACCGGAGAACAGCGCGCCGGCAATGAAGAACGGCGGGAACAGCGTCGAGTGCCAGCCCGGCAGCAGGCCCTCGGAGAAATCCAGCGCCACCATGGAGTGCACCGAGAACACCAGCGGCACCGACAGCCCGGCCAGCACCAGGCTCACCCGCTCGTAGTGCCGCCAGTGCTGCGCGTCGCCGCGCCAGCCCAGCGCGAGCACGCCGTAGCTGACCTGCTTCCAGCGCTGCCGGGCGCGGTCGCGCAAGGTGGCGAAGTCCGGCACCAGGCCGACGTACCAGTACATCAGCGACACCAGCAGGTACGCCACGATGGCGAAGAAATCCCACAGTAGCGAGCTGCGCCACTGCGGCCACACGTCCATCCGGTTCGGATACGGCATCAGCCAGTAGAAGAACCACGGCCGCCCCAGATGCAGGATCGGGAAGATCCCCGAGACCGACACCGCGCATACCGTCATCGACTCGGCGAAGCGGTTGAGCGAGGCCCGCCACGGCTGCCGCGCCAGGTAGAGCGCCGCGGAGATGAAGGTGCCGCCCATGCCGATGGCGATCCACCATACGTAGTTGGTGATGGCGAACGCCCAGGCCACCGGAATGTTGATGCCCCAGATGCCTACGCCCTTCAACAGCAACCGCCAGATGCCGGCCGCCAGCAGGCCGGTGAGCAGCAGCGCGCCGGCGAAGCAGCCCAGCCACAGCGCGCCGATCGGCCGCTCGAGCACCGCATCGCTGGTGTGCGCGGTCAGCCCGGCCATGGTGGCGTGCGGATCGATCACCGGGCTGGCGCCCGGATCGAGCGTGGCTCGCGTTTCGCCCGCTGCACGTGCCGCGCTCACGAGACGTGCTCCTCATCCGGTTGCGGCCGCGCTGGGTGCCGGGATTCCTGCTGCGACAGCTCCGGGTTCGGATTGCGCACGCTCGCCAGGTAGGTGGTGCGCGGGCGGGTGTTCTTCTCCTCCAGCAGCGCGTAATCCAGCGGCGAGGCTTTTGCGCGGCTCACGGCACTGTCCGGATCCTGGAGGTCGCCGAAGGTGATCGCCTGGGTCGGGCACGCCGCCTGACACGCGGTCACCACCTCGCCGTCGGCGATCGCGCGACCCTCGCGGTCGGCGGCGATGTGCGCGGTCTCGATCCGCTGGATGCAGTAGGTGCATTTCTCCATGACGCCACGGTTGCGCACGGTGACGTCCGGATTGCGCTGCGCCTTGAGCGACTCCTCGGTGACGTTGCTGTACTGCAGGAAATTGAACCGCCGCACCTTGTACGGGCAGTTGTTGGAGCAGAAGCGCGTGCCCACGCAGCGGTTGTAGACCTGCACGTTGAGCCCTTCCTCGTCGTGCACGGTGGCACCCACCGGGCAGACCAGTTCGCACGGCGCGTGCTCGCAGTGCATGCACGGCACCGGCTGGTGATGGGTCGCGGGCGACTGCGGCGAGCCTTCGTAGTAGCGATCCACGCGGATCCAGTGCATCTCGCGCCCCCGCTTTACCTCTTCCGGCCCGACCACCGGGATGTTGTTCTCCGCCTGGCAGGCGATGGTGCAGCCCTTGCAGCCGATGCAGCTGTTGAGATCGATGCTCATGCCCCAGGCGTACCGGCCCTGCGGCTTGGGCGGATAGAACGACGGCGGCGGGCCGCCCTGCTCCTTTGCGAACTGCGGCTGGGCCGCGAAGGTCGCCAGGCTGGCGCTGCGCACCAGGTCGCGCCCTTCCATCGAAAAGTGTTGCTGGGTGCTGGCCAGTTCGATCCGCTCGCCGGTGGCGGCGAGCGTGAGCCCGGTGGTTGCCCACGGCTGCGCATGCGTGCGCAGCGCGTAGGCGTCGAAGCCCAGTCCGTCACCCACGCGTCCGGCGTGGCGCCGGCCGTAGCCCAAGTGCACGGTGACGCTTTCGGGCGCCTGGCCCGGCGTGACCCACACCGGCGCTTCGACCCGGCGGCCGTCGCACTCCAGCGCGACCACGTCGCCGTTGGCCAGGCCATGCCGTGCCGCCAGCACCGGGCTGACCAGCGCCACGTTGCCCCAGGTGAGCTGGGTCGGCGGCTTGGGCAGCTCCTGCAGCCAGCCGTTGTTCGCATAGCGTCCGTCCCACACGGTGGGATCGGGGCGGAACAGCAGTTCCAGCGCGGTGCCACCGACGGCGATCGCCGGCGGTGCCGGCGGCATCGCCGCCTCGCCCGGTTCGACCGGCGCCGCCCGGCTGCCGTCGATGACGCCGCGGCGCAGCGCGTGCTCCCACGCTGCCTCGTCGGCGAGGCTCGCGCCGCCGGCGGCGTCGGACCAGTGCGCGCGCACGATGTCGCGACCGCCCTGCTGCAACTGGCCGGCCACGGCCGCCACCAGCTCATGGGGGGAGCGGCCGTCGTACAGCGGCGCGATCACTGGCTGCACGATGCTGGCGGTGCCGTCGAAGGCGCGCGCGTCCGACCATGCCTCCAGCGCATGCGCCGCAGGCAGATGCCAGCGACAGCGGCGCCCCGTCTCGTCGAGGAACAGGCCCAGGTGCACGCTGTGCGGCACCCGCGCCAGCGCCGCGGCAAAGTCGACGTCGGCTGGCGCTGTCTGCACCGGGTTGCTCTGCAGGATCACCAGCGTCTGCACCGCACCGACGCGCATTGCCGCGGCAAGCGATGTCAGGTCCGGCGCCGCCGGGGCGTCCGCATCGCCGTACGGGTCGATGTACTCCAGCGTCTGGCCCACGTTGCCCAGGCGCTGGTTGATACGGTGCACCAGCGCGTGCACCGCCGGCGGCTGGGTGTCGCCGGCCACCACCAGCGAGCGCCCGCGATGGGCGGTGAGATCGGCAAGCAAGGCCTCGAATGCGCCGGCCGGCAGCAGGGCGTCGGCATCCGTCGGTTGATTCGTGTCGGGCTGCTCCAGCGCCTGGGCCAGTCGCCAGGCCAGTGCGCCGACCTGCGCCGAGGACAGCGGCCAGCCGTGGTCGGCGACCGAGCCGGTCACCGTCGGCGTCGGCTCGATCGCATACAGGCGGTTCATCGTCACGCCGTCGCGGTCGGGGCGCCGCCGCGCCGCGAACGCCCGCGCGTAGGCCAGGTGACCCGGCATGGTGTCGAGGAGGTCCGCGTCGAGCGTCACCAGCACGTCGGCGCGCGAAAGCTCATAGCGCGGCACCAGTGCCCGCCCGAAGGCCTGCCGCGCGCCCGCTTCCACCGTGCGTTCGGCCGGCTCGTGCACGTGCCACCGGGCCGCGGGCAGCTGCGCGAGCAGGGCAAGCCGCTGCGCGCGCAGCGTGGGCGAATGCAGCGCGCCGCTGAGAATGCGCAGCCCCTCGCCGCGCGCACCGTACTGTGCGCGCCATTGCGCCAGCTCGCCGGCGAAACCGTCCCAGCCGGCCGGCTCGCCCAGGCGAATCGGCAGCTGCGAGCGATCCGGGTCCCACAGCTCCAGCACGGCCGCCTGCGGCATCCGACCGGTGGCGCCCAGGCTGGCCGGGTGCTGCGGGTTGCCCTCGATCTTGGTTGGCCGCCCCTCGTGCGCTTCCACCAGCACGCCGGTGACATCGCCGGCGTAATCCAGTGCGGTGGCATAGAAGCGGCCCGTGGCCATCTCGCCACCGTCGGGACGACGCACCCAGGGCACGATCTTCTCCGGCGGCGGACCGCTGCAGCCAGCCAGACCGGCCAGCGCCATCGACGCGCCCAGCAGGCGCAGGAAGCCGCGCCGGTCCATCGGCGCCAGCGACGCCATCTGCGGCATCGCGGTGGCCAGCTCGGCGCGGAAGCCCGGATCCTCGGCCAGTTCCTCCAGCGCCCGCCAGAACCGTTGGCCGCCCTGCCCGGCAAGCCGGCGCCTGGCCTGCTCCATGGCACGTTGCGAGGGGGTCATCGATGACATACCGAACAGTCCGTGAGTCGCGAGGTGTGGATGTCGTAGCGCTTGATCAGCGCCAGCCCCAGCGTCTTCTGGTCTTCCGGCTGCCATGCCATGTCGAACACCTTCGAACGGGGGCGCAGGTACTTCTCGGGCGCGCGGTGGCACTGCAGGCACCAGTGCATGGACAGCGACGCCGTACGGCGCATCAGCGGCATGGTGTCGACGCGGCCGTGGCAGCTGACGCAGCCCACGCCCTTGGCGACGTGGATGCTGTGGTTGAAGTAGACGAAGTCCGGCAGCTGGTTGACCCGGTTCCACTGCAGCGGCACGTGCGTCTCCCAGCTCTGCACCAGCGGCTGCAGCATCGGCTGGTCGGTGAACAGCTGCGAGTGGCAGGTCATGCAGGTGGATATCGGCGGCATGCCTGCGTAGGCCGAGGTCTCCACCGTGGTGTGGCAGTAGCGGCAGTCGAGCCCGACCTCACCCACGTGGTGCTCGTGGCTGAAAGGCACCGGCTGGTTCACCGGCGCGTCGATCGCATGCGGCTCCGCGGTGAGCGCCCGCCACCCCAGGACTGCACTGCTGGCGAGTACCAGCGAGACAATCAGCGCCAGCCATCCGTACATGCCCGCGCGCGGTGAAAAGATCTGGCTCATGCTGCCCTGCCGAAGGCGGAGGCGTTGCCGAGGCCATGCGCCGATAGGCCGAGGGCGACCGGCGGCCTTGCCTGGCGGCGTGGTTCATTCGCTGTCACACCGCTCATGTCATGACGGTGGGGCGATCAAACGGCAGATGCACTGCACGCGTGGCGGAGACGGCCGTGATGGCCGCCGGCAGGGTGTCTTCCTCTTCGCCGTCGATCACTATGAGGATGCGTCCCTTGGCGATCTCGTCCTCGAACTCGCGACGTACCGGGTCAGGCACGGTGGAACCGGCTAACGCGCTCGACCAGGTGCCGAGCGACGCGCCGGCCAGGGCCAGCCCCAGCACGCCGGCGACGGTGATGCCGAACGGCGCCACCACCACCGCAGCCAAACCGCCGAGCAGTCCCACCGCGCCGCCGCCCAGGGCACCCTTGACGGCGGCGGGATAGAAGTCGCCTTCGCCGACCTTTCGATCTTCCGGGACGTTCTCGCGTTCGATGTCGGCACGGGCGATCAGCGAAATATCGTCGTTGGCGATGCCAGCCGACCGCGCGGCATGCATCGCCTCGCGGACCTCCGACATGTCGGCTGCACTGAACACGGCGCGCTTTTTCATGCACATCTCCCGGGGCGTGTAACGCGTTCGACGCACGATCACGACGACGTCTTGCCCTTGCGGAAACAACGTGCGGCAACCGGTGTGTGCGACGAGGAAGATCTACCGTAACCATCACGAAGTGCAGCGATGATCAACGCGGGATGAACGGCGCGGAAAGGCCTCGCCACGCCTGCGCGTGAGTCGAAAGAACATGCGCAGACGATGGACGGCTGGACGTCCACAACTTCGAAATTTATTGCGCCAGAAAAGGTCGGTCCAACGAGGCAATCCTCGGGTCATTCCGCGAGATCGCCGGCCGTCCCGCGTCGGCAAACGAGCTCTCGATCCCGCATTCGCGACGCCCCGTTTTGCATTGCTTCAGTCGGCGTCGACACCGCCCATGCGGGCAGGTGTGAGCGCATACGTCGCGGGGGCTGCCGCGGCAACGGTTACAGCGGCGGGGTAGCCGGTGGAGGGTTCAGAACGCAAGCAATCGGCTGCGACACGACACTGTCGCGTCCGCCTTTTCACGCCGCCGACACGCTCGCCCCCCATGATTTGCGGTTGGCCAAGGTGGGCGAGGTGCAGGGCGTCTCGTCGCTTGGCGGCGAGATCTGTTCGCATTTGCCGCGCTGCCGCAAACCCGGTGTATCGTCACAAGGAGTGCACGTTCTTGCGATCTGTTTCGAGTCCGCCTGTCCAGATCAGGCCGCCCTCATCGTCTTTAACGAGGATCTGCATGACCAACCCTACCCCGCCCGTTCCGGTCCAGGCAGCAGCGCATCTGTTGGTGGTGGACGACGACGAGGAGGTGGGCGCCCTCCTGCAGCGGTATTTCGGTGCGCAGGGGTTTCGCGTCACCGTCGTCGGCGACGGCGCCTCGATGCACGAGCGGCTGGCCAGCGAATCGGTACAGCTCGTGCTGCTCGACCTGGGTCTGCCCGGCGAGGACGGCTTCGAGCTCACCCGTCACCTGCATGAGCACTGGCGCGGGCCGGTCATCATCATCACCGGCCGCGGCGAGTCCGTGGACCGGGTGGTCGGGCTGGAGCTGGGCGCGGATGACTACGTGACCAAGCCGTTCGACCTGCGCGAACTGCTCGCCCGTGTGCGCAGCGTGTTGCGCCGTGCCGCCGACCAGGGCCGTCCGGAAGTGATCAGCCCGCCGCGGCACTACCACTTCGCCGGTTACCGGCTCGATCCCAAATCCAGGCACCTCACCAGCCCCGAGGGGGAGACCGTGGCGCTCACCAGTGGTGAGTACGAGCTGCTCAGCGTGCTGCTCGAACACCCGCACCGGGTGCTCTCGCGCGACGACCTGATGACCCGCATCCACGGCCGCGACGCCGGCCCGTACGATCGCGCCATCGACGTGCAGATCGGGCGGCTGCGCCGCAAGATCGAGCCCAACCCCACCCACCCGATACTCATCAAGGCGGTGCGCGGCGTGGGCTACCTGTTCGCGGAGCCGGTGCAACGCGAATGACCGCCATGCAACCGGTGCCCGAGTCACAGCTGTTCCGGGCAATTTTCGACACCGCCGCCGACGCGATGATCGTGGTCGGCCACAACGGGCGCATCCTGCTGGCCAACCCGCAGGCGGACACGCTGTTCGGCCACGCGCCCCGCCAATTGGTCGGCCGTGCGGTGGAAACGCTGCTGCCGGAGGGCCTGCCGACAAGCCAGGATGCGGGCCAGAATGCCTCGCTCCACGCCCACCGCACCGGTGCCGGCCACGAGATGATCGGCGTGCGCGGTGACGGCGAAACGTTTCCGGTGGAAATCGCGCTGAGCCCGATCGTCAGTTACGAGGGCACGCTGCTGGCCGCGTCGATCCGCGACCTTTCCGCCACCCAGCGCCAGCGCCAGGCGATGGCCCGTGCGCGCTTCGACGTGTTCGTGGCGCAGGCCGGGCGGCTGGTGCTGGAGTCGCCGCATTACGAGGCGGCCATCGACGACCTGCCCTCGCTGCTCTCGGCCGCGATGGACACCGAGTCGATCGCCATCGTGTTCATCCAGCCACGCAGCGAGGAGTTGAAGATTAGGGCGGCCACCGGCCTCTCCCCCGGCACGCGGCAGGCGATCAACGACGCGTTCGCCCACGACGGTGCGCGGCACCGCATCGTGCCCAGCGACATCGAGCTGCTGGCCATCGGCGGAGACACCGAGGGCGAATTCGCGCATTTCCGCGAGACGCTGGGACAGCTCGGCTTTCGCCACGCCGCCATGGTGCCGCTGCTGGACCGGGTGGAACCCATGGGCATGGTGCTGGCGCTGGCGCGCGAGGAGGAGTCGTTCACCCACGACAGCCTGCACTTCCTGCAATCGGTGGCGAACATGCTTGCCGCTACCATCCAGCGCACCCGCAGCGAGGAACAGCTTGCGCACGCACAGCGGCTGGACTCGCTCGGCCAGCTCACCGGCGGCATCGCGCACGACTTCAACAACCTGCTCACCGTCATCTCCGGCAACCTGCAGCTGCTCGAGGCGGGCGCGGTCGATCGCGCCGATGCCGGTGAAGTGATCGCCAGCGCCACGCGCGCCGTGGACCGCTGCACCAGCCTGACCCGAAAGCTGCTCGGCTTCGCCCGCAGGCGCCGGTTGCTGCCGACCGCAGTGCAACCGGAACACACGCTGGCCGGCGTGGCTGACATGCTGCGGCGCACGCTGGGCGAAGGCATCACGCTCACGGTCGATTGCCCGCCGGGCGTGCCGGCCGTGTACGCCGACCCCGGCGAACTGGACACGGCCCTGGTCAATCTCGCGATCAATGCCCGCGACGCGATGCCCAGCGGCGGCAAGCTGATGATCAGCGTGCACGAGCGGACGCTGTCGGCGGCGATCGAGGAACTCGGGCTGGCGGCCGGCCGCTACGTGGTGTTCGAGGTGGCCGACACCGGCAGCGGCATGAGCCGCGAGGTGATGTCCCACGCGCTGGAGCCGTTCTTCACCACCAAGGACGTCGGCAAGGGCAGCGGGCTGGGCCTGAGCATGGTGTACGGCTTTGTGCGCCAGTCCGGCGGACAGCTGAGCATCGACAGCGAACCCGGCCGCGGCACCCGCGTCGACCTGATGCTGCCGGTGGCGCTGTCCCCGACGGTACGCACGCGCCAGGTGGAGACCGCCCAGGTCACCGGCAGCGAAAGCATCCTGGTGGTCGAGGACGAGCCGGACGTGCGCCAGGTCGCGGCGACCTTCCTGCGCTCGATGGGCTATCAGGTGTACGAGGCCGCCGACGCCGAGACTGCGGTGCAAATGCTGCAGACCCTGCCGCAGATTGCCCTGCTGTTTTCCGACGTGATGCTCGGTGGCGGCATGACCGGCGTGGACCTGGCGCGCGAGGCGCAGAGCCAGCGCGCTTCGCTGAAGGTATTGCTGACGTCCGGCTATGAACGCACCACGCTCGGCGGCACCAGCTCGGTGCCCCCGAGCATGCCGCTGCTGCCCAAGCCCTATCGCTGCAACGAACTGGCGGTGGCGGCGCGGCAGGTGCTGGATGGCCGCAGTGCGCTCTAGAGCCACCCGCTGCCACCCGCCGCACTGACGCCGCGGCTCAATGCACCGCCGCGGTCGCCTGGCCGGCCATGTCCGCCAGTGCGGCCACGTCCAGCACACGCACTTCGCGGCGCTGTACCGACACATAGCCGAGGTTGGCCAGGTGCGATAGCGCCCGGGTCACCGTCTCGTGCTTGAGCGCAAGGAAGCTGCCCATGTCGGCGCGCCCCATGCGCAGGATGAAGTGGCGCGGGCTGAAGCCCAGGGCGGCATGGCGCTGCGCCACGTCGAACAGGAATGCAGCCACGCGGCGCTCGGCGCTGAGCGTTCCGAGCGCGAGCATCCACGAACGATCCCGGCGGATCTCCTCGGCCAGGGCTGCGGTGAGGCGAATCTGCAGGTCCGGCAATGCGCGGCATGCCAGCAACACGGGCGGGTAAGGCAGCTCCCACAGCTCGCTGTCTTCCAGCGCGATCACGTCACAGCAGTAGCTGCCCAGCCCGATCGACTCGACGCCGACCAGATCGCCGCGCATGCGGAACCCGGTGACCTGCTCGCGGCCATCCTGCGCCAGTTCGCAGGTCTTGAGAAAGCCTGCGTGCACCAGGAAAAGCGCGTGGAAAGGCTGTCCCGAGCGGTACGCATACTGCCCGGCAAGCACCTTGCGCCGGATCACCGGCACGTGGCGGCGCAGTTCCTCGATATTGATGTCCTTGCGGCTGCCTGCAAGGAGTGCTGCCGGCAGCGGAGCCGTCGCGGCGGGGTCGTCATGGGCGGGCGTACGCATGAACAGTCCTCGGACGTGATCAGGGAAAAGGCGGACCGTCAAATTACCGCCGCTACCGGGCGCCGACGAACGCAAACGGGCAACCGTTTGTAACGATGGGTAACAGCATCTTCAACGACCTCATC
The DNA here is from genome assembly GCF_035685805.1 of Dyella sp. Taxonomy (GTDB): domain Bacteria; phylum Pseudomonadota; class Gammaproteobacteria; order Xanthomonadales; family Rhodanobacteraceae; genus Dyella_A. The sequence goes on from NZ_DASSAB010000039.1 coordinate 22,185, forward strand.
TCGCGGCCGGCGGCGGTCTTGCGGCACGGTCCGGTCCGCTGTGGCGCGCTGTTATGATGTCGTGATGCTTTCGTATGCCTGCCCCCGTGTTGCGTTGGTTACCCGGCCCAGCCCGGCTGTCCCGCCCTAGGCGCTAGGACGGCTGTGCGCCCCCGGACCGTGCGGTCCGGACACGCGCCATTCGCACCCATCTGCTGATTGATCACCCGTTGATTGATCACCCCTTGATTGATCACCTCTTGATCGATCGCCGCCCGGCAGGGCCGGCGGCGGTCCCTGCCGGATTTTCCCCATGCATCTGCAAAAGCTCCGCAAGGAGTGGCTCTCCAACGTTCGCGCCGACGTGCTCGCCGGCACCGTGGTCGCCCTGGCGCTGATCCCCGAGGCGATCGCCTTCTCCATCGTCGCCGGCGTCGACCCGAAAGTAGGCCTGTACGCCTCGTTCTGCATCGCAGTCACCGTGGCCATCGTGGGCGGGCGGCCGGGCATGATCTCGGCCGCCACCGGCGCGATGGCGCTGCTGATGGTGACCCTGGTGCGCGATCACGGCCTGCAGTACCTGATGGCGGCCACCCTGCTCACCGGCGCGTTCCAGATGCTCGCCGGCGTGTTCAAGCTCGGCGCGCTGATGCGCTTCGTGTCCAAATCGGTGGTGACCGGCTTCGTCAACGCGCTGGCGATATTGATCTTCATGGCGCAGCTGCCGGAGCTGATCGGCGCACCCTGGCAGGTCTACGCGCTGGTGGTGGCGGGGTTGGCGATCATCTACGGCGTGCCGCGCTTCACCAAGGTGATCCCCTCGCCGCTGATCTGCATCGTGGTGCTGACCATCTTCACCGTGCTGGCCGGCGTGCACGTGCGCACCGTGGGCGACATGGGCACGCTGCCGGACAGCCTGCCCACGTTCCTGTTCCCGCAGGTGCCGTTCAACCTGGAGACGCTGCGCATCGTGCTGCCCTACTCCCTGCCGATGGCGGTGGTGGGCCTGCTCGAGTCGATGATGACGGCCGCCATCGTGGACGAGTTCACCGATACGTCCAGCAACAAGAGCCGCGAGTGCATCGGCCAGGGCACGGCCAACATCGTCTCCGGGCTTTTCGGCGGCATGGCCGGCTGCGCGATGATCGGGCAGTCGGTGATCAACGTGAAATCCGGCGGCCGCGGGCGGCTGTCCACGCTGTGCGCCGGCATCTTTCTGCTGATCCTGGTGGTGTTCGCACGCCCGTGGGTGAGCCTGATCCCGATGGGCGCGCTGGTGGCGGTGATGATCATGGTGTCGATCGGCACCTTCAGCTGGTCGTCGATCAGGAATCTGCGCACCTATCCGAAATCCTCCAGCGTGGTGATGGTGGCCACGGTGGTCGTGGTGGTGGGCACGCACGACCTGGCCAAGGGCGTGCTGGTGGGCGTGCTGCTCAGTGCGCTGTTCTTTGCGCGCAAGGTGGGCCGGGTGCTGCACATCGGCTCGGCGCTGAGCGCCGACGAGCGCATTCGCGAGTACCGCGTCACCGGCCAGGTGTTCTTCGCCTCGGCCGATACCTTCACCGCCGGCTTCGACTTCCGCGAGGTGCTTGATGGCGTGCGCATCGATGTCAGTCGCGCGCATTTCTGGGATCTCACGGCGGTGAACGCGCTGGACAAGGTGGTGCTGAAGTTCCGCCGCGAAGGCACGGACGTGGTGGTGCATGGCCTCAACGAAGCCAGTGCCACCCTGGTCGATCGCCTCGGCGTGCACGACAAGCCCGAGGCCGTCGAACAACTGATGGGCCACTAGGACAACCCCATGAAAACCGTACTGACTTGTCTGGACCATTCGATCTACACGCAGAGCGTGCTCGACCACGCCATCTGGGCCGCCACGCGCATGGGCGCGGGCATGGAGCTGATGCATACGCTGGACCGCCATCCCGAGCACGCTGCCACCGCCAATCTCAGCGGCAGCATCGGCCTGGGCAGCAATGAGGCCCTGCTGCAGGAACTGGCCGCGCTGGACGAGAAGCTCAGCAAGCTGGCGCTGGAACGCGGCCGCGCCCTGCTCGACGAGGCCGCGCGGCAGGCTCGCACGCAAGGCGTCGAATCGGCCCGTCCGCGGCTGCGCCACGGCGACCTGGTGGATGCGCTCACCGAACTCGACACCGCGTTCGACCTGCTGGTGATGGGCAAGCGCGGCGAAGCCGCAGACATGGCCAGGCTGCACCTGGGCTCGAACGTGGAACGCGTGGCGCGTGCGATCGATCGGCCGATGCTGGTGGCCTCGCGCGCGTTCAAGCCGATCGAACGCGCGCTGGTCGCCTTCGACGGCAGCGCCAGCGCGCGCAAGGCGGTGGAACTGGCCGCGCGCCATCCGCTGCTCGCAGGGCTCGAATGCCATGTGGTGATGGTGGCCAGCGAGTCGGCCGAGAGCAAGGCGGCCATGCACTGGGCCAGCCAGTTGCTGGATGCGGCGGGCGTGGCGGCCCGCATGGAAACCATCCCGGGTCACGCCGACGCGGTCATTGCCGACTACGTGCGTGACCACGCGATCGACCTGCTGGCGATGGGCGCGTACGGGCACTCGCGTATCCGCCAGCTCATCGTGGGCAGCACCACGACGACGATGATCCGCAGCTGCCTGGTGCCGGTGCTGCTGGTGCGCTGAACGCTCTGTGGCTCTGTGGCTCAGTGGCGCAGCAGCACCGGTAGCGTCGCGTGCGCCAGCACGTGGCGGGTCGCGTCGCCCAGCGACCACTCGCTGAGCTGGCTGCGCCCATAGGCGCCCATCACCAGCAGGTCCGCGTCTGTTTCCTCGGCTCCGTGCAATAGCGCCTCGCCGGGCGCGGCGCCGTCGTGCTCCAGCGGGCGGTGCTCTGCGTGCACGGCGTGCCGCTGCAGATAGGTGTCGATGTCGAACGGCGGCTTCCAGGTGATTTCCGGCAGCGTCTGGCGCGGCGGCGTTTCCAGCAGCACCACCCGTTCGGCGCGCTGCAGCAGGGGCAGCGCGCCGTGGATGGCACGCAGCGCCTCGCGCGAGCCGTTCCAGCCCACCGCCACGCAATCCAGCGTCGGTTCCACCACCGGCCCGGGTGGCACCACGATGCACGGCAGATTGGAGGCGAGCATCATCCGCGCCAGTTCTGGCGGTGTGTGACCGTTGGCATCGCTGCCACGATCGAGCAGCAGCAGGTCATGCCATGTGCCCAGCTGCGCCAGTGCGTCGGCGGCATCGCCTTCGGCCACGTGCCAGGCGGCCTGCGAAACGCCGCGTTCGGCGGTCCAGCGCACGAACGACTGCGCGGCCGACTGCGCCACGTCCATGGCGGCGCGGGCGCTGGATAGCACCGCCGAAACCAGTTCCGGCGGGTGCTGGCTCGCCGCCGCCACGCCCAGCGGCGATGGCGTCACGAATGCACCGGTAATCGACGCCTGCAACAGCGCGGCCAGACGCGCACCGAATTCCGCTGCAGGCGGCCATGCGCCAAACGAACGCATGTGGACAAGCAGGTCCTGCATGACAGCGGTTCCACCAAAGGCCGGCGCGCAGTGTCAGGCCTGGCTGCGGATGCGCCGTTGATACGGATCAAATCGGCGCATGCCATATCGATGCAAGGTGGGCGTCCACCTCCCGTCAGATCGCGCGCATGCATGCCACTGCCACTGCCACCGCCGCCGCTCCGCATGCCGGAGCCCCCGCATCCATCGCCGGTACCGGCGCGCACGCCTCGGCACGTGCGGAACCGCGTATCCGCGACGTGCTCACCTATTGCCCCGATTTCCGTCGCTGGAGCGCAGCCGCCTATTACGCTGCCGCACTGGCCGCGGAGCTGGGCGCAAGTCTGACCGGCCTGCATGCCGGAGCGCGGCTGCCCTACACGGCGCCCGCGGCCGGCACGGTGCCGTGGCTGGCCGAATGGGCGGCGCACGCCACCGACGAGATTCACTGCGCGATGCTGGCCAGTCGCGGCTTTGCCGAGTGGGCACGGGCACAGGGCGTGGGCCAGGCGTACTGGCAGGTTGCGCTGGGCGACACACGGGACGTGCTTGATGTGGCCGGCAACACCAGCGACCTGCTGGTGCTCGATCGTCAGGACGAGGGCGGCGCCCTGCCCGCGCTGTTGCACGGCGTGCTGCTTTCGGGCCATCCCTGCATCGTGGTGCCGCCCACGCCGTACATCAGCGGGCGGCTGGAGCGCGTGGTGGTGGGCTGGGACGGCTCGCCCAACGCGACCCGTTCGCTGCACGCGGCGCTCCCGCTGCTGCATGAAGCCGGCGACGTGGTGCTGCTGTATGCCGACGCGGGGCCGGCACCGGGCGGACGCACCCGGGTGCAGCCACCGTTCGATCCGCAGCGACACCTGCGCGCGCACGGCGTGGCCGCGCGGCGCGAGACGCTTCCCGCCGGTGGCGAGACGGCCGCCCACGCCGTGCTGGCCTATGCCTCGCACCATCGGGCCGACCTGCTGGTGATCGGTGCCCATGGCAAGCCTCGACGCAGCGAGAGCTGTCTGGACGACCCCACCCACCTGATCCTGCGCCAGGCGCAGATGCCGCTGTTCGTGCGCTATTGAGCGGGGCTCACCGCCACGGCCGCATCGGCAGGTAACCGGGATCACCCGCCTCGCCCGACCAACCTGCCGGCAGCGGCGGCAGCTCGGTGGTCTGGTCCAGGTGGAACACTGCGTCGAACTGCTGCGCCAGGGTGGCACTCACGTAATGGCACTCGAACTCCGCGTCGGGCCGGTACAGCACGCCCACCGAGCGCTGCAGCATCGGACGGCGCACCACGGCCGGCGAGGCGCCGTGCAGCGGCAGGTAGAAGCGTTCCAGCCGCGTGCGCCGGAACAGGGCCTCGTAGCTGTCGGTGCGTGGCGACCGCAGTGCCATGCGTTCGGGCTCGCCGTCCCAGGCGTGTGCCGCGCAGAGCTGGCCGCCGCTGGTGGTGAAGCCCACCAGCATCGCGGCGGCGCCAGCGCGCTTGCGCGCCAACTGGCCCATGCTCCATTCGCCGGCGTGGCCGGCCTGCGTGCCGCGCGCGTCACCCACACTCGCATTGTGCGACCACACCACGATGCGCCCTGGCCGGCCGCACTCGCGCAGATGCGCCTGCAGCGCGAACAGCGTCTGGGTCATGTGGTATTCGCGCAGGTTCCAGCGTGCCTGCCGGGTGCCGAGCATGCTCTGGTAGTACGCCGCGGCACTGGCGACCGCCTGCGCCTGGCGCGCGGCGAAGAACGGAGCCTGGGTGCCGTTGTAGCCGTCGCGCGGTGGATACGCCGGCGCGGCGGCCAGCTGTTCGGTCAGGCAGCGGAGCACCGCTTCGCGGCATGCCGGCTGCAAACTCGCCGCCGCCTCGTAGCCGTAACGCTGCGGGTCGCGCACGTGATCGAGCACCGCATAGTGCTCGCGCGCCAGCTCCGCCTGTTCGGGGTCGATCTGCTCCAGGCAGCGGATCGCGGCGCGGGCGGAGCGATACAGGCTGTAGCTGTCCAGCCCGTGGAAGCCGACCTTCGCCACCGGGTCACGCAGGGCGTTGTAGCGCTGCAGCCATTCGATGAACGCGGGCGCGACCGTGTTCCGCCAGGGCCAGCCGGGAAAGTGCGCAAAGTCCCCCAGTGCCTCGCCCGCGTCGGCGTCGTGGCTGTCGCCGCAGACATAGCGATGCACCCGCCACGCGTCGGGCCAGTCCGCCTCCACCGCCACCGCGTCGAAGCCCTGCTCGACGATCAGGCGCCGGGTGATCGCGTCGCGCATGTGCGCGAACTCGGCGGTGCCACGAGTCGCCCCGCCCAGCATCACGATGCTGCACGAGGCGGTGGCATCCAGCAGCGCATCGTAGTCGCCGTCGTTGTCGTCCAGCCGGATTGCCGACGCGCGGATCGCATCCAGCGGATGCAGGCCGTCGGTGTTCATGCGCCCACCGTCGGGGCGTGTGCGACGACCGGGTCGGCAGGCCGCTGCGGCCGCCGGCAATCTGGGGCGTGGGTATCTACCAGAACATGCGGTGCCGAAGCAGGCGCGGCGTGGATCATGAAGCCCTCCATGAGCAGATGTCCGGGCAAACTGGCCGGGGAAACCGGGAAACGCGTGGCGGTGCGGCCACGGGGAAGCCCGATGCTCCGCGAGCACCGGTGCGTGCCGCTTGACGAGGATCAACTGCATCTGCCGCCCGGCGCGGCGGACCCCGAAGTTGATCGCGATCAACTGCTGCGCCGGTGGACGGGGGCACGATGAGATCGGGCGGTGAATGCCGGCGGCGGTGACAACCGGAAGGATCCGGGGGCGCCGTCGCCGGCATTCATTCTTTGAGATTCCCGCACGGCGCCTGCGTTGCTCCGGCACACGCCAGCGGTGAGCCACTGCCGCCGATCCTTCGATCTGCTTGCCCGCCGGGCCGCCGGCCGCGCGAATCACCGCAGCTTTACCGCAGCGCCACTAACCTCCGCGATTGCCGTACGGGCCGCCTGGCCTGCGCGGCGTCCTGCATTGCATTCCCGCCCGTCTCAGCCAGCTCCGGAGAGCCAGCCATGTCCGATCCCACGCCCGAGCAGTGCGTCACCACCTTCGACTCCGCCGACCGGGTCAACCTCACCTTGAGCCGCCGCAGCTTCCTGCAGATGGTGGGCATGACCGGCGCGGCGTCGACGCTCGGGCTGGGTGGCCAGGCGCTGGCGGCCACTGCAATGGCCCACGTGCCGGATGTCGGCGCAGGCGCGACCGCGGGCGACGACCAGGTCACCGTGCAGTTCACCGTCAACGGCAAGCCCGAGACGCTCACCGTGGATCCGCGCACCACGCTGCTCGACGCACTGCGCGAACACCTGCACCTGACCGGCACCAAGAAAGGCTGCGACCACGGCCAGTGCGGCGCGTGCACGGTGCATGCCGACGGGCGACGCGTGAACTCCTGCCTCAGCCTGCTGGCCATGCATGAGGGGGGCGAAGTCACCACCATCGAGGGGCTCGGGCAGCCGGGTCAGCTGCACCCGATGCAGCAGGCGTTCCTGCAGCACGACGGCTACCAGTGCGGCTACTGCACCTCGGGCCAGATCATGTCCGCCACGGCACTGCTGGACGAGCCGTGGGGCCCGGCCGATGCGGACGTCAAGGAAGCCATGGCCGGCAACATCTGCCGCTGCGGCGCGTACCCCAACATCGTTGCGGCGATCCAGCAGGTCCGGAAGGGCTGAAGGGAGACACACCATGCAGGCTTTCACCTTTGTCCGCGCCGCCGACGCCCGCCAGGCCATCGATGCCGGCGCCCGCTCCCCCACCGCCCAGCAAGGCGCCAGCGTGCGCTTTGTCGCCGGCGGCACCACCCTGCTGGACCTGATGAAACTGGACGTGGAAACCCCCGGCCAGGTCGTCGACATCAACCACCTGCCGCTGGCGCAGGTGGAACGCACGTCCGAGGGCGGGCTGAAGATCGGCGCGCTGGTGCGCAATGCCGATCTCGCCCGGCACGCCGACGTGACACGGGACTACCCCGTGCTGTCCGAGGCACTGCTCGCTGGCGCCTCCGCGCAACTGCGCAACATGGCCACCACCGGCGGTAACCTGCTGCAGCGCACGCGCTGCATGTACTTTCGCGACGCGAACATGCCGTGCAACAAGCGCGAGCCCGGCAGCGGCTGCCCGGCGATCGACGGTGCCAACCGCAACCTGGCCATCCTCGGCACCAGCGAGCACTGCATTGCGTCCAATCCCAGCGACATGAACGTGGCGCTGGCGGCGCTGGAGGCGCGCATCGCGATCCAGGGCACCGACGGCGAGCGGATCGTGCCGATCGCCGACTTCTTCCTGCTGCCAGGCGACACCCCGCAGCACGAAACGGTGATGCAGCCGGGCGACCTGATCACCCACGTGCTGCTGCCGCCACCGAAGCACGGCGCCCGCTCGCACTACCTCAAGCTGCGCGACCGTGCCTCCTACGAATTCGCGCTGGCGTCGGCCGCCGTGGTGCTGGCCACCGACGGCGGGCGCATCAGCCACGCCCGGGTGGCGCTGGGCGGCGTGGGCACACGGCCGTGGCGCTCGCACGAGGCGGAGCAGGCGCTGGTCGGCCAGCTGGCCGGCCCGGCCACCTTCGCCGCGGCGGCCAGTGCGGCCCTGCGCGATGCGCAGCCGCAGAGCGAGAACGCCTTCAAGGTGGAGCTGGCCAAGCGCTGCCTCACCCACGCCCTTTCCACCGTGGCCGCCGCGTAAGCGCGGCCCTGCAGGAGCAACGAACTCATGGCACCCGACGCATCCCGCACCCCGCCCGCCCTGGGCCACGGCTACGCCCGCGTGGACGGCCCGCTGAAGGTCAGCGGCACCGCCCGCTACAGCTCCGACTACCACTTCCCCGGCCTGCTCTATGCAGTGCCGGTGTGCGCCACCGTGGCGAGCGGCACCGTCGCCGCGATCGACGACAGCACCGCCGCGTCGATGCCCGGCGTGCGCAAGGTCTACACGCGCAGCAACATCGGCACGTTCTATCGCCCGGGCAAGTCCGGCTCGATCGACGAGAAGCGCCCGCCGTTCGAGGACGACACCATCCGCTATTACGGCCAGTACGTGGCGATGGTGGTGGCCGACAGCTTCGAGCAGGCCACCGCGGCCGCGCGCAAGGTGAAGGTGGAGTACCGCGACGTCACCGCGCCGGACGTGCGCATGCAGCTCACCGCCGAGGAAAAGCAGACCACCGACTCCGAGCGCGGCGACGTCGATGCGGCGTTGGCCGATGCGGCCGTGACGGTGGATCAGACCTACACCACGCCGCGCGAGACGCACAATCCGATCGAGCTGCACGCCAGCCTGGCGATCTGGGACGGCAAGGCTTTCACGCTCTACGAGACCACCCAGTCGATCATCAACCATCGCAACGTGATGGCGCAGATGCTCGGCGTGCCGAAAGAGAACGTGCGCATCGTCACCGAGTTCCTCGGCTCCGGCTTCGGCGGCAAGCTGTGGCCGTGGCCGCACGCGCTGCTCGCTGCCGCGGCGGCGCGTGACCTGGGCAAGCCGATCAAGCTGGTGGTCACGCGCGAGATGATGTTCCACGACGTCGGCCATCGCACCAACACCCAGCAGCGCATGCGCCTGGGCGCCACGCCGGACGGCGACCTGGTCGCGCTGCGGCAGGATTTTCTCTACGCCACCTCGCGCAGCGACCACACCAAGGAAGACTGCGGCGAAGCGACCCCGTTCCTTTACTCCACGGCCAACCTCAAGGTGACCAGCGCCTGCGCCCGACGCGACATCGCCCCCAACACCGCCATGCGCGGCCCCGGCGCGGTGCCGGGCCTGTTCGCGGTGGAATCGGCGATGGACGAACTGGCGCTGGCGCTGAAGATGGACCCGGTGGAACTGCGCCTGCGCAACGAACCGGAGATCGACGAGAGCGAAAACATCCCGTTCTCCTCGCGCCACCTGAAAGAGTGCCTCACCGAGGGCGCCAAGCGCTTCGGCTGGTCGCAGCGCGATCCGGCAATCGGCGCCATGCGCAAGGACGGCAAGATCCTCGGCTGGGGCGTGGCCGCCTGTTCGTGGATGGCGCAGCGCCTTGCCGCCGAAGTGTCGGTGCTGCTCAACGCCGATGGCAGCGTGCGCGTGGCCAGCGGCACCCAGGATATCGGCACCGGCACCTACACCATGCTGGCGCAGATGGTGGCGCACGACCTGGGCATCGCGGTGGACCGGGTCAAGGTGGTGATCGGCGACAGCGCGCTGCCGCCGGGCCCGTTGTCCGGCGGCTCCATGGCCACCGGCTCGCTGGTGCCTGCCGTGGCGCAGGCGGCCGGCAAGGCGGTGGAACAACTGCTCGACGCCGCCGCTGCGCACGCGCAGGCGTTCAAGGGCGCCAAGGCCGACCAGCTCGCCTTCACCGACGGCCGCGTGCACCGCAAGGACACTGCCGCCGAATCGGGCGTGCCGTTCGCCCAGGTGCTCGACGAGGCGCGACTGGCGCACGTCGAGGGCAAGGGCAAGTCCGGCAGCACCTTCGGCGACGACGAAGCGAAGAAGTTTTCGATGCATTCGTACGGCGCGCACTTCGTCGAGGTCAGCTGGGAGCCGCAGACCGCGCGCCTGCGCATCGAGCGCGTGCTGACCGTGATCGACGCCGGCCGCATCATCAACCCGATGACCGGGCGCAACCAGATCGAGGGCGCCATCGCGATGGGCGTGGGCATGGCGCTGTTCGAGGAAACCCAGTACGAGGCACGCTGGGGCAAGGCGATCAACAGCAACCTAGCCGACTACGTGATGACCACCCACGCCGACTCGCCCGCCATGGACGTGCTGTTCCTAGACTATCCCGATACCAAGCTCAACTCGCTGGGCGCTCGCGGCATCGGCGAGATCGGCCTGGCCGGCTTCGCCGCCGCGGTCACCAGCGCGGTGCATCACGCCACCGGCGTGCGCGTGCGGCACCTGCCGGTGAAGATCGAGGATCTGCTGGCGTCCACCGTCAGCTGAGCCAGGCTGCCCGGCCTGCCGATCTCCGGCGGGACGGGCTCCAGGGCGCGCTCCGGTTTGCAAGCAAGGGAATGACGGCCGTGTACTCCGCGGCGGCCATTGCAGCGACCAAGGGAGGCTCTTTTCGGCGGCGAGTGTCAGTCATTCAACTCGCTGTCGCTTCCCTGCTCCAGGCAGCCGCCTCTCCGAGGACGTACCGCGTGTGCTACTGATCGCTCATCGCCTGCCTTCACCGCGCAGCGCACTTTTACAAGTCAGGAGGTCGGTTACGCAGGGCTTTGCCCTTTCGCCTTCGCTGTTCGCCTCTCGCGTTTTTCTTTCCGTCTGTCGTCCCCGCATTAACGCGGCCCCGCGGCCTCGCCGGTCAAGCCTCTTTCGGCCGTCATCCCCGCGAAAGCGGGAAGGATTTTCAACGGCGAAGGCAGGGATCCATCGTGATGTTGCTCCCAGCCGGCGGCCCCTCCAGCTTTTCCTCGTGGCACACCAAACGCAGCCGCCTGAGCGGCACGCACGGCACGGCTGTCGGAACGGCTGGCAGGCAGGCTCGGCAGCAGCAAAGTGGATGACCGGCATCCGCCGTTGAAAAATGCCTCCCGCTTTCGCCGGGGTGACGAGCTCGAAGTCGAAGTCGTTCCCTTTCATTACAAGCCCAGCGCGCACTGACCGACTCGCACCGCACCCAAGCGCACCCGGAGCCCACCCACACACACGAACCTCGATACCATCCCCACATCTCTTTCGACCCAAGGCAGCGCGTGATCTCCACCCCCTCCCGTATCGCTCCGCGATGAACTCCCCGCACGAACTGGCCCAACTGCTGGATGCCCTGCGCCAACTGCGCAAGGACGGCGAGACACGCGCCGCGCTGGCCACGCTCACCCGCACGCGCGGCTCCACTTTCCGCCGCCCCGGTACGCACATGTTGGTGCTGCACGACGCCCGCGTGGTGTGCGAGCTCTCCGGCGGCTGCCCGCAGCGCGACATCGTGGCGCGTGCGCTGGAGGTGATCGCCAGCGGCGTGCCGCGACGGGTGAACTACAACAGCGAGTCCGGGCTCGACGTGCTGATGGAAATGGGCTGCGGCGGCGAGCTGGAGATCCTGATCGAGCCGCTGGCCCCGGCCGGCACGACGGACTTCGCCGACCACCTCGCCCGCTGCCTGCATGCGCGCGCCGAAGCGCGACTGGCCACGCTGTTCGCCATCGACGGCCAGACGGTGCTGCCGCAGCGGATGGTCTGGAGTGCGCAGCGCCGGCTGTTTGACAGCCTTGGCGATCCGGCGGTGGCCACTGTCGTCGCCGACGCCTGCGCCGCCTGGCCCGAACGCGGCGCCGGCGCGCAGCAGCTGGCATCGCCGCGCGGCACGCTGGACGTATTGATCGAGTCGGTGCGTCCGCCGCACGCACTGGTGGTGATCGGCTCCAGCGCCGCCGCCCGCGCGCTGCTGCCGCTGTCCACGGCGCTGGGCTGGCAGACCACGCTGGTCGACCACGACCCGGCGCGGCTGCAATCGCCTGAGCTGCCGGCGTCGCTGCACACCGTGTGCAGCACGCCGGCACAACTGCACGAGGCGCTGCCGCTGGATGCGCACACGTCGGTGGTGGTGATGACCCACAACCTGGAACAGGACATCGCCTGGCTCGCCGCGCTGGCCGGCACGCCGGTCGCCTACGCCGGCTCGCTCGGCTCGCGCGAGCGGGTGGCGCGGATGCGCGGCGCGCCCGAACTGGCCCGGCTGCGGCTGCACGCGCCGGCCGGGCTGGACATCGGTTCGGAGACGCCCGAGGAGATCGCGCTGGCGGTCGCCGCCGAGATCATGGCGGTGATCAACGGACGCAGCGGCGGCCCGCTCCGCGACAACGACGGCGCCATCCACGGATGAGCGCGAGCGCGCCGGTGATCGTGCTGCTCGCTGCCGGCGAAGGGCGCCGGTTCGGCAGCGCCAAGCAGCTGGCCGAGGTCGGCGGCCAGGCCATGTTGCGCCGCGCGGTGGAGACGGCGCAGGCCACCGGGCTGGCAGTGATCGTGGTCACCGGCGCCCATGCCGAGGCGGTCGAGCCGCTGCTGGCGGACCTGCCCGTGCAGCGGCTGCACCACGCGCAATGGCGCGAGGGCATGGGCAGTTCGCTGGCCGCGGGCATGTGCCACCTGCGGCGACACCATCCGCAGGCATCGGCCGTGCTGGTGTGCCTGGCCGACCAACCTCTGATCGATATCACCATCCTGCGCGCGGTACTGGCCGAACATGGGCGCGTGCCGGAGCGCATCGTCGCCGTCCGGCATGGCGATACGGCAGGCCCGCCGGCGCTGTTTCCGCGCCAGTATTTCGACGTGCTCGCGGCCAGCTCGGGCGATCGCGGCGCACGTGCACTGCTGGCGGCCGAGGCCGACCGGGTGAGCATGATCGAGCGAGCCAATGCGCTGGACATCGACACTCCGGCGGATCTGGACCGCGCCCGCCGCGCCTGGCTGGCGCAGCAGCGCTGACCGTGTCGCGCCTGGCGACGACGCGGTCCAGCTGGACCCTGGAACGTAAGGAGAAGCAACCCTTGGAAGGCACCGCATGATCGCCACCATCGTCATCACCGCGCTGGCAACGGCCGCGCTGATCGGTATCGCCATCAACCTGCACCGGCCGGAGAAGCACGTCCGGCACGACATTGCCCACTGCCACGCCGTGGCCGACCCGCAGTTCGAGCTAGAGATGAACGCGATGCTCGGGCCGGACGTGCTTCAGGGCAACGCGATCGAGCCACTGCAGAACGGCGACGAGATCTTCCCGGCCATGCTGGAGGCGATCGGCTCGGCGCAGCACACCATCACCTTCGAGACCTACATCTACTGGGCCGGCGAAATAGGCCGCAGGTTTGCCGACGCGCTGGCGGAGCGTGTGGCGGCCGGCGTCACCGTGCACGTCATGCTCGACTGGGCCGGCAGCGCCCGGATCGACCAGCGGCTGCTGGACAAGCTCACCGACGCCGGCGTGCAGGTGCAGCGCTACCACCCGATTCGCTGGTACAGCGTGGGACGCCTGAACAACCGCACCCACCGCAAGCTGCTGGTGGTCGATGGCCGCATCGGCTTCACCGGCGGGGTCGGCATTGCCGACCAGTGGGCCGGCCATGCGCAGGACCCCGACCATTGGCGCGACATGCACTTCCGCGTGGAAGGCCCGATCGTGGCGCAGTTGCAGGCCGCCTTCATGGACAACTGGATCAAGACCACCGGCAAGGTGCTGCACGGGGAGCACTACTACCCGCCGCTGCAGCCGCGGGGCGACCTGCCGATGCACCTGTTCGTGAGCTCGCCCGCCGGCGGCAGCGCCAGCATGCACCTGATGTGCCTGCTCGCGATCACCGCCGCAAGCCGCTCGATCGACCTGCAGGCGGCCTACTTCCTGCCCGATGAAGTGATGCTCGGCGCGTTGCGCGCCGCCTGCGAACGAGGCGCCCGCGTGCGGATGGTGGTGCCGGAGCGCTACATCGACTCGCACCTCATCCACATGGCGTCGAAGATGTGCTGGGGCGAATTGCTCGAAGCAGGCGCGGAGATCTACCAGTACCAGCGCACCATGATGCACAACAAGATGCTGATCCTCGACGGGCGCCTGGTGTCAGTGGGATCGACCAACTTCGACCTGCGCTCGTTCAACCTCAACGACGAAGCCAGCCTCAACATCTACAGCGAACGCTTCGCCGCGCAGATGACCGAGGTGATGGAGCGGGACCTCGCCCACGCGCAGCGCTACACGCTGGACATGTGGAAACGGCGCCCCCTGCGCCAGCGCCTGGGCGAATGGCTCACCCGGCCGATCCGCAGCCAGCTCTGAGGCGTGAGGCGTAGCGGGCGCCAACGCGCGGGCGAGGCACCGCACCCGCAGTGACCTGCGGCGGCAGTCCTGTCGCGGGCCTGTGGTGCGCGGCGAGCCAAGCCGTGTGCCACCTCGGGCGGCACGAGCAGCCCATAGGCGGGTCAATCCGCGCATGATCCGCCTGAGGTTCAAGATGCCCCCTCGCTACCGGAGTGCACGATGCAGCCCATCCGCTCCCCCGACGCAGAACAGGCACGGCCGCACTGGTTGAACCGCACGGTGGCCGGCGCCGGCATCACCAGCGCGCTGGGCGATTTCTGCTACGAAACCACCACTGTGATCCTGCCGGGATTTCTCGCCGTGCTCGGCGTGCCGGCTGCCGCGCTCGGCCTGATCGAGGGCGCGGCCGATGCGGTGGCAAGCTTCACCAAGATGGCCGCTGGCCACGTGGCGGACCGGCTTGGCCATCGCAAGGCGCTGGTGGTGCTGGGCTACGCGCTGACGCCGGTCGGGCAGGCCCTGATCGCGCTCGCCGCCGGCTGGCCGTTGCTGCTCGCCGGGCGGCTGCTGTCGTGGTTCGGCAAGGGCCTGCGCGGACCGCTGCGCGACGCCATCGTGGTGCAGGCGGTGAGCGAGGAAACCCGCGGCCGCGCGTTCGGTTTTCACCGTGCGGCCGACACGGTGGGCGCCGTGGCCGGGCCGCTGCTCGGCGTGCTGCTGGGCTGGGCGCAGACCCTGCCGATGCATGACCGTGCCTGGCCATTCCGGCTGGTGCTGTGGCTGTCGCTGGTTCCCGGCGCGCTCGCCGTGGTGTCGTTCCTGCTGCTGGTGCGCGATCCGGAACACTCGACCAACCCGTCGCTGCGGCTGATGCAGTCACTGCGCACGCTGCCGCCGCGCTTCAAGCGCTATCTGGGCGCGGTGGGGCTGTTCGGAATCGGCGACTTCTCGCACAGCCTGCTGATCCTCGCCGCCACCACCCTGCTCACGCCAAGCATGGGCGTGGTGCGCGCCGCGCAGGTGGCCGGCCTGCTCTACGTCGGCCGCAACATGGTGCAGGTGCTTGCCTCCTATCCCATCGGCGCGCTGGCCGACCGGCTGGGGCACCGCCCGCTGCTGCTGGCCGGCTACGCGATGGGCGTGCTCACCGCCGCGCTCACCGCGCTGGCGTTCTGGCGGGACAGCGCGACCCTTGCAGCGCTGGCCGGCATCTTCGCCCTGGCGGGGCTGTACGTGGCGACGCAGGAAGCACTGGAGTCCACCGTGACCGCGGCGATGGTGCCGGCAGACCGGCTCGCCACCAGCTACGGCGCGCTGGGCACGGTCAACGGCGTGGCCAGGTTCGTCTCCAGCGCCGCGGTGGGTCTGGCGTGGAGCCTGCACTCGCCGGCCGCCGGCTTTGCCCTGGCCGCGGTGCTGATGCTCGGCGGCACGGTCGCCCTCGCCCGCAGCCGGTAACGCCGAAACGCTTGTTCCGCTGTGGCTTTCGTCGTTATATAGCGATCTACATAACGACACGCCGGGGAGCTCGCATGTCCATGCCATCGCTGCAACGCCGCCTTGCCGGCGCTGTCTTCGCGCTCGCCGGCATCGCCGGCTCCGCGCACGCGGACGACCTGGTGGTCTCGGCCGCGTCCAGTCTCGCCAACGCCTTCCAGGGCGTGGCCGCGGCCTATGAAAAGGCGCACCCGGGCACGCATGTGGTACTCAACTTCGCCTCCTCCGACACCTTGCTGCGGCAGATCGCCAACGGCGCGCCGGCGGACGTGTTCGCCTCCGCCGACCAGGTGGCGATGGACAAGGCGCAGGCGCAGCAGGCGATCGTGCCGGGCAGCCGGGTGAACTTCGCTGCCAACCAGCTGGTGCTGATCGTGCCAACGGGCGGCGCCAGGGTTGCCGCCCTCGACGATCTGGCCGGCCCCGCCTTCAAGCGCATCGCCTGGGGCAACCCGGCTTCGGTGCCGGTAGGACGCTACACGCAGGGCGTACTGGACCGCGCCGGCCTGACCCGGCGCCTGTCGTCCAAGGCGGTGCTGGCGGCGAACGTGCGCCAGTGCCTGGACTACGTGGTGCGCGGCGAGGTCGATGCCGGCTTCGTCTACGCAACCGACGCGGCCATCGCACGCGACAAGGTCACCGTGGCGCTGCGCGTTCCCTCGCCCACGCCGATCAGCTACCCGATCGCAGTGGTGGCGCACACCGAGCACGCGGACGAGGCGCGCGCGTTCATCGCCTTCGTGCGCTCCGCCGGTGGCCAGGCGCTGCTGGCGGACGCAGGCTTCCTGGCGCCCTGAGCGTGACGCCGGACATCTGGCAGCCGCTGTTGCTCTCGCTGAAGGTCGCCCTCTGGGCCACCGCGCTGAATCTCGTACTGGGCGTCGCGGTGGCCTACGGCCTGTCGCGCTGGCGCTCGCGCTGGTGCAACACGGTGGATGCGTTGCTCACCCTGCCGCTGGTGTTGCCGCCCACGGTGCTGGGCTACTACCTGCTGGTGCTGCTGGGGCGGCGCGGGGTGATCGGCGGCTGGCTGGAGCAGCTGGGCATCAATCCCGTGTTCACCTGGCAGGGCGCCGTGATCGCCGCCACGCTGGCTGCGTTTCCGCTGGTGCACAAGGCCGCGCGTGCCGCGTTCGAGAACGTGGAGCCGCAGCTGGAAGACGCGGCGAGGGTGCTCGGCCTGGCGCCGCTGGCGGTGTTCTTCCGCGTGTCGCTGCCGCTGGCGGCCCGCGGCATCGTCGCCGGCGCGTTGCTCGCGTTCGCCCGCGCACTGGGCGAGTTCGGCGCCACGCTGATGATTGCCGGCAACCTGCCCGGCCGCACGCAGACCTTGTCGGTAGCGATCTATTCGGCGATCGAGGCGGGCGACGACGCCGGCGCCAACACGCTGGTGGCGGTGGCCTCGGTGACCTGCGTGGTGGTGCTGGTGCTGGCCGGCCGTCTGACGCGCGCCCGCGCGCCCCGCCGGGGCGCCTGACGATGCGCCTGGATGTCGACATCCGCCGCGTGATGGCCGACCCGCAGCGCCCGTTCTCGCTCGATCTGGCGTTCCGCTCCGACAGCGCGCGCGTGGTGCTGTTCGGCCCGTCCGGCTCGGGCAAGAGCCTCACCTTGCGCGCCATCGCGGGGCTGATCCGCCCCGACGCGGGCCACATCGCCGTGCGCGACCGCACGCTGTTCGACGACTTCCGCGGCGTGGACGTGCCGGCGCGCGCACGGCGCATCGGCTACGTGTTCCAGGACTACGCGCTGTTCCCGCATCTCACGGTGGCGCAGAACGTAGCGTTCGGGCTCACCGCCGGGCTGCGCCAGCCTGCGCGAACGAAGGTGCCCGAGGCGGCGCAACGCTGGCTCGATGCATTCGAGCTGGACGGCCTGGCCAATCGCTACCCGTGGCAGATCTCCGGCGGCCAGCAGCAGCGCGTGGCGCTGGCCCGCGCACTGGCGCCGAAGCCGGAGCTTCTGCTGCTGGACGAACCGTTCGCCGCGCTCGACCCGCCGCTGCGCGGCCGCCTGCGCAACGAGCTGGTGGCACTGCAGGCGCGGCTGGACGTGCAGATGCTGGTGATCACCCACGATCCGGCCGATGTCGACGTGCTCGGCCAGCACGTGCTGGAGATACGCGACGGCCGCATCCACGCCGACGCCACGCGGCCCGCGTCATGAGCGCGTCAGTCGGTGGTGCCCAGCAACACGCTCGACGCATCCACCACCGCCAGCACCGCCTGCCCCACGGCCAGCGGCTGCGCCGCGGCCTCGCTGACGGTTGCCACCAGCGCGCCGCCGCCGTGCAGGTCGATCGCGACCTCGGCGCTCACCGTGCTGCGCTCGATCGACGCGATCATGCCGATGAGCCGGTTCGGTGCAGGCGGCACCGTGGCCGGATCGACCCCGATCAGCTCCAGCGCGGAGGCCTTGATCAGCGCAATCGCCTGGCGTCCCAGCGCAAGCCCGAGATCGTGCGTGCTCTGGCGCGTGATGGTGGCGACCAGCTGCTGCCCGCCAGCCAGCGCCAGCGTCACCGCGTCGTTGGCCGCACCGGACTCCAGCGCCACCACGGTGCCGACCAGCTGGTTGCGCGCGCTGGTGCGCAGGGTGAAGCGCCGCATCAGCTGGATGTCCTGCATCGCCGCGGCACCGAGCTCGCCCAGCTGCTGCACGAAGCGCTCGTGCTGCTGCGCCATCTGGCGGAACACCTCCACCAGGCGCTGCCCGCGCGGCGTCAGTCGGGTGCCGCCGCCGCGTTTGCCGCCGGTGGCACGTGTTACCAGCGGCTCGTCGGAGAGGTTGTTGATCGCGTCGATCGCGTCCCACGCACCCTTGTAGCTCATGCCCACGGCGCGGGCGGCGGCGCTGATGCTGCCGGTCTCGCCGATTGCCGCCAGCAGCTCGATGCGGTCCACGCCACCGGCGTGACGCTCGCCTGCGTGCAGCGACAGCATGCCCTTGAGTTCAAACATCGACGGGTCCGATCCGCGCGCAACGCTGCGCCGCCGACGAGTGTAGCGAGCGCCCGCTCAAGTCGCCGCCGCGCCGGGCCGATACGCATACGCGCCGCGCGTCACCGGCGCTGGCCTTGCCGCGTTGGTCGCTTTGCGCGACCGCCGCGTTGCCTGGCCGCCCTGCCCCTGCCCACTCCGGAATTCCCCGCATGACCCGCATTTCCCTGCTGTCCTCGTCGCTGGCGCTGGCCCTGCTGCCCGCCGCCGCCTTCGCCGCCCAGACCAAGCCCAGCGACTTCTCCGACAACTGGCCCACGCACGTGGTGCTGGAGGACGGCACCGACCTCGGCATCGCCTTCAAGTACCAGTACGACGTGAACCGGTTTTCCCACGACGACGGCCGCTTCGACGACGCGCAGACCAGCCGGCGCAAGGAGCTGGGCATCTACGCGAAAAAGAAGAACGTCTACGACGCCACCGCCGTGTTCGATTTCCAGGCGAAGACCTGGCTGGATGTGTTTGCACGCGTGCAGACCCAGGCGCTGCTCGGCCGCGACGCCGGCGCCGTGCGCGCCGGTTACAGCAAGACGCCGGTCGGCTTCGAGGGCAACACGGGCACCGGCTCGACCACGTTCATGGAGACCGCGCTGCCGACCCAGGCGCTGTACGCCGGCCGCCGCATCGGGGTGGACTGGGCGCTGGTGCGCCCGGCCTGGCTGGTCAACGCGGGCTACTACTGGGGCGGCGACCTGCAGGGTGATTCGGACGGCCACATGACCGCCGCGCGCGTCGCCTGGACCCCTCGCCATGCCAGCGGCGACGTGCTGCACCTGGGGCTTTCCGCCTCGCGCGAGACGCCCGACGGCAGCACCGACGGCCGCGGCGCTTATCACGCTCCCGGCGCGCGCCTGCGCGCTCGGCCCGAAGCGGGGCTCACCTCGATACGACTGGTGGACTCCGGCAGCCTCTCGTTGGTGGACCGGATCGACCGCGAAGGCGTCGAGGCGCTGTGGATTGGCGGCCCGTGGTCGCTGCAGGGCGAGTACCTGCAGGCACGCGTGAGCCTGGCCAATGGCCGCCCGTCGTATCGCGGCGAGGGCTGGTACGCGCTGGGCAGCTGGGTGGTCACCGGCGAATCACGCGGCTACAAGGCCGGCAACGTGGGCGATGTCAGCCCCAAGGGCGCCTGGGGCGCGCTGGAACTGGCGGTGCGCTACAGCGAGCTGGACCTGGACGACGCACCGGTGCTCGGCGGCACCGAGCGCAACTGGACCGTCGGCGCCAACTGGTACCTCAGCCGCTACCTCAAGCTGCAGGCCAACTACGTGCATGCCCGCAGCGAGCGCCGCGGCCTGGCGGTGGACCCGAACGTGGTCGAAGTGCGCGCCCAGATCGCGTTCTGAGCGCGAGGTCGCTCATGCATCGAGCGCGGCGGCCATCTGCGCCAGTTTCGCCACGGTGTTCATGTTGCGGCCGGTGCCGTGGGCGGCAGCCTTGATCTTCAGGCGCGAGTCGGCCATGCCGTCGCCGTAGTGCACGTAGATCTCGCGGCGGCCCAGGGCGATGCGCTCGTCCTGCTGGCCGCTGACGCCGGCGAGCGTGTCCGGCGGCGGCGCGGCATCGAGAAAGATCGCCACCACGCGATTGCCCGGCGCTTCGGCAAAGGGGTTGTCGGCCTGCACCCGCGCCATCTCGCCGGCAGTGCGCACCATCACGCCGACCGGTTTGCCGGCGTAGGCCTGCAAGCGCTCCTCCAGCCGGGCCTTCACCATCTTCTCCGCCAGCGCACTGGTGAACACCACGTTGCCGCTGGCGATGTACGTGCGTACCTGGGCGAAGCCGAGCGCCTCGCACATCGCCACCAGCTCGCTCATCGGCAGCTTGCCGGTGCCGCCGACGTTGACGGCGCGCAGCAGCGCCACATAGGACGGGGTCATGCGCAGGTTCCTTCAGGCGGGGGCGCGGATGGCGCGGGAAAAATCGTCATGCGGTCCGCTGCGGCGTGCGCGCTCGGTGATGCGCGCACGGGCCCGCTGCACCGCTGCCGGCTCGCTGGCGTCGATCGCGCCGTTGTCGCGCAGGTAGCCCTGCAGGTAGCCGGTGAGCAGCAGCCGCGGGTCCATCGGCAGGCCCGGGTTGAGTTGACGTGCCATGCGGTAGACCAGCGTCGTGCAGTTGGAGGTGATGGTGTTGTAGAACGCCGGCCGCGCCACCAGCGCATTGGCCGCGTCGATGTAGGAGACGAACAGCGCCCGCGCCGTGGCCGGCTGCAGGACAAGCGGAAACAGGTAGTCGTCCTCGCCGCGCACGTTGGTACGCACGCGCACGATGTCGCGTTCGTCCGCTGCCACCAGGATCATCTCGAACTGCTTGAAGAACCCGCCGATCTCGGAGAACGCCTCTCCCCGCTTCTTGCGGATCTCCACCGAAAACACCAGGTGCCGGCCGTCGTCGAAGCCGAACGAGATCATCGCGTGCGCGATCGCCGGGCTGTCCCAGTACGACAGGATCGCGTCGGCACCCGCCAGATGGTCGAGGTCGTAGACGCGGGTCTCCCAGCGCACGTCATAGTCGTCGTCGCGGCGCCAGGTGAAGTTGCGCACGTGATGCAGCGTGGCCCGATGGCCCTCCACCTGCCCGTGCAGCAATTGCGCCACGTCATCAGCCCACACACGTTGGTGCGAAGGCCGGATGCTGCGCCACCACAGCAACGCCAGCGCCTGCGCGACGAGGTAACCCGCCAGCGCCACGCGCGCCTCGCCTCCCGCAGCAAGCCACGCCAGCGCCACCAGCAGCAGCACCCACAACCCGCTGCACACCGCCCGGCCCGGGCGCCCGCCCGGCGCCTGATACCACAGCGCGAACGCGCCCCAGACACCACTGACGACCACCAGCCCCGCCACCAGCACGCCAAGCACCGTGCGCAGCAGCAACTGCGCTCGGGTCACGCCGGCGCCCCGGCGGCAGCCTCGCGCAGCTGGCGGCGAAGCACGGCTTTCTCGGCCGGATCGTCGCAGGCCTTGCCCAGCAGCGAGGCCAGCACGGCCAGGTCCTGCCGCTTGCCGAGTGCGTCGATGCGGCGCTTGAGCTTGCCGCTGCCCTCCCCGCGCAGCGGCGTGGGCAGCAGCGTGGCGTCCACGCCGGCCAGGGCTTGGCGCTGCAGCCGCGCCCGGCGCAGCCGGCGGCGCCACTGGTGCAGCCGCTCCGGGGTGGGCTTGGCGCCGGCGCGCTCGCGCCCGCGTTCGGCGCGGCGCTCGCTGTGCTGCAGTGCGCCGCGCAACGGCTTGCGCTTCAGCGTGTGCCACGGCAAGGCACTGATCGCTCGTGCCACGGCGTGAATACGCGCCCGGCGGGCGGCGAACGCGGGGTCGCGTTGCAGCGCCTGGGCCAGCAGCGCATCGCTGCGTGCCTGCAGCCGGTCGGCCACCCGATGCCACGCAGCGGCCTCGGCCGCCCCGTGCGCATCGGCCAGGGCGCAGGCCGTGGCCACCACCACGTGCGCGTCGCGCAAGGTGGAGAGGTCACGCGCGGCGCGGCGCAGGCTGCGGTCGATCGGTGCCAGCGCATCGCCGAAGGCGTCGCGTCCCAGCGCGAGGATGGCGCGGGCGCGGCGGATCGACTTGCGCGCCCGATGGATCGCCGCGTGGCGATCGCGCGTGTTCGCCAGCGCGGCGGCAATGATCCGGCACTCGCGCGCCGCCTTCACCGCCAGCGCCTCGCCCACGCGCGGACGCCGCAGCGGTGCAGCGGATGCAGTGGTGCGGGTGGTACGCGCGGGCATCGGCGCAGTCTAGCTGTGCAGCGCGGCGCCGCGGCGAGCGCCGCGCATTTCGGGTGCGCCCTCCTGCGGCGGTAGACTGGGCGGCTCCGTACCAGCCAATCCAAGCCCATGCGCAATCTCCTGCAGGACCAGCTGCTCAAGGCCGGCCTGGTCAACAAGGCCAAGGTCAACCAGGTCGCGCGCGAACAGAACAAGCAGAAGGTGGCCAAGGCGCCGCCCGCCCCGCCGCGCGAAGACGCGGTCGACCACGCCCGCCTGCAGGCCGAGCGCGCCGAACGCGATCGTGCGCTGGCCGCCGAACGCAATGCGCAGGCGCGTGCCGCCGAGCTGCGGGCGCAGGTGCGGCAGATCATCGCCACGCACAAGGTCAAGCGCAGCGGCGAGATCGACTACCGCTTCACCCACGACAACGCCATCCGCAGCGTGCTGGTGAACGAGACCATGCGCAGCCAGCTGGCCAGCGGCGCGCTGGTGATCGTGGCGCTCGACGACCGCTACGAACTGCTGCCGCGCGGCGCGGCTGAGAAGGTCCGCGAGCGCGATCCGTCGGCCATCGTGCTCGATCACGCCCAGCCTGCTGCTACCGATACGCCCGTCAGCGACGACGACGCGTACTACAGCCAGTTCCAGGTGCCGGACGATCTGATCTGGTGAGCCGGGCGCCGCCGTCATGGCGCGGCCGCTCTCTGCAGGTATGGCACTCACGCGCTGAAAAGCCCCTCACCCCAGCCCTCTCCCCGGGGGGAGAGGGAGCAAAAGCCGCTCATTGCCTGGGTGAACTTTGACTGCAGCTCGCTCCCTCTCCGGCTGGGAGAGAACGAGCAACGGCCACCCGTCGCCCGCGTGGACTTCGACTGGGAGCGCCCTCCCTCTCCCCGCTGGGGAGAGGGATCAAAAGCCGTCGGTCGCCTGCGTGAACTTTGGCTGCAGGTCTCGTTCTCTCCGGCCGGGAGAGAACGAGCAACGGCCGCTCGTCGCCCGCGTGAACTGCAACTGGGAGCTCACTCCCTCTCCCTGCTGGGAAGAGGGCTGGGGTGAGGGGCCGAGGTCGCAGCGATCTGCACCCGTGCATCAAGTGCGTGACGTGTCGCCCCGCGCGGCAGGCAGCCGAAGACGCCGCGCACGCGCTCCAGCGGACGCACTTACCTGGCCGGCCGAAGATGCCTGCTCATCTGCCGCGCCTCGCGCAACCGCTGCGCGTGCGCCTTGAGCAGATCACCGCGGGTGAGGATGCCGACCATCTGCGGCGAGTCGCCCTTGCCCAGCACGATCAGCCGGCCAACGTCGGCCTCCACCATGTGGTCGGCCGCTTCGCGCAGGCTGTGGTCTTCGTGCACGGCCAGCGGCGGACGGTTGACCAGGCTGCCGACGGTGGCGTCGTCCGACACGCTGGCGTCGAACAGGGTGCGGCGCGTGAGCACGCCCAGCGGTTTGCCGGTGGCGTCGAGCACGGGGAAGCCCTGATGTTTGGCGACATTCCCCGCGTTGGCCAGCCACGCGCGCAGCTCGCCCATGCGCTGCTCGGCGGCGAGCGATACCACCTCGCGACTGCACGCATCGCGCACCAGGATCTGGTCCAGCGCATCGGCGCTGTAGTCGGACGGCACGCGCACGCCGCGGCGCACGATCTTCTCGGTCATGATGGTGTTGCGCATCATCAGGCCGGAGACGAGGTAGGCCGCGGCGCAGGCGCCGAGCAGCGGCAGCAGGCCGTGCGGTTGCTGGGTGGTCTCGAAGGCGAACACCACCGAGGTGAGGAACGCGCGCGACGCGCCAGAGAAGATCGCCGCCATGCACACCAGCGCAGCGAGACGCGGATCGACATGCAGCGCCGGCAGCGCGGTGGCCACCAGCAAACCCATCGCCCCGCCCAGCGTGCTGCCGATGGTGAACAGCGGCGCCAGCGTACCGCCCGAGGTGCCGCTGCCCAGTGCGATCGACCACGAGGCGAGCTTGGCCAGGCACAGCGTGAGCAGCCCGACCAAACCGAGCTGGCCGCTGATCGCCGCGGTGATGTTGGCGTAGCCCACGCCCAGCGTGAGCGGCTGGAAGTAACCGATAACGCCCACCGCCAGACCGCCAAGCGCCGGCCACCACATCCAGTGGAGCGGCAGCTTCTCGAAGCCGTCCTCGATGGCGTAGGTGAGCTTGGTCACGCCCACGCTCACCACGCCCACGATCAGCCCCAGCAGCACGTACACCGCCAGCGCGCCGAACGTGGGCGTGGCGATGTCCGGCATCGGGAACATCGGCTCGTTGCCTTCCAGCAGGTAGCGCACGCCGGTGCCGACGAAGGCGGCCAGCGCCACCGGAATCAGCGAGCGGGCGCGGCGTTCGAACAGCAGCAGCTCGATCGACAGCAGCACCGCCGACACCGGCGCAGAAAACACCGCCGCCATGCCCGCCGCGGCACCGGCAGCGAGCAGCGTCTTGCGCTCGTCGGCGGTGACGTGGGCGAGCTGGCCGATCAGCGAACCCAGCGCGCCGCCCGTGGCGATGATCGGACCTTCGGCGCCGAACGGCCCGCCGGTGCCGATGGCGACGGCGGAAGACACAGGCTTGAGCCAGGTCATGCGCGGCGGGATGCGGCTCTCGTTGAGCAGGATCTGCTCCATCGCCTCGGGAATGCCGTGGCCGCGGATGGCCCGTGAGCCCCAGCGCGCCATCACGCCCACGATCAGCCCGCCGACCACCGGCACCGCGATCACCCACAGGCCCAGGTGGTTGCCGGCGGGACTGCTCAGCGCCGTATCCCAGCGGCCGTAGAACGCCAGGTTGGTGATCAGCCCGATCAGCGCGGTGAGCAGCCAGGCCACCACCGCGACCAAGGCGCCGAGCACCATGGCCGCCAGCGTGACACCCACCACGCGACGTCCGAGCGGGCGAAATCGGCGCGGCAGATGTGCGTCGGCCATGGTCGGATCGAGTGATGGCGCAAGCGGGATCGCCGCCCGCGAATGCGGGCCGTGGCTGGGATCGGTCATGGGTGTTCAAGCCAGAGGATGCAGCCGCGAAAGGCTACGCGGATATCGCCTCGGTAGCTGGCTGGAAAATGAACAGGGGTACGATGCGTCTTGCGTGAGCCATTCGAGGCGGTCTTGCGCGGGATTCAGCGCCACTCCACGCCGATGCGTCTCTGCCCGCACTCCCGGCGATCGATGGATCGCCAGGCGCGCGCACGTAACGTCCGAGCCCCGTGCAGCGAAGGAAGCTGCTCCTCGCCTGTTCCCCAAGGACGTCCCCATGCCCGACCCCACGCCGCGCCCGGTCTCCCCGCGCCAGCGCAACTGGCCCGCGATGCTGGCCATTGCCGCCATCGTCGCCACGCTGGCGCTCGCCTTTGCCTGGACGGTCGGATGGCTTACGCCGCATCGGCTCACGCCGCAGCGCTTCACCGACGCCATCCAGGACGCCAACGGTCAGGTCTATCGCGGATTTCGCCGCGCGCATGCCAAGGGCGTTTGCGTGGCCGGTTATTTCGAGGGCAACGGCCAGGGCGTGGCGCTATCCAGCGCGCGCATGTTCGCGGCGGCGCGCACGCCGTTTGTGGGTCGGCTGTCGATCGGCGGCGGCTCACCCTACGGTCTGGACGGCAAGGCCCGCGTGCGCAGCATGGCGCTGCAGCTCACCGCCGACGACGGCCAGCAGTGGCGCATGGCGATGAACAGCTTTCCGTTCTTCGGCGTCGCCACGGCGCAGGCGTTCTACGAGCAGACCCGCGCCAACGCCCCGGATCCAACCACCGGCAAGCCGGATCCGGCCCGGCAGGCCGCCTTTGCCAAGGCGCACCCGGAGTTCGCCCGCTTCGCCGCCTGGGCCAAGACCGCGCCCTGGTCCACCAGCTGGGCCAACACCACGTTCAACGGCGTCAACACCTTCCGCTTCATCAATGCCGCGGGCGAGGGGCGCTACGTGCGCTGGTCGATGCAGCCGCAGACTACCTTCGAGGCCATGTCGGCCGAGCAGCGCGCCGCGGCGGACGCGGATTTTCTCAGTGAAGACCTCACCGCGCGGCTGGCGCAGCACCCGCTGCGCTGGGACATGGTGGTGACCCTCGCCGAACCGGGCGACCCGATCACCGATCCCTCCACGCCGTGGCCGGCCTCGCGCACGCACGTCACCGTGGGCACGTTGGTGATCGAGCGCAGCGCGCCGCAGGCCAATGGCGCCTGTCGGGACATCAACTTCGACCCGCTGGTGCTGCCACGCGGCGTGCAGGGCTCGGACGATCCGATCCTGGCCGCACGCTCGGCGGTGTACTCGGTGTCGTTCAATCGCCGCGAGCGGGATATCGCCGGCGGCCGGGCCGAGGCGGCCACCGGACATGCCGCGCCGAAGGGAGACACCCCATGAGCCGCCCCGCCGCCACGCGCCACTTCAACCTGACCGCACGCGTGCTGCACTGGAGCATGGCGCTGGCGATTTTCACGATGCTGTTCATCGGGGTGGGCATGGTCGCCTCGCTGAGCCTGCGACCGACGCTGGTGAGCGTGCATCGCCCGCTGGGCATCGCCTTGCTGCTGCTGGTGATCGTACGGCTGGCCAACCGCCTGCGCCATCCGCCGCCCGCGCTGCCATCCGATCTGCCCCACGTGCAGGTGCTGGCCGCGAAGGCCTCGCACGGGCTGCTGTACGCGCTGATGTTCGCCATGCCCGTCATTGGCTGGGCGATGCTCTCGGCCGGCGGCTATCCGGTGACGCTGTTCGGCGGCGTCGCGCTGCCACCGATTGCCCCGCACAACGCCACCCTCTACGCCGTGCTGCGCACCGCCCACACCTGGTTTGCGCTGCTGTTGTTCGCCACCGTGCTGATGCACCTGGCGGCGGCGCTGTTCCATGCGTGGGTGCGGCGCGATGGCGTGTTCGAAGCGATGGCCACCGGGACGCCGACGCCTCCGGCCGACACGGCGAGTGGGCTGGGCGATGCGTCCACTGAAGCGCGCGCCGTGTTACCGCAGGCAGATCACCCAACGCCCGACCTGCGTGCGATCCACCCGGAGCCGCCGCATCCGCGCCCCAGCGAGGCGGACTGACACCGGCGGGCGCTCCTGCGCGTCAATCCGCCGACGTGGGGCATCTCGCGCGCGGATGGGTCGGGAATCCGGTAACGCGGTAACCGCGGTGGAGAAGACCAACGCGGTACGTCTGCATGGCCGGGCATGTCCGGCGGTGGCTGCCGCGCAGCCCATCGCGATCACCCGCCAGGAATCGCGCCGCAGAGCAACGAGGGCTGGCGCCCACCCCGGCACCCGGCTATCAATACCGACTTCCCGACCAATCGCGGCGCCATGTCGACCCACTCCCAAGCCCTTCCCGACGCCACGCCCGAGCCGCGCTCCGTGCGCATGACGCTGCTTACCCGGCCGCTGCTGCTCATGCTCTATTTCGCCGGCTGGATCTTCATTGGCCTGTGGCAGGGCACCAATGTGTGGATCAGCCAGCGCGACAACCCCGGCGCGGTGGCGTGGCACTACTACACGTGGGAACTGAGCAGCGCTCTGGTGATCGGTGCGCTGGCGCTGGCAGTGGCGACATTCGAATCGCGCTGGCGGGTCACCGGCCCGGGCGCGTGGCGGCGCCTGCCGGTACATCTGCCGGCGGCGGTCGCGTTTTCGCTGGTGCACGTGGTGGGCATCGTGGCGCTGCGCACGGCCGCGTATGCCGCAATGGGCAGCTCGTACGACTTTGGCGAGGTGTGGATCGGGCTGGTCTACGAGTTCCAGAAAGACCTCATCACCTACGCCAGCATTGTCACCATGTGCGCGCTGATTCGCAGCGTGCGCGAGCGCCGCCGCCATCAGCTGGAAGAGATCGAGCTGCGCCGCGCGCTCAGCGAAGCCAGGCTGGCGCATCTGGCGGCGCAGATCGAGCCGCACTTCGTGTTCAACACGCTCAACGCCATCTCCAACCGCATGTACGAGGACGTGCCCGCCGCCGACCGCATGATCGTGGCGCTGTCCGACCTGCTGCGCAGCGCGATGACCGCCGACGGCTCCGCCTTCGTGCGCGTGTCCGACGAGGTGCACTGGCTGCGCGCCTACACCGCCCTGATGGCCGAGCGCCAACCCGGCCTGCTGCACGTCGACATCACCGTCGACGACGGGCTCGACGCCATGCGCCTGCCCCGCCTGCTGCTGCAGCCACTGGTGGAGAACGCCTTCCGCCACGGCCTGCGCAACGGCCGCGGCCGGCTCGCCGTTAGCCTGCGCCGCGACGGCGAGCAATTGCATTGCCGCGTGGAAGACGACGGCGTCGGCTTCGCCGCCGATGCGCAACCCGGCGTGGGGCTGGCCAACGTGCGCGAACGCCTCGCCCTGCTCTACCCCGATCGCCACCAATGGAAGATCGGCCCCGGCGCGCAGGGCGGCACCGCGGTGGATATCACTCTGCCGCTGGAGCCGTGGGCCGCGGAGCCCGAGGCATGACACTGCGCCTCGCCATCGTGGAAGACGAAGCGCCTGCCCGCGCTCGGCTGCGCCGACTGCTCGCCGAGCACGGCGACGTCGAAGTCGTACTGGAAGCGGACACCCTGCCCGGCGCACTCGCCACCCTGCCCGGCGTGAACGCCGACGCGCTGTTCCTCGACATCGCCCTCGGCGAGTCCACCGGCTTCGACTTGCTCGACCAGTTGCCGCCCCCGTGGCCGCTGCTGGTGTTCGCGACCGCGTACCACGAGCACGCGCTGCGCGCGTTCGAGGTCGCCGCCGTCGACTACCTGCTCAAACCCTTCGACGCCCCGCGCCTCGCCGCCACGCTGGACCGCCTGCGCGCCCGCCTCGCCGACGCCGACCCGCTGCCCGCCGAAGAAGACCTGCGCCGCGTACACGCCGCGATGCCTGCGCACGCGTTCAACCCACTGCCACTCGTCATCACCGAACGCGGCCAGCGCGTGGTGGTGCCGCTGGACGAGGTGACTCACCTGGTCGGCAGCGGCAACTACGTGGAACTGCACACCCCGCAACGCAGCTACCTGATGCGCGCCACCCTCACTCAACTCGCCAGCCAACTGCATCCCGCGCAGTTCCTGCGCGTGCACCGCAGCTACCTCGTTCGCGCTGATCAGATCGCCGCGCTAACGCCGCGAGGGCACGGCGACGCCGAGCTCACCCTGCGCGACGGCACCACCGTGATGGTGAGCCGGCGCTACCGCGAAGCGCTGCCGGAAAGCTTGCGGGGAAGGTAAAGCTGGCGCGCCAACCTCCGGCAAACAGCCCGACACTCCCCGCCGTCATTCCCCCGAACGCGGGAATCCACCCCGCCCTTGGCTCATGCCTGGCTCAACAGGTCACGTCTCCTGTCCGACCGCGGCAAGCAGGGCGCTCGCCTGCACCGCCGCATCCCCCTGCATCGGCAGCGGCAGGTCGGGCGTGATGCCTTCGATCTCGTTGGTGCCGTCATCGAGAAAGCGCGCACAGTTCGGCATGCGCACGTCGAACGGGCTGGCGCGGAACGGCGTGCGACCGCCTCCATTGACGTAGCCGCAGCCGGCGCCTACGCTGGTTTCGCCCAGCACGCGCGCCACCTGGTTCTGCTGCAGCCAGGCGAGAAAATCCTCGGAGGCCGAGCCGGTGCCGCGATCGGCAAGAATTAACAGCGGCCCGGTCCAGACGCCGCTGCCCTGCAACGTGGCCCGCTCGCCTGCCGGCTCCAGGATCGCGCAGGGCGCAGGCGCGCCGCTCCACACGATCGACCGGTCGCACGCCGGCACCACGAGCCGCGGCTGCGCGCGCGACAGCGTGCGGTCGGTGAACATCGCCACCACCTCGCTGACCCATTCGGTACCGCCACCGTTGCCGGTGACATCCACCAGCAGCCGGCGCGCGCCGCGCGACTTGAGCGTGCCGATGGCATCCGCCAGCCGGCGCTGCTGCAGCGCGCGGACCGCCAGTTGCAGCGCGCGCTGGCCGATGCCGGGCCGGAAAACCTGCCGGCAGGCGGCGGCATAGCGATCCTCGCCAAACTGCGCGATGCGCAGCACGCCGAGGTCGCCGATCATCCCCGTGGGGAAATCGCCGCTGCCCACGGCTTGCCAGCCGGGAGCCTGGGCAAAGGGAAAGCGAAAGCCGTGATCGCCCTCCTGATAGCCGGCGGCGGCGCAGTCCTTGCCGGCCGGCGGATCATCGGCCACCGCCGGTGCTCCTGCTGCAGAGACACCGGCGCCGGCCGTGGCCGCGACCGCCATGGATGGGCCCTCGGCCACGGCCACGCGGGCCGGCTCGGCGATCGGCCGCTTGCCCGGCACCAGGTGCAGGTGCGGGTCGTTGAACGCCTTGACGAACCGGCGCAGCGCGAGGAACGCCCGCACGCGGGAATGCGCGCCGTCGATGTCCGCGGTGGTCCGGCGATCGAGTGCCGCCAGATCCAGATGGCGGTGCGTCGCGATCCAGTCGAGGTTCGCGTAGCCCTGCGCCATGTCGCGCTTGAGCCGGGCGTAGTCCGCCTGCCAGGCGCGGGCGTCGTAGGTGACCGCGTCGAAAGCGATGGCGGCAAGCAGCGCCCCCACGATCACAAGCAGGATGCGGCGTAGCAGGCGTGCCATGGGGGCGTTCCGTGAGTTGGGCCGGCCCGGATTCTAAGCGGGACGCTTCGGGATTTTCTTGTCCCCAATGGCACCCCTCCCGCCACCACCCGGTTCGCCGTCGGCAGCGCGCTCCATCCGCCTCGCGCCCGCTACGGTTGCACCGTCAGCCGCAACACGTTGCTGAAAACGTCCCGGGAACGGTTGGGGTCCGTCGCGTAATCCGGCGACTTCGGATCGGGTTGTTGTCCCTCCTCGGCAAAGCCCACCGCGAGCCGGTAACGCACGGTGTAGTGCGGGTCGTCGTGCTTGTCGAAGGCGTAGGAGTAACGAAGATCCACCGTGCCGCTGAGTGTCTGGTGCGCGCCCAGCGGAACAAGCACCTCGGACAGCGGCGCCGCAAAAGCAACCCAATATCCAATGTAGGCCTGCTCCTTGCCGTCGCTGCCACGCACCTCGAACTGGTTGTTCGGCAACGATTCGGGCCAACCGAAAGGAAGAAGAAAATGGTGCAGGTTGACCGGTGCGTCACCGTCGTTCCTGATCGTCACCACGACCCGCCCCTCGCCCGCGGCAGCCGGATCGGCGACCGGTGACAGCACCACCGACACCGGGTCGGTCGCCGCCGTGGCGCTCTCGGGCCAAAGCAGCAAGAGCCAGATGCTGAAGATCCATCGCCACCGTGTGTTCATGGGTCGCTCCCTGAAAAAACGTCGTGATCCTTCCCTGCATCGCCGGCTTGCTCACGCAGGACAACCATTCAAAACAACTGTGAGCGGCAAGCGGAGCGTGACGGCGGCAACGTGCGCCAGGTCGCCCGACCACGCGCCAGCTGCACCGGCTCCTCAGGGCGCCTCGTCACGCGCGGCAACCACCTCAACCTCCACGCACCAGCGCGGATCAGCCAGCGCGGGGACGATCACCACGCTCAGCGCCGGCTGGCGCGCGCCCAGCACCTCGTTGCGCGCCCGTTGATGTGGCGCCACCAGCGCGGCGGAGGTGAGAAAGACCGTGGCCTTGATCAGGTGATCGGCGGCGTAACCGGCCGCTGACAGCTGGTGCAGGACGTTCGTCCAGGCAAGGCGGCACTGCTCGTACCCATAGGCAGCCACGTCCCCGCCCGCGGTCTCGCCAATCTGCCCGCTGACAAACAGCAGGCGGCTCCCCGCCGAAACTTGCACGAACTGCCGGTAGCCACCGATCGGCGCCGGCGCCTCGAGGGACATCGCATCAGACTGCGACATCGCTTGATCTCCCTACTCCGCCCACGGCTCGATTCAAGGCATCGCTCACGTCGCGCCGCAGAGCCTCGGGCGCCGTTCGAACGGCTGCTTCCATCACGGTGCAATCCAGGCAACAACTTTGAAGCGTTGAAGCCGCCGCCGCACCACCCGGCGATTAATACGACCTGGCGCGTGAGCGGCTTGTGGCGAAGGCGTGCTGGCGCCACGTGAGTGCGCTACGCGGCAACGGTAGCGCCCGCCTCAAGGGTGCGGCGATGAACGAGACGGGCTGGGTCGAGACCGTCGCCCGGCAGCGCAAGAAAAAGGCACTGTTGATCGAGCCAGAGAAGAGGCGCGAACGAAAGCCGAACTTGGCTAGCCGTGTCTCGTTTGGTTGGCAGGGGCGTTGACGCGGAGACGCGACGCTGAAGCCTGTCTCCCGGCGCCGCCTAGATCATCGGCAACGCCATCATCAGAAGACCAAACATGCTGACCAGCCAAACCAGGGATCGCAGCCACGGAATCCCGCTGACGTAGGCGGGCACGTAGACGACCCGGGCGACGAGAAAGACCAGGGCGCCATACGCCTCGGCCTCTTGGTTGGTGCCTCTCGTGAGCGCCAGCAGTGCCAGGGAGATGAAGATCGGCAAAGCCTCCAGAAGATTGTTCTTCGCCCGATCCAGCCGTGCCGCGATCACGGACGGTTCGGGCTGAACGTCGCGGTTGCCAACAATGCCCCTGAGGTCAAACCGGAAGCGCGAGGTCTCCTGCAGGAAGATCTGCGCGACGTATAGCGCGAGCACGAGCAGGATGATGGTCGTCAGGTGCACCGCTCGGCCTCCAGTAAATTCGCCTGGCTAAAGTCGAGATGGGACAGATCCCGGGATGAACTCGTGTTCTCACAGCGACTGGGTAATGAAATGTCGACTCTCACCCTAGTTTTTCCACGCTGCGCGATGGGACCCTGGCAATGGTGAGCCGGCGGTACCGGGAGGCGTTGCCGGAAGACTGCGTGGCAGGTGAGATAAAGTCGACTCCGACCCCTGATTTTGCGTCGACCACACAAGCGCTTTTAGAAGGCACTCGCGACTATCTATTTTTCCTAACTAAAGCAAAACAGAGGTCGGAGTGTACCTTCACAAGGCTTGCTCTGCGAAAAGTCGACTCTGACCCCGTTTTGTTCTTCTTCTGACGGACGAAGGCCAGATCTAATTAGCCACGCCCCCTGTAATTCCTCGCCACTAATAGGCGCGGCAAGTATATGTTGTATTGCCATTTACTGTGGTCGAGGTACAAGCCCATCCGTGAAAGCCCCCTGTCCCTATTGAACCAGAACTAGAGCCAGAACCAGGGGCAGAAAGTGCACCAAGCCAACCCAGTTGCGACTGCATGTTAATTCGGTCATTCGGATTTCCAACTTCTTCGGAAAAATCATATAAGGCCAAGCCGTCGCCGTCGATCATATCCTTGGTAACTGGGACCGTATTATTATGAGAGTCACGCGCCGACTCTTTCACAATGGCGTAATGAGCATTTGTTGATGAGGTGTCCAGCTCGATCGCGATTTGGCTGCCGTCTGCAAACTTGACTACAGCCACAATTCTTGGCATCCGAGAGGGATCCAAGGGCAGTGCCGTGCTCGCTACTTTCAGGGCTTGGTCAGCTAATGTATTAATTTGCCCCTTGAAGCCGGTGGTGGCAAAATCAAGAAGCGCGTTTTGCGCAGGGCTTTGATTCACCACGCCATAGACGTTTACTCGTGGATTGGGGTAGTCGAGTACTGGCGTGATGAGCTGCGCTCCGCCCGTTGGGGTGGCGAATAAATTCTCGGAGAAGCCTTTGCCAGTATAGAATTCCCTGTAACTCAAAGTGTTTGGACTGGTGGAATCAATAATCTGGAAATAAAAATGCTTCGTAAATCCCGGATCGCCAGCGTAGTAAAAGTCCGTCAGAGTCTTGAACGAAGCTGTGACATCTGGCTCCGGGGCAACAGCCAGCACCAAAGTATTGTAACCGCCGCCTTGGGGCTTTTCCTCGCGAGTAACGTGGTACTTTTGTATAACCCTTGCTCTCATATCTCCAACGTAAAAAGAATTTTTTGTGTTGAACGCTGGATCGCTTCGAACCAAGCTCAACTTTTGCGCGCCTGTACAGCCGTCACACCAAATTATCTTTTCAACTTCTGTGGCGTTAGACTTGTGCGTTACCAGAACAGACAAAAAAAGCGCAAAAAATGGCAAAAGTTGATTCTTCATGAAGTCCATCTCCCTGTGGCCTCACTCGCTAACATTAGAGTGGTAGTCGAGTAATCAAATTAATCTGAATTGCGATCCTATTCTACGCGGCGAGAGTACAGAGGAAAATAAGATTTTTTCGTATGGAACCAAAAGGATGGGAGCCTAAACAGGGGTCAGAGTGTACTTTCACAAGCCTTGCTCTGCGAAAAGTTGCCTCTGACCCTTGCCTTTTATGAACCAGCTGCACTAGGTCACGTCGGAAGTGGACTGGCCCCGTCCTAGCTGGTCGGCGAAGACCAAGCCACTGCTCTTCTCAAAAACAGGGATCAGAATGCACTTTCACAAGGCTTGCTTTGCAAAAAGTCGACTCTGCCCCAGGTTTTTCGGAAAACACCCATCGCGCCCCAGGCTTGGCACGCGAAATCAGTACATTTCCTTCTGCGGATACTGCCACCCGGTCAGCGCAAGGAACTGCTCGCCGATCGTGCGGACGGGGCCGGATTCGGGTGTCCAACGGGTAACCACGCGGTACTGGGCAGTGACTCCTTCGACGATCCACTGGGAACCGTCCGCCCCCGAAACATGATCGCTTGGCGGGATATCCCAGAAGCCGTTGGCCCGGATGAATGCCTCGAACCGCGCGCAGGCCTTCGGTGTGATCTCCAGAATTTTCCTTCGATACACCTTGCCCGGCGCGTATCCGCCCGCGCCATCGAGCTCGATAGCGTGGAGCGCACAGCGCGTCGAGGTCATGGCAACCCGCACGGCCACCGGATGATGGAAGGTACGAAGCCAGGTGAATCGATACGTGCGACTGCCGGGGACAGGTGTCAGAGCCGGCTCGGACATGGCCTCAAGCTGCCTCGAGTACCAACGGTTCTCGAAGCCGTCCGATTGGGGCGAAGCGGGATTGAGTGCACCGCCCGGGAAGTAGCGCTTCTGCCCGTCCATCACCACCGCACAGATGGAAACCACGAGCAGGATGATGGTGATCGAGAACGTCGCGGAGACTTTAGGCATGTTGAGCGCCGAAGGATGAGTCAGATCGTGCTTCCATAAATCGCAGGCATGAAGATCGATGCTGCCCCTGCGATTCCTCGTGCAGGTTAGCGCTGTCCCGGCGGCGGCTCAGGCCAACGCCCCACCACGCCGTAAAAAACAGGGGTCAGAGTGCACTTTCACAAGGCTTGCTCTGCGAAAAGTGGACTCTGACCCCTATTTTGCCGCTACCGTGGAGAAGCGTCGAGGCGATCCGGCGGAATCGAGATGCTTGGTGCTGATAGCTTTGAGATAAGAAAAGTCTCCTCTGATCCGTGCCTTTTTCTCCGACCCAATTACCCAGTACATCTCACATGGTTTATGTTCGGTGCCAGGCTTACCTAACGCCATCCCCAGATGGATCGCGTGCATTACAAATATTTACGGAGGAACAGGAAGTGCTCACGATCTCATCCTCATGTCCGCGCTGCTTGCAACCACATACGACGCTGCAGCTCGCTTATGCCGACCCCGACCGGCCGGGCATTCCGGCTCCCGCTTTCCGCGAGACAGCTTTTAGATGCGCCCACTGCCAGCAGCTCGTTCTCGTGACGGTTATGACGCCACAGAACCGATATCTCGGACCACTGGATGCGCACGGCAAGCCAGCTCCGAGGGGAGACATCGCGAAGGTTGACGGCATCGAGGTTAGGCAAATACTTCCGGAAATGCCGAAGAATAACGCTCCCGAACACTGCCCGGTTCAAGTCTCCAAAGCGTTTCTTGATGGCGCTGCAAATCTTGAGCAAGCACGATGGACCGCCGCCGCCTCATGTTACCGCATGTCTATTGACCGCGCGTCGAAACTCCTTTGGCAGGAAAGTTGCCAGGACGACATGCCCCACAATCTCTGGAAGCGAATCGAGAAGCTGAGCTCGAAAATTGAGATGCCGAATTCTCTTGTTCGCTGGGCGGAGGTCGTCAAGACGGTAGGGAACGAGATGCACGAACTTGACGACGTTAGCGAAGAAGACGCGCGAGATGCAGCGCACTTTGCGGAGGTTTTCTTGACTTACATGTACACGCTTCCGGAGCGCCTTGCGCAGTTTCGCGCGCGACGAACACCGCCAGTCGCGGAAGCGCAGAATCTACTTGGGGAACTGAAAAACATGACGGGGGCGCAGATGTCCGCTTTCGTGACTAAGGTTGAAAGCGGTCACCCGTGATAAGGCCCGAGTGTTGGCATCGAAAATAGCACCCGCATCATGCCGGCGGGTCAAATCGCTGATCTCCGAAAACATGAGAAGTAGGGAAGCCATGAGCAAGACGTTTTAGATATCTCGCACGCACAAACATGGGGCACGCGGCACCGGACGCATAGATTACAATTAACTATGAAAAGTAGCGACTTGAAAAGTCGGCTCTACGCCCTCGCCGCCGTGCCAAGGGCCTTCAACATCACGAAACTAAGCTTAAGGAGAAGAAGTTCATGTCTGACGAAGCAACAGTCACTGCATCTCCGGAAAAGGCATCTCGCCGAAAGATCCCTGG
Source organism: Dyella sp. (assembly GCF_035685805.1). GTDB lineage: Bacteria > Pseudomonadota > Gammaproteobacteria > Xanthomonadales > Rhodanobacteraceae > Dyella_A. The sequence continues at coordinate 59,154 of NZ_DASSAB010000039.1, forward strand.
CGGGCTTCCTTATACAACCAGTCACGGCGTCCTTAAGCGTGTCATGGAGAAAATCCCTCATTCCGAGAAGCCATCGGTATTTAACACTGACTTTCTGGCGACGGTCATGGAAGCATCGGGAGGCGCGGCCCGCCCAGTCCCTCCCATCCTAAAGGCGGTTGGCTTCCTCAATCAGTCGGGGACGCCTACAGAGCTTTACTCCCAGTTCCAGACGGAGAACGGCCGAGCTGGTGCGGCGGTTCAGGCCCTTAAAAATGGCTTCGCCGAAGTATTTCGCCGCAATCAATACGCTCATCGTGCCGACGAGCCAACGCTGACTGATATCATCGTAGCAGTCACAGGGCTACCAAAAAGGGACCCTGTGGTGCGTTACATTCTTAATACCTTTCAGGTATTTCAGGACTTCGGAAAGGGTTTTCGCGAAGATCAAACGAGCACTGACAAGGAAGTCGATCAAAAAAACCTCGAAATTTCCTCTACCACATCGGCAGTCGGGCCGCCGATGAAGCACATGCAGCTAGCCTACAACATTAACGTCATTCTTCCCGAGACTACTAATGTAGAAGTCTACAATGCAATTTTTCGCAGCCTTAAAGCGAACCTCCTTACATGAACGCGCATACGATTGAATTATTTATCTTGAAGTGTGCCGTCGTTCAGTCAGGAGTTGATGCTGAGAATATCTCAGCCAACCCAGGGCTCACACGAGATATGGGCGACTGGGGTGACGACCTCGAGCCCTACATCAGGCAGTTTGAAATAACGAATCGTCAAAATGCGGTGAAAATGTCTCATTATTACGAGATATTTTATCTATTAGAGAACGACATCAGACGCTTAATAACTGAAACAATGGAGGCCGCGCACGGTAAGGATTGGTGGAATACACGAGTCCCCCAGGGTGTGTTGGACGAGGTCAAAAAGAATCAGTCACGTGAGGCGCAGGCAGCAGTAACCACGCGATCCGACGACAAAATTGACTACACCACTTTTGGCCAGCTCGGGGATATCATTCGCGAAAACTGGAGCGATTTTGCCGGCATGTTAAGTAATCCGTCAGCAGTGGCGCGCGTCCTCTCAGGCCTAAATATGCTGCGCGGTACAATTGCCCACTGCGGCGTACTTGCCGATGACGAGGTTGATCGGCTGAAACTGGCCATCCGCGATTGGTTCCGCGTGTTGGAAGGGCCTAAACGTTAACGTGGTGCAACGAGAAAAGGCGGGAGCTTTTCCTCTAAGGACACAGCCTTTTCGCATGGTTTTGCGCTTTTCCTATAGTGCCAGGAACAACCAGAGCTCCGGATCGTTCTGAGGGTCGCTACGGGACAAGTGCGAAAGCCGAGCATTCGCCAGCCCGATGCTGAGGCCCGCCCACCCCATCCCCCATCCCACTCACCCCAAACCGCTTGCTCCGCCCCACCCCACCCGCGACCCTGCGCCCACTGTCACAGGGAGCGTCCATCCATGCGTGGTTCCACCTTCATCCTCGCCGCCGCCGTCACCGCCATACTCGGTGGCTGTTCCCGCCCGGCTCCGGTCGACGTACCGCCGCTGGATGCCGCAGCGCATGCGTTCCAATGGAGCGCTTGGGGCGGCGATGCGGGCGGCAGCCGGTTTGCGCCGTTGAAGCAGATCACGCCTGCCAACGTGGCGGGGCTGCAGCCGGCGTGGACGTTCCATACCGGAGCGCTGGGCAAGGGTTGGGAGTCGGGGGAGAAGCTCACGTTCGAGGCGACGCCGCTGTTCGTGGACGGCACGCTGTACTTCAGCACCGCCACCGGCCAGGTGTTTGCGCTGGACGCGGCCAGGGGCAAGGAGCGCTGGCGTCATGACGCGCAGCTCGATGCGACGGAGAGCTACTCGGAACTGGCCTCGCGCGGGGTGAGTTACTGGCGCGATCCGCAGGCGGCGGCGGGCAGCCCTTGCGCAGCACGCATCTTCACCGGCACGGCGGATGCGCGGCTGATCGCGCTGGATGCCGCCACCGGCAAGCCGTGCGAGGGCTTTGGCGAGCATGGCGAGCTGCATCTGTCCGCGCACCTGCTGCGCGACTCGTACAAGGGCGACTACGAGTTCACTTCGCCGCCGGTGATCGACGGCGACACGCTGATCCTGGGCTCGTCGATCGGCGACAACTATTCGGCGGCCAATGCGCTGGGCGTGGTGCGCGCGTTCGATGCGCGCAGCGGCGCGGCGCGCTGGCACTGGAACCCGATGCAGGGCACGCCGGACGCAGGCGACGGGGATGCCACGCCCTACCCCACTTCCAACGGGGCGGCGAATGCCTGGGGCGTGCTCTCGGTGGATGCGACGCGGCACCTGGTGTTCATCCCCACCGGCTCGGCCAGCCCGGATCCTTACGGCGGCGAGCGCGCCGGCGACAACCACTGGGCCAACTCGCTGGTGGCGCTGGATACGGCCACGGGAAAGATTGTGTGGGCTCGCCAGCTGGTGCATCACGACGTGTGGGACTACGACCTGGCCGCGCAGCCGATGCTCATCGACCTCAAGCGCGACGGGCAGAGCATCCCGGCGGTGGTCCAGCTGACCAAGACCGGCCAGGTGTTTGTGTTTCGCCGCGACGACGGCACGCCGCTGTTCGATATCACCGAGAAGCCGGTGCCGCAGGACGGCGCACCGGGCGAGAAGCTCTCGCCGACGCAGCCGTTCTCGGCCCTTCCCTCGCTGGTGCGCAGCGGCAAGGTGACGCCGGACGACGCGCACGGCCTCACCTTCTGGGACCGCAACCGCTGCCGCGCGCTGATCGGTTCGCTCAAGAGCGAGGGCATCTTCACTCCGCCCAGCCTGCAGGGAACGATCGAGATGCCCAGCTACGCCGGCGGCGTGAACTGGGGCTCCGGCGCCTGGGACCCGGCCACGCAGACGATGGTGACCAACGTCAACGACCTGCCGATGCAGGTGCAGTTGCTGCCGCGCGAGGAGTGGGAGCGCCAGGTGAAAGCCGGCGGCGAGAAGCACTGGGAATACGCCGCCATGAAGCACACGCCGTACGGCATGCGCCGGCGCGTGCTGCGGTCGCCGCTGGGTGCGCCGTGCATAGCCACGCCGTGGGGGAAGGTGGTGGCGCTGAACCTGTCCACCGGCAGGGTCGATTGGTCGATTCCGCTGGGCACCGGCAAGCACAAGGCGCCGTGGCCGATCTCGATCAAGGGCATGCCGGGCATGGGCGGGCCGCTGATGACGGCGAGCGGGCTGGTGTTTATCGGGGCGGCGTCGGATGGCTACTTCCGTGCGCTGGACCGGGCCACGGGCAAGGAGCTGTGGCGCGCGGAGTTGCCGGCACCGGGGATGGCCACGCCGATGACGTATGCGGTGGGCAGCCGGCAGTACGTGGTGATCGCGGCCGGCGGGCACGGCAAGCTGGATACGCAGATTGGCGATGCGCTGGTGGCGTTCAAGTTGCCAGAGTGAGGTCGAGTGACGGCCTCCGTTGTGCGATTTGCCCGATGAAGTCCAGGGCCGAGCCGAGGCCATCGGACACGAGATCCGCACTGTGTGCCGGGTGCTAGGTTAGCCGGATCAGTCCCTACAGCCGTGCTCTCTAATAAGCCGACTCCGTTCGTCCACCTGCCGGCTAGCCGACAGGTCGGGGCCAACTTGAACGTCGAGTGCGAGATATCGGCAAAGCGTTTGCCTGTTCAGCAGCCTTTGTTGCACGGGGTGAGTTGGTAAGTCGGGTTTGACGAGCCGAGTGCGTGAACAGGGCGCTGTCTGGACCCATGGGCCGGTTTCAGCCATGCAGAGATAGCCAGCCACGGGGGCAAGCCCATCGATTCCGCCAGGCCTTGCGGGCTGTGGTGGATTCGGTTCGCTCAAGAGGTGAGACGCCGCGGTGGAAAGCGCAGGCTCTGATACCCCGGGTGGCGCTGCCTGCCTTCCCGTAGGCAGCGAACGTTGGGCCATGGCTCCATGGGAAGTCATCGCAAGCAGACCGGTTGCTAGAAAAATGCTTTTCAAAATGAGTCCGTCCCGCCCGGCTTTATCACTCTTATCGCATCGACGTTTTTGATCCAACCGATGCTGCTTTGGCAGCCGTACTGTACGGGCTTACTGCGCCGCGCTGGGCTGTGGGAACCAGACTCCACATGCCAGCCGCAGCACCGAAACTGCGCATCCCCTGAAGTGAGGGTTGCTGTTGGCAGGCCGCAACGGCCGCCCTCGGGTTCGCTGCACCGCCGAAACCACGTAGCATTCGCAGGCGCATCCTTGCTGGAGCCCCGCATGCCGTCCGATTTCCACTCGCCCTACCGCCACGGTTTCGTGCGGCTGGCCGCTGCCGTGCCCACGATGCGGCTGGCCGATCCGGCGTTCAACGCGGAGCGGACGATTGCGCAATTGCGCGAGGTGGCGGCGGAAGGCGCGGCGGTGGTGGTGTTTCCGGAGCTGGGGTTGTCCGGCTACAGCATCGACGACCTGGCCCAGCAGGATGCCCTGCTCGACGCCAGCCTGGCCGCGCTGGACGCGGTGCGCGAGGCGACCACGCAGCTGCTGCCGCTGGTGTTCGTGGGCCTGCCGCTGCGGGTGGAGGGCCAGCTGTTCAACGTGGCCGCCGCGCTGCAGGGCGGCGAGCTGCTGGGCGTGGTGCCCAAGCGCTACCTGCCGAACTACCGCGAGTTCTACGAGGGCCGCCAGTACAGCGCCGCGGGCCAGGCGGTGGCCGACACCGCGGTGGTGCTGGGGCGCGAGGTGCCGTTCGGCAGCGACCTGATCTTTACCGCCGCCGCGCACCCGCACCTGCGCGTGCACGCGGAGATCTGCGAGGACATGTGGGTGCCGGTGCCGCCGAGCACCTACGCCGCGCTGGCCGGCGCTACCGTGCTGGTGAACCTGTCGGCCAGCAACGTCACCGTGGGCAAGGCCGACTACCGCCGCCTGCTGTGCGAGAGCCATTCGGCGCGCTGCCTGGCCGCGCACGTCTACACCTCGGCGGGGCTGGGCGAATCCACCACCGACCTGGCGTGGGACGGCCAGGCGCTGATCTGCGAGAACGGCGCACTGCTGGCCGAGTCGGAGCGGTTCCGCAACGGCGACCACCACCTGCTGGCCGACGTCGACCTGGAGCGGCTGGTGCAGGAGCGCTCGCGCATGACCAGCTACAACGATCAGGTGCGCGACCTGCAGCCCACGCTGCGCGCGATGCGCCGGGTGCCGTTCGCGTTCCGCGTGCCGACGCTGGAGGCGCCCGCGCTGCGGCGCACGCTGGCGCGCTTCCCCTACGTACCGTCGAACCCGGCCACGCTGGACCAGCGCTGCTACGAGGCGATCAACATCCAGTCGCACGGCCTGATCCAGCGGCTGCGCGCCACCGGCTCCAAACGGCTGGTGATCGGCGTGTCCGGCGGGCTCGATTCCACCCTCGCCCTGCTGGTGGCGGTGGATGCGTTCGACCGGCTGGAGCTGCCACGCACCCAGATCCTCGGCTACACCATGCCCGGCTTCGCCACCGGCACGCAGACGCGCGAACAGGCGCACGCCCTGATGCGCGCGCTGGGCGTGAGCAGCGAGGAGATCGACATCCGCCCGTCGTGCCTGCAGATGCTGGCCGACCTGGGTCACCCGTTTGCCAGGGGCGATAAGGTCTACGACATCACCTTCGAGAACGTGCAGGCCGGCGAGCGCACCTCGCACCTGTTCCGGCTGGCCAACCAGCACCGCGCGTTCGTGCTGGGTACGGGCGACCTGAGCGAGCTGGCGCTGGGCTGGTGCACCTATGGCGTGGGCGATCACATGTCGCACTACAACGTGAACGCCTCGGTGCCCAAGACGCTGATCCAGTACCTGATCCGCTGGCTGGTCGCCAGCGGCCGCCACGACGCGGCCACCTGCGCGGTGCTGGAGGCGATCGCCGGCACCACCATCTCGCCCGAGCTGGTGCCGGCCGACGCCAGCGGCGCGCTGCAGGACACCGAGCAGCACGTGGGCCCGTATCCGCTGCAGGATTTCACCCTGTACTACCTCACCCGCTTCGGCTTTCGCCCGAGCAAGATCGCCTACCTCGCGCACCAGGCGTGGGGCGACGCGGACCGCGGCGAGTGGCCGGCGCTGGTGCAGGGCGCGCATCGGCGCGCGTACACGCTGGCCGAGATCAGGCACTGGATGGAGCTGTTCATCACCCGCTTCTTTGCCGCGCAGTTCAAGCGCAGCGCGGTGCCCAACGCACCCAAGGTGGGCGGCGGCGGCTCGCTGTCGCCGCGGGGCGACTGGCGCATGCCCAGCGATGCCTCGCCGGAGGCGTGGCTGCGCGAGCTGCGCGAGAACGTGCCGACATGAGGCTGCGTCCCCTGCCCGACACGCCCGCGGCGAAGATGCCGGGCAAGCTGCAGATGAGTCGCGCGGCCAAGGCGCTGCGTGCGGGCAAGCTGGTGGCGTTTCCCACCGAGACGGTCTACGGACTGGGCGCCAATGCGCTGGATGCGGCGGCGGTGGCGCGGATCTTCGAGGTGAAGCGCCGGCCACGCACCAGCCCGCTGATCATTCACGTGGACCGCATCGGCGCGGCACGCGAGCTGGTGTCGCACTGGCCGGATGCGGCGCAGCGGCTGGCCGAGGCGTTCTGGCCCGGGCCGCTCACGCTGGTGCTGCCGCGTCGCGAGATCGTGCCGGACATCATCACCGGCGGCGGCAGCCACGTGGGCGTGCGCATGCCCGATCACCCGGTGGCGCTGGCGCTGATCGGCGCTGCCGGCGTGCCGGTGGCGGCGCCAAGCGCCAACCGCTTCACCCAGATCTCCCCGACCACCGCCGAGCACGTGCGCGCGGGCCTGGGCAGCGACGTGGACATGATCCTGGACGGCGGCCCGTGCACGGTGGGCATCGAGTCGAGCGTGCTGGCGCTGTACGACAACGGCCCGGTGCTGCTGCGCCCCGGTGGCGTGAGCCGCGAGGCGATCGAGGCGGTGATCGGCATGCCGGTGCGCGTGGCCGGTGCGGCGCCGGCCCGGGGCGAGACGCACGCCGCGCCCGGCATGCATTTTCGCCACTACAGCCCCCGCACCATGACGCTCACGGCGAACCCGTCGATGGAGCTGCCCAGCGGCGACGGCGCCCTGCTCACCCATCGCCCCGCGCACTACCAGGCACTGCCGGTGGCGCATCTGCAGGTGATGCCGGACAGCCCCGAGGCCTATGCCCAGCGCCTGTATGCGGCCCTGCACGAGCTGGACGCCCACGGCTACGCGTGGATCGCCATCGACCTGCCGCCGGACGAGCCCGCGTGGGCTGCGGTGCGCGACCGGCTCAAGCGCGCCATCGCTCGCTGATCCAGCCGCGGGCTTGTCCGCCGTGGCCGGCCGGACAGCAAGCCCCTGAAAGAAAGCCCGGACCTGGGATCAGCCAATCCGCCCGCTGCGCGCCGCGGGCGACAACCTGCGGCGCACGGATGATCACGGCGCCGATGGCGCATATGCCTCGCTGCCTCAGCGCCGGTTGATCACCGAACGGAGCGCGCCCACCGTGTGCGCCCACCGGTACCGCCTCGACGGCGAGCGTGGCTAGCCGGCAGCCCGGGCTAGCAAGTGATGCCCTGCCGACGGCAGGCTCACGCGGCTGCCGGTATCTGCCAGCGATACACCGGATGATGCGCCAGCGCGAGCATCTCGCGGTCTTCCACGGTGTCGCCGTAGGCATGCACGCGTGCGTACGCGTGCAGCGGGAATCGCTCCAGCACGCGCGCGGCCTTGGCCGGGCCGGTGCAGTCGCCACCGCGGTAGCCGCCGGTGAGGTGGACCCCGTCGGCATCCAGCTCGCTGCAGATGAGCTCCAGGCCGTGGGCACGACACCACGGCACCAGGTAGGCATCCAGCGACGCCGACACCACCACGATGCAATCGCCGCGGGCGCGGTGCCAGGCGATCCGCGCCATCGCTTCGGGGCGCAGCACGCGCGGCAGGCGCTCGCGCGCATAGCGCTCGCCCAGCGCGCGGATCGCGGCGTGCTCGCGCCCGGCCAGCACGTGCGCCGTCACCCGCCGCCGCACCGCGGGGCCGGAGATCAGCCGCAGCTTGTAGCCCAGCCAGGGCCACAGCAGCTTGCGCCAGGCGCGCCGCCGGAACCTGCGCGGGGTCGCGTACGACAGGAACGGCGTGTAGGTATCGCCGGTGGTGATGGTGCCGTCGAAATCGAACAGGGCCAGATCCATGCGCGCTCATTGCTCCTTGCAGCAGGCGGCGCAGCATAGGGCGCGCGGCGGTCGCCGGAAAGGCATGAGTCCGGTATCATGCGCCGGTCATTGGGGAGTAGCCGCTCTTCTTCCGAAGAGGCTTGCGTCAACACACTTGGCCCACCGGCCATGGCGCAAGCAGCCCACCTGCCTGGCAAGACCTTTGACCACACATCTCCGCATGGGCCGGGGAGACGTGTGGTCAACCGTCTTTCGACCGGCCCGGACGCATTCCATGGAAGCCCTCCTCGTATCTGCCGGCGTTGTCGCCCTGGCGGAAATCGGCGACAAGACCCAGCTGCTCGCCTTCATCCTCGCCGCGCGTTTCAAGAAGCCGCTGCCGATCATCGCGGGCATTCTCTGCGCCACGCTGGTCAACCACGGCCTGGCCGGCGCGCTCGGTGCGTGGATAACCTCGGTGGTGAGCCCCGGCGTGATGCGCTGGGTGCTGGGCGCGTCGTTCATCGGCATGGCGATCTGGACGCTGATTCCCGACAAGATCGAAGAAGAGGAAACCCAGGTCGCCAAGCGGGTGGGCGTGTTCACCGCCACGCTGGTGACGTTCTTCCTCGCCGAGATGGGCGACAAGACGCAGATCGCCACCGTGGCGATGGCCGCGCACTACCCCAACCCGCTGATGGTGGTGGCCGGCACCACGATCGGCATGCTGATCGCCGACGTGCCGGCGGTGTTCGTGGGCGACCGCCTCGCCGCGAAGATCCCGATGAAACTGGTGCACTCGATCGCCGCCGCGATCTTCGCCGCGCTGGGCATTGCCACGCTGCTGGGCGCCGGTGCCAGGCTCGGGTTCTGAGCCACCGGTGCCAGGTCGGGCCGGCGGCAGCCGGCTCGACCTTGGTCGCAGCGTGAGCGTGGCGCGGCCTCGATACACTGGCAGACCCATCTCCCCGAGGGCCTGCCGCATGCTGACGTTCTACTACCACCCCACCCCGAACCCGGCCAAGGTCGCGCTGTTCCTGGAGGAAGCCGGTCTGCCCTATGAGCTGGTGCCGGTGGACACGCGCAAGGGCGAGCAGCACGCGCCGGCGTATACCGCGATCAACCCGAATGCCAAGGTGCCGGCGCTGGTCGACGGCGAGGTGACCGTGTTCGACTCCAACGCGATCCTGCTCTACCTGGCCGAAAAGACGGGCCGCTTCCTGCCGCCGGACACGCCGGCCGAGCGCGCGCAGATGCTGTCGTGGCTGATGTTCGTGGCCACCGGCATCGGCCCCTACTCCGGCCAGTGCGTGCACTTTCGCCACTACGCGCCGGAGCCGAAGCAGTACGCGCTCAACCGCTACGACTTCGAGGCGTGGCGGCACTGGAAGATCCTCGACGCGCACCTGGCCGATCGCCGCTACATGCTCGGCGATCAGTACACGCTGGTCGACATGGCCGTGTGGGGCTGGGCGCGGATGGTGCCGTACATCCTCGGCGGCGAGGCAGCGTGGGAGCAGCTGCCGCACGTGAAGCGCCTGCTGGACGAGATCAATGTGCGGCCGGCGGCACAGCGGGCCGAGGCGCTGAAAGAGCGCCACGCATTCAAGTCGGTGGTGGACGAGGATGCGCGCAAGGCGCTGTTTCCCCAGAACGCGCGGCTGGACAGCTGAGGCGCCGCCAGCGTCGCGACCAGCCGGCCCGGCGGCTCGTTGGAGCAGTCGTGTGCCGCGGCCGGCAGGGCTTCGACGCAAGGCGCCTGATGTGTGGATGCGGCGCCCGCCGCGTCGGGTGGGGCTCGCGGCGGGAGCAGGATTTACCGCAGGGTCCGCTGCGCCGTTGAGCCGTTAGCCGCTGTGCCGTTGAGCCGGCGGATCACGACGACGCGCTGCCGCAGATCCCCGATGCGGCAGGCCGTAAGGCTGAGCGACCGCGGATCGATGCGCTACCCATGCGGAGCGGGCCGCGTCGATCCGTCCATTGCGGCAGCCGCACCGCGGCGCTTCTTTCGCCGGCTATTCAGGCCTTGCGCGACGCCTTCAGCCGCCGTGCGCTGTCGCGCACGTCGACGTCGAAAAGCACGGCAAGCGTGCCGGCCGCCGAGGTGCCCGCGATCGCAAACCGGAGGCCCTCGCGGGTGGGCAGCCGACCGGCCAACTCGCGCACGGGCGCCTCCGGCAGGTGCAGTTGGCAGCGCGCCGCAGGGCCCTCCAGGTGCGCCTCGTCGAACGGGTGCAGCTGTAGTGCGAGACGCAACGCGAACGTTTCGCCAGCTTGCGTCGCGGCGTCAACCGGCTGGCCTCGCAGCAGCGCGGCCAGCTCGTCCTCGTCGATGCGCACGCGCAGTTGCTGGGCGTCGAACTGCAGTTTCATGGCGGTCTCCCGAAGCTCAGGCGAGCGGATGCAACGGCAGCGCCGTGCCGGCATCGAGGCTGGCAACTTCGACCAGACGGCCGGCGGCACAGTCGCCGGCGTCCTCGTCGAGCACCACCCAGCCGTCCGACTGGGCGAACGGCAGAATGCGGAACGGCTGCTGCTGCGGCATCACGCGGGCGCGCAGATGGCCTTCGGCATCCACGAAGAACGTGGCGCGAAGAAAATGGCGTAGCCCCGCCTTGGGCTGCTGCGGCGTGTCGAGCAGCGCGTGCACCACCGGCTCGTCGCCCTGCCCCAGCAGGGTGCGCAGCACGGGCGCCACGAAGAAACGCATGCCCGCGGCGACCGCCATCGGCGTGCCGGGCAGTGCCATCACCAGCGGGCCATCCGGCAGCGTGGCCGCCAGCAGCGGCTTGCCCGGACGCATTGCCACCTTGTGGAATAGCTCGCTGGCGCCGAGCTGGCGCAGCGCCTCGGGGACGAAGTCGTAGCGGCCCATCGATACGGCACCGGTGCTCACCACCAGGTCCGCACCTGCACGCTGCGCGCGGCGCAGCGCATCGGCATAGGTCACGGCGGTGTCGTCCACCACCTCGCACGACAGCACCTGCGCGCCCGCGAGAGCGAGCGCTGCCGCCAGGTACGGGCCGTTCGACGCATAGATCTGCCCGTCCACCAGCGGCTGGCGCGGGTCGACCACCAGCTCCTTTCCGGTACCGATCACCACCACCCGCGGGCGGCGCTGCACCTGCACCTCGGGCACGCCGATCGCGGCCAGCAGCATCAGCTGCGCCGGTTGCAGGCGGGTGCCCGCGGTCAGCACGATCGCACCGGACGCCACGTCCACGCCGGCATGGCGCACGTTCTGGCCCTCGCCGAGTTCGTCGCGCAGACGAATGCGCCGCGGCGTGCCGTCCGGCGCGGCGTCCAGCAGCTCGGTACGTTCCACCGCCACCACGGCATCCAGCCCGTCCGGCAGGCGCGCGCCGGTCATGATTTCCCAGGCGCCGCCCTCGGCACGGCGGGCCGCGTCCCCGGCGGCCTGCGACCCGTGCACCACGTGTTCGCTGCCGGCCTCCAGCGGTTCGGGCGCGGCCAGCGCGTAGCCGTCCATCGCGGCGTGGTCGAACGACGGCAGCGCAATCAGGCTGGTCACCGGCGCGGCAAGCACGCGGCCCAGCGCGTCACCGACGGCGCAGCGCTCGGAGGGCAGCCGTGCGGCAACTGCGCGCAGGCGGGCGATGGCGTCGTGGTAAAGGATCATCGGCGTGCCGGGTGCCGCGGCATCAGGACGACGCGCCCGGCGCGAGCGCCGCCACGCCACCGGCCAGCGACCATGCGTCGACACCGCGCTGGCGCAGCGTGCGTGCCGCGTGCGTGCTGCGCTTGCCGCTGGCGCATACCAGTAACGCGGGGCCGTCGATTCCGGCCAGCGAGCAGGCGGCAATCTCGCCGGACGGAATGCGCAGCGAGGTGACGTGCAGCGGCGCGGCAGTGATCTCGTCTGCCTCGCGCACGTCGACCACCGCATAACCGGCAGCGATGGCATCGTCCAGGTAATGGAATTGCCGCTCGATGTCGCCGTCGGCTTGCGCCTGCTCCAGCGCGGCCCGGGCAACCGCCACGCAACCACCATGCAGCGCGCAGCCGGACGCGGCGTCGATCGGCAGGCGCTGGCTGGTGCCGTCGAGCAGATTCACCAGTTGCAGCGCGTGATCCGCCGGGCGCGGCAGGCCGAGCAGCAGCTTCAGCGCTTCCATCGCCTGCATGGTGCCGAGCACGCCGGGCACCGGGCCAAGCACGCCCGACTCCACGCAGCTGCCGGCCAGGCCGGGCGCCGGCATGTCGGGCCACAGGCAGCGCAGGCACGGTTCGCCGGGCACGGCCGTGACCACCTGCAGCTGCCCTTCGTACTGGTAGACGCTGGCCAGCACCAGCGGCGTGCCGGTGAGCACGGCCGCGTCACTGGCGAGATAGCGGCTGGCGAGGTCGTCGGTACATTCGACTACCAGGTCGTACTGGGCGAACACGTCGAGCGCGGTCTGTGCGGTCAGCGGCTCGGCGTAGGTCTGCACCTGCACCGAGGGGTTGAGCGCGGCGACGCGGCGCGCGGCGAGGTCGACCTTGCGCTGTCCGACGTCGCGCGCGTCGTACATCACCTGACGATGCAGGTTGCTGGCGTCGAGCACGTCGTGGTCGACGATGCCCAGCGTGCCTACACCCGCACCGGCGAGGTAGCTGATCACCGGCACGCCGAGGCCGCCGGCGCCGATCACCAGCACGCGGGACGCGGCGAGTTTGGCCTGGCCGGATGCGCCCACGTCGCGCAGGCGGGTCTGGCGGGAGTAGTCGGGCGTGAACTCCTTGGCCGTCACCTCGTGATGATGCTCATGCGTATGCGTATGACCGTGGTGATGGCCGTGCAGGTGCGGCGCTTCCATCTCGTGCGCGCGCTCGGTGTGCGAGCAGGCGACCCAGGCCGTATCGCCTTCCAGGTAGTGCTCTTTCTTCCAGATCGGCAGGCGGTGCTTGATCTCGTCAATGATGTAGCGGCAGGCGCGGAACGCCTCGTCGCGGTGCGGGGCGGAGGCGCCGATCCACACGGCGAGGTCGCCGATCTTCAGGTCACCCACGCGATGCACGGCGCTGGCCGCCAGCACGCCGTAGCGTTCGGCGGCTTCGGCCAGGATGCGCTCGCCCTCGGCGATGGCCAGCTCGGTGTAGGCCTCGTATTCCAGGCCGCTCACCTCGCGGCCCTCGTTGTTGTTGCGCACCCAGCCCTCGAACGCGCAGAAACCGCCACTGCCGGGATGCTGCAGCTCCTCGCGTAGCTTGGCGAGATCGGCCGGGGCCGCGGTGAGATCGAAGCGCATCATCCGCCGGCCACCGGGGGGATGAACACGACCGTGTCGCCGTCGGCGAGCGCGCGATTCCAGTCGCTGAACTGGGTGTTGACCGCCACCTTGAGCGCGTCGACGGGCAGCGTGAAACCGTGGCGCGCGCGCAGCTCGTCGTACAGGTCGCGCAGGGTGACTGCAGCGGTGCTCACCTGCTCGGTGCTGGCACCGGCCTGTTCGCGCAGCTGCGCGTAGTACTGCAGGTTCACGCGGGTCATGGTTGCGACTCCAGCTGGCGCTGCATCTGTGCGAATTCCTCCGGGGTGTTGATGTTGTCCAGCGCGTCGCCGGGGGCGGGCAGCAGGACGATGTCGGACTGGATCAGCGCCTTGCGCGGGCAGTAGCTGCCGGCATCAAAGCGGGCCTTCAGCCGTGCATGGCTGGACGGCTCCCACAGCGCGCACAGCGGCTCGGGCAGCTCGTCGAAGCGGCTGGTGAAGACGGTGGCGTCCTTCGCCGGATCGCGCGCGGCGATCAGGGCGCGCAGCGTGGCCTCGTCCAGTCGTGGCAGGTCGCAGGCGATGACCAGCCAGGCGGCCTCCGGATGGGCATCCTGCGCTGACAGGATGCCCGCGGCCGGCCCCACCGCATCGTAGGTGTCGACCAGCTGCGGCAGCTGCCCGCGCAGCGGATCGTCGCGCTGCGTCTCGCGCACCGAGACGAAGGCGCGTTCGGTGACGGCCGACAGCACGCGCCAGGCGCGCAGAAGCTGCGGCTCGCCGGCGTAGCTGAGCTGCGCCTTGTCGCGCTGCATGCGCTGGCTGGCGCCGCCGGAAAGCAGCAGGCCGTAGATGGGCGCGGCGCTCATGCGCCCGCCTGCCGGTAGTCGAGGTCGCTCTTGCCGCCGGTCTTGCCCAGCAGGCGCACTTCGGCGATGACGATGTCGTGCGACATCGCCTTGCACATGTCGTACAGGGTGAGCGCGGCGACGCTGGCACCGGTGAGCGCCTCCATCTCCACGCCGGTGCGGCCTTCGCAGGACACCGTGCAGACGATGCGCGCCTCGACTCCCTCCATCGCGATGTCGATGTGGCACTTGTCCAGCGCCAGCGGGTGGCACAGCGGAATGAGCTGCGAGGTGGCCTTGGCGCCCATCACGCCGGCGAGGTTGGCCACCGTGAGCACCGCGCCCTTGGGTGTGACGTAGCTGGCGCCGTGCAGCTGCGCGGCGACCTCGGCGGGAAACACCACGCGCGCCTGCGCCTGCGCCGTGCGCCGCGTGACGGCCTTGCCGCCGACGTCGACCATCTGCGGCTGGTGCGCGTCGTCGAGGTGGGTGAGCTTGCTGGGAGTACTGGCCATGGAATTCCGTCGGGCGACTCAGCCGCCGATGTAGTGCATCTCGATCTTCGGGCGCGAGCGCTGTCGGCGCTCTTCGCGTTCCTCGCTGTAGCGGTCCGCGCGGTTGAGCCAAACCTGGCGCAGGCGTTGGCGCACGGCCTCGTCGCTGCTGCCGTCGCGCAAGGAGGTGCGCAGGTCGGTGCCCTGCACGGCGAACAGGCAGGTGTAGAGCGTGCCTTCGGACGACAGGCGGGCTCGCGAGCAGTCGCCGCAGAACGGCTGGCTCACCGAGGAGATCACGCCGATCTCGCCCTGCCCGTCGCGGAAGCGGAAGCGCGTGGCGACCTCGCCCTCGTACTTGGGCGGCAAGGCGTCCAGCGGCCAGCGCGCGTCGATTGCCGCGATCATTTCGGCCGAGGGCACTACGGCGGCGCGGTTCCAGTCGTTGCGATTGCCCACGTCCATGTATTCGATCAGCCGCGGGATGATGCCGCTGCCGCGGAAGCGCTCGATCAGCTCGAGCACGCCGTGCTCGTTCACCCCGCGCTGCACGACCGTATTGAGCTTGATGCCCTGCGGGAAGCCGACCGCCTGCGCCGCTTCGATGCCGCCGAGCACGTCATCCAGCGCGCCGCGGCCGCCGCTCATGCGGTGGAACAGCGCGGGGTCGAGCGTGTCCAGGCTGACGGTGACGCGATCGAGGCCCGCGTCGCGCAGGTCCTGCGCGTGGCGCCCCAGCAGCACGCCGTTGGTGGTCATGGCCAGGTCGGTAATGCCGGGGATGCGCCGCAGCCGCGCCACCAGTTCGGCCAACCTGGGCCGCAGCAGCGGCTCGCCGCCGGTGAGGCGCAGCTTGCTCACGCCGAGCGAGGCGGCGATGCGGCTGATGCGCTCGATCTCGTCGAAGCTCAGCCGCTCGTCGTTGCGCAGAAAGGTGAAGTGCTCGCCGTAGGTGGACTCCGGCATGCAGTACGGGCAACGGAAATTGCAGCGGTCCATCACCGAGATGCGCAGGTCGTGCATCGGGCGGCCGCGCTGGTCCAGCGGCGCGTCCAGCGACGGCACTTCGGCGGCGATCTCGGTGATGGCGTGCGGATCGGTCATGTCACCAGCGATAAAGGGCGGCTACGGTGCCGGCGGGCGCCGGTTCCGCGGACGGCGCCAGTTCCACCACGCCGTCGGTACCCGGCAGCGCAGAAAAGTCGCCCGAGGTGGGCGCCGGCACCGGCGTGGCCACGGCGCGACCGGCATCGTCATGATGCACCCGCACCGGTACAAAACAGGTCAAGGCGGGACTGGTGACGGCCGGGGCGGCCAGCACCACCCGCTCCGGCGGCCGCGGCGCCAGGCCCATGGCCTGCTCCAGTGCCGGCAGCAGGTGGCGCACCGCACACACCAGGGCCGATACCGGGTTGCCCGGCAATGCGAACGCCACCTGCCCCTGCGGGCCGATGCCGAACCACATCGGCTTGCCTGGACGCTGGGCCAGCCGGTGCAGCACCTTGTCCACCCCCAGCGCGCGCAGCGCCTCGGGCACGAAATCGCGCTGCCCAACCGACACGCCGCCAGACAGCACCAGCACCCCGCAGGTGGCGAGCAGTTCGCCAAGCCGTGCGGTAGTGGCGGCCAGGTCGTCGGGCACGCGGGTCAGCTGCACATCCACAAAACCGCGGTCGCGCAGCGCGGCGGCCAACGCGCGATCGTTGGAGCGGCGGATCTGCCCGTCGGCCAGCGGCTGCTGGGACACCTCCGCCAGTTCGTCGCCGGTGGCAATAATCGCGACCTTCGGCACCGCCGCCACCTCGACCTCGGTCACGCCGTTGGCGGCGAGCACGGCCAGTTCAGGCGCGCGCAGGCGCACCCCCGGGGCGAGCAGCGCATCGCCCTGGTGACAGTCCGAGCCACGCGGGTGGATGAATTGCCGTGCGGTCGGCTCCCAGCCCTCGAGCAGGGTCACGCGATCGCCCTCGTGCACCACCTGCTCGATCGGCACCACGCAATTGCAGCCAGCCGGCAGCATGGCGCCGGTGGTCACCTCGATGCAGCCAGCCGGATCGGCCAGCACCGCGCCAGCCATGCCGGCCATCTGCCGGCCGTTGACGGTGAACTCGCGCCGGCCGGCGTCAGCCAGCGAGATCGCGATGCCGTCCATCATCACCCGGTCGAACGGCGGCTGGTCGCGCTCGGCCCTTACCTGCTGGCGCAGCACGCGACCGGACGCCGCATCCAGCGGCACGCGCTCGGCCGGAAAAAGCGGCACGCTGGCGCGAATGCGCTCATCGGCTTCGGTGACGCTGGGGAGCTCGCTCATGGGCTGGGGGAACCGTCCGTGCGCGGAAACGGCACGAGACCGCGCCGGGATGGGAAAGCATGGGGCCGGGGATGGGCTTTGACAACCGCGGCCAAAGTCGAAAACACACCGCTCAAAGCACTGCCCACAGCCGCCGCCCGGCCATTCGGCGGCGCCGCTGCCACGGTTACCCGCGTGGGCCAAGCTGATGCCGCAGGCACGTGGCGGCATGCCGCGGCTGGTTATGATGCGCCGATGACACAGCCTCCTGCTTCCGCCGGGCGCGCGCCGGGCCAAGACGCCTCCGGCTACGTGCAGCGCCGTATCACCCGCTGGCGGCACGGCGCGGCCGAAGCCACCGACGACTGGGTGGCCGAGGAGCAGCCGATCGCGATGACCTACAACGGCCATTCCTTCGCCGTGATGATGGCCACGCCGCACGATCTGGAGGATTTCGCGCTGGGCTTCTCGCTCAGCGAAGGCCTGCTGCGCACGCCCGGCGACCTGCTCGCGTTGACGGTACGCCCGCTGCTGGAGGGCACCGAACTGGCCATGACCGTGGCCGCGGACGCCCACGGCGCGCATCTGGATACCGAAGGCCAGCGCCTGCTGCCGGGGCGCAGCGGCTGCGGCATCTGCGGCACGCGTCAACTGGAAAACGCGGTGCGCCAGCCGGCGCCGGTGCACGGCGATGTCGGCCTCACCCACGCCGGACTGGAGCGCGCCCTGGCCAGCCTGCAGCAGCGCCAGCCGATGAATGCCGCCACCGGCGCCGTGCACGCCGCCGCCTGGGCCACCGGCGCGGGCGAGATCGTGCTGGTACGCGAGGACGTCGGCCGGCACAACGCGCTGGACAAGCTGGTCGGTGCGCTGCATCGCGGCGGCATCGATCCGGCGAGCGGCTTTGCCCTGGTCACCAGTCGCGCCAGCTACGAGATGGTGACCAAGGCCGCCAGCGCCGGCGTCACCGTGCTGGCCGCCATTTCCGCCCCGACCGCGCTGGCGATCGAGCTGGCGCGCAGCGCGGGACTCACTCTGGTCGGCTTCGCGCGGCCGGGCAGCCACAACGTCTACACCCATGCCGAACGCCTGCACGCGGGGGAGCCGCGATGAACGCCTTGACACAACGTGTTGCCGACACGCGGCTGCGCGCGTTCGTGGACGGCCATCGGCGCCTGTTCGTGCTGACCGGTGCCGGCATCAGCACCGACTCGGGCATCCCGGACTATCGCGATCGCGCCGGCCAGTGGAAGCGCACGCCGCCGGTGACCTACCAGGCCTTCATGCACGAACTGGCCACGCGCCAGCGGTACTGGGCGCGCAGCCTGGTCGGCTGGCGCCGTTTCGGCCGGGCCGAGCCGAACACGACCCACCGGGCCCTGCGCACGCTGGAACAGCGCGGTCAGGTGGAACTGCTGGTTACCCAGAACGTGGATCGCCTGCACCAGCGTGCGGGTAGCAAGCGCGTGGTCGACCTGCACGGACGGCTGGACGAGGTTCGCTGCATGGTCTGCGACTGGCGCCAGGGACGGCATGATTTCCAGCGCACGCTGGTGGCGCGCAATGCCGCCTGGGCCCATCTGGATGCCGCCGACGCACCCGACGGCGACGCCGACCTGGAGGGCTACGACTTCAGCCGCTTCGACGTGCCCGCCTGCCCCGCCTGCGGCGGCATCGTCAAGCCGGACGTGGTGTTCTTCGGCGAGAACGTGCCGCGCGAGCGCGTGGAGGCGGCCACCCGCGCATGGTCCGACGCCGACGCGGTGCTGGTGGTCGGCTCTTCGCTGATGGTGTTCTCCGGCTACCGGTTCGTTGCCGCGGCCGCCAAGGCCGGCAAGCCGGTGGCGACCGTGAATCTGGGCGTGACGCGGGCCGATCCGCTGGTCAGCCTGAAGATCGATGCGCCCTGCGCCGAGGCACTGGCGTTCCTGCTCGAGTGAACGCCGACGCGCCGGGCTGCGCGTTCAGAACACGTCGTTGACCAGCCGCCCGATGCCTTCGATCTCGATTACCACCTCGTTGCCGCGCTCGAGAAAGCGCGGCGGATTGAAACCCGCGCCCACGCCCTCCGGCGTGCCGGTGGCGATGACATCGCCGGGCTGCAGCGTGATGCCGGCGGAGATGGTGGCGATAAGGGTGGGAATGTCGAAGATCAGGTCGCGCGTGTTGGCTTCCTGACGCAGCTCGTCGTTGACCCAGCAGCGGATGTCCAGCGCCGAAGGATCCAGCTCGTCCGCCGTCACCAGCACCGGCCCCATCGGGCAGAAGGTGTCGAACGACTTGCCGAGAAACCACTGGTGATGGCGCTGCTGCCAGTCGCGGGCAGTCACGTCGTTGACGATGGTGTAGCCGAAGACGTAATCCATCGCCTCGTCGCGGGCGATGCCATGGCCGCTGCGGCCAATCACCACGGCAAGCTCCGCCTCGTAGTCGAGCGCGTTGCTGAGGCCGGCCGGATAGCGAATGGTCTCGCGGTCGCCGATCACCGACTCGGGCACCTTGGTGAAGATCACCGGATGCTCCGGCACCGCGCTGGACGAGCTGCTGTCGAAGCCGCTCTGCGCGAACTCCTCCGCATGCCGCCGGTAGTTCTTGCCGACGCAGAAGACGTTGCGCGCGGGGCGGTGGATCGGCGCCAGCAGATCCACCTCAATCAACGGCAGCGCGGCACGCATGACGCTGGGCACCACGGCGTCGAGCCCCTCGCGGATGAGCGTCAGCATGTCCGGAATGTGGCGGCCGTCGCCCAGGTCCAGCGGTTTGATCCGCGCCGTGTCCGGATCGAACACGCCCACGCCGGTCATGCCGTGGTGCAGATAGGTAACAAGTCGCATGGCGCTCCCGGGGCCGCGTGGGCAAAAGCCAAAGCTGCCGGAGACTGCGGCAGCGTGAAGAATGTGAAGTGCATCACACTCCGCCCCGCCTGGCGAGTGGCGTCTCAGCGGCGCGCGCGAAAGAACGTCCGCAGCATGGTCGCGGCCTCGTCGGCGAGCAGGCCGCCCTGCACCGCGATGCGATGGTTGTGGCGCGGGTCCACCAGGGTGTCGAACACGCTGCCGGCGGCACCGGTCTTGGGATCGGTGGCGGCGTAGACCACCCGGGCAATCCGCGCGTGCACCAGCGCCATGGCGCACATGGCGCACGGCTCCAGCGTCACGTACAGGGTCGCCCCGGGCATCCGGTAGTTGCCGAGCCGCTCGCCGGCGGCGCGCATGGCCATGATTTCGGCATGGGCGGTGGGATCGTGCAGGGTGATGTTGCGGTTCCAGCCGAGCCCGATGATCTCGTCATCGAGCGCCAGCACTGCCCCTACCGGCACCTCGCCTTCGGCATCGCGGGCGTGCTCGGCCAACTGCAGGGCGCGGCGCATGCAGGCCACGTCCGCGACGCTGAACCCGCCCGCTTCTCCAGCGCCCGTCATAGCATTGGTATCAATGAGTTGCATGATGTTCTTCAGTCGCCGCGCCGGCCCGGGAAGGAGCACGCGAGCCGCAAGTTGCTGATTCTGCTCATTCCCACTCAATGGTCGCGGGCGGTTTGCCGCTGATGTCATAAACCACGCGAGAAACACCACGCAACTCATTGATGATGCGGTTGGATACCTTGCCGAGGAACGCGTATGGCAGGTGCGCCCAGTGCGCCGTCATGAAGTCGATGGTTTCGACCGCGCGCAGCGCGATCACCCATTCGTAGGCCCGGGCGTCGCCCACCACGCCCACCGATTTCACCGGCAGGAACACCGCGAACGCTTGGCTGGTGGTGTCGTACAGATCCCACGCCCGCAGCTCTTCGATGAAGATCGCGTCGGCGCGGGCGAGCAGTTCGGCGGACTCACGACGCACCTCGCCGAGGATTCGCACGCCCAGCCCGGGGCCGGGGAACGGATGCCGGTAGACCATGGCACGCGGCAGGCCCAGCTCCACGCCGATGCGGCGCACCTCGTCCTTGAACAGCTCGCGCAGCGGCTCGACCAGCTTGAGCTTCATGTGCGCCGGCAGGCCGCCCACGTTGTGGTGGCTCTTGATCACGTGCGCCTTGCCGGTCTTGCTGCCGGCCGACTCGATCACGTCCGGGTAGATCGTGCCCTGCGCCAGCCACTTCACATTGCCGCCGCTGGCGATGATCTTTTCCGACTCTTCGTCGAAGATCTCCACGAACAGGCCGCCGATGATCTTGCGCTTGGCCTCCGGGTCCGCCACCCCTTCCAGCGCGGCGAAGTAGCGGTCGGCCGCATCGACCCGGATCACCTTGATGCCCATGCCGCCGGCCTCGGCCTCGGCAGCGAACATCGCCATCACCTGGTCGCCTTCCTGCCAGCGCAGCAGGCCGGTGTCGACGAACACGCAGGTCAGGCGATCGCCGATCGCCCGATGCAGCAGCGCCGCTACCACCGACGAATCGACGCCGCCGGACAGGCCCAGCAGCACATGATCGTCGCCGACCTGCTCGCGCACGCGGGCGATCTGGTCCTCGATGATGTTCGCCGCGGTCCACAGCGTGTCGCAGCCGCAAATCTCGGTGATGAAGCGCTTGAGCAGCGCCCCGCCCTGCCGGGTGTGGGTGACTTCCGGGTGGAACTGCACGCCGTACCAGCGCTTTTCCTCGTTCTCCATCACCGCGACCGGGATGCGATCGGTGGTGCCGGTCACGGCGAAGCCGGGCGGCGCCTTGGCGACGTGGTCGCCGTGGCTCATCCATACGTCAAGACGATGGCCGTCGGTGTGATCGCTCAGTCCGGCAAACAGACGACTCTGCAGGGTGATGTCCACTTCGGCGTGGCCGAACTCGCGCGCATCGGCGGCCTCGGTGGCCCCGCCCAGCTGCGCAGCCATGGTCTGCATGCCGTAGCAGATGCCCAGGATCGGCAACCCCGCATCGAACACCTCCTGCGGCGCGGTGGGCGCGCCTTCCAGCGTGGTCGATTCCGGACCGCCGGACAGGATGATGCCCTTGGGCGCGAACGCGGCGATCTCCGCCGGATCGTGGTCCCACGCCCAGATCTCGCAGTACACGCCCAGCTCCCGTACGCGCCGGGCGATCAGCTGCGTGTACTGCGCGCCGAAATCGAGGATGAGGATCTTGTCGCTGTGGATGTTTTGCATCGTTCAAACCCTTGGAAGGCGCGAATACAACCGCGGCGTCATTCCCGCAAACGCGGGAATCCGATTGGCCTCTGCGGCATGATCACGATGGATTCCCGCAGTCGCGGGAATGACGTCACG
This sequence comes from Dyella sp., assembly GCF_035685805.1. GTDB lineage: Bacteria > Pseudomonadota > Gammaproteobacteria > Xanthomonadales > Rhodanobacteraceae > Dyella_A. The sequence goes on from NZ_DASSAB010000039.1 coordinate 81,339, forward strand.
AAGGCTTGGAGAACCGGGCACGGACACGTGGCCCGGCTCCCTCGGTCACGAGTTGAGCCGGTAGTTCGGCGCTTCCTTGGTGATCTGGATGTCGTGCGGGTGCGCCTCGGTGACGCCCGCCGAAGTGACCTTCACGAACTGCGCCTTGTTGCGCACGTCGTCGACATTGGCCGCGCCCAGATAGCCCATCGAGGCACGCAGGCCACCGATCAGCTGATGGATGATGTTGCGCAGCGGGCCGCGGTACGGCACCCGACCCTCGATGCCTTCCGGCACCAGCTTGTCGGCGTCCGCTTCTTCCTGGAAGTAGCGGTCCTTCGAGCCCAGCGCCATCGCGCCCAGCGAACCCATGCCGCGATAGCTCTTGTACGAGCGCCCCTGGAACAGCTCCACTTCACCGGGCGACTCCTCGGTGCCGGCGAACATCGAGCCGAGCATTACCGTGGATGCGCCGGCCGCGAGGGCCTTGGGGATGTCGCCGGAGTAGCGGATGCCGCCGTCGGCGATCAGCGGAATCTCGTCCTTCAGCGCCGTGGCGACCATGTCGATGGCGGTGATCTGCGGCACGCCCACGCCGGCGACGACGCGGGTGGTGCAGATGGAGCCGGGGCCGACGCCGACCTTCACGGCATCCACGCCGGCGTGCAGCAGCATGCGCGCCGCCTCGCCGGTGACGATGTTGCCGGCGATCACCTGCACCTGCGGGTAGTGCTTCTTGACCCATCCGGCGCGGTCGATCACGCCCTGCGAGTGACCATGCGCGGTATCGACCACGATCACGTCGACACCGGCGTCGACCAGCGCTGCCACGCGCTGCTCGGTGTCGCCACCCACGCCAACGGCGGCGCCGACCAGCAACGCCTCGTTGCGGTCCTTGGTGGCGTGCGGGTTGTCGCGCGCCTTCTGGATGTCCTTGACGGTGATCAGGCCGCGCAGCTGGAACGCGTCGTTGACCACCAGCACCTTCTCGATGCGGTGCTTGTGCAGCAGCTGCAGCACCTCGTCCTGGCTGGCGCCTTCCTTGACCGTGACCAGCTTCTCCTGCCGGGTCATGATGTTGCGCACCGGGTCGTCATGCTTGCGCTCGAAGCGCATGTCGCGACTGGTGACGATGCCGACCAGCTTCTCGCCGTCGACCACCGGCACGCCGGAAATGTTGTGCGCGCGGGTCAGGCGCTGGACCTCGCCAATGGAGGTATCCGGGCCGACGCTGAAGGGATTGCGGATCACCCCGGCCTCGAATTTCTTCACCAGGCGCACTTCGGCGGCCTGCTGTTCGGGCGTCATGTTCTTGTGGATGATGCCGATGCCGCCGCATTGCGCCATCGTGATGGCCAAGCGTGCTTCGGTGACGGTGTCCATGGCGGCGGACAGGATCGGAATGTTCAGGCGCAGGTCGCGGGTCAACCGGGTGGACGTGTCGACGTCCCGCGGCAGGACCACCGAGTGGCCAGGAACCAGATACACGTCGTCGTAGGTCAGGGCCTCGGCGAGAATGCGCATGCGGAACGTCCTTCAAAGCGGAGATTATACGCGCCCTGCCGTCGTGCTCGCCAGATGGCGGACGCCCTCGCCGCGGCATCGGCCTGAAGCGCTCCCGCAGCCTAGGCCGCCGTGCGAGCCTCGGCCGCTTCCAGCGTGTTCTCCATCAGCGTGGCCACGGTCATCGGGCCGACGCCACCGGGCACCGGAGTGATCCAGCTGGCGCGCGCGGCGGCCGGCTCGAACTCCACATCGCCCACCAGGCGGCCGTCGTCGAGCCGGTTGATGCCCACGTCCACCACCACCGCGCCCGGCTTGATCCATTCCCCCTTGACCAACCCCGGCTTGCCGACCGCCACGATGACAATGTCGGCCTGGCGCACGAAGCCCTCCAGGTCGCGGGTAAAGCGGTGGCAGCAGGTCGTGGTGCAGCCGGCGATCAGCAGCTCGAGCGCCAAGGGCCGTCCAACGTGATTGGAAACCCCGACCACTACCGCGTGCTGGCCGCGCACCGGGCGATCGGTGTGCCCGAGCAAGGTAATCACGCCCTTGGGCGTGCACGGGCGCAGTCCGAACCGGCGCAGCGCCAGCCGCCCCACGTTGACCGCCTGGAAGCCGTCGACGTCCTTCAGTGGATCGATGCGATCGACCAGCGCGTCCTCGTCGATGTGCGGAGGCAACGGCGACTGCACCAGAATGCCGTGCACGGCTGGATCGGCGTTGAGAGTGTCGATCAGGGCAAAGAGCTCTTCCTGCGTGGTGGCCGTGGGCAGGTCGTAGTCGAACGAGCGGAAGCCGACCTGATGACAGGCCTTGCGCTTGTTGCGCACGTAGACCGACGACGCGGCGTCATCACCGACCAGCACCACTGCCAGCCCGGGTTCCACGTGGCCCTGCGCCTTGCGTTCGAGCACCCGGCGGGCGATGCGCTCCAGCAATTCCTGCGCAATGCGTTTGCCGTCGAGGATGCGTGCGCTCATGATCGTGCCCTGCCAGTCGAGCCGGGCATTATCGCGGCACGCCGCGCCCCACACAAACCAGCACGCCTGCCGGGTTGCCAGCGCATGGACGACACCGCTCTCGCCAACCGCCACCTTACCCTGCGCCCCTGGCGCCCCTGGCGCCCCGAGGACGTTGACGCCATGTGCGAGGCGGTGCACGAATCGTGCGACAGCCTCGGCCGGTGGCTTCCCTGGTGTCATCCCGGCTACGGCCCGGCCGACGCGCGCCAGCGCATCGACGCCTGCCTGGCGGGCTGGCGAAGCGGCGAACTGTTTTCCTTTGCCGTCTGCGATACACGAGGCGGCCGGCTGCTCGGCAGCGCAGGCCTGAGCCAGCACAACCGCATGCACCGCTGCGCCAACGCCGGCTACTGGATTCGTCGCTCCGCCCAGCGGCAAGGACTTGCGGCCGCGGCACTGGCCGCAGTGGCGCGCTTCGGCTTCGAGCAGCTGGGGTTGATCCGGGTGGAAGTCGTGGTCGAAGCAGCCAACGTGGCCAGCCAGCGCACCGCCGAGCGAGCCGGCGCGCGGTTCGAGGCGCTCGCGCGGAACAAGCTTCGGGTCCGCGGCGAGCCGCGCGACGCCCGGGTCTACGCGCTGGTGCCCGGCGATCTGGCCGACCGGGCCGCTACCGACACAGTCGCGACCGTGCAGGCCACGGCAGGTCCGGTCACCACCGACCCGCGCGAGCCGGGATGACGCGCCTCAGCGGCGCTTCTTCATCTCGCGCACCATCCGCTGACGCTTGCGCTGCTGCGCCTCGGTGAGCACGTTCTTCTTGCCCGCATACGGGTTCTCGCCATCGCGGAAGTCGATCCGGACCGGGGTGCCCTCCAGCTTGAAGCGCTTGCGGAAGAAGCCCTCGAGATAGCGGCGATAGGCCGGCGCGATGTGCTTGGTGCGGCTGCCGTGGATCACGATCGTGGGTGGATTGCTGCCGCCAGGGTGCGCAAAGCGCAGCTTCGGGGCGTGACCGCGGACCAGCGGCGGCTGGTAGCTCTCGTAGGCTTTCTCCAGCGCCTTGGTCAGCTCGGACGAGCCCAACTCGCGCGTTGCCGCCGCATGCGCGCGAACCACGGCGCGCATCAGCTCTCGCAGGCCGGACCCGTGCAAAGCGGAGATGAACACCGTCTTGGCCCAGTCGACGAACACCAGCCGTCGCTCCAGCGCGCGCTGGCACTGGTCGCGCTGGTAGGCGTCCATGCCGTCCCACTTGTTGACGGCGATGACCAGCGCCCGCCCTTCGTCCATCGCTGCGCCGATCAGGGTGAGGTCCTGGTCGGCGAGGTTTTCGCGCGCGTCGATCATCACCACCACCACTTGTGCGGCGGCCATTGATTGCAGGGTCTTGATGACGCTGAACTTTTCCACCGCCTCCTCGACGCGCGCCTTGCGTCGCACGCCGGCGGTGTCGATCAGCGTATAGCGCTTGCCGTCCCGCTCGAGCGGCACGCGGATCGGATCACGCGTGGTGCCGGCAACGTCCGAGACGATCAGCCGATCCTCGCCCAGCAGGCGGTTGATCAGTGTGGACTTGCCTGCGTTCGGACGGCCGACGATCGCCACCCGGATGCTGCCGGATTCGCCCTCGTCCACCGCGTCCACCTCCTCGGCGGGCAGCAGCGGCAGCACCATGGCGATCAGGTCGTCGGTACCGCGGTTGTGCGCCGCCGACAGCGGTATCGTCTTGCCGATACCGAAGGTGGCGAACTCGGCCAGCGCGTTTTCCTCGTCCAGCCCGTCGGTCTTGTTGACGGCCGCGATCACCGGCTTGCCGCTGCGGCGCAGCTCGCCGAGGATCGCGTGGTCCTGCGGCAGCAGGCCGTCGCGCGCGTCGACCACGAACACCAGCACCTGCGCCTCGTCGATGGCCAGCCGCACCTGCTTGGCGGTGAGCTCGTCCATCGCGTCGTCGACGCCCGAGAGCCCGCCGGTGTCGACCACCACGAACGGCCGGTCGGCCGTGCGGCACACGCCGTAGTGACGGTCGCGGGTGACGCCAGGCAAGTCCGCCACCAGGGCATCACGGCTACGCGTCAGTACATTGAAAAGGGTCGATTTACCGACATTGGGACGGCCGACCAGAGCGACGACGGGCAACATGATTGAGAACCTGAATCCCTGTACGGGTGGCGCGCGGATGAGGTTCCGGCGCGCTGGAGAAAGCGAAGCGACGAGTGTAAGTCAATCCGGCGCCGGCAGCGGCAGAGCGGGCGCTGCGCGGGCGCCGGAAAAAAATGAATCAGGGCGCCCGACCGGGCGCCCTGTCATGAAACGGACGAACGACCGCGCGGCACGCCGTCAGGCGCGCCTGCGGCCTCAGCGGGCCAAAAGACGGTAGGCGCCGATATGGCCCTTGATGTCTTCGACGTACACCGTGTCCCCGACCACCAGCGGCTGCGCACGAATGGCCTTCTTGGACAGACGCTCACGCGCGGCCAGCGCGCCGTCACCGGTCTGCAGCCAATGCACGTAGCCCTCGATGTCGCCGACCACGACATACTTGCCCTGCACCGCAGGGCTGGTGAGCCAGCGATACTTCAATGCGTCGTTCTTCCACAGATCGGAGCCGCCGGTCTTGTCGAATGCCCACACCTGGGACTCGTCGTTGACCGCGTAGACGGCGTTGCCGGCCACGTCGGCCGAACCGAAGCTGGAGAACGGGCGGTTCCACAACGGGCGACCGCTGGGGCCGTCCACTGCCACGAGGTTGCCGTGATACGCCGTGCCATAGAGCGTGCTGCCATCCAGCACCACCGCGCCATCGGCGTCATCGAGGCGCTCGATGTCGGTGCGACCTTCGCCGCTTGCGAGGGTCTGCTCCCACAGCTTGTCGCCGGTATCCTGGCGCAGGGCGACCAGCTTGCCGTCATCGCTGCCGAAGAAGACCACACCGTTGGCGGCCAGCAGCGGACCGTTGCCACGCACGCTGAGCAGCGGCACGTTGCCCTGGTCGTACACCCAGCGGCGGTCGCCGTTGGTGCGGTCAAGCCCGTAGACACGGCCGTCCTGGGTGCGCACCAGCACCAGCGGACCGACCACGACAGGCGCCACCACGACCTCGGACTTGAGGTTCGCTTCCCAGCGCGGCGCGCCGTCTTTCGAGGCGACACCATAGACGTGGCCATCGAGCGTACCGATCACGAGCAGGTCGCCGTCGACTGCCGGACCACCGGCGTAAAACGCGTCCTTGCGCTTCTTGTCACCCCAGCCGAACCAGCCGTGCGTGCTCGACTTGGTCGACCACACGGTCTTGCCGGTGGTGGCATCGAACGCGGCGATCTCGCCATCGCTGCTCGCCGCGTAGAGCACGCCGTCACTGACGACCGGGCGCATGCGCAGGCCGGTCATGCCGGCACCGTCACCCACACGGGCGGTCCACAGCTCCTTGACGGTCGCGGTCGGAGTGAAGTCCTTGGCCAGCGGCGTCGGCGGCTGGACATTGTCCTTCTTCTTGGAGTGGCAGCCTGCCAGCACCACCAGCGAGGACAACGCGATCACCCAGAGGGAGTTTTTCAAAACCGGTTTCATGCACCCTGCTTCCCGGCCGCAGCCAGATCATCAATTTTCAGCTGAAGTGACGAGCGCTGGGGCGCGTCCCCGCTCAACGCCGACAATGCCGACTGGTACGCCTTGCGCGCATCGTCGACCCGACCAAGGTTGACCAGTACATCGCCGCGTAGTTCCTGGCTCAGGCCCCGGTACTGCGCGTCGCCCAGCTGGTCGAGCGTCGCCAGCGCCTCCTTGGCCTTGCCCTGCGCAAACTGCACCTGCGCCATGCGCAACTGGGTCAGGCCCTTCAGTGCGGGATCTTCGGCATGCGCCAGCGCCCAGCCGAGCGAGCCGGCCGCCTTGTCGTATTCCTTCGCAGCAACCTGGCGCCGCGCACGCTCGCTGGTGGCAAACACGGCATAGGCCGATTTTTCGTGCTCGGTCTGCAGGCGTTCGACGAGCTGGTCCGCCATCGCCGTGTTGCCCGCAGCTTCGGCCGACTGGATTTGCTGGTAGACCTGTGCGGCCTGGGCGCGGTTGCTGGCCTGGTGGTTGCGCCACTGCTGCCACCCGAAGATGCCGATCAGCCCGATCGCGATGCCGACGATGATGGAGACCCCGTTCTGGCGCAGCCACTTCTGCACCAATTCGCTCTGTTCGTAATCGTCGTATGCGTCGAATGCCATGCGGTCACCATTTGAAAACACCGCCGCACCGGATGATCGCGGTGACGGCAGGCGCGGAAGATTGTCGAAAGACCGACGGCGCGGAAACGCCTGCGGTCAATACGCAAGCATAACCGAAACATAGAAGCCGGCGGCGGGCTCGAGGCCCGGAGGCAGCAGGTCGCGCCACGCGCCAGCGGCACGGAGGCCATGACGCGCTCAGGCGCCGTGCGGAATCGCCCGGCCGTCCTGAAGCTCCACCCGGAAGTGCGCCACGTTGGCGCGGCGGTAGCCGTCCAGCGGCAGCGGTTTGCCGTCGAGCTCCACCTGCGCCCCGGTCGCATTGCCCAGGCGAACCTCCAGCGGCTTGTCGCTCTGGTACGTCTTGCGGGTGCCTGCAGGCAGCAAGCCGTACTCGATGCGGGTGCCATCGGCGGCGGTGATCTCTACCCAGCTCGCGTCGCTCAACGAGAGGCTGATGCTGTGCGCACCGGGGACGACGGCAGCCACCGTGGCGGGCGCCACGGGCGCCGGCTTGAGCGACTCCATGTTGATGTCCGGCACCATCGAGGCAAGCAACGGCTCATCGTTCGATGCGCTCGGGGCTGCCTTGCCGGCAGCCGGAGGCTGCTGCGGCAGCGATCCCGCTGCGGTCGGGAGCTCCTGCTGCGCCACTGGCGCGGCGTCCAGCGGGGCCAGACGGCTGATGTCACGGTTCAGGGTGCCGCGCACGCCCAGCCAGATCATCGGCACGATGATCACTGCGGTCAGTACCACGTACGTGGCAGCCGTGGCATAGCGCTCCAGCAGGTAGCGCGAATGCGAGATGCCGCCCGTGGCCACCAGCACTGGTTCCTCGCGCCGGCGAATGCGGGCCACCTCGGCCTGGACCAGTGCATCGTCCAGGTCCAGATAGCGCCCGTACTTGGTGATGTAGCTGCCCAGGTACACCTGGTAATCAATGCCGTCGTGCTGGCTGCTCTCGAGCTGCCGCAGCACGCGCGCTGGAAGCTTCAGCGCCTGGGCACAGGCCTCGATGTCGAGTCCGCGCCGCTCGCGGGCGGCGCGCAGGCGGCTGCCGAAGCCGGGTTCTTCCGAGACCGACATCGCCATGGCGTCACCGTGATCGTCCGCAGCATCGGCCAGCTGCTTGGCACTGCTGGAATCGGCACCTGGAGAAAAAGGCTGCTGGGAGGTCATGGGCGGGTGGTTTGGTCGAGATTGCGGGCCTGGGCCGAATCCGGAAACTGGCTCAGCAAGCGCTGACGATACGAGAGGGCCGCATCCGTGTTGCCCAGGCGGGATTCAATCAGGTAGCCCAGCTGCAGCGCATCGGCAGATGGGCTGCGCAATGCGTCGAAGCGCTGCAGGAACGCACGCGCACGGAACGCATCGCCGGACTGGTACATCGTGTTGGCCAGCTGCAGCAACGCTTCGCCGTTGTTGGGATTGCGCTGCAGCGCCTCGCGGAACTCGTTCTGGGCAGCCGCCGCATCGCCGTTCTTGAGCTGGCACACGCCCGCATTGGTCAAGGCGACATCCGGGGTGCTGTAGAACGGATCGGCCACCGCCTTGCGGAAGTACGCCTCGGACTCTGCGCCCTTGCCGACGCGGCAGAGGAACGCGCCCAGGTTGTTGTTGGGGCCGCCCTTGGTCGGCTCCAGCTCGACCGCGCGGCGGTAGTGCAACTCCGCCTTGGGCATGTCGTTGATCCGCTCGTAGACCACGGCGATCACGGTGTGGGCCGGCGCGTAGCCTTCGTCGAACTGCAGCGCCTTGGTCAGTTTCTCCAGCGCCGTCTGCAGATCGCCGCCCTGCATGTAGTGCTGGCCCAGCTCGGTGTGGATGCGCGCCGCCTCCTCGGCTTTGTCAGCCCGACTCGTGCGCGGCAGGCGGTCTCCCGAACTGTCCTGACTCCCGCTGTTGGCACCCCCGACGCTGACGCACCCCGCCAGCAGCGCGCAGAGCGCGCTTCCCCACCAACGATCAACCCGCATGGACAGCCCCCTGATCCAGACGCTTGAGAAATTCGGCCTGACGGCGCGTTCGATCCAGCACCTGTCCCTTCAGCTGGCCGCAGGCGGCGTCGATGTCGTCACCGCGGGTGCGGCGGAGCATCGTGAGCACACCGGCATTGAGCAACTGCGTCTGGAAAGCCCGGATGGTATCGGCATCCGAACGCTCAAAACGTGTCCCAGGAAACGGATTGAACGGAATCAGGTTCACCTTGCAGGTCGGCAGCCGGCGCATGAACTTGATCAGTTGCCGCGCGTGCTCCGGCTGGTCGTTGACACCCTTCATCAAGGTGTACTCGAAGGTGATCGAGGTACGCGCCTTGCGCGCGATCCAGCGCTGGCAAGCCGCCTCGAGCTCGGCCAGCGAATAGCGCTTGTTGAGCGGCACCAGCTCGGTGCGCAGCTCGTCGTTGGCGGCATGGAGCGACACCGCCAGCGACACGTCGATGGTTTCGGACAGCTTGTCGATCTGCGGCACCAGGCCGGCCGTGGACAGCGTCACGCGCTTGGCGGCGAGGCCGAACCCGAGGTCGTCGCGCATCAGGCTCATCGCGCGCGTGACGTTGTCGAAGTTCAGCAGCGGCTCGCCCATGCCCATCATCACCACGTTGGTGATGCGACGGTTCTGGTGGGTGATGTTGCCCAGGTACTTGGCCGCCACCCACATCTGCCCGATCACCTCGGCGGTGGACAGGTTGCGGTTGAAGCCCTGCGTGGCAGTGGAGCAGAACTGGCAATTGAGCCCGCAGCCGACCTGGGACGACACGCACAGCGTGCCGCGGGTCGGCTCGGGGATGTACACCGCTTCAATGGCGTTGCCGCCATCCATGCCGAGCAGCCACTTGTGGGTGCCGTCGGCAGCACCCTTGTCGAACAGGGTCTTCGGCGGACCGACGTAGCAGGTCGCTTCGAGCTTGGCTCGCAGCGCCTTGCCCACGTCGGTCATGTTGGCGAAATCGTCCTCCAGGTGGTGGTAGATCCACTTCATCACCTGCTCGGCGCGGTAAGGCTTCTCGCCGATCTGCGTAAAGAAATCACGCAGACCCTTGCGATCGAAATCGAGCAGATTGACCTTGCCGGCGGTGGCCGTGGGGTCGGTTGAGGGGACAGCGACTACCTGGTTCACGACATGCCTCAGCGCGGAAGGACTTCCGTCTCGGCGAAGAAATAGGCGATTTCGGCCTTGGCCGTCTCGACGGCATCGGAGCCGTGCACGGCATTGGCGTCGATCGACTCGGCGAAATCGGCACGGATGGTACCGGGCGCCGCTTCCTTCGGATTGGTGGCGCCCATCAGGTCGCGGTGGGCGAGCACGGCGTTCTCGCCCTGCAGGGCGGTGATCATCACCGGGCCGGAAATCATGAACTCGACCAGCGCATTGAAGAACGGGCGCTCCTTGTGCACCGCATAGAAGCCTTCGGCCTCCTTGCGCGACAGGTGCTTCATCTTGGCGGCGACGACCTTCAGGCCGGCTTTCTCGAAGCGGGCGTAGATTTCGCCGATCACGTTCTTGGCAACGGCGTCGGGCTTGATGATGGAAAGAGTGCGCTCCAGCGCCATACGGGTCTGCTCCGGGATACAGGTGAGGGAAGATTCGCGGCCGGCGACGCCGGCAAAAGACCTAAACCCGACAAGGAATGCGGATTTAGCTCACTAAAGTTTGACAGATTCTAGCTCATGCGCAACCCGCGCGCCGGTTAATGCAAGCGTTCGTTTGACGTCTGCCGAGCGCCCCGCGTATGCTCAAACGATCGTTTGATTCTGACCCTGCAACGGTGGATGTCCAGCCTTGAACAGCCCGATTTCGACCAAGGAACGCATCCTCGCAGCGGCCGAGTCGCTGTTCGCCCAGCGTGGCTTCGACGGTGCCTCGCTGCGCCAGCTCACCGCCAGCGCGGGCGTCAACCTGGCCGCCGTCAACTATCACTTCGGGTCCAAGGAAAAACTGGTCGAGCAGGTCTTCAAGCGCCGCCTCGATGCGCTCAACCAGCACCGGCTGGCGGAGCTGGCCAAGGTCGCCGGGCGCGCCGACACCACCCTTGAAGATGTGCTCGCCGCCTACATCCGTCCCGCGCTGGAGCTGTCGCACGAGGGCAATGGCTCGTTGTTCATGCGCGTGCTGGCGCGGGCGTTCGCCGAGCATGACGACACGCTGCGCCAGTTTCTCTCGGACAACTACGGCCACGTCATGCGGCAGTTCACGCTCGAGTTCGCGCGTCTCCTGCCCCACCTGGCGAAAGCGGAGCTGTACTGGCGGATCGACCTGGTCACCGGCGCGCTGACCCACGCCATGTCGGGCTTCGGCATGATCCAGCGCAAGGACAACGTCACCGAACAACAGCATCGCGAGCAGACTGCGGCGCACCTGATCCGCTTCGCCGCCGCGGGCCTCAGCCATCCCTAATCCCGTTGCCGGACCACTTTCACGGTGCAGCCGCGGCTGTTCCGACCCATTCACTGCATCACTCGTCGTGATCGATCCACTGGAGAAGCCAATGACCGCTGCACAAACGTCCCCCTCAGCGCTCCGCATCCGCAAGGCCGCGGTACTGGGCGCCGGCGTCATGGGCGCGCAGATCGCCGCGCACCTGACCAACGCCGGTGTCGAGACCGTGCTGTTCGACCTGCCCGCCAAGGAAGGCCCCAAGAGCGGCATCGCTCTGAAGGCGATCGCCAACCTGGCCAAGCTGTCCCCTGCCCCGCTGGCCGACAAGGCGCTGGCCGCGTCGATCGTCCCAGCCAACTACGACGAACACCTCGACCTGCTCAAGGACGTGGACCTGGTGATCGAGGCGATCGCCGAGCGCATGGACTGGAAGCTCGATCTGTACAAGAAGATCGCCCCGCACGTCTCCGCCACCGCGGTGCTGGCCTCCAACACCTCCGGCCTGTCGATCAACGGCCTGGCCGAGGCCCTGCCGGAAGAGATGCGCCACCGCTTCACCGGCGTGCATTTCTTCAACCCGCCGCGCTACATGCACCTGGTCGAGCTGATCCCGACCCGCCTCACCGATCCGAACGTGATCGAGGGGCTGGAAGCCTTCCTCACCACCACCGTCGGCAAGGGCGTGGTGATCGCCAAGGACACCCCGAACTTCATCGGCAACCGCATCGGCGTGTTCTCGATGCTGTCGGCGATGTACCACACCGACCAGTTCAAGCTCGGCTTCGATACCGTCGACGCCTTGACTGGCCCGGCGCTGGGCCGCCCCAAGAGCGCCACCTACCGCACTGCCGACGTGGTTGGCCTGGACACCATGGCGCACGTGATCAAGACCATGGCCGACACCCTGCCCGAAGATCCCTGGCACAAGTATTTCAAGGCGCCGGCGTGGCTGCAGGGCCTGATCGACAAGGGCGCGCTGGGCCAGAAGACCGGCGGCGGCTTCTACAAGAAGGTCGGCAAGGACATCGTGGTGCTGGATGTCGCCAAGGGCGACTTCCGTCCGTCCGAGCAGAAGCCGTCCGACGAGGTCGCCGCGATCCTCGCGATCAAGGATCCGGCCGAGAAGTTCGGCAAGCTGCGCGCCTCGTCCGACCCGCAGGCGCAGTTCCTGTGGGCCAGCTTCCGCGACCTGTTCCACTACACCGCCTATCACCTGGCCGACATCGCCGACACCGCGCGCGAGGTGGACTTCGCCATCCGCTGGGGCTATGGCTGGAAGATGGGACCGTTCGAGACCTGGCAGGCCGCCGGCTGGCAGCAGATCGCCGGCTGGATCGCCGAGGACATCGCCGCCGGCAAGGCGATGAGCGATGCGCCGCTGCCGGCGTGGGTGACGGACGGCCGCAACGGCGTGCACGGCAAGGACGGTTCCTGGTCGGCGGCCGATGGCAGCTACAAGCCGCGCTCGCAGCATCCGGTGTACCAGCGCCAGCTGTTCCCCGATCCGCTGCTCGGCGAGCGCTTCGACACCGGCACCACCGTGTGGGAAAACGAGGGTGTGCGCCTGTGGACGCTGGGCGACGACGGCGTGGGCATCCTCTCGTTCAAGACCAAGATGAACACGGTCAACGACCACGTCCTGGACGGCATCCAGCACGCGGTGAAGCTGGCCGAGGAAAAGCTCAAGGCCTTGGTGATCTGGCAGACCGGTGAACCGTTCTCCGCCGGCGCGGATCTGAAAGGCGCGCTCGGCCTGCTCAAGGTGGGCAAGTTCGACGACTTCGAAAAGATGGTGGAAAACTTCCAGCGCACCAGCATGACGATCAAGGAGTCGCTGGTGCCGGTGGTGTCCGCCGTGCGGGGCATGGCGTTCGGTGGCGGCTGCGAGTTCCAGATGCATTCGGCACGCACCGTGGCCGCGCTGGAGAGCTACATCGGCCTGGTCGAGGCGGGCGTCGGCCTGCTGCCGGCCGGCGGTGGCCTGCACGAATTTGCCGTGCGCGCAGCCAAGGCCAATCCGGCTGACCCATTCGAGGAGCTGAAGAAGGTGTTCGAGAACGTCGCCATGGCCAAGGTCGCCACCAGCGCACTGGAGGCCAAGAACATGCGCCTGCTGCGCGAGGACGACGTGGTGGTGTTCAACGCCTACGAGCTGCTCTATGTGGCGAAGAAGGTGGCGCTGGCGCTGGCTGAGACCGGTTACCGCCCGCCGCTGCCGCAGCGTGCAATCCCCGTCGCTGGCGACGTCGGCACGGCCACCTTCAAGGCCTCGCTGGCCAACCTGCAGGCCGGCTACTTCGCCTCGCCGCACGACATCGACATCGCCACCCGCATTGCCGACTGCCTCTGCGGCGGCGCAATCGAGCGCGGCTCGCAGGTGGACGAGGAGTGGCTGCTGGCACTGGAGCGCAAGCACTTCGTGGAGCTGGCCAGGACCGAAAAAACCCAGGCCCGCATCGAACACACCATGACCACCGGCAAGCCGCTGCGTAACTGACGGCGCGCGGACGATCACCCCCATCACCGGAAACTTCGAAGCCGCCAAACGTCATCCCCGCGCAAGCGGGACCCGTTTTGATCTGATGTTCAAAGCAAAATGGATTCCCGCGTTCGCGGACATGAACAAAAGGCGCTGCTCCGAGGTGACTCAAAGGACAAGACCATGACCAAGCAAGTGCAAGACGCCTACATCGTCGCCGCCACCCGCACCCCGGTCGGCAAGGCGCCGCGCGGCGTGTTCCGCCACACCCGGCCCGACGACATGCTCGCCCACGTGATCCGCGCCGTGATGGCGCAGGCGCCGGGCATCGACCCGCACCAGATCGGCGACGTCATCATCGGCTGCGCCATGCCCGAGGCCGAGCAAGGCATGAACGTGGCGCGCATCGGCCTGTTGCTGGCCGGCCTGCCAGATACCGTGCCCGGCGTCACCGTCAACCGCTTCTGCTCGTCCGGCCTGCAGTCGGTGGCGATGGCCGCCGACCGCATCCGCCTCGGCGAGGAAGACCTGATGCTCGCTGGCGGCACCGAGAGCATGAGCATGGTGCCGATGATGGGCCACAAGGTGGCGATGAATCCCGGCATCTTCGATAACGAGCACATCGGCATCGCCTACGGCATGGGCATCACCGCCGAGAACGTGGCCAAGCAGTGGAAAGTCAGCCGCGAGCAGCAGGATGCGTTCTCGGTGGAAAGCCACCGCCGCGCGCTGGCCGCCCAGGCCGCCGGCGAGTTCAGGGACGAGATCACCCCGTTCCAGCTCGCCGACCACTACCCCGACCTCGCCACCCGCGGCATCGTCACCGACAGCCGCCTGATCGAGAACGACGAAGGCCCGCGCACCGGCACCACCGCCGAGGTGCTGGCCAAGCTGAAGACCGTGTTCCGCAACGGTCAGTTCGGCGGCACCGTCACCGCCGGCAACTCCAGCCAGATGTCCGACGGCGCCGGCGCCGTGCTGCTGGCCAGCGAGAAGGCCATCAAGCAGTACAACCTGCAGCCGCTGGCCCGCTTCGTCGGCTTCTCCGTCGCCGGCGTGAAACCCGAGGTGATGGGCATCGGCCCGAAGGAAGCGATCCCCAAGGCGCTCAAGCACACCGGCATCGATCAGAACCAGCTCGACTGGATCGAACTCAACGAAGCGTTCGCCGCCCAGGCACTGGCCGTGATCGGCGACCTCGGCCTCGACCCGGCCAAGGTCAACCCGCTCGGCGGCGCCATCGCGCTCGGCCACCCATTGGGCGCCACCGGCGCGATCCGCACTGCTACGCTGGTCCATGGCATGCGCCGCCGCCAGCAG
>NZ_DASSAB010000040.1:0-31250 GCF_035685805.1 Dyella sp.
CCCGATCCCATCCCGAACTCGGAAGTGAAACGCAGCTGCGCCGATGGTAGTGTGGCTTGCCATGCAAGAGTAGGTCACCGCCAGGGACCTTATGCAACACATCAAACCCCCTCCAAAAGAGGGGGTTTTTTGTTGCCTTGCCGCCAGTGCGGACTCGGCGGAGACGGAAGCTTCTCCCAAAAGCAGGGGACGTTGACGCACGGTCACGAAAATGACCGAACGCGGAGCAAAAAAAAGCGAAGGGTCTCCCCTTCGCTTCTTAGCGGCAGCGCTTTTGCGTCAGTCCAGGGCGTAGCCGAATTGATCCGCGAACTCGGCCACGAACTCGTCCCGGGTGAACCGCTGGTTCTGCGTGCCCGGGTGCTCCACCTTAAGCGCACCCATCAAGGATGCCATGCGTCCGACCGTAGGCCAGTCGCGCCCCTGCATGATCCCGAGGATCAGTCCTGCCCGGTAGGCGTCGCCGCAGCCGGTCGGATCGACCACCTGACGCTCCCGTGCCGGCGGAATGGCATGTACTTCACTGCCTGCGTGAATGGTCGAGCCCCTGGGACCCTGCGTGACGATGTACGCGCTGACGCGTGAGGCGATTTCCGCCGCCGACCAGCCCGTGCGCGTCTGCAGCAGCTGCGACTCGTAGTCATTGACGATGACGTAGGTGGATTTCTCCACCATGGCGCGAAACTCGGCGCCGTCGAATAGCGGCATGGCCTGGCCCGGATCGAAAATGAAAGGCACGCCACGCGCCGCAAACTCGTCTACGTGTTGAAGCATCGCCTCGCGACTGTCTGGCGCGACAATGGCGAAGGTGATGTCCGGAATGTCGCGCACATGGTTCTCGTGGGCGCTCGACATCGCCCCCGGGTGGAATGCGGTGATCTGGTTGTTGTCCAGGTCGGTCGTGATGAAGCATTGCGGCGTGAACTGGTCAGCGTACTCGCGCACGTGATCCAGGCGAATGCCACAGTCGACCAAGTGCTGACGGTAGGGCGCAAAGTCCTGCCCGACCGCCGCGACCGGCAGCGGATCGGCGCCGAGCAACTTGAGGTTGTAGGCGATATTGCCCGCACAGCCACCGAACTCGCGGCGCATGCGCGGCACGAGGAATGACACATTGAGGATGTGTACCTGGTCCGGCAGGATGTGGTTCTTGAACTGGTCCTGGAACACCATGATGGTGTCGTAG
This sequence comes from Dyella sp., assembly GCF_035685805.1. Taxonomy (GTDB): domain Bacteria; phylum Pseudomonadota; class Gammaproteobacteria; order Xanthomonadales; family Rhodanobacteraceae; genus Dyella_A. Next base: position 1,187 of record NZ_DASSAB010000040.1, read on the forward strand.
GCCAGCGATCCGCAGATAACGGCTGACATGATGCTTGGGCGCCCCGGCAGGATGTTCGGGCCGCACGCGAGGCGACCCATCAGATGCGCGGAGCGCAGCTCCGGCAAAGACTCGAATCGTACCGGGATCGATGCGCGTTGGCGACTTCCAGCCACCGAACAATGTTCTCTGGCTGTCGAGAAAAGTGCTCATATCATCCCGTCGCGCAAGGGATTCTTAACGTTACAGTCCTTGCGCACCCCCGCTGCGCTGACTAGACTGGCGCGCTTACTTTTTAGCCAGTCGGACACGCGGCGACCCCATGTTCAAGAAGTTTCGCGGGATCTTTTCCAACGACATCTCCATCGACCTCGGCACGGCCAACACGCTCATCTACGTGCGCGGTCAGGGGATCGTGCTCAACGAGCCGTCGGTGGTCGCCATTCGCCAGGACCGCGGGCCGGGCGGTCCGCGGACCGTGGCCGCCGTCGGCGGAGACGCCAAGCGCATGCTTGGTCGCACACCGGGCAACATCGCCACGGTGCGCCCGATGAAGGACGGCGTCATCGCCGACTTCACGATGACTGAGGCGATGCTGCAGCACTTCATCAAGCAGGTGCACAAGTCGCGCATGCTGCGGCCGAGCCCGCGCGTGCTGGTGTGCGTCCCGTGCGGCTCGACCCAGGTGGAGCGCCGCGCCATCAAGGAGTCGGCCGAGGGCGCAGGTGCACGCGACGTGTTCCTGATCGAGGAACCGATGGCTGCTGCCATCGGCGCCGGCATCCCGGTGCATGAGGCGCGCGGTTCGATGGTGCTGGACATCGGTGGTGGCACGTCCGAAGTGGCGGTGATCTCCCTCAACGGCATCGTTTATTCGCAGTCGGTGCGTGTCGGCGGCGATCGTTTCGACGAGGCGATCATCAATTACGTCCGCCGCAACCACGGCACGCTGATCGGCGAGTCCACGGCCGAGCGCATCAAGTTGCAGATCGGCTGCGCCTTCCCGCAGAGCGACGTCAAGGAGATCGAGATCTCCGGGCGCAATCTCGCCGAGGGCGTGCCGCGCATGTTCACGATCAACTCGAACGAAATTCTCGAAGCGTTGCACGAGCCGCTTGCCGGCATCGTGGCGGCGGTGAAGTCGGCGCTCGAGCAGACGCCGCCCGAACTGTGCTCTGACGTTGCTGAGCGCGGCATCGTGCTGACCGGCGGCGGTGCGCTGCTGCGCGATCTGGACCGGCTGATCTCCGAGGAAACCGGCCTGCACGTGCAGGTGGCGGACGATCCGCTCACGTGCGTGGCTCGCGGTGGCGGCAAGGCGCTGGAACTGATCGACCAGCACGGCAGCGATTTCTTCGCCCCCGAGTGACTGCGGCCGGGCCGCGCGTCCGATCGTCGGCGCTCGTCGCGCTCCGACATGCGGCGCCAACTCGCTCAGGGAGTAATGGCCGGTGACGCAGTGCGCTTGCACGAAATATAGGTGGGTTTCATGCCGCTGACCCGCGAGGAATCCTCGCCGCTGTTTGCCGGCACCGTGGCCGGCACGCTGCGACTGCTGGCGTACCTGGCGTTGGCGATGGTGCTGATGGTGCTCGACCACCGCAATGGCTGGACCTGGCGCGTGCGTTACGCGACCGCCATCGTGGTGGAGCCGCTGTATCGACTCGCTGGCGCACCGAGCGCGGGGCTGCATGCGCTGACCATCGCCTTTGCCGAGCGCAAGACGCTGACCGAGCAGAACCAGCGCCTGCGCGAGGACCTGCTGCTGGCCAACGCGAAACTCAATCGCATGGCGGCCGTGGCAGAGCAGAACGTGCGACTGAAGGAGCTGCTCGATACCCAGCACAGCCTCGAGCTCAACGTGCAACTGGCCCGCGTCGTCGGCGTCGACCTCGGGCCCGCACGCCACCGCCTGATGCTGAGCGCCGGCGCCAACAACGGGGTCAGCGTGGGGCAGCCGGTGATCGACGCCCACGGCGTCATGGGTCAGGTCATGCACGTGTTGCCCAGTACCTCGGTGGTGATGCTGATCACCGATCCGGCCCATGCGTTGCCGGTGACCATCGAACGTACCGGCCTGCGCACCGTGGCCTACGGAGCACGCGACGGCGACGCGCTGAGCCTGCCGGATATCCCCATGGCCGCCGATGTACGGGTGGGCGATCGCATGCTCACGTCTGGGCTGGGCGGACGCTTCCCCCCGGGCTTTCCGGTAGGCACGATCCGCCGTGTGCAGCCCTCGGCGACCGGCATGTTCCTCGAGGCGAGCGCCAGCCCCAGCGCCGACATCGACCGCAGTGAAGACGTGCTTTTGCTGCACGACCAGGCCGAGCCGATCGGCCCGCCACCGCCGGCGGTGCCCGCCGGCCCTCCGGCGGAGCTCGCGCCCGCGCCGGCCGGCCAGCCATCCGCTGCGGCCGCGGCCGTATCAGGAGCGACACCATGAGCCGCCATCGTCTTGCGGTGTTCTGGTTCAGCGCCACCCTGGCTGCAGCCCTGTTGATGATGCTGGTGCCGCTGCCGGCGGTGCTGAAGCCGTTCAAGCCGTACTGGCCGGCCCTGGTGCTGCTGTACTGGTCGCTCGAATCCGGCGATCGGGTGAACCTGGGCATGGCTTTCCTGATCGGCCTGTTTGCCGATCTGCTCGATGGCGTGCTGCTGGGCGAACAGGCGCTGCGGCTCACGGCGCTGGTGTTTATCGCGTTGCGCTTCCGCTCGCGGCTGCGGTTCTTCCCGATGTGGCAGCAAACGCTGGCGGTGCTGGCGCTGCTGCTCAACGATCGCGTGCTTTTGTTGGTGGTGCGCATCTTTGCCGGTGATGGCGTGCCGCCGCCAAGCTGGTGGCTGTCGCCGCTGGTGGGCGCTGCGCTCTGGCCGTTCCTGTTCCTGCTGCTGGATGACCTGCGCATGCGTCTGCGCATTTCCTAGGGGCGGGCATGATCAGTCGCCGTACCAGCCGCCTGCGCCGTGCGATCAAGGATCCGCGTGGCGAAGCGGCGTTGTTTCGCCGTCGCGCCATCGCCGGATTTGCGCTGATCCTGCTCGGTCTGCTGGCGCTGGTGGGGCGCTATGCGTTCCTGCAGGTGCTGCATCACGATGAATTCGCCACCCGCTCGGAGGCCAACCGAGTCAAGCCTCGCGCAATTCCGCCGGCGCGCGGCCTGATCTACGACCGCAACGGTGTGCTGCTGGCGGACAACGTGCCTGCGTTCCGGCTCGAGGTGGTACCCGAGCAGGTGCCGGACATGAAAGCGATGCTGGCGCAGATCGTTCACGTGGTGCCGCTCGACGATGACGACATCGGCGCGTTTCGCAAACAGCTGGCGCAAAGCCGACGCTTTGAAAGCGTGCCGCTGAAGCTGCACCTCTCCGAGGACGAGATCGACCGCTTCGCGGTGAACCGCTGGCGCTTTCCTGGGGTGGACGTGGTGCCCTACCTGACCCGCCGCTATCCGTTCGGCGCCCGCTTCGCGCACGTCATCGGATACGTCGGTCGCATCGACAGCAACGACCTGCAGCGGCTGGATCCGGTGCGCTACAAAGGCACCAGCCACGTCGGCCGCATCGGCCTGGAGCGGTCTTACGAGGACATCCTGCACGGCACCCCGGGCTACGAGCTGGTGGAGGTCAACGCCGACGGACGGACCCAGCGGGTACTCGAGACGCATCCGCCGGTGCCAGGCAAGAACCTCTACCTGAGCATCGACGTGCGCCTGCAGAAAGCGGCCGAAGAAGCGTTCGCCGGACGTCCGGGGGCGGCGGTGGCGATCGACCCGCGCAACGGGCAGGTGCTGGCGATGGTCAGCGTGCCCAGCTTCGATCCCAACCTGTTCGTCAACGGCATCAGCTCCGCCGATTACCGCGCCCTCACCACCGATCCGGAGAAGCCGCTCTACAACCGTGCCCTGCGCGGGGTCTATCCCCCCGGTTCGACGGTGAAGCCGCTGGTCGGCCTGGCCGGCCTGGAATACGGCATCCGGACGCCGCAGGACACCGTGGTTTCCACCGGCACGTTCTACATTCCCGGGCAGCAGCGCGGTTATCGCGACGACCAGCGCGGAGGCGTCGGCCGGGTCGACCTAGCGGCGGCGATCGAGCAGTCGGTCAACACTTACTTCTACAAGCTTGCGCTCGACCTGGGCATCGACCGCCTCAGTGCCTACATGCGCAAGTTCAGTTTCGGCAAGACCACCGGCATCGACCTGATCGGCGAGTCCGACGGAGTGGTGCCGTCGCGCGACTGGAAGATGGCGCACTCGCACCAGCCCTGGTACCCGGGCGAGACCGTGATCGCGGGCATCGGACAGGGATACTGGGCCGTGACGCCGCTGCAGCTCGCCCACGCGATCGCCACCTTCGCCGGCCATGGCGTGCCCTACGCGCCGCGGTTGGTGATGGCGACCCAGGCCGGCGTGGAAAGCGCACCCCGCCCGCTGCCCAACCCGCCGACGGGGCCGAGCGTAATCAGCTCGCCGGCGTACTGGAGCGCGGTGGATGAAGGCATGCAGCGGGTGATGTACGGCGCCAAGGGCACCGGACGCTCGCTGACCGTGGGGTTCCCGTATCGCCTCGCCGGCAAGAGCGGCACCGCGGAGCGGTTTTCGCGTACCACCAACGCCTACGACGACCGCAGCAACCTCGCCTACCTGGCCAGCCGCAGCCGCGCCTGGTTCGAGGTCTACACGCCGGCGGATGATCCGCAGATCGCCGTGGTCGCGGTACTGGAGGCCGGCGCCTGGGGCGCCACTTCGGCCGGGCCGATCACCCGCCACGTGCTCGATGCGTGGATCGCTGCCAAGGGCGCGAAGGCTCCGCCCTTCACCCCGTTCCGCGACGCCTCGCTGGGCAACACCCTGCCCAGCCCGGAGGACCTCCCGGCCGAGGTCGCACCCACCAATGCACAGCGCGCGGACGATCTTCCGTCCGATCCCCCGTCCGACCCTCCGTCCGATCCCCCGAATGACCCGCCGGCCGCCCCCCCGCGCGAACAACCCGGCGGAGACACGCCATGATCGCCTCGCTCTACACGCGCTTTCGTCGCTTTGCGCGCCGGCTGATGACACGCCCGCGCATCGATCTGCCGCTGGCGGCCGGCCTGATGCTGCTGGCCGGGGCCGGTCTGGTGACGCTGTACAGCGCCGGCGATCGCAGCCTTTCGCTGGTGGGCGGGCAGGCCGCGCGGTTCGTCATGGGCGCGGTGCTGCTGCTGGTGGTTTCCCGCATTCCGCCACCCACGCTGCGAACCTGGACGCCCTGGCTCTATGCCGGCAGCACCGCGCTACTGGTGCTGGTGGCGGTGTTGGGGGAGGGCCGTGGTGCCTATCGCTGGCTGGACCTGGGCGTGATGCGGTTCCAGCCGTCGGAGCTGCTCAAGCTCACCATGCCGATGATGGTGGCCTGGTACCTCCATCCGCGGCAGCTGCCGCCGGGATGGAAGGACATCGCCATGGTCGGCGCACTGATCGCGATTCCCGCCGGCCTGATCGCCGAGCAGCCGGATCTCGGCACCGCGTTGCTGGTCGCCGGCGCCGGTGCGTTCGCGCTGTTCCTGTCGGGCATGGCGTGGTGGCGCATCGGTGCCCTGCTCGGTGCGGCTGCCGCGATGGTGCCGGTCGGCTGGCACTTCATGCACCAGTACCAGCGCGACCGCGTGATGACCTTGCTCAACCCGGAGTCCGATCCGCTGGGCAACGGCTGGCACATCATCCAGTCGCAGATCGCCGTGGGCTCCGGCGGCGTGTTCGGCAAGGGCTGGCAGCACTCCACCCAGTCGCGGCTCGACTTCCTGCCCGAGCACACCACCGACTTCATCTTCGCGGTGTTCTCCGAGGAGTTCGGGCTGGTGGGCGTGATCGGCATCCTGGTGCTGTACGCCTTCATCATCGGGCGCTGCCTTTGGATCGCGATGGAGGCCCGCGACACCTATTCGCGACTGCTTGCCGGTGCCATCGCCATGAGCTTCTTCGTCTACGTGCTGGTCAACGGCGGGATGGTGGCGGGCATGCTGCCGGTGGTCGGCGTGCCGATGCCGCTGATCAGCTATGGCGGCACCTCCGCGGTGTCGCTGCTGACCGGTTTCGGGGTGCTGATGTCGATCCACGCCAACCGCAAGATGCACGACTGAACCGCGCCCGCGGCACGCCTCGCGCGAGCCCTGGAGCGGGCCGGGGCGCATGTTAGGCTCTCGCGGATCATTCTTCGTGCGAACCGCCCACCGATGACTGTGCTGCCCGCGTCCCCCTTGCCCCGCTTTCTTGTTGCGTGCGGGGTGCTGCTCGGCCTCTGCTCCACGCCGCTTGCCGCGCAGACCCATCCCGGGCAGGCGGCGCTGGTACGCGAAGTGGCACGCGACACCGGCAAGAGTCCCGCCGCGTTGAACGCGCTGCTCGATGGCGCCACCCGCCAGCAAAGCATCCTCGATGCCATCAGCCGTCCCGCCGAAGCCAAGCCATGGAGGGACTACCGGCCGATCTTCATGACCGGGCGCCGCATCGATGACGGCGTCGCCTTCTATCGCGAACACCGCGCGTTGCTCGAGCAGATCGGCCGCCAGTACGGGGTGGCGCCGGAGTACATCGTGGCGATCATCGGCGTGGAGACCAACTACGGCCGCCTGAGCGGCAAGTACAAGGTGCTCGACGCGCTGGTCACGCTGGGCCTGTACTACCCGCCGCGTGCGCCGTTCTTCCGCGAGCAGCTGAAGGTGTTGCTGGAGCTGCCGCCGAACCATCTTGCCGGTCCCGTCGACACGTTGCTCGGTTCGTACGCCGGCGCACAAGGCTGGGGACAGTTCATGCCCTCGAGCATCCGCGATTTCGCCGTCGACCAGGATCACGACGGGCGCATCGATCTGCGCGATTCGCTGCCGGACATCTTCGCCAGCGTGGCCAATTATTTCGTCCAGCACGGCTGGGTCAGCGGCGGCCCGGTGGCGATGCGAGCGCAGCCGGATGCATCGGCCCGGCCGGTCGAGGTCAAGGACAGCAAGCCGCAGTGGCCGCTGGAGCAACTCGAAGCCTGGGGCTATGCGCCGCTGGCGCCAGCCAACCCGGGTGAGCCGAGCAGCCTGCAGACGCTGCAGGGCGCCAACGGCCCGGAATACTGGTTCACCTTCCAGAACTTCTACGTCATCACGACCTACAACCGCAGTCCGCTCTATGCCATGGCCGTGCACCAGCTGGCGCAGGCCATCGCCGACGGGGTGAAGCAGGCGGATCGCGCACGATGAGTCGGGCGCGCTGGCTGGCGGCAGCGGCCGTGCTCGCAGTATTGCTCGCCGGCTGCGCCGGCCATCCGGCCCGGCCGGGGCATCGTTCTGCCGGTGCGCGGCCCGCTGCGACGGCGGGAGCCGCCTCAGCACGCCATGCCGATGGCGTTCGCGACGACCTCAGCAAGGACCAGCGCAGCCGCTACCGGGATGGCAACGACAGCGTGCCTTCCGGCCCGCCTCCGGACCTGAGCCGGCTGGCCGAGCCGGTGCCCCACGTGGAGCCGCGTTCGGCTTACGGCAACAAGTCGCCCTACACCGTGCTGGGGCACACCTACCGCGTGCTGCCCAGCGCCAAGGGCTACGTCGAGCGGGGCATCGCCTCGTTCTACGGCAACAAGTTCCACGGCTACAAGACCTCGAGCCTGGAGAACTACGACATGTACCAGTTCTCCGCCGCACACAAGACGTTGCCGCTGCCGAGCTATGCGCGGGTCACCAACCTGGCCAACGGCAAGAGCGTGATCGTGCGCATCAACGATCGCGGCCCGTTCCACGCCAACCGGCTGATCGACCTGTCGTACGTGGCTGCGGTAAAGATCGGCGTGTGGCCCGGCGGCACCGGCATGGTCGAGGTACGGGCGATCGATCCGGCCGATCCGGACGCCTCGCCTGCGGCCAGCGCCACGGCCCATGCGCCGCCCGCGGGCGGGGCCGCGGAACCCGCCGTCGTTTCGCCGGTCCCTGTGCCTGGCGGGGCGTCGGCGATCTACCTCCAGGTCGGTGCGTTTTCCGATCAGGGCAACGCCGACCGGCTGGCCCAGCGGCTGCGCGAGGCGAACATCGGGCCGGTGCAGATCAGCGACAAGCCCGCGTCGGGCGGATCGATCCGCCGCGTGCGGGTGGGCCCGATGTCCGACGCCCGCCAGGCCGACGCGATGGCCGGGCGGATCGAGGCGCTTGGCCTGCCGCATCCGCAGGTCGCGGTAGACTGAGCGGTATTTCACAGTCGACGGCATCGCGCGTGCCGTCCATTTCAAGACGGGATTCAACACAACGATGAGCTTTTTCCGCCGTACCCTGGTTTCCCTTGCCGCCGTCACGCTCGTGGCGGCAGGCGCCGCGTTCGCCCAGCAGACGCCGCCGCGGCCCTCGCCGGTACCGCGCCCGGTGGTGCCCGATGCCCCGGTGCCGCCGCCGCCGGACGTGGACGGCAAGAGCTGGGTGCTGATGGACTACGCCACCGGCCAGATCCTCGCCTCGAAGGAGCCGGATCTGCGCGTGGAGCCGGCCTCGATCACCAAGATCATGACCGACTACGTGATCTCGGCCGAGGTGGCCAACGGCAAGATCCACATGACCGATCCGGTGACCATCAGCGAGCACGCCTGGCGCGGCGGCGGTGCGGGCACCGACGGCTCCACCAGCTTCCTCAAGCTCAACAGCCAGGTGCCGCTGAAGGACCTGCTGTACGGCATGATCATCCAGTCCGGCAACGATTCGGCGATCGCCCTGGCCGAACATGCCGCCGGCTCGGAAGGCGCCTTCGCCAACCTGATGAATGCCTATGCCAAGCAGCTGGGCATGGCGAACTCCAACTTCCAGAACGCGTCGGGCTATCCGATCGAAAACCACTACACGACGGCCCACGACATCGCGATCCTTTCGCGCGCGCTGATCCACGACTTCCCCGAGGACTACGCTATTTCGGCGATCAAGCAGTTCGAGTGGAACGGCATCAAGCAGGGCAACCGCAACACCCTGCTGTGGCGCGACCCCAGCGTGGATGGCATCAAGACCGGCCACACCGCCGCCGCCGGCTACTGCCTTGCGGCCTCGGCCAAGCAGGGCGATTCGCGCATGATCGCCATCGTGATGGGCGCCAGCTCGGAGAAAGCGCGCGCGGATTCGGCCATGGCGCTGCTCAACTACGGCTTCCGCTTCTACGAAACGCACAACCTCTACGACGCGGGCAAGCCGCTGGCGACCCCGCGACTGTGGAAGGGTGAAAACAAGACGCTGCCGCTGGGCGTGACCAGCCCGGTGCAGGTCACGGTCAAGCGCGGCCAGTACGACAAGCTCAAGGCCACGATGGACGTTCCCGCCACGCTGATCGCCCCGTTCACCAAGGGCCAGCAGGTCGGCACGCTGCGCATCACCCTGGACGGCCAGCCGGTGCAGAGCGTGCCCCTGGTGGCGCTGTCGGACGCGCCGCGGGGCGGCTTCTTCTCGCGCCTGTGGGACTCGATCCTGCTGTGGTTCCACCATGACGACAAGAAGGCCGACGCGGACGCCAAGTAATGAACGAAATCGACTTTTCCCAGGCCAAGAAGGACGGCAAGGGCTTCCAGTTTCCCGGGGAGTTCGAGATCACCGCGATGGGCAGCGCCAGTGCCAACCTGCCGGTGCACGTGCCGCTGCTGCTGGAACGTGCGGGCCTGATGGTGCTGCACGAGACGGTCAAGCATCGGCAGTCCGGTGAAGGCAACTTCGTGTCCGTCACGGTGAGCTTCCGCTGCGACAACCGCGAACAGTACGACGCGGCGCATGCCGCACTGCGGGCCGATCCCGACATCCGCTTCACGCTGTAACGGCGGCGTGCCGGACCGAACCACGGGGAACGTGCACCGCACGTTCCCCGTTTGCTTTGCGCTCGCGGGGCTGCATTCGGGCCGGCTCTTGAATCGAAGCACCCGCCGCCTGATCTTGTTCCCCGTTCCCCGTTCCCCGTTCCCCGTTCCGCAGGTCCCGCCATGTCGCTGCCGCTGAAGATCCGCCGCCTCGGGCGCCAACCGTACGAGGCGACCTGGAAGGCGATGAGTGCCTTCACCGACCACCGCACCGCCGACACCCCGGACGAGCTGTGGCTGCTCGAACATGATCCGGTGTTTACCCAGGGCCAGGCGGGCAAGGCCGAGCACGTGCTGGCGCCGGGCGATATCCCGGTGGTGCAGGTCGATCGCGGCGGGCAGGTCACCTACCACGGGCCGGGCCAGATCGTGGCGTACCCGATGATCGACCTGCGTCGCGTTGGCGTGGGCGTACGCGAGCTGGTGCACCGCATTGAACAGGCCCTGATCGACACGCTTGCGCACTGGCAGATCCACGCCGCGCGGCAGGAGGGCGCACCGGGCGTGTACGTCGACGGCGCCAAGGTGGCGGCGCTGGGGTTGCGCGTGCGCCGTGGCTGCAGCTTCCACGGGCTGGCCTTCAACGTGGCCATGGATCTCGAGCCCTACGGCCGCATCAACCCTTGTGGCTACAAGGGTTTGGCGGTGACGCAGGTGGTAGACTTGGGCGGTCCGTCGCGACTGGCGGACGTCGAAGACGTGCTGATCGACGCGTTCTGTCGCCAGTTCGGCTTCGATGCCGAGCCGGCCGCCTCCCGTATCCCCGAACTCCCCGCGCGCGCCGCGGTCTAGGCATGTGCTCATGAGCGAATCCCCCGCCACCCCGAAGACCATTCCGATCCGCACGGTGTCCGCGCCGGCGGTGGAAAAGCAGCTGGGCAACGACAAGATCTCCCGCAACCGGGCCGGTTTCGACACTGCGGTGCCGACCCTGCGCAAGCCGAGCTGGATCCGCGTGCGGTTGCCGCAAGGCAATGCGGTACAGGAGCTCAAGGCGCGCCTGCGCGAGAACGCGCTGGTGACCGTGTGCGAGGAAGCCTCCTGCCCGAACATCCACGAGTGCTTCTCCAAGGGCACTGCCACGTTCATGATCCTGGGCGAGGTCTGCACCCGACGCTGCTCGTTCTGCGACGTGGCCCACGGCCGCCCGGCCGCGCCCGACCCGCTGGAGCCCGCGCGGCTGGCGCAGACCATCGCCGACATGCGGCTGAAGTACGTGGTGATCACGTCGGTCGACCGCGACGACCTGCGCGACGGCGGCGCCGAGCATTTTGCCAGCTGCATCCGTGCGGTCCGGCACGCCGCGCCGCACATCCGGATCGAGATCCTCACGCCGGATTTCCGCGGCAAGGGCCGCATGGAGCGTGCGCTGGACGTGCTGAAGGAATTTCCGCCAGACGTGTTCAACCACAACCTCGAAACCGTACCGCACCTGTATCGCGAAGTGCGTCCGGGCGCCGACTACCAGTGGTCGCTGGACCTGCTCAAGCGCTTCAAGGCGCAGCACCCGGAGGTGCCGACCAAGTCCGGCATCATGCTCGGGCTGGGCGAGACCTACGAGCAGGTGATCGAGACCATGCGCGATCTACGCGCCCATGACGTCGAGATGATCACGATCGGCCAGTACCTGCAGCCGACGCCACATCACCATCCGGTCGTGCGCTACTGGACGCCGGAAGAATACGAGTCACTGCGCGTGGCGGGCGAGGCGATGGGGTTCCATCACGTCGCCTCCGGTCCGCTGGTGCGCTCCTCCTATCACGCCGACCTGCAGGCCCATGCAGCCGGTGTCACCGACATTGCCTGAGGGATCTGCATGACCTTTCGCCCTTCGCTTGCCCTGCTGATCGCGCTCACCCTCGGTAGCGCCGGCGCAGGCCTTCAGGCACAGGACGCGGCCGCGCCCGCTGCCGCCGATGCCACCGGCCAGCCGCAGCGCAAGGCTTCCACGTTGCCGCTGAAGGCGACCGCGGACGAGGCCGAGGCGGCGCAGCTGTCGGCGCGCTTCCTCACCCGCTTCCACTACGACGCGCAGCCGCTGGACGACGCCATGTCCGCCCGCGTGTACAAGGCGTATCTCGACCAGCTGGACGGCGAGAAGGTGTTCTTCACCCAGGCCGATCTGGCCAGCTTCGCGCCACTCAAGACCCGGCTCGACGACGCGATCTGGAACGAGGACCTCGGCGCCCCCTTCTCGATCTTCAATCTGTACGTGAAGCGCGCCACCGAGCGCATGCGCTATGCGTTGGGCCTGCTCGACAAGGGCTTCGACTTCTCCAAGGACGAGAGCTACATCGTCGACCGCGACAAGGCCGACTGGCCTAAGGACCAGGCCGAGCTGGACAACCTCTGGCGCGAGCGCACCAAGAACGACTGGCTGCGCCTGAAGCTCGCCGGCAAGGACGAGGCGGAGATCCGCAAGACGCTGACCAAGCGCTACACCACGCTGGTCGACCGCATCAAGCAGCTCGATGGCGAAGACGCGTTCCAGAGCTTCATGACCGCCTACGCCGAGACTACCGATCCGCACACCGACTACCTCGGCCCGCGACTGGCGCAGAACTTCGACATCTCGATGCGGCTGTCGCTGGAGGGCATCGGCGCGGTGCTGCAGGCGCGCGACGAGTACACCCAGATCCGCGAGATCGTTCCCGGCGGCCCGGCATCGAAGTCGGGCAAGCTGGAAGTGGGCGACCGCATCGTGGCGATCGGCCAGGACGGCGGCCCGATGGTCGACGTGATCGGCTGGCGCCTGGACGACGTGGTCAACAAGATCCGCGGCAAGAAGGACACCACCGTCCGCCTTGAGGTGCTGCCGGCTGACGCCGGCCCCGATGGTAAGCACGAGCTGGTCACGCTGGTGCGCAAGAAGGTGGTAGTGGAAGAGCAGGCGGCCAAGTCCAAGGTCATCGAGGTCAAGGACGGCGATGTCAGCCGCAAGATCGGCGTGATCGACCTGCCCACCTTCTATGCCGACTTCGCCGCGCGCAGCAAGGGCGATCCCAACTACAAGAGCGCTACCCGCGACGTGGCCAAGCTGCTCACCGAGCTCAAGGCCCAAGGCGTGCAGGGCGTCATCATGGACCTGCGCAACAACGGCGGCGGTTCGCTGGACGAGGCGAACGAGCTGACGGGTCTGTTCATCGACCAGGGCCCGGTGGTGCAGGTACGCAAGGCCAACGGCGAAGTGGAAGTGCAGGGCGACGACGATGCCGGCCTGGCCTGGAGCGGCCCGATGGCCGTGCTGGTCAATCGCGGCTCGGCCTCGGCCTCGGAGATCTTCGCCGCGGCGATCCAGGATCACGGCCGCGGCCTGATCATCGGCGAGCCCACCTTCGGCAAGGGCACGGTGCAGAACCTGGTCGATCTGGATCGTTTCGCCGGCGAGGCGGGCGACAGCGAAAAGCCGCAGATGGGCGAGCTGAAGATGACCATTGCGGAGTTCTTCCGCATCAACGGCGGCTCGACCCAGCTCAAGGGCGTCACGCCGGATATCCAGTACCCCAGGAACGGCGACGAGAAGGACTTCGGCGAGTCCACCTACGACAACGCGCTGCCGTGGACGCAGATCGCGCCCGCGCCGTACAAGCCGGTTGCCGACCTCAAGGCGTACCTGCCGCAGCTGCAGCAGATGCACGACACCCGCGTCGGCGCCTCGCCGGCGTGGAAGCTGCTGCTGGACCAGCTCGCGCAGTACCGCAAGATGCGCAACCAGACGTCCATCTCGCTGAACCTGGCCCAGCGCCAGGCCGAGCGCAAGCAGCAGGATGCGCTGCAGGCGGATTTCCTCGCCCGTCGCAAGGCGATCGATGGCGACGTGGTCACCGGTGAGGATGAAACCCGCCTGGACGACGGCCTCAATGCCAACGAGCGCAGCCTGAAAGCCGAGCTCAAGGCCGAGAAGGACGCCAAGAAGGCCAAGGATGTGGAGCTGGACGAAACGGCGCACATCCTGTTCGACGCGGTCGGGCTGATCAAGGGCGACCCCAAGCTGGCCGCCGAGGTGCTGCCGTACGGCGGCAAGTTCTCCGAGGCGCCGGCCGTCGCCCAGGCACCGGCCCCCGCCGCCAAGCCGTCGCCCGCCCAGCCCTGAGCCCGGGGCGGACAGCAGCACAAGAAAAAAAAGCCGGCGCATGCGCCGGCTTTTTCTTGGGCGTTGCGGATCTGCCGAAGCGGTCGTGCCGCCAGCGCTTCGACCGCGGCGGGTGCTAGGACTTGTCGTTCGCCTTGTTGGTGCCCTTGTTGGCGCTCTTGTCCTTGCCTTTCTTGGCCGCCTGCTCGCGTGCCTTCTGCTGCTCCTCCATCCAGTGCCGGAACGCCTCGACGTGCGGCATGTCGCGCAGTACCCGTGAGTGCGGATCGACGATCACCAGCGTGCCCGGGGCGGCCCGGAGCTCGCCGCGCCCGTCCGCCATCGGCATGGTCTGCACTGCATCGCCCACCTGCACCTGCAGCGGCATCGGGAACGGCTCGCCGTGCTCGGTAACCCAGTGCAGGCTCAGCGTGTCGCCGTGCTGCTCGCGCACCAGTTGCGGCAGCTTCGCGTCGTAGAGGTAGACGGTGAAGAACCAGCGGTAGTCCTTGCCGGTCACCGCGTTGACGATGTCGATGTAGTCGCTGGTGGTGGCATAGCGCGGCTTGAAGTTGCCGGGCTTCGGGTCCGGCCGCCCGTATACCAGCCGGCGGATGCTCTCGAAGAACGCGTCGTCGCCGATCAGCCCGCGCAGCGTGTGCAGCACCAGCGAGCCCTTGAAGTAGATGTCGTTGGCGGGGCCACGGTCGGCGTCATAGACCTCATGTTCGGCGTGCGGCTTGCCCGACACGATGGGGAAGGCGTTCTTCACGCTCAGGCGCTGGGTGTGCAGCATCGCGAAGTAGTCCATGTCGCCATGCAGATACTGCGCGTACAGCGGCTGCATGTAGGTGCCGAAGCCCTCGTGCAGCCACATGTCGTCCCAGTTCACGTTGGTGATCTGGTTGCCGAACCACTCGTGCGAAAACTCGTGCTGCAGCAGCCAGTCGTAGCCGTAGCCGTCCTGCGCGTAACCGTTGCCGTAGGCATTGATGGTCTGGTGTTCCATGCCCTTGTGCGGAGTCTCCACCACGCCCATCTTTTCGTCGCCAAACGGGTACGGCCCGATCTCCTGCTCGAAGAAATCCAGCATGGGTGCAAAGCCGGCGAACAGCGCCTTCGCCTGCGCCTCGTGCTCGGGCAGGTACCAGAACTGCATCGGGATGGTGTTGCCGAAGCGGCTGGCGTAGTCGGCCTTGAGCTCCTTGAACGGCCCCACGTTGAGGGTGATTGCGTAGGTGTCCGGATGCTTTGCGCGCCAGTGCCAGGTGCGGGTGGCGCCATGGTCTTCCACGCCCACCAGCACGCCATTGCCCGGCGCGGCCAGTGCGCTGGGTACGGTCACCCAGGTGTCCACCACGTCCGGCTCGCCGGTGGGCTGGTCGATGCACGGCCAGAACAGGTCGCAGCCTTCACCCTCCACCGCGGTGGCCACCCACGGCTGGCCGCCGGGCGTGGTGCTCCACACGAAGCCGCCGTCCCAGGGGGCGTTCTTCGCCACATGCGGGCTGCCGCCGTAGCGGACGCCCACCGTCACTGCCTCGCCCTTGACCAGCGCACGCGGCAGCGCGATGCGCAGCCGGCCGCTGGGGTTGCTCCATTGACTCGGCGCCACGGGCTGGCCGTCCAGCGTGATCGCGTCGATCGGCAGGTTGCGGTCCAGGTCCAGCACCAGCGCGTCGGTGGGCGCGGTCGCCGTGAGCGTAAGCCGGGCGTCGCCGCTCAACCGCCGGTGCGGGATGTCCAGCGTGAAGTGCAGGTCGGCGTGATCGAAATGCACTCGCGTCTGCTCCACCGGCATCGCGACGCCGGAGGCAAGCGTCTGCGCGGTCAGCTTCGGCTGCTGGAGTGCGGGAGATTCGGCGGCAATCGTGGTAGCGGAGACGGCGAGGCCGAGCGCTACACCGAGCGCGAGCGTGGACGGACGTGAATGCATGGGAGCTCCTGGTGTTTCCGCCAGCATGCCGCGCGCGCGCGCGGGCCGACTAGGCCGTAAGTCATGGTGACCACGTGCAAAGCGATGGCCGGCTTACGCGCGGTAGCCGAGGCGCTCCATCACCGGCTGCAGCAGTGGCAGCACGGGCTCGAACTGCGCGTGATAGCTGCGCCAGCGGCCGACCGCGCGCGGGTGGATGCGCTGGGTGACCTGGGCGTAGCTGGGCGTGCTGATGAAGCGCTTGTTGCGGGCGTGTTCTGCGAAGCGCGCCATCGGCGAGGCGTCGACGACGCCGAGGAAGGCCGCCAGGCGGGCGAGCTGCTCGTGCGAATTTTCCACCACCGACTCGTAGCGCCACTCGAACACCTGCGGCGCGAACACGTTCACCTGCCGGAACCACTGCTCGAACGCGGCCACGTAACCGCGCGCGAGTCGCTGCAGGGACGAGCAAAGCACCATGAACGCCGGTGAGCGAAACGACTGCATGGTGCAGCTGAGCAGCACATCGCAGGGGTGGCGCAGGCACACGATGATGCGCGCTCGCGGAAACAGCCGCATGATCATCGGCAGGCACAACATGTTGAGCGGATTCTTGTCGACCAGCCGGCGCGGGCCCAGATCCGGTACCACGCGCCCGACCATCCGGAAGTAGCTCGCCCGCAACTGCTCGACCTCGGTCGAGCTGAGGCTTGCAAGGTCGTGTGGATACCGCTGCCCGACCTGCTCCATGCGCTCGGTCAGTTCGTGGATGAAGGCGCGCTCGTCCATCGAGCAGAAGTCCGGGTGGGCGTCGAGCATCTGCTCCAGCAGCGTCGTGCCGGAGCGCGGAAAGCCGACCACGAAGACCGGGTCCGGCTCGCTGGCGGATGCGGTCGCAGGCGGCCAGCGGGCATACGCGCTGCGGTCGACCTCCGCCATCTGCAGCGGCTGGCTGTCCGGCGCCAGCAGCTCCGGCACCACCTCGCGGGCGATCTCCAGCTGCGCGGCATGGGCGGCGTCCACGGCCTGCCAGGCGTCAGCGTGCTGCCCAAGGCGGTCGCACGCCGAGGCAAGGCCGAAGCCGGCGCCGGCGCGCGCCTCGGCATCCACGGGCAGCGCCAGCACGCGCCGGTACAGCGCCGCGGCATCCGCCCAGGCGCCCGTGCGCAGTGCCAGCGCGGCGTGTGCGCGCCAGCCCTCCGCCCGTGCCTGGTCCGCGTCCGCCGGCAGTGCGTCGAGTGCAGCCAGCGGCACCTGCGCCAGTGCCTGCTGCGCCAGATCCAGCTGGTTGCTTCGCTCATGGAGCAGGGCGCGCTGGGCGGCGAGGCGCAGCCGCAGCGGCGCGTCTGCGGGCGGGTCCGGCAACTGCGCCTGTGCCAGCGTGTGCAGTGCCGCCTCGAGATCGCCCTGGGTGGACAACATCGCGGCCAGTATCAAAGCCTGCTCGGCCGGCTGGGCGGGCCATCCGGCGGCTCCGTGCAGCATCGCCTCCTGGCAGCTGTTGTCGGCGCACACGTAGCAGGCGTACGCGGCCTGCAGCCGGGCCTCGATCAGCCCCGGCGCGCGCTCGACCGCATCGAGCAGGGTCTCCCGCGCCCGCGGCCAGCGCCGCTGCTGGATGTAGAGCAGGCCCAGGTTGTAGAGCACGTCGGCGTCGTCCGGCGCGAGCGACCGGGCCGTGGCCAGGGCGTGCTCGGCGCCGTGCTCGTCGCCGCTCAGCCGGCAGGCGACGCCCAGGTTGTTCCAGTAGGTGGAGACCGCCGGCTTTTGCGTGGCCAACTGGCCGAACGTGGCCGCGGCGCGCTCGTAGCGGCCGGTGGCCTGCTCGGCCAGCCCGCGCAGCAGCTGGACGACCTCGTCGGCATCGCCGCCGGCTGGCCCGGCCAGCGTGATGACGCGCTCCATGTCGCCGGCGTTGTAGGCGTCGACCATGGCGCTGGCGAGGGTGGCGGCGGGATCCGGCATGCAGTTCTCACTTGATGTCCGTCGGTGCGCAGTATGCAAGAGGGGTCGCGGTGTGATCCGCGACCCCTCCGGCTGCCGTCAAGGCATTGCGGCGCTTGCAGGCGGCCTACGCCCTCAGAACTTCACCGTCGCGCGCGCCCAGTAGTAGCGTCCGAGCACGTCGTAGGTAGCGGTGTCCACGTTGTAGTTGGAACCGTTCTGGTAGAGCAGCGGCGGTTGCTTGTCGAAGAGGTTGTCCACGCCCACGTCGAAGCGGGTATGGATCGACGGCACCGCGTAGCCGAGCTGGAGCGAGTGGTAGATCACCGAGGCCACCGGAATGTTCACGCCGGTGATGGCGGCATCGGCGTTGAGCGCGGTCACGCGATGGATGTAGCGCGACTGCCACTGGGCGTTCCAGTTGCCTTTGTCCCAGTTGAGCGTGGCGGTACCGCGCCAGCGCGCGATGTTGCCGAACTGGGGGCTGTAGGTGCCGGCGTAGTTGATCGTCTCGGCGCCCGGCTGTCCGGGCGTGGCGTTGACGTTGTAGGTGGAGGTGTAACTCGTGTTCAGTGCCGCCTGGAAATTGCCCGGGTCGCTGCTGCCCACGTTGAAGTGCGGCACCTTGTAGCGCAGCGTGTAGTCGATGCCGCTGGTGCTCAGGTTGCCCAGGTTCACCACCGGCGTGTTGATCAGGAACACCTGGCCCGGCTGCCGGCTGGTGTTGTCCTCGCGCTGGATGAACGAGCAGTACGGGCTGGCGCTGTTGTTGAAGCAGGAACTGACCACCGTGTCGGCCTGGATCGCCGTCAGCGTGTCGGACAGGTAGATGTGCCAGAAGTCGACACTGGTGGACAGGCCCGGCAACCAGTCCGGGTCGTAGACCAGTCCCATGTTGATCGACTTGCCCTTCTCCGGTTTCAGCGTGGCGCCCACCGTGGCCGCGCCGGAGTAGAACGTGTTGACCTGCGCCGGCGAGTTGCCGGCCCAGTTCACCGGCACGTACTGGCAGGCCACGGGATGCGCCGCCAGTTCGGCCGCGCTGAGCCCGACGCAGGGGTCGTTGAGGTTCGGCTGGACCAGCGTGCGGCCGTCATACAGCTCGTTGAGGTTCGGCGCCCGGAACACCTGGGATACCGTGCCGCGCACCAGCAGATCGTCGGTCGGTCGCCACTCGATCGCCACCTTGCCGTTGGTGGTGGTGCCGGTGGTGCTGTATTTGGAGCTGCGCACACCCAGGTCGATGTTGAGCGAGCGCGCCCAGGGCTTGTCCGCGAGCAGCGGGATCAGCGTCTCGGCGAAGAGTTCCTTGACGTCGAAGTTGCCGCGGCCGGGTGAACCGCACGCCTCCTGCAGGATCTGGCAGGTGGTGGTCACCGGATCGAGCACGGCGAAGTCGCTCACCGTGTAGTTCATGAACTGCTTGCGGTACAGCGCGCCCACCGACAGCTGCATCGCGCCGGCCGGCAGATCCCACAGCTCGCCGCTGGCGTTGACCTGGGCCTGCTTGGTCGACTGGGTGAACACGTAGACCGGCGTCTTCACGCCCGCGCTCAGCAGCGAGCCGACCGCCGGATCGGCCTGGTTGAAAATGTTCGCGCCGGCGTCGACCGCGGCCTGCAGGGCGGGGATGTCCACCTCGTTGGTGTCGCGCTGGTCGCGCTTGGTGTGGCTGTAGTTGATCGAGGCGTCCCAGCCCCAGCTGCTGGTCTGGTCGAAGGTGCCGCGCAGACCCGCGTTCACCTGGCCGGTATCGGTGGTGTAGCTGTGCACGCGCGTGCCGGCGCCGGTCAGGCGGGTCTGGAAGTTGTAGCCGCTGTTCGGATCGCCGGGGACCGGGTTCTGGCTGAAGGTGATGCCGAACGGATTGATCGGGTTGCTGGAGGAGATGATCAGTCCGTCGCCGGTGCCTACCGGCGAGGGCGCGTCCTGCCCGCTGGACACCGTGTGGTTGTAGAACGCATCGACGAACGCGGTGACGTTGTCGGTGAGGTTGAAGCTGCCCAGCACGAAACCGTTGGTGCGCTTCTGCGCGGTCTGGATGTAGTTGAGCGCGGCGTAGTTGTAGGTGTCCGAGGCCAGCCGGCAACGGTAGTCGCCGAGCGCCGAACCGTCGCCCGAGGCGAGCGTGACCTGCGCGGTGCCGGATGAGTTGACGTCGCAACCGTACTGCGCGGCGATCGACGCCGGCACCTGGACACGGCCGGTCGGGATCGAGCTCGACCCCGCCGCCACCACCGCGCCGCTGGAGAGATACAACTGCTGCCGGGAAAACCTGCGCCGGGCGGCCAGCGTCTCGTCGTACTTGTTGTAGTCCAATCCGCCGACGATGCTGTAGCGGTCGCCGGTGGTGCCCGCGGTGAGGTTGAAGCCGTAGCGCTTGGCGTCGCCGTGGCTGGAGATGCCGTCGTTGAGACTGAACTGCGCGCCCTTGTAGTTCTTGCGCAGGATGAAGTTCACCACGCCGCCGATGGCGTCGGAGCCGTAGACGGTGGACGCGCCTTCGGCGAGCACGTCGACCCGCTCGATCATGTCCGGCGGAATCAGGTTGATGTCCGGGTTGGCCATGCGCTGGCCGTCCACCAGTACCAGCGTGCGATTGATGCCCAGGCCACGCAGCGAGACGCGCGAGGCGCCATCGCCGGCTTCGAGCAGCGGGCTGGCCACGCCGCCGCCGTTGCTGTTGTTCTGCGGGTTGGTGGCGTTGCCCGAGATGCTGGGCAGCTGTTGCAGCACGTCGCCGAGCACGGGCTTGCCCGAGTTGGCGAGCGCCGCCCGATCCAGCGTCACGACCGGGCTGGCCGTCTCCACGTCGACGCGCTTGATCAGCGAGCCGGTGACTACCACCGACTGCAGGGTCTTGGCGTCCTTCTTGGAGGGCGGGGCCGTCTGCCCCGTTGCCTCGGGATTGTCCGGCGTCGTTGCCTGCGCCTGCGCCACCCCCGCCACCGAGAAAACCCCCGCGCACAACGCCAGACGCACTGCCGATGACAAGCGATTCAAGTCGTATTTCATGTGATCTCCCCGGTGAAGTCGATCCGTGTCTTCCCCCTGCTCTTGAAGCGTCTGGAGTATGCCAGCAAGGACTGTTCGGCCAGCAAGTGCCGGACATGCTCCCGTCCGATGCGGGTGCGCCGGCGTGTCGTGTCACGGGAGCCGAGGTGTCGTCCGAACCGGCATCGGCCAGCCGCATCGGAGCGGCGGCACTGACGTGGCCGCTTGCGCTAGGGGCTCGAGGCCGCGCGGTTGAAGTCCCCGATGGCTGCGACCAGATCAGTCACCGCCAGTTGCTCGACCTCGGTCAGGTCGGGGTTCCAGCTGTCCAGGATCAGCACCACGCGGGTCTGCGCGCTGTGGTTCCACGCATCGTGCTCGAAGGTGTCGTCGAAGGTGACGCAGCGGCCTTCCTCCCATGCGTGCGTCTGGCCGCCCACGCGCAGGGCGCACTGCGGCGGCACGATCAGCGGCAGGTGCGTGACCAGGCGCGTGTTGGTGACGCCCCGGTGCGGCAGGATGCGGGTGCCGGGGCGCAGCACCGAGAACAGTGTCTCCGGCGCGTGGTCGCGAATCCGCACCAGCGGCAGGCTCTCGAGCAACGCACTGGTGCGCGGGCAACGCGCGCAGTGGTCGTCGTAGCGCTCGCCGTGCCGGTAGAAGAAGAACGCGTCCCAGCCGGCCTCCTGCGCGCCGGTGGATTCGAGCAGCCGGGCCGCCACCGCCGCGGCCGAAGGGGTGCCCAGGAACGGCTCCAGCGGATCGTCGGCGCCGGCCAGCACGCTGCGCAGTTCGTCGCGAATCAGCGCGACCGCTGCCTCCAGCCGCGTATGGCCGGGAAAGCGCTCGCGCGGATAGAACGGCTGGCTCGGTACGCCCGGGAAGTACAGGAACAACGGCCGCTGCCGCGGATCGGGCAGGGGCGCGGGCAACTCGTGCAGATAGATCGCCAGGCAGTGGTCGACGCGCGCCAGTTCGGCGCGTCCGTAGCGCTGGCGCAGGGGCTCGATGGCGGCATCGAACAGCGCCCGGCGCGTGGCGGCGACATGGCGGGCGGCATGCTTCACCGCATCGCGCAGGCCTGGCGCGGTGGTGTCGTCACTGAGCCAGCGGCCGTTCGCCTGCGCGGCGTGCATCGCCCCGAGGTAGGCCAGCGCGGCCTGCTGCGGCAGCCCCTGTCGTTCGAGCACCGCGCCCAGGCGCAACTGGGCGACGAACAACCCCGGCGCCAGCGCGAGCGCCGCGCGCAAGCTGTCCGCGGCACCCTGCAGATCGCCGGCGAGCACCTGCGCCGCCCCCAGTTGATGCAGCACGGCCGCATCGCCCGGTTGCGCCTGCGCGGCGGCATGCAGGCGCTGCGTCGCGCGCGTCGTCTGGCCACGCTCGAGCTCGCGCGCAGCGAGAAACTGCAGCGCCTCGGCGTCTGTGGGCAGCAGTTCAAGCAGGCCCGCAAAGACCTGCTCGGCAAGCGCGGCATCGCCGCGCTGCACCGCGGCCCGCGCCTGTGTGCGCAAGGTGGCGGCGGTGCTCTGCGACGCAGGATCCATCGGCGTGCTCATGGGCGCAGCCTACCGGACCGCCGCGACCGCGCGATTGCCCCAGCGCAGCCTCAGCGCGGGTAGCGGCTCTGCAAGAAGGCGAACATCGCGCGCAGCCCCATTGCCTCGCCGCCGCGCGGGCGGCCGGGGCGATCGCCGTCGTTCCAGGCGTAGGTGTCCAGGTGCATCCACGCCTGGGTGTCGGGCACGAAGCGCTCCAGGTACAGCGCCGCGGTAATCGCGCCGGCGTGGCGCGAGCTGCCGGAGTTGGCCATGTCGGCCAGGTAGGAGTCGAGCATCTTGCGATACGGCCGCCACAGCGGCAGCTGCCACAGCGGATCGGCGGTGCGCTTGCCGGCGGCCAGTACGGCGGCCGCCAGTTCATCGCGGTTGGCGAACAGCGCGGGCAGATCCGGCCCCAGCGCCACGCGCGCCGCGCCGGTGAGGGTGGCGAAGTCGACGATCAGGTCGGGCTTCTGCTCGCTGGCGTAGGTGAGCGCGTCGCACAGGATCAAGCGGCCCTCGGCATCGGTATTGTCGACCTCCACGGTGAGGCCGGCGCGGGTGGTGATCACCTCGCCCGGGCGCATCGCGTTGCCGCTGACGGCGTTCTCCACCGCCGGCACCAGCAGGGTCAGCCGCACCGGCAGCCGCGCCTCCATCACCAGGCCGGCGAGGGCGATGGCGTGCGCGGCGCCGCCCATGTCCTTCTTCATCCAGCGCATGCCGTCGCCGCCCTTGAGGTTCAGGCCGCCGGTGTCGAAGCACACGCCCTTGCCCACGATCGTCAGTCGCGGATCGCCGCTCCTGCCCCAGTTCAGCTCGATCAGCCGGGGCTCGCGGTGACTGGCGCGGCCCACCGCATGGATGGTGGGAAAGTTGTGCTTGAGCAGCTCGTCGCCGACCCAGTCGCGCACCTTCGCCTTGTGCGCCTTGCCGAGCTTCTGCACGGCGTGGGCCAGCTGCTCCGGGCCCATGTCCTCGGTGGGCGTGTTGACCAGGTCGCGCACCAGCGCGGTGGCCTCCACCAGCGGGGCGAGCGCGGCAAGGTCGGCGCCGGGCACGGCCAGCGTCGCCGGTACCCGGCGCGCCTTGCGGTAGCGGGTGAACTGGTAGGCACCCAGCGCCCAGCCCAGCGCCGCGTGCTGCGCATCCAGCGCCACCCCTTCGGCGGCGAGGTGATAGCTGCCCGGCGGCAGCGCGCAGGGCAGCGCCGCGAGCGCGCCCAGCGCATCATCGGCATCCACCCCGGCCAGCACGCGCACCAGCTTGCCCGCGGCGTCGGCGAGCAGCACGTGGCTGCCCGGCGCCGCGGTGAACCCGCACTCCTCCAGCCAGCGCTTGTGCGGCGCACCGAGGCGCTTGCGCGCGGCCGGCAGCTGTGTGGCGGTGACGGCTTCGACAGGGATGCTGCGGCGCTCGCCGCTCTTGCGTTCGATCAGGGCAGACATGCGGACTCCTTGGGATCGCGCCGGCGCATCCACGCGCCGGCGGAAAGACGTAATCGGGAAACCATCGGGCAGACCCGCGGCGGACGCAAGCGGGCTGCGTCGACAGGCCATCATGCGCGCTTGTCGCGCGCGCCGGCTACGCGTGCGTCTCGAGCCAGTCCGCCAGCGCGGCGAGATCGGCCAGGTCCAGCTCCGGCGGCTCGCCCAAGGCCTCGGGCCACGGCTCGCCGCGACGGTTGATCCAGGCGGTGCGCAGGCCGGCCGCACGCGCGCCGGCCACGTCCAGCGCCGGGTCATCACCCACGTGCAGCACTTCATGCGGGGCCACCGCCAGCCGCGCCACGGCGGCACGAAAGATGTCGCCATGCGGCTTGGCCGCACCGACCTCGCGCGCGCTCACCTGATGGCAGAAGTGCGCGGCGATTCCGACCCGCGCAAGGTCGGCGTTGCCGTTGGTCAGGCTTGCCACCGGCCAGCGCGCGGCGATCCGGCGCAGTGCCGGCAGGCTGTCTTCATACAGCTCCACCCGGTTGCGCGCGCTGAAGTAGATCTCCCACAGCGCATCGATCGGCGCCTCGCCCACGCCGCAGGCAGCGAAGGCGTACTGCATGGTGAGGTGGCGCTGGGTGGTGAAGTCGTGGGCCAGGTCCACGCGTTCGGCGGCGATGCGTGCGCGCAGCTCGCGCATCGAGGCGATCGGCCAGGCCTCGGCCACCGCCGGGTGATGCGTGCGCAGGTATGCGTCGACCTCGTGGTCGGCCCGTTCCAGTGCCGGCATCACCGGCCACAGGGTGTCGTCGAGGTCGAGCGTGATCGCGCGGATCGCCACGGCGCTGGCGCTCAGCGCTGGCCCACCACCAGCACCTGGCCGGGTTTCACCTGATCGCTGCTGAGGTGGTTCCAGCGGCGCAGTTCAGCCACGTCCACGGCGTGCTTGCGGGCGATCGAGAACAGCGTGTCACCGCGGCTCACCGTATAGGCCTTGCCGCCAGCGGGGGTGGGATCGTAGGCGGTGGCCGTGACCTTGCCGAAACGGCTGTCGCCGGCACGCTCCACCGTGGTCGCCTTGCCGCTGACGCCGGCCAGGCTCGGCGCGGCTGCCGCCTCGGCGGCCTTGGCCTTGGCCGCTGCTTCGGCAGCGCGACGCTCATCCAGGGCCTTGCGTGCGGCCAGCGTGCGCTCGGAGGTCGGCGCCACCGCCACGCGCGAGGCGTAGGTCGCGCCGGGCGCGGACACCGGCGTGCCGCTGCTGGGCGGCACCGGCCGCGCGCCCACTTCGGCGAGGATGCGGGCGCGCCGCGACGAGTCCATCGCGGCCAGCGCGCTGCCGTCCTGGTACGGCACCAGCCCGTGGCGGCGGATCACCGCGCTGGCCTTGTCGCCGTTGACGAAGTCGACGAACTCCTGGGTCTGCTCGGCCTTCGGGCCGTCGGAGCGGGTCACCAGGTACAGCGGGGTGAACAGCGGATAGCTGCCGTTGGCCACGCTGCTGGCCGAGGGCGCCACGCCGTTGATGGGGATCATCTTCACCTTGCTGTTGCCGCTGACGTTGGACAGGGTGGTGACGCCCAACCCTCGCGGATCGAGCGTCACGCCCTCCTGCAACTTGGTGGTGTTGACGTACAGCCGCGGCGCGGCCACCGGCTGGGTGCCGCGGCCGAACAGCAGCTTGCGCAGGCTGAACTCCACGCCGTCGCCCGGGCTGGCCACCGCGTACAGGTCGATCGGCTCGTTCTTGCCGCCCACCTGGCTCCAGTTGGTGATCTTGCCGTAGTAGATGTCGTGCAGCTGCGCCAGCGTGATGTTGTGCACCGGGTTGGCCGGGTGGGTGATCATCACCAGGCCGTCCCACGCCACCGGCGTGAAGGTCAGGCCGGCTTCGTCCGGGTTGCCGCTGCTGCCGCGCGCCGCGCCGGCCAGGTCGGCGGCGCCGGAGCGCACGGCGTCCAGACCCGAGGCGGTGTTGAATGTCTGCAGCGCGATGCGCCCGTGACCGGCTTTCTGCCATGCCTCGGCCACATCGACCACCACGCCGTGGGCGGTGGTGACGTCGCCACGCCAGGTCAGGGTGGTGCCGGCGCTGGCGGCGGTCTTGGCGACGGTGGCAGTGGCGAGGCATGCACCGATCAGGGTGACGGGCAACAGGCGGGCAAGACGAACGGACATGATGATGGGCGACCTCGGACGACGGGCAGATGATGGCGGCAGCGGGGCGTGACGCGGCGCGTTGCGGGCCGGCACCAGGCGCGAAAGCGGCTATTTCATAGGTCCGTCAGGCAAACATCAAGCGCGCACTGGCGCTGGCGTTAAGAAACCACCCTCGCTGTGCGCTGTCGCACTGTGCCCTTGTGCGCCAGTCGTTACGGCGCGCCCCCGCGCGACGCGGCGCCATGCCGGCCTGCACGGCCGGGGACATCATCGCGAAGGTGCCGGCAGCACCGGGTCCAGGACGCGCTTGGGGACGAGTGCGCGGGCGGCTTCAACCGGTGGTCGAACGGGCCGCGGCTGATCCGGGCCCGAGCTGCCCGCCGGCCTTTGGAGCGCCGCCGCGACACGGGCCGCGCGCGTTGCGCGTCCCCGCCTTCCACTCCCGCGAGCCCACCTGATCGGTGGCGCCGCATCGGGCTCCTCCCGGTGCGCCTAGTCCACCAGCACGTAGTGCATGCCCTGGTCGTCGGCGATCGCCAGCGCAAGCTGGCGCGGGTGCGCCCCGGCAAGCAGCTGCAGCGCACGCACGCTGACGATGCGGCGGTTGCCGATGCCGATCAGCAGGTCGTCCGGCTGCAGCCCGGCACGCGCCGCGGCACTGCCGGCGCGCACGGCGGTGATCTTCACCCCGCTCAGGCCCTGCGCCCGTTCGCGCTCGTTCAACTCGCTGAAACGCACGCCGGCCAGGCGCGGGTCGAGCGCGCCACCGTCGAGCGTGGCGAGCTTCTCGGCTGCCAGCACCGCGCTCACCTCACGCGGCTGGCCGTCGCGCAGCAGGCCCAGCGACACGCGGCTGCCCAGCGGCAGCAGTCCCTCGCTGTTGCGCAGTTCGCCGCTGTTGCGCAGCGGCTTCCCGTTGAGTGAGGTGAGCACGTCGCCCGGGGCGATGCCCGCGCTGGCCGCCGCCGAGCCATCGCTCACGCGCGTCACCACCACCCCGGCCGACGCCTGCACCCCGAGCAGCCGGGCCATGCGCGGGGTGAGATCCTGCGTCTGCACGCCAAGGCTGCCGCGCTCCACCTTGCCGTGGGCGATCAGCTGCTTCATCACTGCACCGGAGAGGTTGGTGGGGATGGCGAAGCCGATACCCGCACTGGCGCCGGACGGCGAGAAGATCATCGAGTTGATGCCGACCAGCTCGCCGCGCAGGTTCACCAGCGCGCCGCCGGAGTTGCCCGGGTTGATCGAGGCGTCGGTCTGGATGAAGTTCTGGTAGTCGGTGCCGCCCAGGCCCGAGCGCCCCAGCGCCGAAACGATGCCCGAGGTCACCGTCTGGCCCAGCCCGAACGGGTCGCCCACCGCCACCACGAAGTCGCCCACCTGCAGCTGCGAGGAGTCGGCCATCGGCAGCGCCTGAAGGCCTGTGGCCTTGATCTGCACCACCGCCACGTCGGTATCCGGATCGGTGCCGATCAGCGTGGCCTTGAAATCACGCCCGTCCTGCAGCGTCACCGTGATGTCGTCGGCATTGCCCACCACGTGGTTGTTGGTGAGCACGTAGCCCTTGTCCGCATCCACGATCACGCCCGAGCCCAGGCTCTGCTCGGTGCGCTCGCGCGGGGTGTCGGGCAGGCCGAAGAACTGGCGGAACATCGGGTCGTCGAAATACGGATCGCGCACCGGCACGCGCGTCTTGGTGGAGATGTTCACCACCGCCGGCGTCACCTGCTTGAGCATCGGCGCCAGCGACGGTATCGGCTGGCCGTTCACCGCCGGTGGCAGCGTCGCCATGCCGGCCTGCGGCAGCGCGCCCAGCGCGAGTGCGGCGGCCAGCGCCAGGGCGTGGGGAATGCGTCGAATGCGCGGCTTCATCAAAGGCTCCTTCGTTTTGCGGGCGGGCGACCGGTCCGGCCACGTCGCGGCGTGGCGAACCGCCGTTCGACTGTGATCGCGCGCGTGGGTTCCAGCGCACCGATGTGCGGGGCACCTTCGGCGTTTTCCAGACGGGGCGGGCATGTGCAGAAATCCTGTCGCGACAGCTTCGCCGGTGCGGTGGTCGCAGGGGGTCTTCAAGACGCAAAAATTTCTTTACAACCCGGGCCGGCGGCAGTACGGTCTCGGTCCGTTCGCAACCACAATATCTTGTGTGCGCGTCCCTGGGTTCAACCCAGCGCTGGTGTGAAGACGGTTGTCTCTCGAAGGGGGAGGCCGGTGGCATCGAGCGACAGCGCAAGCGCGCCGCCATGGTCTGTTTCAGCCATCGGGGTGTGTGCTGCGGCGAGTCGGTGCGAACGGTCTGGTCGAATACAACTACGTGCCGTCGTGAGGCGGCACCCGGAGGTCAGTAAACTGATGAGTACCGCTCGCGCGCCAGTAGTGGGTCGTGATGCCGTGGAGATTCCTCTGCAGCCGGCATCCCAGGACATCTGGGACAAGAAATACCGCTTGAAGAACAAGGCCGGCGAACCGGTCGACGACAGCGTGGACGGCACCTACCGCCGCGTCGCCCGCGCGCTGTCGGACGTGGAAGCCACCCCCGAGCTGCGCGAGCACTGGAACGAGCGGTTCCTGTGGGCGCTGCGCCGCGGTGCGATTCCGGCCGGCCGCATCACCTCCAACGCCGGCGCGCTGGAGCACAAGCCCGCCACGTCCACCATCAACTGCACCGTGTCCGGCACCATCCGCGACTCGATGGACGACATCCTGGAGAAGGTGCACGAGGCGGGCCTCACGCTGAAGGCCGGCTGCGGCATCGGTTACGAGTTCTCCACGCTGCGCCCGCGCGGCGCGTACGTCTCCGGCGCCGGCGCCTACACGTCCGGGCCGCTGTCGTTCATGGATATCTACGACAAGATGTGCTTCACGGTGTCGTCCGCCGGCGGCCGTCGCGGCGCGCAGATGGGCACGTTCGACATCTCCCACCCGGACGCCAAGGAGTTCATCCGCGCCAAGCGCGAGGATGGCCGCCTGCGCCAGTTCAACCTCAGCCTGCTGATCACCGACGGCTTCATGCAGGCGGTGGAGCGCGACACCGACTGGCCGATGGTCTTCCCCATCCACGTCAAGGAGCAGGGCGAGCTCGACCTGGCCGACGAGTCCAAGGTGGTGTGGCGCGAGTGGCCCACCCACGAGAACTACGTGCGCCGCGACGACGGCCTGGTCGCCTGCAAGATCTACGGCATCATCCGCGCGCGCCACCTGTGGGACATGATCATGGTCTCCACGTACGACTACGCGGAGCCCGGGTTCATCCTGATCGACAAGGTCAACGAGATGAACAACAACTGGTGGTGCGAGCACATCCGCGCCACCAATCCCTGCGGTGAGCAGCCGCTGCCGCCGTACGGCTCGTGCCTGCTCGGCTCGATCAACCTCACCACCTTCGTGCGCGACCCGTTCGGCCCCAAGGCCCGCTTCGACTGGGACGAGTACCGCGAGGTGGTGAAGGTGTTCACCCGCATGCTCGACAACGTGGTCGAGATCAACGGCCTGCCGCTGGAGCAGCAGCGCAAGGAGATCACCTCCAAGCGTCGCCACGGCATGGGCTTCCTGGGCTTAGGGAGCACGCTCACCATGCTCAAGATGCGCTACGGCACTGCCGACGCGGTCGGCTTCACCGAGGAGGTGTCGCGCGAGATGGCCGTGGCCGGCTGGGAAGTGGCACTGGAGCTGGCCCGCGAGAAGGGCCCCGCGCCCATCCTCGCGCAGGACTTCACCGTCACCGGCGAGATGCTGCGCAAGCGCCCGGAAATGGCCGCTGACGGCTACAAGGTCGGCGACACCATTCCCGGCCGCGTGCTGCACGCCAAATACAGCCGCTACATGCAGCGCATCGCCACCGTGGCGCCCAACCTGGTGAAGGAGCTTGCCGACACCGGCGCGCGCTTCACCCACCACAGCTCGATCGCGCCCACCGGCACCATCTCGCTGTCGTTGGCCAACAACGCCTCCAACGGCATCGAGCCCAGCTTCGCGCACCACTACAGCCGCAACGTGATCCGCGAGGGCAAGAAGTCGAAGGAGAAGGTCGACGTCTGGTCGTACGAGCTGCTCGCCTACCGCGAGCGGGTGAACCCGAAGGCGATGCCGTTCGCCGAGGACGCCGCCGCGAAGCTGCCCGACTACTTCATCAGCGCCGATGACATCAGCCCGAAGGAGCACGTGGACATCCAGGCCGCGTCGCAGA
>NZ_DASSAB010000041.1:0-106676 GCF_035685805.1 Dyella sp.
CATCGATGGCACCTACCAGCGCGTGGCCAAGGCGCTGTCCGATGCCGAGCCGACGCTGGAGCTGCAGAAGTACTGGAACGAGCGCTTCGTCTGGGCGCTGCGCCGCGGGGCGATCCCCGCCGGCCGCATCACCAGCAACGCCGGCGCGCTCGAGCACAAGCCCGCGACCAGCACGATCAACTGCACCGTCAGCGGCACCATCGAGGATTCGATGGACGGCATCCTCGACAAGGTCCACGAAGCGGGCCTGACGCTGAAGGCCGGCTGTGGCATCGGCTACGAGTTCTCGACCCTGCGTCCGCGCGGCGCGTTCGTCGCCGGCGCCGGCGCGTACACGTCGGGGCCGATGTCGTTCATGGATATCTACGACAAGATGTGTTTCACCGTGTCCTCGGCCGGTGGCCGCCGCGGTGCGCAGATGGGCACGTTCGACGTCTCGCATCCGGACGTGAAGGATTTCATCCGCGCCAAGCGCGAGGATGGGCGCCTGCGCCAGTTCAACCTCTCGCTGCTGATCACCGATGGCTTCATGGAGGCGGTCGCGCACGATGGCGACTGGCCCATGGTGTTCCCGATCAACATCAAGGAAGCCGCCGACCTCGACCTCGCCGATGCCACCAGCGTCGTCTGGCGCGAGTGGCCGACCCACAAGAACTACGTCAGCCGCGACGACGGCCTGGTCGCCTGCCGCATCTACGGCCACATCCGCGCGCGGCACCTGTGGGACATGATCATGGTCTCGACGTACGACTACGCCGAGCCGGGCTTCATCCTGATCGACCGCGTCAACGAGATGAACAACAACTGGTGGTGCGAGAACATCCGCGCGACCAATCCCTGTGGCGAGCAGCCGCTGCCGCCGTACGGCGCCTGCCTGCTCGGCTCGGTCAACCTCACCAAGTTCGTGCATAAGCCCTTCACCAGCGAGGCGACGTTCGACTGGGAGGAATACAAGGAAGTCGTGCGCGTGTTCACCCGCATGCTCGACAACGTGGTCGAGGTCAACGGCCTGCCGTTGCAGCAGCAGCGCGACGAGATCATGCGCAAGCGCCGCCATGGCATGGGCTTCCTCGGCCTGGGCAGCACGGTGACGATGCTGCAGATGAAGTACGGCTCGAAGGCGTCGTGCGAGTTCACCGAGCGCATCGCCCGCGAGATGGCCGTCGCCGGCTGGGAGATGGGCCTGGCGCTGGCGAAGGAAAAAGGCCCCGCGCCGATCATGGACGAGCGCTTCGAGGTCACCGCCGCGATGCTGCGCCTGCGCCCGGAAATGGTCCGCGACGGCTGGAAGCTGGGCCAGCAGATCGAGGGCAAGACCCTGCACGCGCGCTACTCGCGCTACATGCAGCGCGTCGCCGGGGTCGCGCCGGAACTGGTCGACGAACTGGCCGAGGTCGGCGCGCGCTTCACCCACCACAGCTCGATCGCGCCCACCGGCACGATCTCGCTGTCGCTGGCCAACAATGCCTCCAACGGCATCGAGCCCAGCTTTGCCCATCACTACTCGCGCAACGTGATCCGTGAGGGCAAGAAGTCCAAGGAAAAGGTGGAGGTGTACAGCTACGAGCTACTCGCCTACCGCGAGCTGATCAACGGCAAGGCCATGCCCTACGCCACCGAGGCCGACGCCAAGCTGCCCGACTACTTCGTGGCCGCCGACGACATCAGCCCGAAGGAGCACGTGGACATCCAGGCCGCGTCGCAGAAATGGATCGACTCGTCCATTTCCAAGACCGCCAACGTGCCCACCGACTACCCCTACGAAGACTTCAAGGACATCTACACCTACGCGTACAAACAGGGCCTCAAGGGCTGCACCACGTTCCGCTTCAACCCCGCCGCATTCCAGGGCGTGCTGGTGAAGGAAACCGACCTTGAGAACACCCTCTACCGCTTCGAATTGGAAGACGGTAGCGTTGTCGAACTGAAGGGCAACGAGCAGGTGGAATACGACGGTGAAATGCACACCGCCGCCAACCTCTTCGATGCCTTGAAGGAAGGCTATTACGGCAAGTTCTGAGCCCCCGGAAGAGGGCCGGCAACAGAGAGTTCTAGTCTTGCCCGCGGCGGCTGACCGCTGCGGGCGCACGGCAAGCACCAATAACAGTCGGAGGGGAACCCCAGCATGTCCATCGATACCGAAATGAACGATCCCGTGGTACCGCCGGCGGCCGATACGCCGCCCGTGTCCGAGCCGGGTGCGCCGGCCGTGACGCCCGCCGCACCGAAGAAGGCACCGGCGCGCAAGAAGCCGGCCAAGAAGGCCGCTGCCAAGAAGGCTGCACCCGCCGCTGCCGCACCCGCGGCACCGAAGAAAGCCGCGGCCAAGAAAACCGCCAAGAAGGCTGCCGTGAAGAAGGCCGCCCCGAAGAAGGCCGCCGCCAAGAAGACGGCGAAAAAGGCTGCCACCAAGAAGGCGGCACCGAAAAAAGCCGCGGCCAAGAAGGCTGCGCCGAAGAAGGCCGCTGCAAAGAAAGTCGCCAAGAAGGCCGCAGTGAAGAAGGCCGCCCCCAAGAAGGCGGCATCCAAGAAGGCCGCCCCGAAGAAGGCCGCCGCAAAGAAAGTCGCCAAGAAGGCCGCGCCGAAAAAGGCCGCTGCCAAGAAGGCGGTAAAGAAGGTCAGCAGCAAAAAGACGGCAAGCAAAGCCGCGCCCAAGAAGACGGCCAAGAAGGCCGCCGTGAAAAAGGCCGCCCCCAAGGCAGCCAAGAGGTCCACTGCCAGCAAGAAGGCGAGCGTGAAGGTGGCGAAGGCGAGCAAGCCCGTCGCCAAGAAGGCCGCCCGCAAGAAGTAAGTCGTCAACGCAGCCGGCCCGGCTCGCCGGGCCGGCTGTTTTTTCCCCCGGCGCACGCCTCGTGATGCGCGCATATGCCGAGGCCCCGCCTCCCGCCGCTCACCGGCCTCGCCCCGCCGTCATTCCCGCGAAAGCGGGAGTCCATTTGGTCTTCCACGACCCGAGTGGCTTCCCGCATTCGCAGGCAAACGAACCAACCGGCCGCTTCCGACGCGCCCCAGACAAAACGAGACACACCATGGCGATCAAGATCGAAAAGAAAATCAAGGGCTACGCCGTCGTCAAGCCCGAAGACAAGGCCGCGCCGGTCGCCGCTCCCGCTGCGACGCCCAAGGCCGCCAAGCCCGAGCCCAAGCAGGCCGAAGTCATCCAGATGCACGAGAGCGTCGAGCGCCCCGAGACGCTGGTCGGCTCCACCTTCAAGATCAAGTCGCCGCTGTTCGAGCACGCGCTGTACGTCACCATCAACGACATCGTGCTCAACCAGGGCACCCCGCACGAGCTGCGCCGCCCGTTCGAGATCTTCATCAACTCCAAGAACATGGACCACTTCCAGTGGATCGTGGCGCTCACCCGCATCATCTCCGCCGTGTTCCGCAAGGGCGGCGACGTCACCTTCCTGGCCGAGGAGATGAAGGCCGTGTTCGACCCCCGCGGCGGCTACTTCAAGTCCGGCGGCGTCTACATGCCCAGCATCGTCGCGGAGATCGGTGCGGTGATCGAGCAGCACATGAAGAACATCGGCCTCATCGTCGACCTGGAGATGGATGAGTCGACGCGCAAGTTGATTGCGGAGAAGCGTGCGGCCTACGAAAAAGCGAGCGCGCCGCAGACTGCGACTCCCTCTCCCGCCGGGGCGGGAGAGGGCCGGGGTGAGGGTGGCGATGCTTCTAGCACCAACGGCTTCCCGCCCGGCGCCACCTTGTGCGCCAAGTGCAACACCCAGGCGCTGGTGCTGATGGACGGGTGCCAGACGTGTTTGAACTGTGGGTATTCGAAGTGCGGGTGAGTTAATAGGGGCGGCCAACTGGCCGCTCTTTATCTATGGGGGAAACGATGAAAACGTCGACCTGCCGGAAAATACCAAACGCTTTAACCCTGGGCTGTCTTACTCAGGAGGACGTTGCATGAGTAGTCGCTTGGAAAGGCTGCAGGTTCGCCGCGTTGACCCTAGTATCAAGGGGAAGACTTGGGACCAAGCTGTAGCTATGGAAGCCTTCGCCCGGGTGGCCGACGACGACGCTATCAAGTACGCGATTGGAGCCATGCAACCGATCGATCCAGACTACACCAAGAACTGTTTTGTTGAAGGTGATAGGGTCAAAAATCAGCTCGATAAGGGTTTAAGTACTAGTGCGGAGTTCGCCTATCAAGGCTCAGTAACTAATGACACACATATCAAGGCCCATAGTGACATCGATCTTCTGACGCTACATTCAGCGTTTTCGACGGTGGAACGTCCGGGGGTTCCTGCCGGTCCTTACCAGGGGGATGTCTTTGCAGACCTCAAGTCCCTTCGATTGGACGCCACCACGGTGCTCAGGAAGGTCTTTCCGGAAGCCAACGTCGACGACGCTCCAGGCAAAGCGATAAGCCTTACTGGAGGCTCCCTACGCCGAAAGGTCGATGTCGTCATCGGGAATTGGTGGGACACCGTGGAGTATCAACAACTGGCGCTGCCGGATAACCGCGGAGTGAAAATTTTCGACTCGCGTACCGGGTCTCGGATTGAGAACAAGCCATTCCTCCATAACAACCGGGTCGCGACTCGGGATCAGAATTTAAATGGTTCTCTTCGAAAAGTAATTCGGCTCTTAAAATCGCTCCGTTACGACGCAGAAACTGAAGTGAAGATATCCAGCTACGACATTGCTGCGATTGGATATGCCATGCCGGACCATCTGCTTTCTGTGCCGCATGGGTTCGAACTGCGTCTAGTAGAAGCGTGCCAAACCTGGCTGCTACAGCTGGCGAGTGACAACGCGCTGCGCGAAAGGCTGGAGGTTCCGAACGGGATGCGACGAATCTTTGGGGCCGATGGGGCGTCTACGACGGGCCTCCATCAACTTTACAGGGAGGTCGCGGGTCTGATGGACGATATCAAACGCGGGCTGTCGAGGTCTTTCCGCAAGCTCGAGGAAGCCCGAGTTGTTTACTAGAAATGCGTTTTCCCCTCGGCGGACGCTGCAGCCGCACGTCACCGCTTCGAGCGACAAATCGCTTGCTCGTCACAGAGCGTAGCCGGTTAGGTTCCGCTCAACGGACACGCCGAATGGCGCCTAGCTGCTCCAGAGGGCCTTGCCGCGCGCCCGCCTCGCAACTAACGGTCAGAGCTCCTTTTCCGCGCGAAATGCCGCGCAGGTCGGTTCTTTCAAACGTTAAGTTGTGGCCTGGCGCACCGCATATCGTGAATGCAAACACTTAGGTACCTTCACGTCGACGCTTGTTAGCGCGAATCGCAACATGAGGAAAACAGGGGGAGATGCGCATGCCTGAGAAATTGTTTCGTGTGCTTACTCTCGATGGCGGGGGGGCCAAGGGCTTTTACACCTTGGGAATCTTGCGCGAGATCGAGGCGATGATTAGTTGCCCTCTCCACGAGCGCTTCGATCTGATCTTCGGCACAAGTACTGGCTCGATCATCACGGCGATGCTTGCTTTGGGAAAAAGCGTTCCGGAGATTATCGCGCTGTATCAGAAGCACGTGCCAACAGTCATGGAGAACAAGAGCGCAGCTTGCAGGTCTGCGGCACTCGCTGACCTGTCGGAAGCTATCTTTGGCGACGCCATGTTTGCTGACGTCAAGACGAGCGTAGGCATCGTGACCACCAAATGGGTCCTTGAGAAGCCGATGATTTTCAAGACGCATATTGGGCAGGCGCACGGCATGAAAGGATCATTCGTGCCAGGGTTCGGAGTGAAGGTCGGCGACGCAGTTCAGGCATCGTGCTCGGCCTATCCATACTTCAACCGCAAGACTGTCACTACCTCAAGCGGAGATAGCATTGAGCTAATTGATGGAGGTTTCTGCGCAAACAATCCAACGCTGTACGCGATCGCTGATGCGACGGTCGCTCTTGGAGTTCCCGCAGAAAACATCCGCGTCGTAAGCCTTGGGTGTGGAAACTATCCGCCCCCGCCGGTGAACTGGTGGACTGTGGATTACTGGAAACAGAAGACGCCCGGCGTTCAGCTTCTGCAAAAAACGCTTGAGATCAATACCCAGTCGATGGATCAACTTCGGGTCATCCTGTACAAGCATATTCAGACGGTCCGCATTAGCCAGTCGTTCTCAGAGCCAGCGATGGCGACGGACCTTTTCGAGCATGATTTGCAGAAACTGAATGTCCTCACGCAGCGTGGGGCACAGTCGTTTGCCGAGCACGAGCAGACGCTTCAGGCTTTTCTTCTCTAAAAGGGGGGCGGAATGCCAATTCCGGAATCACAGCTTGAAACCTGGTCGCACCAAGGGGCAATAGTTCAGTCGGCCCGGACATACGAGACAATCCAAAATGTGCTCAATGACAGCGGTTCGCCGTACAACGAATAACGGGGTCAGGTTCACTTAATTCGGGAGCCTCAGGGTCGGAGCGCACTTTTCGCAAAGTTGATTCCGATCCATGTCCTAGCCAAGGGGGAAGGCGTGGTCGTTGCACTTTTCAACCGTTACCGCGCAGATCGGCTGCATCGACAGGCTCAAGCTTGCTCGCGGGCGGGAGACGAGGATGCGGCACTCGCGCTCTACGCGAAGTGTGTGGTGCTCGATCCGGGCTATGCCGGCGCGTTCTACAACATGGGGTTGATCCACAAGTACCGGGGCGAGTGGGAGCAGTCCTTCGCGTCCAATGCCAGGGCGTATGAGCTTTCGCCTGGGGATGAAGCCAGCCGCTGGAACCTCGCCATCGCGGCGACAGCATTGCGTCGCTGGTCGGTGGCACGCCGCGCGTGGAGAGACAACGGGCTGGACGTGCCGGGCGGTGAGGGGCCGATCACGATGGATCTGGGGATGACGCCGGTTCGCCTCCACCCGGAAGGCAGTGGCGAGGTCGTCTGGGCGCAGCGCATCGATCCCGTACGCGCGAGGATCATCAGTATTCCCTTCCCGGAATCGGGTTTTCGTCTTGGCGACGTGGTACTGCACGACGGCGCGGCGGCAGGTGCCCGCGTCGTCGACGGTCGCGAGTACCCCGTGTTCAATGTGCTTGAGCTGTTCGAGTCGTCCGGCTCGTGCACCTACGTTCTGGAGCTTCGCGCTTCGACCGCCGATCGGGTAGCCTCGCTGGAGCGGGTGGCCAATGATGTGGGCATCACCATGGAGGACTGGACGGCGGACGTCCGCAGTCTGTGCCGGCAATGCAGCGAAGGTATCCCGCACGACACCCATGACCACTTGCCCGAGCCGACGTGGCAGGTCGAGCGAAGCATTGGCCTGGCAGCCGTGGATCGCTCGCAAATCGATGCGCTAGTTGAAGCATGCAGCACCATTGATGGGCTGGTTCTGGGACAGCTCACCTTGGCGGGGAAGTAGGGGGCGGAGCCAGATGCGGGGTCAGGTTCACTTACTCGGAGTCAAGAAGTGAACCTGACCCTCTTTCCTTGGCTCAATGGACCGGCAGCGGACTTACCCCTGGCCCTACGCCGGCCGCGCGCGCTACGCAGCTGTGCTCGCGTTCGAAAAAACAGGGGTCAGAGCGAAAAAAACAGGGGTCAGAGTGCACTTTTCTCGGGACGTGGCCAATTAAGCAAGCTTGTTAATTAAAGGGGGCGTGGCTAATTAAAGACAGCTGTCTCCGGCGAGTCGGGCCCTTGCAAGGCTTGATTGGCCGCGTCCGCATTCCCGAGGGAGGGTCGCATGACATCTAGCAGCGTTCGCCAGTGGATGATGCTTCCGGCTTTGGTCGCCTTGATCGCCTTGGCGGCATGCGCAACGGAAAAAACCTCCGATGGCCGGTTCGATACCCAGTGCAGGCCTCCTCCGGGGGGACAGGTCGGCCTCTGTCTGGTGTCGCTCTACAGGCTGATTGCCCGGCCGGAGCTCTATCACCAGAGGCGGGTTGAGATCACGGGCTACGTGGTCCACACGTTTGATCGCTACGTGATCTTTCCCTCGCGCGCGAGCTATGAGTCGAACATCTCGGGCGAGGGCATCGAGCTTTTGGGAGAGCTGGATATCGATCCCGGATTCGAGGGCGACATCAATGGCGGGCACAGCCCGGTCCGCGTTTCCGGCGTGTTTGATGCCCACTATGAGGGGCCGGGCCCTGTTCGACTGGGTGCCCTTACCCATGTCCGTGTTTACGAATACAGATTCATCCATGGGTAGATGCTTTCGTGGCTGTAGTTCCCATGGCTACAACGGGCGCAGTAAAGAAGGGAGGCATGAGCATGAAGAGAGGCATCTGTGCGACTGCGGGAGCTGTGTTGGTACTCACCTCGGTGGCGGCTACAGGCGCGCGTCACGCGTCTCGGCACAACGCATTGCCTTCGGCACCGACAGTCACTTGCTCGATCGTGATGGACGGGTGGTGCCTGGCGAACAGTCCCGCAGCAGTGTCGATGGTCGATCTCCCTTATCGGCGTTTGTGGTTGGTCACTTCACCGATCGGCATGCAGTGGGGGCCGCTGGTTGTTGTCTCAGACAAGACCTGCGGCGATCGGGGTAACGCCGATGTCTCGTTTGTCGGGGAGTCCGAGATCAAGGTCAGCGCAAGCGGCCGTATCAGACAGGCGGTCTTCAGGCTGGATAACGACGGATGCGAGCTGAAGTTCGAGTGGCCGGCGGGGGCCGCAGTTCCTTACAGCTACCAGGAATTCATGGTGTTCAACGTGTTCGTCATGCAGCCGGGGAGCAAAAAATACATCCCGCTCCACGTTTACTATGACAAGGCGCCTTGCCATGGCGTCTTCGTGAAGAAAGGATCCAACTGCGACTAGCGAAAAACAGGGGTGAAAAACTGGGGTCAGAGTGCACTTTTCTCGGGACGTGACCAATTGAGCAAGTTTGTCGCGCCTTTGAAGGACCGGGCCGGGGTGGGTCGCCGATACCTCGGCCAAGTTCATCTAGTCAACATTGACGCCAAATCGAGGGACGGACATGACGCCCATCATGAAGCTATTGCTCATAGCCATCTCCCTGCTTTCCGCAGGGGATCGATGGCTGGATAGCTTCGCGCCGGTTGACCCGTACGCGGCGCTCCCTGGCGCATGGGGCTGGGAGGGAACCAGTGACTGCACCGTGTCACCTCAGAAAATACGCTTCAGCGCGGATCGGAAGCAGATGATGCTCTCGCTCACTCCCACGGACGAACATGGCACGCGTGCCGCGCGCCGCGAAGTTACCTACGCGGTCCTTCGTGATCTCCCCAATGGTCTCCGCCTGGCGCTGGAGGGGGAAAGCCGGATGGATGCTGCTGGCAAGCCAGTGACGTGGGATCTGATACTTCGCGGCAGCAACGAGTTCTGTTGGCATCGGGGCGATTGGCCGGGCACGGGCTGCACCAAGTCAATGGATCGCTGCCCGGGAATCAACGGCTGACCGGATCAGGTGCGCTTCCCGGGCGCGAGTAATTTGGAGGCGTGGCTGATCAAGTTCAGCCGCTTGTCCAGCGGGTCCGGTGGGCGAAGCGTGGGGAAGGGCGCGACCTGGTGAGGAAGCCGAAACAGGGGCCAGGTCCGACTTGTACAAGCTGGAGATCCAATGACCTGGAAGCGCGTCCGGTCACAGGTCACACGTGTATCGGCGGCTGCCGCAACTCCGCGTGGTGGCTTGTTCGACGGGGATGTGCACCATGGCCAGTGGCGGCGTTTGGCTCCTTTCGGTAGCGGCATGCACGGTCCCGGTCGCGCCGCTGTTGCTTTGGCTGGTCAGGACGATGACCGAGCGACCGCCGGAGAGCCCGTCGCCAGTGATCATCGGCTGGCGGACCACGGTGCGTTCGGCCCTGCTCTATATCGTCGCGTTCAACCCGACCTTCTTCATTCAGGAGCTGCGCCTGGAACCATAACGGGTGGGGGCGCACAGGTGCAGCCGTCGCCTCGTTGATGAACAGCTCGCCACGCCTGCGCCGAACGTGCTTCGTTCGCACGAGAAACTTCACGAGGGTCGAACGCCCCGGCGCCTACAACGGTCGTGCCGCAATCGCGGCACCCCACCCCGAACAACGATGAGAGGTAGCGTCATGGACAAGAACCGCACCGAAGGTACGAAGCACGAGGTCAAGGGCGCAGTGAAAGAGGCGACCGGCAAGGTGACTGGCGACCGCTCGAAGGAGCTGGGCGGAAACATCGAGAAGAACGCCGGAAAGGTTCAGAAGGAGGCCGGCAAGGCCGCCGACCACGTGCGCGAGGACTCCCGCAAGCATCACTGAGGCCACTGAAGTGATGCACACGCACCCACGGCCGGGTCCCTTGGATCCGGCCGTTTGCATTTGCCGTGATAGCGGCGGACTGGCATCAGGTGTGGCTGTGATCTGCGCGAGCCGCCATGCCGTACGCGCCGCGTCAGCCCCCCGCTGCGCCGCTTCATTTGCCCGCCCGCGCCTCCGGGCTGTCTCCTGCCATGAGCAGGCGAACCCATTGCCAGCCGAAACCCCGGCTCGAGCCGGTATGCGACATGCGACAGCGGACCGAGCCGCTCATGTCGCCTGTCCGCTAGACCGCGGCCCCGAACGCTGCGGCTGCCCCGGCCGGCCTCTCACCACAAGGTGCTGACGCCCATGACTGACGACACCTCGTTGCAAGCGCGCGCCGAGGCGGCGCCCTGGCTGCGCTGGGGTGCGCGCGTGGGCATCGTGGCGGAGGGCGCGATCTATGTGTTGATCGGAGGGCTCGCGCTCGCAGGCGCGTTCGATCCGTCGCAGCGCCCGAAGGGCTCTGCCGGCGCCATGTCACAGCTTGCCCACATGCCGATGGGCCGAGTCCTGTTGGGATTGCTGGCACTGGGGCTGTGCGCGTACGTGTTCTGGCAGCTGGTGCTGGCGGTGATCGATCCGGAGTGCCGGGAGCATCGCTGGGAGTGGAAGCGCATCGCGCTACGCTTCCATCATTTGTGGAGTGCCGCGCTGCACTGCGTGCTGGTCGGCATGGCGGCCTGGCAGATCCTAGAAGCAGGCCGCGCGCAAGACGATGGACATACCCAGCGCCAACTCGCGGCGACCGCCCTGCGGCTTCCCGGTGGACGCTGGCTGCTGGCGGGCATCGGAGTTGGCATCGTGGGTTTCGCACTGGCGCAGTGGGTCGCCGCTTGCCGACCGCAGCAGCAGACGCGGATGGAGCTGGCCCACACGCCGCTGCGCCGACCGATCCTCACGCTGCTGGCGCTCGGGTATTTTGCGCGTGGCGCGCTGTTCGGGCTGATCGGCGCGTTTCTGCTCCACGCCGCCTGGCAGCACGACCCCAGCGAAGTCACCGGGATTTCCGGGGCGCTGCAGTCGCTGCGCCGTCAACCCTACGGACCGTGGTTGCTGGGGATCGTGGCAATCGGGTTGATCGGCTTCGGACTGGCGGAGATGGCGCGTGCGCGCTATCGCGACATGCGGGTCGGGGAAAAGGGTGACGACTAGCGCTTCTCCTGGCCAGGGCACGATGTGCGTGGCGCGGCGGGCAGGCAGCTGCATCTGGGGCCGGCTCTTGCGAGGCATCCGTGGACGGATGGCGGCCTGCACCGCGCCGCGGCGCTCACTGGTGAGCGGCGATGTACTGCTCCGGATCCTTGTTGGTGGATTCGACACCCGCGTAGTGACGGGCTTCGAAGGTGAGGAAATCCACCGCCAGCGCATGCCGCAGTTCCAGCGCGGCGTGTCGGCGGAAGTCGGTCAGCGCCTCGCGCTCTTCCTCGCCCATGTGGTCGCTGTTGGCCCGGTTGGCGGCGGCTACTGCCTTGTACCAGTCTGGTGAGCCCACGCGGTGTTTGGCGACATCGGCGACGGCGTCGCGGATGTCGTTGTGGTCGCCGATCGCATCGTCGGTCTCGGCCGCCGCGTCGGGTTTTTCGCCGGCGCCCTGGCCCAGCTTGAGCAGCGCCGGGTAGAAGAATTTCTCCTCGGCCAGGGCGTGCACTTCGAGGAATGTCGCCAGGCGCTGCCACAGAGCGGACAGGGCGTCGGCGTTGTCCGGGTCGATCTGCTCCAGCAGTGCAAAGCGACGCCGCTGCTCGGCGTGGTCATCGAGGATCAAGCGTGTGATATCCATGGAAATGGAACCTCCTGCATGGGTTGGGGGCGGCGGTGCAAGACGGCGAAACCGCGCTCGTGGCGGATGGCCGGGTGCAGGTTCGGCTGCGCACCGGGGCGGAAAAAAGGGAGAGGGATCGGGCGGATTGCGCCGACCCTGCCGACGCCGCCCGGCTCGTTTGGGCCGCGTCGGCCGTCGCCGCTGGGACTAGTCCTGCGCCTGCAGGATCTTCTCGATCTCTTCCAGCGGCGTGTTGGTGAGCGTCTTGGCCAGCTCCCCGCACAGCCGCTTGCTGGTCTCCACGTGCAGCTGCGGGCGCATCTCGCCCAGCGTGGTGGGGTCGGCCACCAGGAACAGGTGCTCGTACTGGTGCTTCAATGCGGCGGCGTTGAGGCGGTTGGCGAGCTGCTTGGCAAACGTCGCCTCCTCGGTCTGGTCTGGCGTCGCCTCGGGTGGACGCTGGCCCGACGGCCCCTGACCCTGTTCGTCGTCCATGTCCGGCTCGATCAGGTCCGATTGCTTCAACTGCAGGTGGTTCTGCTTGCCCACGTTCTGGAACAGGCGGGCATGGGTGCCGTCGGCGACGACGATCCACGCGTCGGCTGGAATCTTGTGCATCTGCTTCTCCTTCGAGTCGACGTGGCGCAACGAGCTATCGCGCCAACAAGCCGACACTAGCGGGCGGGGCGTGATGAACTCGCCAGCGCGGGGCGAGGCGGCCGGCGGCCAGCCCCGGCGACCCTCGGCACCCTCAGCGGTTGGAGCGCATCGGCACTGCGCTGCTGTGCTCGTCGCGCGGCACCTGCGGGTGCGTCCGGCCCAGCGTGATGTTCTTGCTGGCACGCACCTCGCGGTTGGCAAAGGTCCAGATTTCGCCCGTGGCGGTGATGAAAACGGTCCAGTAAAGATCGGACTCCGGGCCGTAGTCGATCAGCACGTGGGCAAAGCCTTCGCCCTTGGGCGTGCACAACGGAAGGGGTGGGTTGAGCTGCAGCATGGGGCACCTTCCCGACGGCAGGGGCATGAAGAGCGCAAGGTTGCGCCCGCTGCACGTGAAAGCAGCGCGCAGGCGGAACGTGGGGGGGCTCGAGGCAAGCGCATCATGCGGCACGTCGGTGACGGCACCGGCGGGCAAAACGCGGACGCGATGTGCCGCCGCACCAGCTGCGGAATGGCTAGGGTCAAGGTGCCTG
The DNA here is from genome assembly GCF_035685805.1 of Dyella sp. GTDB lineage: Bacteria > Pseudomonadota > Gammaproteobacteria > Xanthomonadales > Rhodanobacteraceae > Dyella_A. The sequence continues at coordinate 13,156 of NZ_DASSAB010000041.1, forward strand.
TGAACCCGCCGCGCGCCCGCCTTCGCCGTCGGTCCCGAGCGGCCTGACCACGATCAGCGGAGGGCTCGTGCCCGTTCCGGTATTGCCGCGGCGTCGATCCCGGGGCTCCCTGTGCTGAGCGTCCGCACGATCAGCACCGCCACCAGCGGGACGCTGACGGCGTAGATGTACTGGGTCCGGGCCACGCCGATGTGAAACGGAAACCAGATTCCGGGGACGCCCCACGGATCGAGCAGCGCGAAGCCGAACAGCGTTGCCAGGACTGACGCCAGCGTGACCAGTGCCAGCAGACGCATGGGTCCTTGGCGCACGATACGCGCCACGATCGCCACGAACAGGGCCAGCGAGCCCCAGCGGCTGATGTCCGTCCATACCGCCCGATCGGCCAGGGCGCCGGCGACGCCGGCGAGGCCCAGTGCGAGCGCCATGGCATCGATGCTGCGCCACGCGGGCTGGCACCAGCGGTTCCACGCCAGCACCCAGGTCGTCATGATCGGCACCCACATCACCGCTGCCAGCCACACATAGGTGCTCAGGCTCTGCACGTCGGTCCATGAAACGATGGCGTTGTTCAGCCGCCTCGCTGCCGTGAGCGCAAGTGCGACCACGGCCCACAGCACGAAGCCCCGGCGGCGGCTGCGCGAGCCCAGCACCAGTGCCAGGCCCGCCACCGCCAGCATGGCGGCCGGTTCAACCGCGTCGAGGATGTATCCGGCGACGGTCCGCTGCCACTGTGCACGGTGCAGGGTGTCGCTCGCAGGCCGCGGCGAGAGGATCGGCGCGGCATGCAGCCCGCCACCTTCGGCGCTGGCGTCGCCTGGAAGCATGTACGTGCGGATGGCGAGCACGCCACGATGACCGGCTGCATCGTCCGGCAAGGCGAACTGCAGGGGCCGTGTGCCGACCAGGCGCGGATGGACGCCGAGCCGGCCGGAACCGCCGAGCAGCTGGCCGTTCCAGTACAGCTCGTAGCCGTCCTCGACGAGCGTGGGGCCCAGCAGGTCCCACGATGCGTGTTTGGCGGGCACCGTCACCGCGCGCCGGTACCAGGCGTAGCCGTGAAGGTCCGGATGGCCGTGAGCCATCCAACCGCCAACGTAATCCGGCAGCCCGACATCGCCGTCATGGCTCCCCGGCGGAGCGGTCAGGTCGATGGTCTCCCACCGGCTGTCGTCCCATCCGGGCGCGGCCCAGCGCGGGTCGTCGCCGGCCTGGAAACGCCAGGCGCCATCGAGCAGAACGGAAGCGGCGCGCTGCGGTGCGGGATCGGGGCGGCCCCCGATGGCGATGACCACGGTCATGAGCACCGTCGTGAGCAGCGCCACAACGCAGATGCCCAACGTGAGCCTGCGCTGCGTGTTGTCGAACGTCGCTGCCGGACGGGCGTGGGACTGGTGCATCATGCGGAGGCTCCCCTGGTTGATGTCCGGCAGGAGGCTACCATTCAACATCGCTTAGACGGTAATCATCTTGGCTCGAAACAACACCCCGAAGCTCATGTCGCACGCACACTCGCCGGTAATTCCGCGGCCGGTTGACGCCGTGCGGCTGGACGGCGGGCGCTTGTGCCTGGACTTCGTCAACACGATCCACGACCGCTACGCCGCGGAGCAGGAGGATTACCTGGGAGACCCGAAGCGGTTCATCGCGTGGAGCGGGCGCGCCGGCGCGCTGCTGCCCGCAGACGGGGTTTCCGAGCCCCGGGCAGCGCCCCGGCGGGCCGCGTTGATGGAGGAGGTGGCGGCCTTGCGCGGGCACCTGCATGAACTGTTTGCGGCGCGGATCGACGAGCGAGCGCCGCGCCCGGACGCAGTACGCGGGCTCGATCACTGGCTGCACCAGGCATGGACCAACCAGACCCTGGGCATCGACGGCAAGATGCATTGGCGCACCGGCAAGAGCGACCCGCAGCGCGCGCTGCAGCGCATCGCGCTGGATGCGCTGGACCTGCTTGGCGATCCGGCCCCGTCACGGCTGCGCCGCTGCGCGAACACCACCTCGTGCGGATGGCTGTTCCTCGATGTCAGCAAGAACGGTCGTCGCCGTTGGTGCGCCATGGAGACCTGCGGAACAGCCGAAAAGATGCAGCGCTACCGGCGAGGTTGAGAGGGTCGGTGCGCCTGCCGTTGCTCCTGCGCCTTCGCCGGCGGGGCATCAACCGACCGGGGCGCCCCGGTCATCCAGCGACACCGTGCTGCGCATGCATGCCTTGCCCGCAGCGCCACCCAGCGGCGATACGCGCGCGCCGACCGGGCAGGCCCGCTATGGTGCCGGCCAGATAACGAAGAAGCGCCATGACCCGAAGCTACGATCCGCCATTGACCAGCCACCCGCACGATCCGCTGTACCGCATCGACAAGGCGATCCGCGCAGCCCAGCAGCGGCTGGATGCCGCGATCGACGCGAAGCGCCACCACACCAGCCAGAACCTGGCGCACGAGGTGATCAGGGAGGCGCGCGATGCGTTGAAGAAGGTCGAGCAGGCGCGGGTGCTTGCGGTCAGGGAGCAGGCGTCCAGGAGCGCCGATCAGCCCGGCCGTCCGGTACAGCGGTAACGCCGCTGCACCGTGCAGCGGCGGCGAAGTCCGGGTGGTGTCATCAGATCTGCGCTGATCGCACACCCACGAGCGCGCGTCTGCACGCGCGCTACCTCGTCGTGTGCCGAGACCTCTGTACCGGGACCGGGGACGCGCCGGGAGCGCCCGATTGAGCCTCGCCGTTGCTCCCGGCCGGTGCGGCGTGGCGACGCCCGCTCTGCCGCCCTGCACGGGCATGTCACGCAGCGGCCACCCCCGCGCCCCGACACTCGGCAGCCGACGTGCGCCGCCCGGTCCTCACGGGCAGCGGCGCCCTGATTGCCATCGGATTGCTGACGGAGGAGACCAACATGCCGGTGTGGTTGCAGGCGACGCTGTGGGGATTGCTGGCCGGCGGGGCATTGCTGATCGGTGCCGCCATCGGCTACTTCGTCAACGTGCCGAAGCGGCTGATCGCCGGGATCATGGCGTTCGGCAGCGGCGTACTGATTTCGGCGCTCTCGTTCGAGCTGATGGAAGACGCCTACCGACGCGGCGGGTTCGACTCCACCGCGATCGGCTTCCTTTCCGGCGCGGTCGTCTATTCGGCGATCAACGCCTACCTGTCGCGCAAGGGTGCCAAGCATCGCAAGCGCTCGGGCAAGCAGCAGCCGAGCGCGCACAGCAACAGCGGCATCGCGATCGCCGTGGGTGCGCTGCTGGACGGCATCCCCGAGTCGATCGTGATCGGGCTGAGCATGTTGCAGGGCGGCGCGGTGAGTGTGGTGGCGGTGGCGGCGATCTTCATGTCCAACATTCCCGAAGGGCTTTCCAGCGCGGCGGGCATGAAGCAGGCGGGACGTTCGCTGGCGTATATCGCCGGCGTGTGGGGCGGCATCACGGTGATCTCCGGCATCGCCGCGCTGGTGGGCTACAGCGTGTTCCAGCACTTCTCGCCCGAGGTGGTGGCGGCCACTACCGCCACGGCGGCCGGCGCAATCCTGGCGATGCTGGCGGACACGATGATTCCCGAGGCCTTCGAAGAAACCCACGATCTGGCGGGTCTGGTCACCGTGGTGGGGTTCCTGGCCGCGTTCGTGTTGAGCAAGTTCGGCGGGTGAGACCCTCATATTCGCCAGCCCGTGGCAGGGCGCAAGCCGCGCGCCAGCCCGTATGCGGCGCTGGCGTCGCCGTCGCTGCGACACCGATTTCACGCTGTCGGCATTAACAATCGCACCCCCGGCGTATTCACATCGCGTCGGCAACATGGGCCAATGCGGGCGGGGTCGACAACAATGACGGGGATGATGCGTGCGATGCCGTGGTGGCTCGCCGGCGTAATGCTGGCAGCGAACGCGAGTGCCGCGGCAGGAGAAGTGGACGCGCGGCAGATCGCGCAGCAGGGCAATGGCCGCGGGGCCGTCGCCTGCCGGGCGTGCCATGGCGGCGACGGTGCCGGCGCCGCGGGCGCGGGCTACCCCCGACTGGCGGGTCTTGATCCGGACTATCTGGCCAAGCAGCTGGCGGATTTCGCCGGCGGCACGCGGGAAAACCCGGTCATGATGCCGATCGCGCGGGCGCTCTCGCCGGCCGAGCAGCGCGCCGTGGCGGTGTACTACGCCGCCATGCCTGCGCATGTGCCAGCGGCTGCCGCAAAGGCGGCGGACGAGGGCGCTGGGGCGGAGCTGGCCACGCGCGGACGCTGGTCGCAGCAGGTGCCTGCCTGCGAGCAGTGCCACGGGCCCGGCGGCGTGGGCGTCGGCGCGCATTTTCCAGCGCTGGCCGGTCAGCCTGCCGCCTATCTGCAGGCCCAGCTGCAGGCGTGGAAAGCAGGCACGCGGCGCAACGATCCACTCGAGCTGATGCAGCATCTGACGGCCGCGTTGAGCGACGCGGACATCGCGGCGGTGTCGCGCTGGTTCGCCGCGCAGCCGGTCGGGATCAAGGAGCAGGCACCATGAACATGAAGACATGGCTTGGCAGCGGCGTCTGCCTGCTCGCCCTGCTGGTCGGCGGCTGGGTTGTGGCGTCGCTGCCGGCGCGCGCGTCGCAGCAAGACACCGTTGCGCCCGCCGTTCCTGCAGCATCGGCCGCGCCGTCCGCCGCCTTTGCGCCGCCGCCGGAGTCGGCTATCCCCGAGGGGCCGCTTGGCGATCTCGTTCGCCGCGGACGTGACGTGTTCATGCACACGCCGCAGTACGCCAGTACCTACGTCGGCAACGGATTGAGTTGCGCCAACTGCCACCTCGATGCCGGAAGGCTGGCGCACTCCGCGCCGCTGTGGGGCGCCTACGGCATGTACCCGCAGTACCGCAAGAAAAACCACCGCGTGAACACCTATGGCGAGCGCGTGCAGGGCTGCTTCATGTACAGCATGAACGGCAAGGCGCCGCCGCTGGACGCGCCGGAGATGATTGCGCTGGAGGCTTATTCCTGGTGGCTGGCGCAAGGTGCGCCGATCGGCCGGGAACTGCCCGGTGCCGGTTATCTGAAACTGGACGATCCGGCCAAGGCCCCGGATTACGCCCGCGGCAAGGCCGTTTTCGGGAAGTACTGCGCGCTCTGCCACGGCGACGACGGGCAGGGGCAGGCGGTGGCGGGGCGCTACGTGTTTCCCCCGCTGTGGGGCAGCGACTCGTTCAACTGGGGCGCTGGCATGCACCAGCTCAACAATGCGGCGGGCTTCATCAAGGCGAACATGCCGCTCAGCCGCGGCGGCATGCTCAGTGACCAGGATGCCTGGGACGTGGCGATGTACATGAACTCGCACGAGCGCCCGCAGGACCCGCGCTTCACCGGCGACGTCGCCGCCACCCGCAAGGCTTATCACGACACGCCCATGTCGCTGTACGGCACGCGTGTGAACGGGCACCTGCTCGGCGCGCCGCCGGCCAGGCCGCCGCAGTAACCGGGCGGCGCCGCAGCGATCGAACCCAAGGAGACGCTTTATGGATCAACCCGTATCGGCAACTGCCGGTCGCACCCATTCAATGCAGTGGCGCCGGTTGGCCTGGTTTGGTCTGGCCGTTGCCATCGTGCTGTGCGGCTTCGCGGCCGCGTTCGTACTGCATAGCCGCGGTCCCGATCCGCGGCTGGTGTTCCCGCGCATCCACGGCGCCGGCGGCGTGCTGCCGGTGGATGCCGGCGCCGCGATGCCGTCGCCCACGGCAGTGCACAAGCTTTACGTGGACGTCGAGAACGACGACGCCGATCACGGCGATGTCAACGCGCGGCTCAACACGGCGGCGAAGATCCTCAATCTGTACGCGTTGGCCGGGGTGCCGTCCAGCAACGTGCGCATGGTCATCCTGTTCTACGGCACGGGCGTCGGGCTGGCGCTGTCCGATGAGGCCTATCGCGAGCGATTCCATCACGACAACCCCAATGCCGAGTTGCTGACCCAGCTGCGCCGCGCGGGCGTGAAGATGGAGGTGTGCGGCCAGGCGCTCGGGCACCAGCAACTTACGCCGGCGAACCTGCACGCGGGCGCGCAGCTCGCCCTGTCTGCGCTGACGGCGCGCGAAGAGCTGCAGGCCGCCGGCTACGGCGCCGTTCCGACCGAGGCGCACTGAGGCCTTGGTGGCGCCGCTGCGGCTGGCGCGGCGGCGTCCCGTGCGCGCCATGTCGCGTTGGGCTCACCGTGCTGCCCGCCAACGGGTGCTCGAAGCGGCTCATCTTGCAGCCTTGGGGCGTGCAGCCCGGGGTGCGCCGTCATCCCGCACAGGCCCGACCGTCCGGCGGAAACGGCCGATGCACCGGCCTGCAGCGGTTGCCGCCCGCGTGGCGCGGTGAGGGCAACGTGCCAACGCGATTTCGCTCCCGCTTCGCCCGCGGTTGACGGGAGATCAGGAGACTCCCGCACAAACGGGGGATATCCGGGATCGCCGGCCGGAGGCAATCCATGAAAGCGCTCAATCTCATAACGCTGGTTCTGGTGATTATTGGCGGCATCAACTGGGGCCTGATCGGTCTGGCCGATTTCAACTTGGTGGCTGCCATATTCGGTGCCGGCTCCGTGCTGAGCCGCATCATCTACGTGTTGGTCGGGCTGTCCGCGCTGTGGCAGATCGTGCCGCTGATCGGTGCCAGCCGCACCGATGAACCGCGCGCCGAAGCCGGCCGCACGACCTCGTACCGCTCGTAAAGGCCACCCGCGCCGGTGCATTCATGGCGATGCCCGGCGCTATGGCTTGAGCCGCGCCGTCCCTGCGCCTCGGCGAGAGGTGCCGCGCAGCGCGAGGCTGTTTCTCGCACTGGATCGGGCGAGCGTTCGCAGCGGTCATGGCCGCGCAAGCGTCCGCTTGGACACTGTCTTGAACCGAGGTTGACCCGATGCCAATGGCCTCTTTCGTACGATGGTGACCGATCGCGAGGGTGCGCCGGACGCGCCGCCGATCGCACGCAGAAGCACTCTTCCCCATCGAAACCAAGCGGAGGAACGATCATGACGCATGTCAAAAAACGCACCGCCGCCGCCGTGTGCCTCAGCCTGTTCATGGCCGGCAGCGCCGCTGCCGCCGTCAACAATCCCCACGTCACGCCTCCGTCGGATCAGCCCGACGGCAGCTGGACCAGCATCAGTGGCAAGGTCACCGACACCCAGCCGGGGGCCTTCACGCTCGACTATGGCAAGGGCAAGGTCACCGTCGAAATGGACGGCTGGGTCTGGTACGGCAAGAACTATCAGCAGATCAAGGGCGACAAGGTCACCGTCGTGGGCAAGATCGACGACGACTTCTTCGAGCAGGCAAAGATCGAGGCCAGCAGCGTCTACGATCAGAAGCTGGGCAGCTTCTTCTACGCCAATGCGGCCGATGAGGAGGGTTCCAGCAACCTGGTCGACTACTGGGTGCATCCGGTGGTGGTCGGGGAGACGGTCGTGCAGGGCACGGTGACGTCGGTCGGCGGCCACACTTTCACCGTGGACGACGGCCCCCGTCGCGTCACCATCAACGTCGACCAATTGCCGAGCAACCCGCTGGACGACACCGGCTTCCAGCAGATCGACAAGGGCGACTACGTAAGCGTTGCTGGCGACATGGACCGGGACTTCTGGGGTTTCAAGCGCCTGGACGCCGATTCGGTCATCACGCTGGTCAGCAACTGACGCTCCGGCGCCCCGCGCATCACCGCGTCACTCGCCGGTCACTCAGCGCCAGCGCACACGCCGCGTGGCTGTGGCGGGCATCACGGAGCGGTAGGCCGCTCCCTCCGAACAAGACGCGTCAGCGCATTTAGCGTTCACTTCCCCGCGCCAGAGCATTCTGGCGCGGTTTTTCCTGCTTCTTTCCCGCGGCCAGCGGGCTTGCGCCTCGTGTACGCGTCATCAGCCACTCAACGCTCGCGGCTTCGCAAAGCGTGGCAGCGGGGGCTCCGCGCAGTGGCTGATACCCTTGTCGGCCGCCCTGTACCGGTACGCGCGAATGGATCCCCTGTTCGAAGAACTCGACTACTGCCCCACGCCGATAGGGCCGGTGAGCCTGCGCCGACGCCTGGAGCTCACGGTCAAGCAGGTGATCTACGAGGTGAAGCTGGGTGACGAGTTCCTCATGTCCAGCCTGTTCACCGCGTCCGAGGAGGCGCTGTCGCGGCTCGGCCTGGCCGCGCTGACAGGCGACGGCCTGCAGATATGCGTGGGCGGACTCGGCCTGGGCTACACCGCCCGCGTAGCGCTGGAGGATCCGCGGGTCGAGGCGCTGACTGTGGTCGAGTACTTGGCGCCGGTGATCGCGTGGCATCGCGAGGGCCTGGTGCCGCTGGGCCCGGAGCTTGCTGGCGACCCGCGCTGCCGTTTCGTGCACGGCGACTTCTTCGCGCTGGCCGTCTCAGTCGAGGGTTTCGACGCGACCCGGCCGGGCCGGCGTTTCGACGCAATCCTGCTGGACATCGACCACTCGCCCGAGGCGCTGCTGGATCCGCGCAGCACCAGCTTCTATCAGGCGGACGGGCTGCGCGCGCTGGCCCGCCACCTCGCCCCCGGCGGCATCTTCGGCCTGTGGTCCAACGATGCTCCGGACCCGGCTTTCACTGCACGGCTGGCCGAGGTATTCGCCCAGGCATGGGCCGAACCGGTCACCTTTCACAACCCGTTGCTGGGCAACCGCTTCACGCAAAGCGTCTACCTTGCGCGCGCGTTCGATCGCGGCGCCTGAGCACAGGCCGCGCCGGCGATGGGCGATCGTCCAACGGATGAGGCCACCCGTCCAGCTTGCTGACGGCGCGCACGGAATCGGCGCCATGGCGGGCGCAAAGTCGACGCGGGCGCCGTTTCGCTGCACTCTTTGCAGTCCTGCCCGGTTGCACGAGGGAAGCCGGGGGATCGCGAAGGTGTCATCAGTGAATTGCAACGCGTGCCGCGCGCCGGCGCACCATGGTTGAGCATCACGTCGCCGAGCCGCATCCGGCGAGGCACAGGCATCTGCGCGGCTGGTTGGCGATCGCACTGTTTGCGCTGATCGCGTCGTTCACGCTGGCCTCGCTGTTCGCCTCGCGCATCGAGCCGCCCCCGGCACCCCAGGCCCGGCCGCAGGTGAAGGCGCCCGCGCCGGTGCTCCCTTCGGTACGGCTGTGGCTGAGCACCGCCGACCGGCGCCTGCGCCTGGCGCGGCAGCCAGACGTGCCGCTGCAGCCGCGTGATGCGCTGCCCAAGGCCGTGATCATCGACCGGCAGGCGACTTACCAGTCGATCGTCGGTTTCGGTGCGGCGATCACCGACGCGTCCGCGTGGCTGCTGCGCCATCGCCTCGATGCGGCGCAACGCAGCGCGCTGCTGCAGGAGCTGTTCGGACCGCCACCGGGGCTCAACATGAGCATGACGCGGCTGACCATCGGCGCGTCGGATTTCTCGCTGCAGCCGTACACGCTGGACGACATGCCGGCCGGAGAGACCGACGAGCCGCTGGCGCACTTCAACCTCGGCGCGGCCGGCGAGGATCTCCTGCCGACGGTGCGCGAGGCGCTGGCGATCAATCCGCAACTGCGCATCATCGCCTCGCCGTGGAGCGCGCCGGCGTGGATGAAGAGCACCGGCAACCTGATCCGCGGTGAACTGCTGGAGGCGTTCGAGGGCGCGTTCGCCGAGTACCTCGTCCGCTACGTCGAGACGCTGCGCAGCGAAGGGGTGCCCGTGTTCGCTCTCACGGTGCAGAACGAGCCGGCGTTCGAACCGGCCACGTACCCGGGCATGTCGGTGCCCGCCGCCACCCGCGCCCGGCTGATCGGGCAGTACCTCGGCCCGGCGCTGGCACGGCGCGCACCGGGCACGCAGATCCTGGAGTGGGACCACAACTGGGATGCCCCGGGGCAGCCGCGGGAGGTGCTGGCCGATGCGGCGGCGGCGCGCTACGTCGACGGCATTGCCTGGCATTGCTACGCGGGCACGCCCTCGGTGCAGAGCGACGTGCACCGCGAGCACCCGGACAAGGACGTGTACATCACCGAATGCTCCGGGGGCGACTGGGCGTCGGCGAAGAAGGGCGAGCTGCTGTGGTTCGCCCGCGATCTGCTGCTGGCCGGCGTGCGCAACTGGGCCCGCGGGGTCGTGTACTGGAACCTGGCGCTGGACGAGCAGCACGGCCCGCACTCGGGCGGCTGCGGCCTGTGCAAGGGCGTGGTCACCATCGACTCGCGCACTGGTGAGGTCAGCCGCAACGACGAGTACTACGCCTTTGGCCACTTCAGCCGCTTCGTGCTGCCCGGGGCGGTGCGAGTGGGATCGGGAGAGACTGACAAGGACCTCAACAACGTCGCGTTCCGCAATCCCGGCGACGAATCACTGGTGCTGGTGGTGGTCAACAGCCACGCACAGGAGCGCCCCATCTCGGTGGTCGAGGGCGGCACCGGCTTTCGCTACATGATGCCGGCGCAAAGCGTGGCGACGTTCGTGTGGAACCCCGATCCGGTGGGCACCTGGCTGCGCCGGGCGCTGCGCTGGTGGAACGGTGGGCAAGCGCCGGGCGACGCGGGCTGATCGCAACGCCGGCCGCCGCACGGTAACGCGCCACAGGCACCCTTCGTTCGGGCGCCGTCAGCGCGCGGGACAAAAAAAGAAGCCGGTGCCACGCCGTGCGTGCACCGGCTCCGGATCCGCCAGCGACCGCCGATCACATGCCGCCGGCGTCCGCCGCGGCCGGTTCGGCCACCGTCAGCTGCGCCCGTGCCTCGCCCTTTGGGAAGGCCTTGGTGTGCAGGTTCACGTAGCTCATGCCCTTGAGCATCGCGGCCTGGGTGGCAGCGTCGACGGTGACCGTGCGGTGCATGCCGCTGGCATACGGACCGTCGATCGGCTGCAGCGCGCCGGCCTCGGTGCCGGCACCGGCCGGACCGTGGAAGTGCGCCACCGTGACCGGGCCGCTGAGGCCGCTGTAGTCGATCGTGTAGTCGAGCCGATGCGTGTCGGTGTCGAGCGTCGCATCGACGGTGCCGGTGGGATGCTGGGGAGTGCCGTGTTCCCCGGCGAAGGTGCCGCTGAGGGTGACGGTCTTGGCTGCGGCGGCGCCGCAGAAGCCGAGCAGGGCTGCGGCACCGAGCGGAAACAGAATGCGACGTGACAAGCGCATGGGCGGATCCTCGTGGTTCGGGTTGCGCGCTCGCGGTGGCGGGCGCGGGCGACGCGGCCGGGCATCGGCTCGACCGGACGGTCGAATACCTTGGCGCGGACCAGGTTATGTGCGCGTGCATGCACCCGCTGCCGCCGCACGGCAGTCGGCCCTGGCGGCGTCATCCCGTTCCCGAGGTCGTCGCTCGTGCGTCGCATGCACGCGCCCTTGCCGTTGCGGTGACTGCACGACGCCGAGCATGAGCCGTCCCAATCAAGGCAGGAGACGCTCATGAACCTTCCCGACAAGAACACCGGCCAGCGCGCACCACAGCAATCGCAGGGCGGTATCGGGCACGACGCAGCCAAGCGTGCCCGCGATCACGCCGACCCGGCCACCGGCCAGCCGCAGGGTGCGGTCGACGTGCCGGGCCCATCGCTGGATGACGGCGGTGCCGACGAGCCGGCCGATGGGCGCGCGCACCATGGCTTCCACGGCGACGATGGCGGGCACGTGGCCTCAAGCGCGGAAGGCTCGCCAGCACCCCTGCAACCGGGACACGCCGCCGGTCTCGGCGCCGCGCGGCACAACCCGCAACGGCGCGACACGCCAGCGGACCGCCCCGGCCGAGGCGACACGGAGGATGACGACGCCAACCGTGGGTGAGAAAGCAGGCGTGGTGCTGTCGATCCGGCGGCAGGTCGCGCGTCGTGGAGATGGAAGGGCCGCCGCTGCGGTCCGCCTCCCCCCGATCGAAGGAGCTTCTCCATGCAACTGGTTGCCTATCTCAACTTTCCAGGCACGGCCCGCGAGGCGATGGATTTCTACGCCCAGGCGCTCGGTGGCGAGGTCACCCAGCGCTTCACCTACGGACAGTCGCCGATGGCCGCGCAGATGCCGGAGGCAGCGCACGCCAACGTCATGCACTCGCAGCTCGAGATCGGTTCGGCGGTGATCATGGGCGCGGACGGCCCGCCGCCGCACGAGGCCGGCAGCACCACGGTGAACATCGTGCCCGACACGCCGGAGGAGGCCGAGCGCATCTTTCGCGCGCTCGCGGCCGGCGGTGAGGTGACCATGGCGATGGAGGAGACCTTCTGGGCTCATCGCTTCGGCGCGCTGACCGACCGCTTTGGCAAGCGCTGGATGGTCAACTGCATCAAGCCGATGTAGATCAAGCCGATGTAGATCTGTGGCCGCGGTCGGCCGATGCGTTGCAGCCCGGGCGTGGCACGATGGCTCGACGGCGCCCGAAGGTGGGTGCGGCGGCGGACAGCAGGAGACGGGATTGGACGCAGACTTCTGGCACCAGCGCTGGCAGCAGGGCCGCATCGGGTTCCATCAGGAGCAGCCAATGCCGCTGTTGCTGTCGCACTGGCCCTCGCTGGCGTTGCCCGCCGGCAGCCAGGTGTTCGTGCCGCTGGCAGGCAAGTCGGTGGACATGGCATGGCTGGCGGCGCAGGGCCACCGGGTGCTGGGGGTGGAACTTTCCCCGCTGGCGGTCGAGCAGTTCTTCGCCGCGCACGGATGGGTGCCCGGGATTCGCGAGGCAGTCGACGGCCGCCACTATCGCGCCGGTGATATCGAGCTGATCTGCGGCGACGCGTTCGCGCTGGAGCCGGCCAGCCTCGCCGATTGCGCGGCGGTGTACGACCGCGCTGCGCTGATCGCCTTGCCGCACGCAATGCGCCGGCGCTACGCGCGCGAGCTGTACGCCGCCCTGCCACCCGGGTGCCGCGGGTTGCTCATCACGCTGGAGTATCCCCAGCGCGAAAAGCAGGGGCCGCCGTTTTCCGTGCCGGAGGCCGAGGTGCGCGAACTGTTCGCGGACCGCTGGCGCGTGACCGTGCTCGCCCGCCACGACATTCTTTTACGCGAGCCGGGGTTCGTGGCCGAGGGCGTGACCGCGCTCAGCACGGTGGTCTACCGGCTCGAGCGCTGAGCGATCGCGCTCGGGGGTGACGCGTTGCGTCGGCCACGGGTACCCTCGCAGCATGCCTTGGTCCATCCACCACCCCGCGCCGCGCCGCGGTGCCGCCGCATTGCTCGTTTGCGGCCTGCTCGCGGTCGGTGGCTGCGCCGGGGCGCCGCCGCGGTACGCCGAAAATCTGTGCCAGGTGATCGCGCAGCGCCCGGACTGGTACGACGACGCCCGCGACGCGCAAGCGCGCTGGGGCACGCCCGCCCACGTGCTGATGGCGTTCGTGCAGCGCGAGTCCGGCTTCAACCGCAAGGCATGTCCGGATCGGCCGTGGTTTCTTTTCATTCCTTTGCCGCGTCGCTCCAGTGCCTACGGCTATGCCCAGGCGCAGGACCCGGTGTGGAAGGAATACAAGCGCGCCAACGGACGCTGGTTCAAGAGCCGCAAGGACATGGACGACTCGCTCGACTTCCTCGGCTGGTACACCGACCGCATCCACCGCGAGCTCGGCATCTCCAAGTGGGACCCGTTACACCTTTACATCGCCTATCACGAGGGCATCGGCGGCTACCGTCGCGGCCAGTGGCGGCACGACAAGTCGCTGCTGGCCACCGCGGCATCGGTGGACCGCCGTGCGCGTGAATACGGCGCGCAGTTGCGGCGCTGCCGATAGCTGCGCGTGAGCGGGCCCGCGCTGGTTACCATGGGCGAACCCGCCCCGTAGGCGCACGAGCTCTCCTGGAAACCCAAGCATGTTCAACGTCGCCGTCATCCTGCTGGTGATCACCGCCCTGGCCGCGTACCTCAATCACCGGTTCGTGCGGCTGCCTACCGCGATCGGCGTGATGGTGATCGCGCTGCTCGGCACGCTGGCGCTCATCGCGCTGCAGGCGCTGGGCTTTTCCGGCCTGCACGACTACGAGGCTACGCTGCTGCGGTCGATCGACTTTCCCGAGGTGGTGCTCAAGGGCCTGCTCTCGATGCTGCTGTTCGCCGCGGCGCTGCAGCTGAACTTCGGCGACCTGCGCGAGTACCGCTGGCACGTGGCGGCGCTGGCGGTGCTGGGCACCATCGCTTCCACCGTGATGATCGGTGGTGTGCTCTGGTTCGTGCTGGACTGGGCCGGGCTGGCGCTGTCGCTGCCGTACTGCCTGATCTTCGGTGCGCTGATTTCGCCGACCGACCCGGTGGCGGTGGCGGGAATCATCAGCCAGGCCGGCGCACCGCGCAGCATGACAGTGGTGATCAGTGGCGAGTCGTTGTTCAACGACGGCATCGGCGTGGTGCTGTTCGCCCTGCTGCTGGGCATGATCTCCGACGGCAGCAGCCCCGACTGGAGCCACGCGGTGGTACTGCTGCTGCGCGAGGCGGGCGGCGGCCTGGTCTATGGCCTGGTGCTGGGGTGGGTGGTCTATCACCTGTTGCGCAGCATCGACAATTACCAGGTCGAGGTGATGATTACCCTCGCCGCGGTGCTGGGCGGCTATGCACTGGCGCGGGAGCTTGAGGTGTCCGGGCCGTTGGCGATGGTGATGGCGGGGCTGGTGGTGGGCAGTCGCGGGCGCGAGTTCGGCATGTCCGAGACCACCCGCAGGCATCACGATATGTTCTGGGAAATGCTGGACTGGATGCTCAACTCGGTGCTTTTCGTGCTGATCGGGCTGGAATTCGCCGCGGTCAGCTTCTCGCCGATGGTGCTGCTGGTGTCCGCGGGAATGATCGTGGTGGTGCTGCTGGCGCGGCTGCTGTGCGCGGGCGCGCCGATGGCGCTGCTGTCGCACTACTTCACGATGCCGCACGGCGCCTGGCAAGTGCTCACCTGGGGCGGCCTGCGCGGGGCGATTTCGGTGGCGCTGGCGTTGTCGCTGCCATACGGCGAGCCGCGCAATCTGATCCTGGCGATGACCTATTACATCGTGGTGTTCTCGATCCTGGTGCAGGGGTTGAGCATCGGCAAGGTGGTGAAGTGGTCCACGCGCGCGCGCCCTGCGCCGAGCGCCACGTCGTCCTGAGCGCGGGCGATGCGATGGCATCGCCTGATGCAACGAAGGCGCCCGTGGGCGCCTTCGTCACCTACCGCACTGGAACTTTTTCCTGATCAGGATGTGGGCGCCGCGTTGCCGGCGAAATCCACCACCAGCGTGACGCGCCGGTTGGACGCGCCACTGTCGCGAGTCTCGCCGGGCGCCACCTGGCGATTGCGTGCCTCACCGTAGCTCACCGCACGCACTTGCTGCCCCGAGAGGCCGCCGCTGCTGACCAGGTAATCGCGCACCGCCTCGGCCCGCTGCTGGCCCAGACGCCGGTTGTAGCCGGTCGAGCCGGCGGGATCGGTAAACCCTTCGACGGTGATCACCGCTTCGGGGCCGCGCTCGCCGATGACCTTGGCGAAGTCGTCAAGCAGGGGCTTGTCCTCGTCGCGCAAGGTGGCGTCGCCAAAGGCGAAGTGGGCGGCGGTGTCGATCTTCACCCGCCCCTGCATGGCGGTGATGGCGGCGTCGTACTTGGCGAAACGCTGCTGCATCTCCTGCGTGAGCGCGTCGATGTCCTGCTGCTGTTTCTGGTCATTCGCACGCAGTTCGGCGATAGCCGCGTCGTAGTCGGTTTTCTTCACGTAGCTGGAGCATCCGCCCAGCACCATTGCCAGAAGGCTGGCCGGAATCAGCGCCAGGCGCAGTGTCTTGCTGCTCATGATGGGTCTCCTCGTACACGTGGCCCGCAGCGGCGACCGTAGTCATCCGTCCCGGGCCGGTTTGCCCCGTAGGTCCGGCGCCGCGCCCCCTGTCCGCGCACCGGCTACCGAGGCTAACCCGTGCGAGCGCCGCGGACCTTAACCCAGCTCGACTGCCGCGCGTCGCCCCGGAGCGATCGTCACGCGGGCGGACACTGACGATTGGCTATGCTTGGGAACCTATGCGTCCGCCGCGGAGTCGATGGACGCGGCTTCTTCTCACGTTCCATTTTTCACCCTCTACGGATGACCTCATGACCCACCATCGCCCGCTTCTGCTTGCCTCCCTCGTCGCCGTCACCGGCCTGGCTGCGCTGCCCGTCTCACCGGCTCGTGCGGCCGACACCCTCGGCGGCAGCCCGGTCGCCGGCGTGTGCATGCTGTCGCGCGAGGCGGTGTTCGCGCAGTCCAAGGTAGGGCAGGCGGCCAGCCAGCGCCTCAAACAGCTGGCCGACCAGAGCAACAGCGAGCTGGAAAACCAGCGCAAGCCGATCGAGAGCGACATCCAGGCGTTCCAGCAAAAGGCAGAGTCGCTCACCGAAGCCCAGCGCAAGGAGCAGGGCTCGGCGCTGCAGATGCGCATGCAGGGTTTCCAGGCCCACGCCGGCCAGACCAACCAGCGTATCCAGCTGACCCGCGCCAAGATCATGCAGCGCATCGGTCAGGAGGCGGAGCCGATCGTCAGCAGCACCTACAAGAACCACAACTGCGGCCTGCTGCTGGATCGTGATTCGGTGCTCGGGGGCAACATGACCAACGACCTCACCCCCGACGTGGTGAAGGGCCTGGACGCGAAGATCACCACGCTCAACTTCGGCCTGGAGCCGCTGCCGACCGGCAACGGTGGCAACGCCGCCGGCAAGTAGTCGCATGATGACGATGCCGGGCGGCGCAGGCGGCCTGGCATCACGCCGCACGGCGCCGGGCGGCATCGACCGCGCGACCGCGCGACACGCTGGCACCGGCGAACGTCCGCAGCCAGATGCTGCTGCAGGCGACGAAGCCTCGGGTGGGCCGGTGCTAGAGTTCCGGCCTTTCCCCAGGAGTCACTGCCCATGAGCGCCCCTTCCACCGCGTATCCGATCGGCACGCCCGGCGTGGCGTGGGGTCCCGCCGAAGTGGCTGTCTGGCGCGCCCGCCAGACCCGCCATCGCAGCTATGCCGACGACGTGCTGACGGTCATCGAGCGCCTGCGTGACCGGTTCGATGTGCGTGAGTACGGTGCGCTCGACTATGCGCCGGAGCGCTACGCGCTGTTCGCGCTGCGCAGCCGCCACTGGCGCGACGAGCTGCCAACCGTGCTGGTGACAGGCGGAGTCCATGGTTACGAGACCAGCGGTGTGCACGGCGCGCTGCAGTTTCTCGAGCGCGACGCGGCCCGCTATGCCGATCGGGCAAACCTGCTGGTGGCACCGTGCGTGAGCCCGTGGGCCTATGAGCGCATCCATCGCTGGAACCCGGATGCCATCGACCCCAACCGCTCGTTCCGCGCCGACAGCCCGGCGGGCGAAGCGGCGGCGCTGTGGCATCTGCTGGCACCGTATCGCGACACGGCCCTGCTGCACATCGACCTGCACGAAACCACCGACAGTGACGAGTCCGAATTCCGCCCCGCGCTGGCGGCCCGTGACGGTGTGGCGAGCGAGCCGGGCGAGATTCCCGACGGCTTCTACCTGGTCGACGACAGCGAGCATCCGCAACCGGCGTTCCAGCAGGCAATCATCGACGCGGTGGCGAAGGTCACCCACATCGCCCCGGCCGACGCCCGCGGCGAAATCATCGGCTCGCCGGTCGTGGCACCCGGTGTGATCCAGTACCCGCTGAAGAAACTGGGCCTGTGCGCCGGTATCACCAACGCGCGCTACAAGAGCACCACCGAGGTCTATCCCGACAGCCCCCGCGCCACGCCTGCCCAGTGCAACGACGCGCAGGCAGCGGCGGTGTGTGCGGCGATCGAGTTTGCCCTGGCGCACACGACGCAGGCCTGAGTCGACACCCGCGCCGCGCCCACTCCCGCTGGCTGGGCGAGATCGCTGCGGCGCCGGCCGAAGAGCCGGTCGCCCGGCTGGAGCGGGGCCTCGAGGGTCAGTTGACGCCCGGCAGTCGCCTTGGCGCGCTCGCGCGCAGTGGGCGAGTGGCAGGGCGTGTTCCAGCAGGACGCGTGGCCAGGCAAACAGCTCGCAGGTGGACGCGCCGCGCCTGGGGCCCGCGCTGCCCCGAAACGGTGTGGCGCAGCGGCCGGTTGGTGGATCGGATACCTCCCGGTCGGCCCATGCGGGCATGAAGTCATGACCGCGCCCGATGGCTCTGGCATCCTCGGCGGACACTTCATTGCAAGGACAGACACGATGTCACTTCGCCGCCATGGATGGCTGCTCGCCGCCCTGCTTGCCCCACTGGCCGGTTGCGCAACCGACCCTCGCATCACGCCCGACGCACGCTGGATCGATCCGTCGCAGGCCGTCCAGCTCGCTTCCGCGGCAGCGCCACGTGGCGTGTCGGGGGTGTTCGCCATGACCGTGCAGGATGCCGACCGCCCGGGTCCGCTGTACCTCAACTCCGAGCGTGACTATCGCGATCCGCGCTGCCTCACCGTGGTGGTGCTGCCGCAGGCTGCCAGTGCCCTGGCAGCACGCCTGCACGGAGAGCCGGAGCGCGTGCTGCGGGGTCGGCGCATCCTCGTCGCCGGATCGGCGCGGCGGGTGCGCATCGATTTCGTCGTCGACGGCCGGCGCAGCGGCAAGTACTACTACCAGACCCACGTGGTGGTGACCGACGTGGCACAGATCCAGCCGCTGTGACGTGGCCGACGGTTGGCTGCGCGCCTGCCGGCTGTCCTGCCAGGCGCCGCTGAACCGGCGCCAGCGACACCTGCGGGCCCGCTACGGCGGGTTCGTGCGAGCATCGCGAAACAAACCCATCACGACGCGGAGCCTCGCCCATGAGCACCGAGCACGATGTGATCGACCCCGCCGCGCGGCCCTCCGGCACCGGCTGCGCCGAATGCCTGGCTGGCGGGCAGTGGTGGCTGCATCTGCGCCGCTGCGCGCTGTGCGGCCACATCGGCTGCTGCGACACCTCGCCGAACCGTCACGCGACGGCGCATTACCACGCCACCGGCCATCCGGTGATCGCCAGCTTCGAGCCGGGTGAGGAGTGGTTCTACGACTACCGCACCGACGGCTTTGTCGACGGCCCGCGGCTGGCGCCGCCGCAGGCGCATCCACCTGAGCAGCCCGTGCCGGGCCCGGCCGGGCAGGTGCCGGACGACTGGGAATCCCGGCTCAACGGGTGATCCGCCGAGGGCGGCGCGGTGGCGCAATACGCCGCACGATACCGCGCTGCCGTCGCCGAACCTTCGGCGTGGCGAGTTCGCACCGCTGGCGGTATCACCAGTGGTTGCTTCGTTCCGGCCATCCGCCGGCCGCATCGGCCAGGCGCAACGATTCATCCAAGGGGAGTGTTCCGATGATGCGAATCACCTGGCTGCCGCTGCTGCTCAGCGCGGCGTTGATGGCCACATTCGGTTCGGCGCTGGCGACCGAGGGCAACAAGCCCGCGCCGGACGCCATGTTCGGCTTCAGTACCGACGCCGCGCGCGCACAGCAGCAGCTGGAACAGCGCTTCGATGCGCTGCTCGATCCGGCTGACCAGCGCGCCTGGCTCAAGCAGATGTCCTCTGCGCCCAATCAGGTCGGTGCGCCGCACGACAAGGCCAACGCCGAGTTCATGCTGGCGCAGTTCCGCGCATGGGGCTGGGATGCGCACATCGAGACCTTCAACGTGCTCTATCCCACCCCGAAGACGGTGGCGCTGGAGCTGCTGGGACCGCAGCCGTACACCGCCAGGCTTGGCGAGCCGGCGGTGGCCGGCGACGCCACTTCGGACATCCGCGACGGCGCATTGCCGCCCTACAACGTCTACGGCGCCGATGGCGACGTCACCGCCGAATTGGTCTACGCCAACTACGGGATGCCCGACGACTACAAGGAGCTGGCGCGGCGCGGCATCGACGTGCGCGGCAAGATCGTGCTCACCCGCTACGGCGGCGGCTGGCGTGGACTCAAGCCGAAGCTGGCGCAGGAACACGGCGCCGCGGGATGCCTGATCTATTCCGATCCGCGCGACGACGGCTACACGCAAGGCGACACCTACCCCGACGGCGGCTGGCGGCCGGCCGATGGCGTGCAGCGCGGTTCCGTGCAGGACATGCAGCAGTACCCGGGCGACCCGCTGACCCCGGGCATCGGCTCCACGCCAGACGCCAAGCGACTGGCGATCGCCGACGCGCCGACCATCCTGAAGATCCCGGTGCTGCCGATCTCCTACGCCGATGCCACGCCGCTGCTGCACGCGCTGGGCGGGCCGGTGGCGCCGGGCGCGTGGCGCGGCGGGCTGGGGCTCACCTACCACGTGGGACCCAGCGTGGCGAAGGCGCACCTGGTGGTGAAGTCGAACTGGACGCAGCAGCCGGTGTACGACGTGATCGCGGTGATGCAGGGCGCGAACGAGCCGGACCAGTGGATCGTGCGCGGCAACCACCACGACGCCTGGGTGTTCGGCGCGTGGGATCCGCTGGCCGGCAACGTGGCGCTGATGGCCGAGGCCAAGGCGATCGGCGCGCTGGTGAAGCAGGGCTGGCGGCCGCAGCGCACGCTGGTCTACGCCAGCTGGGACGGCGAGGAGCCGGGCCTGATCGGTTCCACCGAGTGGGCCGAGACGCACGCGCAAGAGCTCAAGGCCAAGGCGGTGATGTACGTCAACACCGACACCAACGGCCGCGGCTTCCTCGGCGCCGAGGGCAGCCATTCGCTGCAGCATCTGGTCAACCAGGTGATCGACGGCGTGACCGATCCGGAAACCCACGTCAGCGTCGGCCAGCGGCTGCGCGCGCGCATGCAGGTGGATGGCGCGTCGCCCCAGGCCAAGCCCGAAACAAAGGCCGATGCCAAGCTGGCCGCCAGCGGCGGTGATCTGCCGATCGGTGCGCTGGGTTCGGGCTCGGACTACAGCGCGTTCCTCGAGCACCTGGGCATCGCCTCGCTCAACCTGGGCTTCGGCGGCGAGGACGACAACGCCGGCATCTACCACTCGCGCTACGACTCGTTCGACCACTACGTGCGCTTCGGCGACCCCGATTTCGCCTACGGCGTGGCGCTGTCGAAGGTGGCCGGCCACATCGTGCTGCGCGCGGCCGATGCCAACGTGCTGCCGCTGCGCTTCGGCGACTTCAGCCGCACGCTGGATCGCTACGTGGGCGAGCTGCACGCGCTGGTCGACAGCACCCGCAAGGCCACGCTCGCGCAGCACCAGCTGCTCGACAGCCGCGCCTACCAGCTGGCCAGCGACCCCACCCGCCCGGTGCAACCACCGGTGCGCGATTCGGAAATGCCGGCAATCCAGCTGGCGCCGCTCGACCGCGCCGCCAAACGCCTCGGGCAGAGTGCGCAGGCGTTCGATGCAGCGTATGCAAAGCGCGCTGCCGGCGGCTTCGCCATGCCCGCCGCGCAGCGGCACGAGCTCGACACGCAGATCGCCCGCATGGAGCAGGCGCTGACCCTTGCCGACGGTTTGCCGGGGCGCCCGTGGTTCCAGCACATGATCTACGCGCCGGGCATGCTCACCGGCTACGGCGTGAAACCCGTGCCGGGCGTGCGCGAGGCGATCGAGGGGCGGCGCTGGGCCGAAGCCGACCGCTACGCCGAGATCACCGCCGGCGTGCTCGACGGCTATCGCGCCAGGATCGACCGACTCACGGCGCTGCTCGCGCGCTGAGGCTGCGCGCTGGGTCCGTACTCGATCGCCACCCCCTTGCTGCCGGGGCGGCCGGTCTGCACGCCGTGCCTGCCGTGGCGGCCGCATCTTCCGGCTGGGCTGTGGGCCTGCCCGTGGCTATTGGCTCGGTGTTCGGAATGGTTTAGCCGGAGGCGTCACGCGTCAGATATCTCCTACAGCGCCGTCAGGCGGATGCCGCTGGGAAGTCAGCCCACGACGAGGGCATGCTGCGCAAGTGAATGACGCCGCGCCGGCCGACGGGCGTCTCACGCAGCGCTGGCCGCACACCGGAAGTCGCGCCGCACCGCACCTGCAGATCGGTCTCGAGTCGGTAGCGTCCGCGAAAGGAGCTGCCGGCCTTCTTTTTGCGGAGCGGCGGCCATGCTCGAAGTGCGCAACGAACAGGACGATTTCACCGTGTACGACGCCGCCGATGGCGAGCCGGTGATGCGTTTTCCCACGCGTCGCGCTGCCGACTGCTTCATTGCGGAACTGGCCATTGCAGACATGCACGCCCAGCTGCAGCGCTGGTCGGCCGATCACGTCCCGGCCATCTGGTGACGTTCCATGTCCGAATCTTTCCTAGGGTCTGTCGCAGGATGAACGGCTAATCTGATGTTGCCCGGGGCGCGCGTCCGCATCCCTGTCGTGCCCGCCGCGCCCCGGGCACACTCCCTGATCAGGCTCCCGCGAGGGAGCTTTTTTTTGGTCGGTGGTCGCGCATGGGGATGCGTTCGAGGTGCTGAACCTGCCGCCGGGATCCCTGCCCGCGGCCCAAGCCATTCCTGACGATGCCGAGGCTGCTGTTGCCTACCCTGCGCCGCGTCGGCAAGCGCGGCACGCGCGATATCAGCGCTCTGCGAGAGGCAGCCATGGAGACACGTCGGAGGCCGCCACGGCGGGCGCGGGGCTGATGGCCGACAGCCGGGGCGGGAACACGACCGCGGCGCCAAGTGGCCAGGGCCATCTGCTAGCCTCGGCGCTTTCCCCGACTCCCCATCCGCATGCGCGCCGACGGCATCTCGTTTCATCACCCCCTGGCGTTCTGGGCGGGGTGCGCTTTGCTGGTCGCGGGCGTGCTGGCACACGTGCCGATGTTCCTGATGGGGGCGCCGATGCACTACCAGCTGGCCGGCATGCCGATGAGCCCGATCATGCTGGTCGGCATGGCGCTGATTCCGTTGGGCCTGGCACTGGCTGCCTACGGGCTGGCGCCGCGCGCCGAGCAGGTGCGCCAGACGCTGCACGGGTCGCGGGGACAGAGTTATTTCCATCTTGCCGACGGCGTGCCGCTCAATCGGGAGCACTGGACGCTGGTGCTGGTGCTGGTGGTGGCGCTGGCGGTCGATGTGATGAAGCCGGCCACGCTGGGCTTCGTGTTGCCCGGGATGACCCGGGAATACGCGATCAGCAAGGAGAGCGGTGCGTTCCTGGCGCTGGTGGCACTGACCGGCACCACGGTCGGTTCGGTGGTGTGGGGGCGGATCGGCGACGTCTTCGGGCGTCGCGCCGCGATCCTGCTGTCGGCCCTGATGTTCATGGGCACGGCAATTTGCGGCGCCATGCCCTCGTTCGGCTGGAACCTGGTGATGTGTTTCCTGATGGGCGCATCGGCCGGCGGCCTGCTGCCGATCGCCTTTACCCTGATGGCCGAGGCGATTCCCGCCGCCCACCGTGGCTGGCTGCTGGTGGCGCTGGGCGGCATCGGCACCTCGGCCGGCTATTTGCTCGCCGCCGGCGCTGCGGCATTGCTGGAGCCGTTGTTCAGCTGGCGCGTGCTGTGGCTGCTGGGCCTGCCCACCGGTGCGCTGATCGTGCTGCTGAACCGCTGGATTCCGGAGTCGCCACGCTTTCTCTCCAACGCGGGCATGGAGCAGGCAGCGCGCGCGGTGCTGCTGCGTTTCGCAGGCGCTCGTGCCCAGGCCATCGAGGCAGACGATGCGCGCCATCCGGGTGCCCCGGTGGTGGACGAGCAGCATCCGGTGGCCGGACTGCGCCAGTTGCTGCGCGGGCGCCACGCCGCGCTCAGCTGGGGCCTGGTGGTATGCGGCACGGCCTGGGGGCTGGTGAATTTCGGGTTCCTGCTGTGGCTGCCGGTGAACGTGGTGAAGCTGGGCGTGGACGCCGCGGGCGCGAACGCGTTGCTCGCGCGCTCGGCGGTGATCGCGCTGCCGGGCATCGGCGCCGTGGTGTGGCTGTATCAACGGTGGAGCAGCGTGCGCTCGCTGGTGCTGTTCATCACGCTGACCGCGGCGGCGCTGCTGGCTTTCGTGGTCCTGGCCGTGCTGGGCGTGCGCTCGTTCGCACTCACCACGGTGGCCACGGCGGCGCTGCTGGTAAGTGTGAGCGGCGTGATCGCGATGCTGATCCCGTACGCGGCGGAGATCTACCCGGTGCACCTGCGCGGCACCGGTGCAGGCGTGATTGCGGCCAGTTCCAAGTTTGGCGGCATCCTCGGCGCGGCGCTGGGCGTGCTCGGCTGCTTCGAGCACCTGGCCTGGGCGGGCGCACTTATCGCGCTGCCGATGCTGGCCGCCGCGATCATGCTGGCGCGCACCGGCATCGAAACCCGCGGGCTGACCCTGGAGGAAATCCAGACGGCCATGGCGGCGCCCCGCGGGCGCTGAGTCTTCCATCAAGCAACAACGGATCGCACATGAAAACCATCGGACTGCTGGGCGGCATGAGCTGGGAGTCGACCATCCCCTACTACCGTCTGATCAACGAGGCGGTGAAGCAGCGCCTCGGCGGGTTGCACTCGGCCAAGCTGCTGCTGCACAGCGTGGACTTCGCCGATATCGAGGTGTGCCAGCGCACCGGCGACTGGGCCGCGGCGGGTGCGCAGCTGGCGCAGGGCGCCCGGGGACTGCAGGCAGCCGGCGCCGACCTGCTGCTGATCGGTGCCAACACCATGCACAAGGTTGCGCCGGCCATCGAGGCGGCGGTGGACATTCCGCTGCTGCACGTAGCCGATGCCACCGCGCAGGCAATCCGCGCGGCCGGCGTCACCCGCGTGGGGCTGCTTGGCACGCGTTTCACGATGGAGCAGGCGTTCTATGTCGAGCGGCTCGCCTCGCACGGGCTGGATGTGCGGGTGCCGCCGCCGGCGGACCGCGACGAGGTGCATCGGGTCATCTATGCCGAGCTCTGCCTGGGTCGGATGGAAACGGCGTCGCGCGCGATGTTCCGCCGCGTGATGGCCGACCTCGTGGCGGACGGCGCGCAAGGCATCATCCTCGGCT
Source organism: Dyella sp. (assembly GCF_035685805.1). Lineage (GTDB taxonomy): Bacteria > Pseudomonadota > Gammaproteobacteria > Xanthomonadales > Rhodanobacteraceae > Dyella_A. The sequence goes on from NZ_DASSAB010000041.1 coordinate 37,878, forward strand.
GCACCGAGATCGGGTTGCTGGTGGAGGCTGCGGATTCGACCGTGCCCCAGTTCGACACCACGCGGCTGCACGCGCTGGCGGCGGTCGAGGCGGCGCTGGCCGGTTGAGCGCGCGTCGCGCTCGAGCGCCGGGCTACAGCTCGCCGGTGAGGAACTGGCCGCGGCCAAGGCCGAAGCTCCAGTCCTCGTCGGAGTTGGTCACGATGGACACCATCACGTCGCTCGCCTCGATGCCGCAACTTGTCTTCAGCTCGCGGCACAGCTCGGCGTAGAAGGTTTCCTTCATGGCGCGTGTGCGCGGCCTGCTGGTGACGGTGACCACCACCACGTGGCGGGTGCGCGGAATGTCCAGCCCGGTGTCCTGCACGATGAAGTGCTCCGGCGGATGCTCGTGCACGATCTGGTAGCGGTCGCGCTCGGGCACCTTGAACGCGGTGAGCATGGCGCGGTGGGCGGCGTCCAGCAGCGTGGTGATTTCGGCCTTGCTGCGGCCTTCCATTACGTCGAAACGCATCAGGGGCACCGGGGTTCTCCTTGGGAGCGGCATTGCATCATGCCTGCCCGCGCGTTCAGTCCGCGTGGCGCCGCGATCTGGTTCACCGACACGACCAAGTGTGCGCTTGAAGCCAGCGGTCGCCGCCGGCTTCACCTGGAGCGGGGCGCGGCAAGGGTCGTCAAGCATGCGACACCACATTAGGCTTGGTGCCTCGCCGCCGCCCGGAGTCTGCGCGATGTCCCCACGTTTTCCGCGTTACCTGCTCACTCGCCGGGCTGCCGCGGCGCTGCTGGCGCTGGGCACCTGCGGCCCGGCCATCGCCCAGCACGACACGCCGCGCGTCGAGGCAGGGGGCGGCCTGCTGGTGGGCAAGACGGCCAGCGTGGGCGGCGTGGTGGTGCAGGAGTTCCTGGGCATCCCCTATGCAGCCCCGCCGGTGGGCGCGCTGCGCTGGAAGCCGCCGCAGCCGGCCACCGGCTGGAGCGAGCCGCGCGACGCCCGCACGTTCGGCCCGCGCTGCATGCAACTGCCGCTGTTCGGCGACATGGTGTTCCGCTCGCGTGGCATGAGCGAAGACTGCCTCTACCTCAACGTGTGGGCGCCCGCGGCGCCGGCGGACGGCAAGCGCCCGGTGCTGGTGTACTTCTACGGCGGCGGGTTCCTGGCAGGCGATGGCTCGGAACCGCGCTACGACGGCGCCGCAATGGCCGCGAGCGGCCTGGTGACGGTTACCGTCAATTACCGCCTGGGCGTGTTCGGCTTTCTCGCCACACCGGCACTCATGGCGGAATCGCCGCAGCACGCCAGCGGCAACTACGGGTTGCTCGACCAGGTCGCCGCGCTGCGCTGGGTGCGCGACAACATCGCGCGCTTTGGCGGCGATCCCGGGCACATCACGATTGCCGGCGAATCGGCCGGCTCGATTTCGGTCAGCGCGCTGATGGCATCGCCGCTGAGCAAGCAGTTGATCGCCGGGGCGATCGGTGAAAGCGGCGCACTGATCACTCCGATTGCGCCGGCGCCACGCGCGGTCGCCGAGGCCACCGGCAGCGCCTTCATGGAAAAACTGCAGGTCGATTCGCTCGACGCCCTGCGCGCGATGCCGGCCCAGGCGCTGCTGCAGGCGACCGATCCGAAGTCGGAGCCCACGCTGCGCTTTGCACCGGATATCGACGGCTATTTCCTGCCCGACGCGCCGGAGCAGATCTACGCGCGCGGCGAGCAGGCGCAGGTGCCCCTGTTGCTGGGCGCCAACTCGCAGGAGGGTTTCTACACCGCGATCCTGCACGACCGTTCGCCCACCCCGGCCAACTACCGCGATGCCCTCGATACGCTGTTCGGCGACAAGGCGCGTGAGGCGCTGCGGCTCTACCCGGGAGCCACCGCGGCAGAAGTGAAGCGCTCGGCCACGGCGCTGGCGGGCGACCTGTTCATCGCCCACAGCACCTGGCGCTGGATGGCACTGCACCGCCAGACCAGCAACCAGCCGGTGTACTTCTACTACTACGCCCGCCCGCGCCCGCCCAAGCGTGATCCGGCCCCAGGCGAGCAGCCCGAGCCGGGGGCGGTGCACAGCGGGGAAATCGAGTACGCGATGGGCAACCTCGACGGCAACGCCGTGTACGCCTGGAGCGGAACCGACCGGGCGGTGTCGCGCACCCTGCAGGGTTACTTCGCGCAGTTCGTGCGCACCGGCGATCCGAACCAGGCCGGCCTGCCCGCCTGGCCCCCGGTGAGCGACTCGCACGGCGGCCTGCTGCGCCAGACCATCGACCAGAACACCCACACCGAGGTCGATCGCGGTGCGGCGAGGCAGGACTTCCTGCAGGCTTTTCTGCGCGATCACGCCAACCCGCTCTGACCGAAGTCGAGCCACAGCCAGCGGTGGTGATTGCGCGGGCTGTCACGTTGTACTCAGGCGTGGACGGGGACAATCCAGAAGTTATGCCCAAGGACGTTGCCTGTATGACTGCGCCTTTCCCGGATAACGAAGTGCAGCGCGTTGCCCGCTTGCGCACGCTCTCGGTGCTGGATACCGCGCCCGAGCCGCTGTTCGACGGGCTGGCCGAGGCCGCGGCGCTGGCGCTGGGCGCGCCGGTGGCGGCAGTGAATCTGGTGGACTCGCACCGCCAGTGGACCAAGGCCGGCGTGGGCGTGGAGCGCGTGGGGCTGGCGGTGGGCCGCGACCTGGCGCGCGAACAGGCGTTCTGCGGGCACACGATCCTCGGCGACGGCCTGCTGGAGATTGCCGATGCCCGCCGCGACGAACGTTTCTCGCGCAACCCGCTGGTGACGGCCGAGGATGGCATCCGCTTCTACATCGGCGCGCCCATCACGTTGAACGACGGTCTGTGCATGGGGGCGTTGTGTGTCATCGACGTCAAGCCGCGCATGCTCAGCGATGCGCAGCGCAGCGTGCTGGTGGCGCTGGCCAATGCGGCAGCGCAGGCACTGGAGCTGCGGCTGGAGTCGCTGCAGCGCGAAGCGCTGCTCGATCGGGCCGGGCGGCTGGCCAGTGTCGGCGGCTGGACCCTGGATCTGGCCACCAACCAGATCGTGTGGACGGATGAAACCTGCCGGCTGCATGAACTGTCGCCGCGCTACCGCCCCACGCTGGAGGAGGCGCTGAGCTTCTACCCGCCGGACGCCCGCGCGCGACTGACCGCGGCGGTGGAACGTGCCCGCCGCGAAGGCACGCCGTGGGATCTCGAATTGCCCATGAACACGGCCACAGGCCGTCGTATCTGGGTACGCGCGCTGGGCAGCGTGGATTTTGCCGACGGCCAGCCGCAGCGGCTGGTGGGGGCGATCCAGGACATCAGCATCCGCCGCCGCGTGGTCACGGCACTGGAAGCGAGCGAGCGGCGCTTCCGTCAGCTGTTCCAGTACAGCCTGGGCCTGATCTGCACGCATGATTACGAGGGCGTGCTGCTGTCGGTGAACCCGGCCGCCGCGCGCGCCCTGGGCTATTCCATCGGTGAGCTGCTGGGCCGCTCGCTGGCCGAGTTCATGCCGGCCGACCGGCAGGCGTCGTTCCGTCAGTACCTGCTGCGGATCATCACCTCCGGCACCGACACCGGGGTGCTGGAACTGACCGCCAAGGACGGCAGCCGGCGCATGTGGCAGTACCACAACATGCTCGACGACGAAGCCGACGAACCCTACGTGCTCGGACACGCGCAGGACATCACCGAGCGCTTCGAGCTCGAGCGCAAGCTGCGCGACTGGTCGGTGCACGACTCGCTCACCGGCTGCTTCAACCGGCGCTACCTGGAAGAGCTGGACAAGGATTCGTCCTCGCGCTGGGGCTGCATCACGGTCGACCTGGACCACTTCAAGCAGATCAACGACACCTATGGGCACCAGCGCGGCGACGAGGTGCTGCTGGACATGGCGCGGTTTCTCCGTCGCCAGGCGCAGGGCTCCGACGCCGTCGTGCGGCTGGGTGGCGACGAGTTCCTGCTGCTGCTGCGCGACGCCGATGCACAGGCCACCGAGGCACTGCGGGCGCGCCTGGAGGCGGCACGTGCGGACGCGCCGATCGCCTTCACCCTGGGCTGGGCCACGTTTGGCGGCGGCGTGTCGCTGGACGAAGGGCTGGCCGAAGCCGACCGGCGGCTTTACGCCCGCCGCGCCGCCGATCGCGGCGGCGCCGACCGTCGCGGCGGTTAGCGCTTCCCAGCGGGCCCCGCTCGCGCCACCATGCGGCTCCCCCGCTTCCCCGAGTGCCCCGCCATGCACGACTTTGACGATGAAGACGACTTCGACGCCGAGCCCGACGATTCGGTCGAGGCGCTGGTGTGGCAACTGCTGACGCTGATCAACCCTGGTGACGAGGAAACCGCGCTGCGCCAGTTCACCGCATGGCGCGAGGCCGACGAGGAAGCCGGCGGGGCCGACGCGCCGGTGGAGCTGGTCACCCGCGTGATCGACTGGAGTTCCGGGTTCCAGGTCGACGACCCGCGGGCGCTGGTGCAGGCGCTGGATGAACTGGTGACGCGCTGGAACCTGGACATCGACTGGGACGGCGACCCGGACGACGACGAGTTCTTCGACGATCGCGACATACCCTCGCTGCTGGGCACCGCCTACGACCGGCTGGCCGAGCACGGCTACACCGTGTGGATCTACGAAACCGACCACGACGGCTATGCCGGATGGATCACCCTCAGCCGCGACGCCGAGCCGATGCGCGAGCTGGCCACCGCGCTGGGCATCAATCTGCGCCCGGGCAGCGACGCCACCTGAGGGCCGCGGCCGGTCAGGCCGGGTCGGCCTCGTCGTCGAAGCCGGTATAGCCCTCCGGGAACACCGGCGTGCCGTCCGGCTCCAGCGCAAGCAGGTCGGCCAGTGCCCGCGCCGCGGCCGCCTCGGCTGGCGCACGCTCGCGGAAGCTGCGGTTTTCGCAGATGGCGAAGTACACCGGAAAGCCGCCCGCGCGCGGCGTGACGGCGAGCCAGGCGGTATAGCGCGAGCCCTCGAGCGACGCGCCGGAGCGGGCGTGGAAGGCGTCGAAGCTGCGCTCGGCCATGGCGTGGTGACTCTGCAAACGGGGCGCAAAGTGTAGCGCGACCGCCGCGTGGTCAGCGGCCATGGGCCGGCGATGCCCGGCTCGACCGCCGCCCGGCATCGTGCGGCACGGCGGGCGATGCGCGCGATGGCCGCGGCGGCTAAAGTCGGGCATCTCCGACCACCTGGATGCTCCGATGCCCGACCATGTCGCACCCGTCCGCCGCCTTGCCGCCCGCGTCGTCCGTCCGCTGTGCACGGCGCTGTTGCTCGGTCTTGCCGTCACCGCCGCCGGTGCGCAGGAAGCGCCAGCCGCCGCGGCCGGCCTCACCGCCGTGAAGGCTGCACACTGGATCGACACCGAATCCGGCCGCGCCCGCGGCCCGGTGGTGGTGGTGATCAAGGACGAGCGCATCACCGAGGTGCACGACGGCGGCGACGTGCCCGCCGGGGCGACGGTGATCGACCTGGGCGACGCCACCTTGCTGCCCGGCCTGATCGACGTGCACGTGCACCTGACCTCCGACCCCACCACCAGCACCGGCAACTACTACCGCGACGCGTTGACCCAGAGCGCGATGGACGAGGCGGTGCTGGCGCCGATGCTGGCCAAGCGCACGCTCGACGCCGGTTTCACCACGGTGCGCAACGTCGGCGCGCCGGCGTATATCGACGTGGCGCTGCGGGACGCGATCGACCGCGGCCAGATTCCCGGCCCGCGCATGCTGGTGGCCACCGTACCGATCGGTTCCACCGGCGGTCACGCCGACGACAGCACCGGCTTCTCGCCCGACGTGAGCTTTGCCGGCCCCACCGGCGTGGCCGATGGCGTCGACGCGGTGCGTGCGCGGGTGCGCGAGAACGTCAAGCGCGGCGCCGACGTGATCAAGTTCATGGCCAGCGCCGGCGTGCTCAGCAACGAGGCCTCGGTGGGCGCGCCGCAATACACCCAGGCGGAGATGGATGCGATCGTCGACGAGGCGCACCGCTGGGGCAAGAAGGTGGCCGCCCATGCGCATGGCGCCGAGGCGATCGCCATGGCGATCCGCGCCGGCGTGGACTCGGTCGAACACTGCAGCTTCATCGACGCCGAAGGCCTGAAGCTGGCCAAGGCGCGCGGCACCTACCTCGACTTCGACGTCTACAACGACGACTACATCCTGGCCGAATACGCCAAGCTCGGCACGCCGCCGGCGCAGATTGCCAAGGAAAAACTCGTTGGCCGGGTGCAGCGCGAGAACTTCCGCAAGGCGGTGCAGGCGAACGAGAAGATGGCCTTCGCCACCGATGCCGGGGTGTATCCGCACGGCTGGAACGGCAAGCAGTTCGCCAAGATGGTGCAGTGGGGCATGACCCCGATGCAGGCGATCCAGTCGGCCACCTGGAACGCCGCCGACCTGCTCGGCTGGCGCGACCGAGTGGGTGCGATCAAGCCCGGCCTGTACGCCGACATGGTGGCGGTGAAGGGCGATCCGCTGAAGGACGTCAGCGTGCTCGAGCACGTGGATTTCGTGATGAAGGGCGGGCGGGTCGACCGGTCGGATCTGGCCGGCCGCTGAGCCACGCGCGCGGGCAGCCGGCCGACGCCGATGCTGCCCGCCCCGGGCCGCCCCGGGCCGCCCCGGGCCGCGCCGCCGCTTCGCCCGGTGCCTCAGCTACGGCTTTCGAGTGCGCTCCAGTCCACCGTCGGCAGCGCCTCGAACCCCGGTCGCGCAAACAGGAAACCCTGGAACAGGCCGATGCCCATGCCGCGCAACAGGGTGAATTCGGCGACCGTCTCCACGCCCTCGGCGATCACCTCGATGTTCAGGGCGCGACAGACGCCGAGGATGCCCTGCACGATGGCCTGGCGCACTGGGTCGCGGTCCACCGCACGCACCAGTGCCATGTCGAGCTTGATGATGTCCGGCTGGAACTCGGCCAGCAGGTTCAGCCCCGAAAAGCCCGCGCCGAAGTCGTCGATGGCGGTCTTGAAGCCCTGCCGCTTGTACTCGCGGATGATGCTTTTCAGGTGCTCCTTGTCCACCAGCTCCTCGTTCTCGGTGATCTCGAAGATCAGCTGGCGGGTGGGAAAATTGAACCGCCGCGCCGCCTCCAGCGTGGCGCGGATGCAGGTGGCCGCCTGGTACACCGCGTTGGGCAGGAAGTTGATGCTGACATAGCAGTCGATACCCAGCCGCGCGGCCAGTTCCACCGCCTTCACGCGGCAGGACTGGTCGAACACGTAGCGGTTGTTCTCGTTGATCTGGCTGAGGATGCTCGCCGCTCCGGCACCGTCGATACCGCGCACCAGCGCCTCGTAGGCGAACACGCGGCGCTCGCGCACGTCCACGATCGGCTGGAAGGCCATGGTGAAAGCGAACGGGAGCGCTTCGCGGTCGGTGCAGGCGTTGCAGGGCGGCGGAGCGGGGGAGTCGGGATTCATCGGCTTGCAGACAGCGCGCGTGGCGGGAAAAGAAAAAAGCAGGCAGTCCCGGCAGCATACGGACGCCGCGCGTTCGCTACAAAGGGTATCGATCACCGCGCGCTCGCCGTAGCATCGGCAGCCTCCGCCATGGCCCCGGAGGGCGCATGAAATTCCTGGTGATGATCTACAGCGACGATCAACTGCTCGGCGAACTGCCGCCGGGCCAGTTCGACCACATGATGCGCGGTTGCCTGGAGCATGCCGACGAGCTGCAGGCCGAGGGTTCACTGATCGCCTCGCAACAGCTCGAGCATCCGGCTACGGCGCGCTCGGTGCGGGTGCGCGACGGCAAGACCACGGTGTTCGACGGGCCGTTCGCCGAAACCAAGGAATACCTGGCCGGCTTCAACCTGATCGAGGCGGCGGACATGGACGAGGCGGTGCGCATCGCGCAGAGCTTCCCCTGGTCGCGCACCGGCTGCATCGAGGTGCGTCCGATCCGCGACATGGATGCGGTGCGCGTGCGCGTCGGCGCGCAGGCAGGTGCCGCTCGTGCCGGTGTCGCGGCGACTGGTTGAGCTCTCCGCCGGCAGCTGCCGGGCGAAGCAAAAAAAGGCCGCGTCGAGCGAACGACGCGGCCAAGAGGTGTTGAACCGACCACTGCCATGGACGGAGCCGGTGTCGGAGGGGGTCCGATTCGGCCCGCGCATCATGGCCAGGCGGCGTCTCAGGTGTCGGGACAGGCGTTCACGGCGTGCGTGCGGCGGGTGGGTTCCAGCGCAGCACTGCCAGCACCGGGAAATGATCCGACGGATACAGCGCGCCCTCGTGCGTGGTGATCGTGTCGGTCCGCTGCGCGGTAAAGCCGCGGGTGAGGATCCAGTCGATGCGCCGGTCCGGCGTGCCGGTGAAGTTGTGAAAGGTGGCGTCCGGACCGGCGCGTTCACGCGCCGCGGCGCGCGCGTCGACCAGCACGCGGCTCAGCAGCGCATGGGCGTCGCTGGCGGGCGTGGTGTTGAAGTCGCCGGTGAGCACTACCGGCACGTTCTCCGGCAGGGTTCGCAGTCGGGCCAGTATCTCGTTCGCCCCGCGGGTGCGCGCTGCCTCGTCCTCGTCGCGGTAGGGCAGGTGGGTGTTGAAGAAGTAGAAGCGGCGGCCATCCGCCCGCCGCTCGAACAGTGCCCACGTGACCATGCGCGGAAACGGGTGGCCCCAGCTGATGCTGCCGGGTACGTCGGGCGTGTCGGACAGCCAGAAGTTGCCCGATTCAATCACCGCCAGCCGGTCGCTGCGATAGAACACGCCCATGTGCTCGTCGCCGTCGCCGCCGCGGCGGCCGTCACCGAACCAGCGATAGCCCGGCAGCTTCGCCACCACGTAGTCGCCCTGTTCCTTGTGCAGTTCCTGGGTGCCGAACACGTCGGGGTCGGCCTCGCGCACGGTACGCACGAACAGGTCGCGGCGGTGCTCCCACACATTGACGCCGTCGCCGGCCGCCGGCAGGCGCACGTTGAACGTCATCACGCGCAGGTCCGGCGGGGGCCGTGGCGCGCCGGCGGTAGCGCAGGCGGCCAGCAGGGAAAGCAGCAGGGCGGCCAGCGGCCAGCGGATCAGGCGGCTCATCACACGGACACTCCGGAGGCGGGCGATCGACGCTAGCACAGCCGGTCAGGGCGCCAGCGTGGAGCCCTCGACCAGCGCGATGTCGTCACGCCGCAACGCCTCGCGGGTGGGTGCATCGCCGGCGGGCGTCACCGGACGGGTCAGGTCCCACAGCACGTGCGTGCGGAAACCCAGCCGCTGGGCGTCCTGGGCGCTCCACATGACGCAGACGTCGCGCGCCAGGCCGCACAGATAAACCGTATCCAGCCCGCGCTCGCGCAACCAGCCGGCCAGCCCGGTACGTGGCCGGGTGCCGGTGGGACCGTGGTTTTCCTGGAACGCGCTGTACGAGTCCACCTGCGGATCGCTGCCTTTGCGAATCACCACATCCACCGCCGACCAGTCCACGCCCGGGTGCAGCTGCGCGCCGGCACTGCCCTGCACGCAGTGGTCCGGCCACAGCGTTTGCGGGTGCCCGTACAGCTCGATCTCGCCGAACGGCGCCTGGTCGGGGTAGCCGCTGGCGAAGGAGACGTGGCCCGGCGGGTGCCAGTCCTGCGTCGCCACCACGTGGCGGAAGCGGCCCGCGCGCAGCAGTGCGTCGATGCCCGGCACGATCGCGTCGCCGTCGTGGCAGGCCAGGGCGCCGCCGGGCATGAAGTCCGGCTGCAGGTCGATCACGATGAGCGCGGCGCGGGAGAGGTCGAGGTTCGGCATGAGCGGGTCGGGAGATGCGGGACGCCGATGATGCCGCGGCGCCCGCACCGGGGCGAGTGGCTTGCGCGCCCGGCGCGGGACAGTTGGATTCTGCGAGAATCGCCGCCTTGTCCGCATCCGCGGTGGTGACGAAAGCCCACCGGCCGGTGCCGCTGCGGGACTGTTCAGCGACCTTGCGAGGATCCCCATGATCACGATGATCGGCTTCGACGGCGACGACACGCTCTGGCACAGCGAGGGCTACTACCAGGAGGCCAACGCCGCGTTCGCGGGCATCGTGGGCCGGTATGTGGACCTGGAAGACCGCCGGGTGCACGAGGACATGCTCGGCACCGAGCGGCGCAACCTCGCGCTGTTCGGCTACGGCGCCAAGGGCATGACGCTGTCGATGGTCGAGACCGCCATCGCCGTGACCGGGGCACGCATCAGCGCAGCCGACATCCACCGCGTGATCGAGATCGGCAAGGGCGTGCTGCAGCATCCGGTGGAGCTGCTGCCGGGCATCCGCGCGGCGGTCGAGGCGGTGGCTGCCGAGCATGCGCTGGTGCTGATCACCAAGGGCGACCTGTTCCACCAGGAGAAGAAGGTGGCGCAGTCGGGACTGGCCGACCTGTTCCGCCGCATCGAAATCGTCTCGGAAAAGGACATCGGCACGTACCGGCGCCTGTTCGACGAATTCGCCGTCGCGCCGATGCAGTTCCTGATGGTGGGCAACTCGCTGCGTTCGGACATCGAGCCGGTGGTGCGGCTGGGCGGCTGGGGCGTGCACGTGCCGTACCACGTCACCTGGAGCCACGAGCTGGAGCACGGGCTTAAGGAAGACCACGCGCGCGTGGCGCTCGCCGCCAGCGCACAGGCGATCCCCGCCGCGGTGGCCGCGCTGCGCGAGCGCGCCGGCTGAACGCATGCGGCGCGCGGTTCAGCAGCGTGACGCAGGCGAACGCGAGTGCACACATAGATGAAAGCGGCGCTGGCGCGTAATTCACGGCCGTTGGGAGGCCGACCGCGCAACCTGTGCTCAGCGAATATCCCCGTTCGCCCGACGCTTGCCCGAGCGTCGCCTACTGCCCAGGAGTTCGTTCCCATGAGCAACAGCACCGACCACGACGTCAAGGTCCTCAACAGCCTGATCGAAACCACCATCGACAGCGCCGAGGGTTACGAGGAGGCGGCCAAGGACGCCGACAACACCCGCTTCGCCACCACCTTCGCCAGCCGCGCCCAGGAGCGCGCCCAGGTCACCAACCAGCTGCAGAAGCAGGTGCGCATGCTCGGCGCCAAGCCGGACGACGACGGCACCGTACTGGCCCGCGCCCACCGCATGTTCGTCAACCTGCGCAATTCGCTGAGCTCCGGCGATACCGCGGTGGTCGACGAAGTCGAACGCGGCGAGGACCACATCAAGGCCAAGTTCGAAGACGCGCTCAAGGACGACGACCTGAGCCCGCCGACCCGCTCGGTGATCATGCAGGCTTACGTGTCGGTCAAGACCGGCCACGATCAGATGCGCGACCTCAAGCACGCCCTGCACCAGAACCACTGAGCACCATCGGCGCCAGTCGCCCGTGATGCACGCGCACGGCCCCGCATGGCGGGGCCGTGTTCGTTCGGACGGCGCGGGTGGCGTGTACAGTGCGCGGCGTGACCGTTTCCGCCGTGCCGACACCCATGCCCCCTGCCGCCAGCCGCGCCGTGCCGCGCATCGTGCTGGACACCAACGTGTGCCTGGACCTGTTCCTGTTCCACGACCGCCACTGCGACGCGCTGGCCGCGGCACTTGATCGCGGCCTGGTGCGCGCGGTGACGGACGAGCCCTGCCGCAACGAGTGGCTGCGCGTACTGGAATACCCGAGCGTGCCGGTGCGACCGGACCAGCGTGCCGGCCTGCGCGCGCGGTTCGATGAGGTGGTGGAAACGCTGGTCGGCCTGCCGGCGGCGGACACGCTGGCGCCGCTGCCGCGCTGCCGCGATCCTGACGACCAGAAGTTCATGGAGCTGGCACTGGCCTGCGGCGCGCCGTGGCTGCTAAGCAAGGACCGGCACCTGTACAAGCTCAACCGCCGCACCCGCAAGGCGGGCTTGTTCGAGATACTGCAGCCGCCACAGTGGACGGCCGCGCTGCTCGCAGGCGCCGTCGATGCACAACGGGCCGCCGCGGAGTGAGTTCCTGCGCTGCCGCGTTCCACGGAGTCGCATGGCCTGAGCCGGCCACGTCGGTGTGATTCAATCGCTGCCTGGCCCGAACTGCGAGATGCCCATGCTGGACGCCGTCATGATCCATTGCCCCTACTGCGGCGAGCCGATCGAGATCCTGATCGAGCCGGCCGAGGACAGCCAAAGCTACGTCGAAGACTGCCAGGTGTGCTGTCGGCCGATCCAGGTCGCGGTGCAGGTCGACCCGGACGGCAGCGTCAGCGTCAGCGCGGGGTCGCAGGATGACGCCTGAGCATCCGGCCGTCGTCGCGCTCCTGCCCGCGGAGTCGCGCCGTGCCGTATGACCAGTCGTGGATGGGTTACGGCTTCGTCGGCGGGTTGCAGGCGGGGGCCATCGCCGCGCTTGCCGGGGCGGTGTTCTACGCGTTGTTTCACGCGATCGGTCGGCGCTATCGCTGGAGCGATGCGCGCACCATCGGCTGGTCCTACCTGCTGGCGCTGATCCTCAGCGGCGGTGCCGACCTCGGCAACCTGTTCTACTTCAACTTCGCCCGCCTGCAGTCGCTGCAGCTGCTGCGCGCCAAGCTGGCGCAGGTACACGATCCGGACAACCTCGGTACACGAGCGTTCTGCGAGCTGGTGGGCGTGGCGGTGGGCGTGCTGGCGGCCTGGTGGCTGGCCGATCGCTTGCGTCGTCGGCGCGGGCGCACTCCCGGCGCCTGAGCGCGCTTCAATATCCGCTGGCGGCCGCCCCCAGGGCGGTTGCCCGCCAGGGCGGTCACGATGCGCCCCGTGCCAGCCTCCGACCCTGTCCTCTGTGCCCTCACTCCCCGGAGCCATCATGAAAGCCGTCGCCTATCGCCAGTCACTGCCCATCACCGACGAGCAGAGCCTCGTGGATGTGATCCTGCCCGATCCGTCCGCACCCACCGGGCGCGATCTGCTGGTGCGCGTCCATGCGGTATCGGTCAATCCGGTCGACACCAAGATCCGCCAGAACGCCGATCCCGCCGGCTCCGACAAGGTGCTGGGCTGGGACGCAGCCGGCACGGTGGTCGCGGCCGGTCCGGAGGCGAGCCTGTTCAAGCCGGGTGACGAGGTGTTCTACGCCGGCGCCATCGATCGACCCGGCAGCAACGCGCAGCTGCAGCGGGTGGACGAGCGCATCGTGGGACGCAAGCCGGCGTGCCTGGACTTCGCGCAGGCTGCGGCCCTGCCGCTTACCTCCATTACCGCCTGGGAGCTGCTGTTCGACCGGCTGGCCGTGGCACGCGGGGTGCAGCACGGCACGCTGCTGGTGGTCGGTGCCGCCGGCGGCGTCGGCTCCATGGCGGTGCAGCTGGCCCGCAAGTTGACCGGCCTGACCGTCATCGGCACCGCCTCGCGGCCGCAGACGCAGGCGTGGGTGCGCGAGCTGGGCGCGCATCACGTGGTCGACCATCGACACGATCTGGTGGCGGCAGTGCGCGCCGTGGCGCCGGACGGCATCGACTACGTCATGAGCCTCACGCACACCGAGCAGCACTACGACGCGCTGGTCGAGCTGCTCAATCCGCAGGGCCGGCTGGGCCTGATCGACGATCCGGCCACGCCGCTGGATATCCGCGCAATGAAGCGCAAGAGCATCTCCCTGCACTGGGAGTTCATGTACACCCGCTCGTTGTTCCACACGCACGACATGCTCGCCCAGCACCGCATCCTCGACGAGGTGGCCGACCTGGTCGATGCCGGCGCCCTGCGCCATACCCAGCGCGAGCACCTGGGACCGATCAACGCGGCGAACCTGCGCCGTGCCCATGCCCAGCTGGAAAGCGGCAGCACCATCGGCAAGCTGGTGCTCGAAGGTTTCTGAGGCATTCGCCGCGCGTTGCAACCTTCGCGCGCGCGGCGGCATCTCAGGGCTACGTGGTGCCCTGCGGCACTGCAGGAGGAGCCGTCGATGATCACCTTTACTGCTGTGGCGCTGGTCTGCGGCGCCGTGTGGCTGGCCGCTGCCCTGGTCGGCTTCGTGTTCAAGCTGGCGTTTGCCGTGCTTGGTGGCCTGTTCGGGCTGCTGGCGGGCGCCGTCGGCCTGTTGCTGGGAGCGCTGGTGCTGGTGATCGTGTTGCCGCTGGCGGCGCTTGCACTAGTGCCGGCACTGGTGCCGGCGCTGCTGCTCGGGGCGCTGGCGTGGCTGGTGGTGCGGGCCACGCGATCCGGCCCAGGCTGCCCGCTGATCCGCTGGCGGCCGGCATGCGGCCGGCCGCCAGCCCCTTCGTCAGCTGCCGCGCAACTGGAACGTCACCGGCACGCGCGCCCACGCCTTGACGGCGCGACCGCCGACCACCGCCGGCTGGAACATCCAGCCCTCGAGCACCTGCGAGCGGGCGCTGCGATCAAGCAGTGGATAGCCGCTGCTCTGCTCCACCACCACGTCCACCGGCTGGCCCCGCTCGTCGACCAGCACCCGCAGCAGCACGGTGCCTTCCATGCGCTGGCGCAGCGCCAGCGGCGGAAAGCGCAGCGGTGCACGACGGTAGCCGAGGCTGGCCTCGATCGGCGCAGCGACGGCCGCAGGTGCCCGGGGCGGCGCCAGCGTCGGCGTGGTTACCGGCGGCGCAGCAACGTTTCCTTCATCGATGACAGTTACCGCCGGCGACGTCACCGGCGCGGGCTTGCCCCGGGTCACCGGGGTCGGCGCCGGCGTGGCCGGCAACGGCTTGATCTCCAGCATCGGTGGCGCGGGTGGCGGTGGTGGCTCTTTGGGAATCAGCCGCAGCGTCGGCACGGGCGTGGGCAGTGACAGGGTCATCAGGCGTGGCGCCAGTGGGCGCAGGGCTGCGAGCAGGATCATCAGGTTGAGGGCCATCGCCACGCTCAATGCGGCGATCCGCACGTGGTCGGGATGGGGGCGACGAGCAACAGCCAGGGACGGGGACGACATGGGCGACCTCCTGACGAGCGATGGGCGGGTTGTGGCGCCGCCGCGCTGCCGTGGCAGTGGGGATCGCGGGAGGCGCGCCTGCAGCCTATGCCGGAAGTCATGGGTGGCGCAAGCGGACGTCTGGACGTCTATTTGTTGCTACTGAAACCATTGCCCGTGAACCCGACCCATGGCGCCTGCCGCCGGCAACCCGCACGACGATGACGGCACGGGCGTCGGTTGCAGGCAGAATGGCGCCGCCGGCAGCCGCCGGCCTCAGCCAAGGGAAGAGCGATGAACATCCGCAACTATGCCGCCGCAGCGCTGCTGCTCGGCTCGATGGCGCTGCCGATGGCGGTGCAGGCGCGGGACCTGTCGTGCAAGATGACGTTCCAGCTCAAGGGCTGGTCGATCTTCTACAAGACCGCCACCGGCAGCGGCACGGTGACCTGCAGCAACGGCCAGAGCATGCACGTGCGGCTGCGTGCCAAGGGCGGCGGCCTGACCTTCGGCAAGACCGAGGTAGACCACGGCATCGGCCGCTTCACCGGGGTCGACAGCATCGCCGACATCAAGGGCCACTACGCCAATGCCGAAGCCCATGCCGGTGCCGAGAAATCGGCCGACGCGCAGGTGGTCACCAAGGGCAGCGTGTCGCTGGCGCTGAGCGGCAAGGGGCGTGGCTGGAACCTGGGCGTGGCGTTCGGCGCTTTCATCATCGAGTGACGCGCATCTCGGCGGCCGTCATGGCTGCTGCGGCGACCATGCGCGGCGGTATGCAGCCATCGGGCGCCGCGCTATGGTGCGTTGCAAGAAGGCCTCTTCCCGGGGCCGATGGAGAGGACGGATGACGGCAGGGCGAACGGTGGTTGCCGCGCGATATGCGTTTGCCGACGAGCTCGCCAGCAGCGTCGTGCACGGCATCGGCATCGTGCTCAGCATTGCCGGGCTGGCGGTGCTGGTGGCGGTCTCCGCGCAGCATGGCGAGGCGCGCGACGTGCTCGCCAGCGCCGTCTTCGGCGCCACGCTGGTGCTGCTGTACACCGCCTCCACGCTCTACCACGCGGTACCGGTGCCGGCGGCCAAGCCGGTCTTGCGCACGCTCGACCACATCGCGATCTATCTGCTGATTGCCGGCACCTACACGCCGTTTACCCTGATCGCGCTGCCGGGTCGCTGGGGCTGGAGCCTGTTCATCGCGGTGTGGACGCTGGCTGCACTGGGCAGCGTGCTGGAGCTGGGTCCGCTCAAGCGTTACCGCAAGTTGTCGGTGCTGCTGTACATCGGCATGGGCTGGATCGGCATGATCGCGTTCAAGCCGCTGATGGCGCACCTGCAGACCGGCGGCATGGTGCTGCTGCTCGCCGGCGGCCTGGCCTACACGCTGGGCGTGCCGTTCTATCTCTGGCGACGGCTGCCGTATCACCACTCGGTGTGGCATTGCTTCGTGCTCGCCGGCAGCGTGCTGCACTACCTGGCCGTGTTGCTTTACGTGATCCCCGACCCCGTCTGAGTGGCTCGACCGGCTGCGCGGTGGTGCCGCGATGCCGGGTTCGAACCCTTCAGGGTTTGCGCTGTGCCGGCACGAACTGGGTGCGCACTGCTTCGGCCAGCTGCGCCGGGGGCAGCAGGCCCTGGCTGATCACGAAATCATTGAACGCCTTGCGGTCGAACGCGGGGCCCAGGGTCTGTTCGGTCTGCAGGCGCAGTTGCTGCAAGCGCATGTAGCCGTAGAAGTAGGCAGTGGCCTGGCCGGGCGAATCGAACGTATAGCGATCGATCTCCTGCCGCGCCAGCGCCTCGGACAGACCGACGTCATGCACCAGCACCTCGTGCGCCCGCTCCGGGGTGATCAGGCCGAGGTTGAGCATCGGGTCCAGCCATGCACGCGCCGCGCGCATCAGCCGGTTCTGCAGGGCGATGAACTGGCCCGCCGGCGGCTCGTACGGCAGCATCTCCGACTCCGCGTACAGCGCCCACCCCTCGACGTTGACGCTGTTGAAGGCGAACAGGCTGCGCGCCAGCGACACGCCGCGCTCGACCATCGCCGCAAACTGCAGCTCATGGCCGGGTCGCCCCTCGTGCGCGGTGAGCGTCCAGGCGGCCGCCTTGAAGGTGAAGTCGTCGTACGCATCGCTGCCACCCGTGGTGGCCGACGGGTTGCCCATGGTCAGCACGAACGTGCCCTGCTCGCCGTGGTTGTTGATGAACGGCGGGGGCGCCATGTGCGGTGCGGGAACCTGCGCTGCCTCGGCATCGGAGGCCAGCCGCATCTGCATCTTGCGTTCGGGCAGGGTGACGATGCGCTCGCGCTGGATCGTCTGCTCGATGCGGCCGAGCACCTCGTGGTACCACGGCACCACCTGATCCTTGCCCAGCTGCTGTTTCTTCAGCGCCTTCAGCACGTCGCGGTAATCGGTCGCGTCGATTCCCTCGGCCCTGGCCACGGCAGGGGCCAGCACCTGCATCATGCCGCGCAGTTCGACGAACTCCAGTTGCGCCTGGCCGATCAGCTGCTGCGGCGGAATGTCGATGCCGACCTGCTCGAGGTTGTATGCGTACAGCGGCTCGGGCAGGCGGAAATCGGTTCGCGCGCGCGGCAGCACGGTGCGGCGCACCCAGGCGTCGTAGGTCGTCAGCTGGGCATCGAGGGCGTCCAGTGCGGCTTTGCCCTCGGCGTCGTCCAGCTTGTACTTGGCGAACAGCTGGCGGATCCCCTTCGCGTAGCGCGCGGTGTTTGCCAGTTGCTGTTCCACCTCGCCGCGGTACGGGCCGAGCAGACCCTTCCGGTCCAGACGCGCGCGCGTCTGCTGTTCGGCCAGCTCGATCATCGGCGTGCAGCCGGGCGCCTGCCCGACATAGCACTGCAGGCGCGTGCGGGCGGCGGCACGGCGCGCGGGGGCGACGTCGTCCTTCAGCAGCGCAAACTCGCCGCTGAAGATCAATTCGCCCACGTCGTTGTAGGGCAGCAGGTACTTGCCGTTGAGATCGATGCCCTCGATCTGCTGGGTTGCCGCGGTGATCAGGATCTGCAGATCCTGGCGCACCTGCGGGTCCTTCTCGTCGGCCAGGCGCGCCTGCAGCCGGGTCCGGGCGTCGACCAGGGCGGCGCGCGAGCGCTCGTCCACGCCCGGGCGCAGGTCCGCCACCTTGTCGTCGTAACCGGCCACGCCGATCTGCGAGGCGAACTCGGGACTGAAGCGGGCGATCGGGTCGAGCAGCAGTCGCGAGTCGGCGTTGCTGCGTGCGATCCACGTGGGTGTCGTGGCCTGGGCGTGCAGCGGCCCGGCAGCGGCGAGCAGGGCGGTCAGGGCGACAGCGAGGCGGGTGGACATGCGCAGATCTCGGCAGCGTGGGCGTGGCGTGACCGTAATGCGGCTGCCGGGCATGCACCATGTGCCGAAGGTCGCGGCCGCGCCGCCCGCCGCCCGCCGCTCAGCCGACCAGCATGCCCAGGGCGAACAGCCCCAGCATGACGAACGACACCACCAGCTTGACCAGGGTGCCGAACAGCAGGCCGGTCCAGGTGCCGATGCCCACGTGGGTCGAGCGCAGCACGCTGGTGCCGGCCATCAGCTCGCCGGCCAGGGCACCCAGGAACGGGCCCAGCAGCAGCCCGGGAATGCCGAAGAACATTCCCGCCACCGTGCCGATCGCCGCACCCCAGAGGGCGCGGCGGCTTGCGCCCACACGCTTGGCGCCGAGCGCGCCGGCAACGAAGTCGATCGCCACGCCGGCGGTGGCCAGTGCAGCGATGCCCAGCAGCCACCACAGGCCGAGGTGACGGTAGCCGTCCACGGCGGCGACCAGCCAGATGCCGCCGAAGATCATCGGAATGCCCGGCAGCGCCGGCAGGATCGTCCCGGCCAGCCCACCCAGCATGAGTGCGGCGGCGAGCAGGTACAGCGCGATGTCGAGCATGCGGTCTCCCTCGGGTCGATCGCCACGCCGGCGAGTGGCCGACCCTATCGCGCCGGGCGTGACGGCGACGCCCCCGCGCGGCGTCGGGACGGCTTACTTCTCCACGAATGCCCGTTCGATCACGTAG
Organism: Dyella sp.; assembly: GCF_035685805.1. GTDB lineage: Bacteria > Pseudomonadota > Gammaproteobacteria > Xanthomonadales > Rhodanobacteraceae > Dyella_A. The sequence continues at coordinate 56,712 of NZ_DASSAB010000041.1, forward strand.
TCGCCCGGCTCGCGCGTACGCGGCGACGCCCGGAAACCACGCCCGTCCAGCAGGGCGCAGAGGTCCTCGAGCATGGCCGGGCTGCCGCACAGCATCACCCGGTCGGTCTCGGGATTGAGCGGCGGCAAGCCCAGCGTCTGGCTCATCTGGCCGTCGACGATGGCATCGGTGATGCGGCCCTGGTTGCGGAACGCGTCGCGGGTGACGCTGGGGTAGTAGATGAGCTTTTCGCGCACCAGCTCGCCGAGGTATTCGTGCTGCGGCAGCTCATGCTGCAGGTAGTCGGCGTAGGCAAGGTCGCTGACGTGGCGCACGCCGTGGGCCAGCACGATCTTGTCGAAGCGCTCGTAGGTTTCCGGGTCGCGGATGATGCTCAGGAACGGTGCCAGCCCGGTGCCGGTGCCGAGCAGGTACAGGTGCCTGCCGGGCCTGAGGTCGTTGAGCACCAGCGTGCCGGTCGGCTTGCGGCTGACGATCACCGCATCGCCCGGCTTCAGATGCTGCAGGCGCGAGGTCAGCGGGCCGTTCGGTACCTTGATCGAGAAGAACTCCAGGTGTTCCTCCCAGTTCGCGCTGGCGATCGAGTAGGCGCGCATCAGCGGGCGCCCGTCGACCTCCAGTCCGATCATCACGAAGTGCCCGCTCTCGAAGCGGAAGCCGGGATCGCGCGTGGTGCGGAAGCTGAAGAGGGTGTCGTTCCAGTGCTGCACGTCGATGACGCGCTCGCTCGCCAATGCCACCATGGTCTTGCATTCTCGGTCGTGGGGATGCTTGCCCTGGCGGGGTGGGCGCGGCGGAGCCGCGCAGGCAGGGCAGCGTCATAGCATAGCGCGAGCCCGGAGCGGCTTCGAGCGCGCCACCGGGCCGCCGATGTCGCATGATGCGCGGCACACCGATCAACAGGGGAGCACGAGCATGGCCAAGCGCGGCGAGTTGCCGGTCGAGGAGCACCACGTCGGGCAACGTCATCTGGACCGGGTGATCATGTTGTCCGACGGCGTCTTCGCCATCGCCATCACCCTGTCCGCGATCGAGCTGCACCCGGAGCTCGTCGAGGGCCACGGCCTGTGGGAGGCGTGGGCGCGCCCGCTGCTGCTGTACCTGATCAGTTTCGTGCTGACCGGCGGGGTCTGGTTGAGCCACCGGCGCATGTTCGCGCACCTGCGCGACATCAACGTGGTGGGGACCGCGCTGAACCTGCTGCTGCTTGCCTGCGTGGCGCTGCTGCCGGTAGCCATTCGCTTTTCGCTGGAACACATGCAGGCCCGGCCGCAGGTCATGCAGGTGTACTTCACGGCGACCGGCGCGACCTACGTCAGCGCCGCGCTGCTATGGGCGTACCTGGCCTTCGTGGCCCATCTCGCCCCCGACCTCGATCGCCGGATCGCCCTGAGCTGGCTGCTGCGACTGCTGATGGCGCCGGCCCTGATCGCGGCAGCGGGCCTGCTGCACGCCGGCCTGAACGTGGCCGCCTCCGTGCTGGCACTGGTCGCGGTGGCGCTGGCTGTCGGCCGGCGCTGGGCCGCCCGCGGCGCGCCCGCGGACGGAGCGGCTGCTCCCGACCGATGACGGCAGCCGCCGGTTGCTGACGCCTTCGGCTGGTGCGTCGCGCCGGGGAGGGGCGTTGGCGCGGGCCGCGTCGCGCACACGCACGACCGAACCGCGGCCGGGGCCGCTATGATGCGCCGCATCCAAGGGGACTCAGGGGGGACGGTATGCGCCAGATCGAGCAGGCAAGGATCGCGATTGTGGGGCTGGGGTATGTGGGTCTGCCGCTGGCGGTCGAGTTCGGCAAGCAGTTCCCGACCGTCGGGTTCGACATCAACGCCGCTCGTATCGATGAGCTGCGCAACGGGCACGATGCCACGCTGGAGGTCGATCGGGCCGAGCTGGCGTCCGCCAGCCAGCTGCGTTTCAGCGCCAGCCTGCCGGATCTCGCCTCGTGCAACTTCTACATCGTCACGGTACCGACGCCGATCGACGCTGCGCGCCGGCCGGACCTGACCCCGCTGATCCGGGCCAGCGAGATGCTTGGTGGCGTGCTCAAGGCCGGCGACATCGTGGTGTACGAGTCCACCGTGTACCCGGGCTGCACCGAAGAGGTCTGCGTGCCGATTCTGGAGCGCGTCTCCGGTCTGACGTTCAACCGGGACTTCTTTGCCGGCTACAGCCCCGAGCGAATCAACCCGGGCGACAAGCAGCACCGGGTGACGACCATCCTGAAGGTGACCTCCGGCTCCACGCCCGAAGTGGCCGAATTCGTGGACCGTGTCTATGGCTCGATCATCACCGCCGGCACCCACCGCGCCAGCTCGATCAAGGTGGCCGAGGCGGCCAAGGTGATCGAGAACACCCAGCGCGACCTCAACATCGCGCTGGTCAACGACCTGGCAATACTGTTCAACAAGCTCGGCATCGACACGCTCGAAGTGCTGCAGGCAGCGGGCACCAAGTGGAACTTCCTGCCGTTCCGTCCCGGCCTGGTGGGCGGGCACTGCATCGGCGTGGATCCGTACTACCTCACGCACAAGGCGCAGGAGATCGGCCACCACCCGGACGTGATCCTCGCCGGCCGGCGCACTAACGATGGCATGGGTGCCTATGTGGCAAACGAGGTGATCCGGCTGATGGTGCGCAAGGGCATCAACCCGGTGCACGCGCGGATCCTGATCCTCGGCCTCACCTTCAAGGAAAACTGCCCGGACCTGCGCAACACGCGGGTGGTGGACATCGTGCAGGCGCTGCACGGCTACAACGCCGACGTGGATGTGCATGACCCGTGGGTGGATGCCGACGAGGCCGAGCACGAATACGGCCTGCGCCCCGTCGTTGAGCCGAAGCCAGGCAGCTACGACGCGGTGATCGTGGCAGTCGCCCATCACCAGTTCATCGCCCTGGGCGCTGACGGCGTGCGCGCGTTCGGGCGCCAGGGCGCGGTGGTCTACGACGTGAAGTACGTCCTTCCCCGCGACGCGGTGGACGGGAGGCTGTGATGGACAAGCCCAACGCGGAAAGCTCCAGCGCGCTCATCCCCGCCGAGCTGCAGGCGCGCGTGCGTGCCAATCAGGGCACCTGGCTGGTCACCGGTGTGGCCGGATTCATTGGCTCGAACCTGCTCGAGACACTGCTGCGGCTGGACCAGCAGGTGGTGGGCCTGGACAACTTCGCCACCGGCTACCAGCGCAACCTCGACGAAGTGCGCGACGTGGTGGGGCCGCAGGCATGGTCGCGGTTCCGCTTCATCGAGGGCGATATCCGCTCCTTCGAACAGTGTCAGGCGGCCTGCGAAGGCGTTACCCACGTGTTGCACCAGGCAGCACTGGGCTCGGTGCCGCGCTCGATCGAGGACCCGCTGGCTTCGCACGCGGCCAACGCGACCGGCTTTCTGAACATGCTCACCGCCGCGCGCGACGCGGGCGTGTCGAGTTTCACCTACGCCGCCTCCAGCGCCACCTACGGTGACGAACCCACCTTGCCCAAGGTGGAGAGCCGCATCGGCAAGCCGCTGTCGCCGTACGCGGTGACCAAGCTGGTCAACGAAATCTATGCCGAGGTGTACGCGCGCTGCTACGGCTTCGGTGCGATCGGCCTGCGCTACTTCAACGTGTTCGGTCGCCGGCAGGACCCCGACGGCGCCTACGCCGCGGTGATCCCGCAGTGGATCGCCTCGCTGATCCGCGGCGATGACCTGTTCATCAACGGCGACGGCGAGACCACCCGCGATTTCTGCCACGTGGCCAACGCGGTGCAGGCGAACCTGCTGGCTGCGTTGTCGACGGCGGACGCCAGGGATCGCGTCTACAACGTGGCGGTGGGCCAGCGCACCAGCCTGAACCAGCTGTTCGATGCGCTCGTCGCGGGGCTGCGGAATCAGGGCGTGAGCTACGAGCGCCGGCCGGTCTACCGCGATTTCCGCGCCGGCGACGTGCGCCACTCGCTGGCGGACATCTCGCTGGCGTCGCGCCATCTCGGCTTCGCGCCCACGCATACCATCACCGATGGACTGCTCGACGCGATGCCGTGGTATCTGCAATTCATCGCCCGGCAGGGCGGCTGACACCAGCCGGCGGTGCGGCGCGTCGGGCGTGACGCGCTGGCAAGAGATCTTCCCGTTGCTGGACGCCTCAAAGCGCGAGGTCATCGGTCTTGATCCTTTCCGTCGCGAGGCGCGACGGCGGGCTTTGGGTGCATTGCGCAGCGCTCGGCCGTCTGTCCGGAGCCGGGAGGTCGCGGGGCCCGCTGGGGCGAAGATCGTCCGCCCAAGCGGGCGCTGGTCGGCATGAGGCCCCGGTCCCGCGGGCTTTCGCTGGTGCGGCGGCCGCACCGCGAGTTCTGTCACCAGTCTCCCGGAGGAGGTCGGCAACCCGGCCGGCTGCCACAGACGAGCTGACGGCTGGATGGCGCTGCGGCGCTAGCAAACGATGTAGCTGGATTTTGTGATGAAGTTGGCAATATGATGCCTGCCCGGCCGCGTAGGGAACGCCCGCCGGTACAGGGGGTTGCCATGTTTCGCTCTTCGAAGAACAGCGGTCTGCGCTGGCTTTTGGCCCTTTCCGTCATCGAATTGCTGCTGCTGAGCGCGTCACTCTACGTGGCGGCGCGGCTGCGCTATGCCGGAGCGCCGGAAGATCTGGCCCGTTTCACTCGATCGCTGGTCTCCCGCTCGCTGGTGTTTGCGGTGGTGCTGATGCTGGGTCTGGCCGCACTGGGCCAGTACCAGCTGAACATGCGCACCAGCTGGTTCGGGCTGATGGCCAGGCAGGCCGTCGGCTTCGGGCTGGGCACGATCATGGTCGTGGTCGTGTACTACGCGTTGCCCTGGACCTACGTCGGGCGCGGCGTGCTTGGCATCGCGCTGGTGGTGGGTTTCGTGCTGCTGACCTGTTTCCGGCTGCTATTCCAGCGCCTGACCGAAGTGGAAGGGCTCAAGCACCGTATCCTCATCCTGGGGGCTGGCCCGCGCGCCGCCGAAGTGCACAGTCGCATGCGCCGCCGTGCCGATCGGCGCGGCTTCAACGTGGTCGGCTTCCTGCCGCGTGCCTCTGAAGCCATCTGCGTGCCGCAGGACTACCTGCTCGATCCGCAGCGCTCGCTGCTGGAGTGGGTGAACGAGCGCCAAGTGGACGAAGTGGTGGTGGGTGTCGAGGACCGCCGCGGCAACCTTCCGATGTCCGACCTGCTGGAGTTGCGCCAGCTCGGTGTGGGGGTGACCGACCTGACCAGCTTTGTCGAACGCGAGGCGGGGCGGCTGCAGCTTTCGTTCACCGATCCGTCCTGGCTGGTCTTTTCCGGCGGCTTTGACTCCACCCTGCTGCGCCGCTTCAGCAAGCGCAGCTTCGACCTGCTCGCGGCGGTCGTGGTGCTGTTGCTGACCTGGCCGCTGATGCTGCTGACCGCCCTTTGCATCCGGCTGGAGTCCGGTGCCGGCCAGCCGATCCTGTACCGGCAGGAGCGCGTGGGCGCGCGCGGCAAGACGTTCTGGCTGAACAAGTTCCGCAGCATGGCCACCGACGCCGAGCGCGACGGCATTGCCCGCTGGGCCAGCAAGAACGACGACCGCGTGACGCGGGTGGGTCGCTTCATCCGCAAGACGCGGCTGGACGAGCTGCCGCAGCTGTGGAACGTGGTGAAAGGTGAAATGAGCTTCATCGGCCCCCGGCCGGAGCGTCCCCAGTTCGTCGCCGACCTCAGCCGCAAGATCCGCTACTACGAGGTGCGCCACTGCCTCAAGCCCGGGCTCGCCGGCTGGGCCCAGCTGCGCTACGCCTACGGCGCTTCGGACGAAGATGCGGCGGAGAAACTCAAGTACGACCTGTACTACGTCAAGAACCACAACCTGCTGTTCGACCTGCTGATCCTGATCCAGACCGTGGAAGTGGTGCTGTTCGGTCGCGGCGCCCGCTGATCGGCCCGTCCCCTGCGGGGCGTGGCGGCTCAACAGGGCACCGTGCGTAACGTTTTGAACAGGCGCATGCTGCGCCTGTTGTCAGCCCTCTCTTCGCAAGGATCGCGGACATGCCCCGGCGCCCGCGACAAGACCATCGGACTGCCCATGCCCTCCCCTGCACCCGCCTCTGATCGATACTCGTTCGTGCAGCGCCGCCAGAGGCGCTGGCGCGTCGTCGCAGGTATTGGCGGATTGTTCCTGGCAGCGCTGGCGTTGGCGGGCGTGGCCCGGCCAGCGTTCTATACCCGCCTGTTTTCGGGGCCGTGGACGTCGCCCGCCGGGCTGTTGACCGCCGGCAGCACCACGGAAGAGGGGACTCCAGCGCCGGGTGTCGGCTCGAGCACGGGTGCGGGCACCCATGCCGGGCAGTTTGCCGAGCCGGTTGCCGGCACACCGGCCGATGCCGCTCGCGATGTCGTTGTCGGAGACGACGGCAGCAGTCCGGGCATGAGTGCGACGGACGTCGCGGCGCGCAAGGATGCGGCTGTTCAATGCATGGATCCGTCGGGGGTGCAGCTACCGGCGTCAGACAGGGCAGGCTGCCGCGCAGCCGGTCCACGGGCAATGATGGTTTCCGGCGCATCCGCGCCGATGGGCGGGTTCGTGGCGCAAGGCGCCGGCGCTGGCGCTGGCGGCGCGGTGTCACCCGCCCTGACGGTAGCTGCGGCCGGTACCAAAGACGTGACGGCAACGGGCTCCATCAAGGCAGCCTCGGTCGGTGGAGTGCGCGTCGCAGCGGTGGCGCCGGCGATCGCATCGGCACATCCGCGCCTGATCCTGGATGCGGCCACGCTCACTGCGCTGCGCCAGCGCGCGGCGTCCAACACCGCGCAGTGGAAGGCGCTCAAGGCCACCTGCGACAGTTACGTGGGTGGCAGCGTCAGCTTCCCGGGTGGAAATGCGTATCCGGACAAGCCCAATCTGGGCTCGGGCTATCAGGGCGAGGACTACCTGCCGGCGCTGCTGGCCGAGGGCATGTGCTACCAGGTGCTCAAATCCACCGACGCGACTGCTGCGGCCAGGTATGGCGACAAGGCGGTCGACATCCTGGTCAAGATGTCCGCCCCCACCAGTCAGCAGGGAGCCGATCCCTGCACCGACAGCGGCTATGGCATCCGCTTCTACGGAGTGGGTTACGGCCTTGGATACGACTGGGTCTACGACCGCCTGACCAGCGCCCAGCGTACCCAGGTGTATACCGCCGCGAATGCCTGGCTCACGGCCTGGGAGGCGCCCGGTGGCTGCGCCGACTTCGAGTACGAGCACCCGCAGAGCAACTACTACGCCGGGTATTTCCATGCCAAGGCGGTGATTGCGCTGGGGACGTTCGGAGAGAATCCCTCGGCGCAGGCGCAGTGGAACGATTGGTACGGAAACCAGTACGGCGTCCGGGTGCAGCCGTATTACGCGAAGCATCTGGCGGGCGGCGGCTGGCCGGAAGGATTCGGCAACTATGCGCCGCTGGGCATCCAGAACATGAGCCTGCCCGCTCGCGAGGTGAAGACGGCGACCGGCACCGACCTGGTTCATGCGAGCGCGGGCTATCCGTATCCAGTAGACAGCGCCAGCTACCTGCTTCATTTCACCTGGCCATCGCGCGACTACATCGATGACCGCGACACCAATCGATCCAATGGTGGCAGCACGCCGCCGGGCACCGCTCAGGCCGGCATGTTCCAGCAGGTGCTGGGGGAGATCACCTACTGGAACTCGCCCCTCGCCACCGCGTTCCGTGCCTACACAGCGGCAGTGGCGAGCGCTACCGGCAGTTACAGCCCGGCTGCGCCGTGGCTGGCCTTCCTCGAGATCGATCCGGGCGCAGGCTCCACCGCGTTCGACACCCAGCCGTTGTCCTACCTGGCCAGCGGAATGGGCGCGGTGTCGGCGCGTTCGGACTGGGGCACGTCAGCGGTCTGGATGTCGTTTCGCGCCGGCCCCTACGTCAACAACCCGGCGCAGGGGGAGCAATATTTCGACCAGGGGTCGCTCGCGCTGGTGCGCGGTCGCACGCCGTTGCTCCTCAACGCCAGTGGCTGGCTGGTGCACGAGCCAAACGGCACGGCCGACGAGGACCGCATCTATGCCGACAATTACGGCAGCTTCAACGGCAGCGTCTTCAACGGCAATCGGCAGCTCTACAACGTCTTCTACGTGCGCAATATCAGCGGTAGCAACGTCGCCACGGCCTACGGCCAGGGGGCCAGGACGACGGAGGACGATGGCGTACGCACCAGGGTGACCGCGTACGAGGACGGGACCGACTACGTCTACGTGCGCGCCAGCCACATCGAGGACATGTATCGCGCGTCGGGCGGAGCACTGGGGCAGGGGGTGACGGGGTGGTCGCGCGAGATCACGTACCTGCGGCCGTCCACGGTCATCGTGCATGACCGCACTGCTGCCAGCAGTACCAGCCTGGACCAGTTCATGGCCTGGCATTTCCCCGCCAACCCGGTCGCTGCCGGTTCCGCCTCGGGCAGCCGTCGCTTTGACGTGACTTTTAACGGCGCATTCGCCGGTGCCATCACCACGGTCATACCCGCAAACGCGGCGACCAGCATCGCCGCGCTCTACCCTTCCAGCAATCCGGCCAAGGCGTGGCAGCTCCAGGTAAGGCCGGCTGCGCCGGCAACCACGCAGCAATGGCTGACCGTCTTCGATCTTTCATCGTCGCCCGCCAAGGTCGCTGCAACCAGCGCCGTCATCATCAACAAGGGCAACGTGCTTGGTGTGCGGGTGGCTGCGGCCGACGGAGTCACCGTGCTCATCAACAGTGCTGGTGCGGCGGACACGGCAGTGACAAGCGACATCGCCTATTTCGTCCCGGCCGAGGCAGCGCATCATCTGGTGACCGAGCTGAAACCCTTTCAGGGCTACAGCGTCACCGTGAACTCGCAGAGCAGTGGGCGAACGATAAACATCACCTCCGGTGGAACGGTTGTCGCCAGTGGCAAGGGCGTCCTCGGCTTCTACGTGAACGGGTCGGGGGCAGTGCAGGAAGCTAAGCCGGTCTACACCACGTTGCCGATCAGCACCCTGCCTGTCTCCGATCCCAAGCCATACAAGCCAGGGACTTGATCGGCCCGGGACCGGCGGGGTCTGTCGGGGCCATCCGCTGCTGAGGCGACACCCGTCCCGAAGGGTGGTGGGAGTCGCGGACCGGCCTTCGGGCAGGGGTCGCCGGGCCCACCCGGAAGGCGCTCCTCACGAGCACGACGCAGCCGCGCCGGGCAGGTCTGGCGCCGGCTCGTCAGCAGCCGGCGTGCTTGCGTAAGGCATGAATGGCGGCCGGCAGCAGTGCGTGGCCCGTCAAAAGCTCTCAGCGCCCGCCGTCCTCCTTGAATGCCTCGCCCTGGTGAGCCAGGTGGAGCGGGCGGAGGGGCGAGCTGTACCAGTCCACCACTCTGTCGTTCTCGATCCGGACCCAGGAAGGGCCGTAATCCCATCGCCCCGTGTCGATGGAGATCGGGCGCCCCTCCAGAATCAGCACATCATTGATGCTGCTGCCGATGCGGATCGCGCCGGCAGCGCCGGCAATGGCGGCGCGGGCGCGGGTCGGCGCCGGTAACTGATTCGGGTAATCCATTTCGGCCGACGACGGTTGTGGACGCCCCGGGCGCGCACTCCACACGATCGCTGCACCCACGCACAGCGTGACACCTGCCAGCCAGCGCCTGCCGCCCGCCGAGAAGGTCGGGTGGTCTGTTTCCGCGGCCGGCTCGGCAGGGGCAGGCGATACGCTTCGCGCGGTGGCGGCGCCGGGCAGGCGCCCGTGCTGGCGATGAAAATCCAGCGCCGCGCTGTACAGGGCGTTGAGCTGCTGCAACTCGGAAAGTTGCTGGAGCGAGGCATCCCCGGTGCGATCGGGATGCAGCGTGGCGACATGGCGCCGGTAGGCGCGGCGCAACTCGTCGACGCTGCTGTTCGGGCGCACCCCGAGCAGGCGATAAAGCGCGATGTAGCCGGTGGTCGTTGACATCCGCTCCCCTAGTGCCCACCGCTGACCGGCGCGCATCGACTAGTCCTGGTCCGGCCGATCACCCCGGCTATTGCCGCGCCCGGGCGAGGTGCCTGCCCTGGCCGCAGGACACGCGCCAGCGCCGAGGGTTATTGGCGATACTGCCGCCCACCGTTTTCATCATAAAATGAGATACCCATCACACAATAGGCATCCCCTCCGGGAGCGGAGGGCCGGTGTGAGCGGTTTGGATCCAGGGGGAGCAGGGGATGAGCAAGGGGGATGCCATGGCTGCCTCACCGGGGCGTGCTGCGCCACCGGTGCCTGGCGCGCGTCTGCGTGCATGCCCTGCTTTCCGGGGTCGCCGTGTCCCGACCTCCGGCACGGATGCCACGTGGGCAGTGGGGCACCGGAAGCCCGCCTGGCCTGGGGCGGAGAACGTTTTCCGGACGAAGGACCCGAGGGGCAGCGTGGTCGGCGCTCTGATCGAGACCGGCGGCCTGGGTCGTGAATGACATGACTGCCCTGCAGATCGTGTTCTGGCTGAGCACCGTGCTGCTGCTGTACGTCTTTGCGGGGTATCCGCTGTGGGTGATGGCCATGGCCCGCTGGCGCCCACGCCCGATCCGCCGCGAGGCGATGACTCCTTCGGTGACGGTTGTTTTCGCGGTGCACGATGGCGCCGCGCAGCTGCCCGCACGGCTGGCGAACCTTGCCTCCCTGGACTATCCACCCGAGCTGCTGGAGATCGTCGTCGCCTGCGATGGCTGCACCGATGATTCGGCCGCACGCTGCCGCCAGTGGGGTGATTCGCGGGTGCGGGTTCTCGAGTTCCCGCAGCGCCGCGGCAAGGCCGCTTGCCTCAATGACGCCGTCGCCATCGCGCGGGGCGACATCTTGCTGATGATCGACGTGCGGCAGCGGCTTGCGCCGGACGCGCTGCGCCAGCTGGTGGCCAACCTCGCCGACCCGTCGATTGGCGTGGCCGGCGGCGCGTTGTGCTTCGAGGATCCGGCGACGGGCTTCGCCTGCAGCGTGGATGCCTACTGGCGCTACGAGACCTTGATTCGCCGCTGCGAGAGTCTTTCCGATTCCACGGTGGGTGTCAGTGGTGCCCTCTACGCCATCCGGCGCGCGCTGTTCCAGCCGCTGCCCGATGGCACGGTGCTCGACGACGTGCTGGTGCCCATGCGCGCGGCCCGAACCGGAGCGCGGGTCATCTTCGAACCGCGCGCGCAGGCATGGGATTGCCCGTCCGATCAGCCGGCACAGGAGCAGCGGCGGAAGATCCGCACGCTCTCGGGCAACTACCAGCTGCTTCAGCTCGCGCCGTGGCTCCTGTCGCCGCGCCAGAACCGGCTGTGGTTCCGGTTCGTCAGCCACAAGCTGCTGCGCCTGCTGGCGCCCTGGCTGCTGCTGGCCCAGGCATGCAGTTCGGCGGCGCTTGCAAGAGATCATCTGCTCTGCGCCGTGGCGTTCGCGGGTTTGCTGCTGGCAGCCACGCTGGTGCTGCTGGCGCGACTTTGGCCAGGGGCGGGCCGCTGGCTGCCGGTGCGGGTGAGTGTCGGGTTCTTCTATCTGAATCTTTACGCCGGGTGGGCCCTGGTCACTTTCCTGCGCCAGCGGCGGCTGCACCTGTGGTGACGGCATGTCACGCCTGCGAAAGCGCCCGGGCGCCGGGCCAGTCCGTGCTGGATGAGCGCCGCTCAACCGCGGCGGCGACGCTGGTTCCTTCCGTGCAAGCGAACCCATGCTCCCGCTGATCCTCTTCTACCTCGTGCTAACCATCATCCGGCCACAGGATTACCTGGCCGGACTGGCGTCTGTTCCCCTATTGCCGCTGGTGCTGGTGCTGGCGCTGGTGACCTGGCTGGGCTCGCGCCACAAGACCTTTGCCGCGCCGCACTTCTACCTGCTGCCGGTGTTCCTGCTGGCCCTGATGATGTCCGAGATCGCCAACCACTGGATTGGCGGTGCCATCGAGCAGTTCTCCGATTTCTCCACGGTGGTGGTGGCGTTCTTCATCCTTGCAACAGCAACGTCGGTGGGTCGGCGGGAGCTAAGGCTGGCGCTGGGCGTGCTCGTGCTGTGCGCCTGCGTGCTTGCCCTGCACGGCGTCGACCAGACGCGCTACGGCGTGGGCTGGACCGGCATGACGCTCTCCGAGGGAGGTCGCATCCAGTACGTCGGCATCTTCAACGATCCAAATGATTTGGGATTGCTGTTCGTCACGGCCCTGCCGATGGCGATCTACCTGCGCAGCCTGTCCGGCTTCTTGATGCGGCAGTTCTGGCTGGCCGGTGCCGGGCTGCTGGTCTACGGCATCTACCTGACCAATTCACGCGGCGCGATGCTGGCGCTGCTGGTGGAGGGAGGCGTCTACGTCTGGATGCGGCGCGGCATGATCACCGCCGGCGTGCTTGGCGTCATCGGGCTGAGCGTAATGAAGCTACTTTCCTCGCGCATGCAGGAACTGGATGCCGACGAGGACTCCGCGATGGGCCGTGTCGACGCATGGTACGAGGGTCTGCACATGTTCACCTCGCACCCGCTGTTCGGCGTGGGTGCGGGCAATTTCACCGACTACAACTACCTCACCGCCCACAACTCGTTCGTGCTGGTGCTGGCGGAGACCGGATTGTTCGGTTACATCACGTGGCTGGCTTTCGTGGGCTACAGCTTCTGGCTGATGCTGGCGATCGTCCGCCATCAGCCGCCGGGCACTGCCGACGCCATCGTCGTGGCGGACGCGAAGGCAGAGAAGGCACTGGCCACCACGCTGCTGCTGTCGCTGTGCGGGATGTTTGCGGCGGCCTTCTTCCTCAGTCGCAGTTACACCATCATTCTCTACCTCGTCATCGCCGTCGTGGTGGGTCAGTACGTGGGCGCGCGCAAGCGGCTGCCCGGCTTGCGCGCCGTCAGTCTCGCGGCGTCGTGGTGGGTATGGATCCCCGCGGCGCTGGGGTCGATCGTGTTCTTCTTCCTTCTCGTGGCGGTCCTTTTGCACAGCGCATGAACAATCGTCGACTCACCTTGCGCAATACCGCCCTTGCCTCGATCGGCATCTACGTCGAGTACTTCCTTGGCATGGTGGCGGCGATCCTCATCGCCCGCCACCTGGGACCGGCGAGCTACGGCATCTACAGCCTGTTCATCTGGTTCGCCGCAATCGGGATCGTGCTGACCAACTCGGGCATCACCACCGGCGTGATCAAGTTCATCGCGGAGTTCCGCGGCGCCGAACGGCCCGAGCTGATCTGGCCGCTGCTGCGCCAGATGCGGACGGCACAGACATGGCACATGGCCCTGGTGGTCATCGTTGGTTCGATTCTGCTGCTGCTCGCCCGGCCCCACTGGATCGACGCGCCGGGCGCGGGCGAATTCGCGCTCCTGATGTTCGGCGTCGTCATGCGCGGGCCCTACATGTTCAACGTCGCCGTCGCCAAGGGTTTCGAAGCCTTCGACGCCACGGCACGTATCTCGGTGTTTGCCGCACCGGTCAATCTTGCGCTGGTCATTGCCGCCATCCTGCTCAAGGGGACGGTGCTTTGGTTCCTGATCGTGTACGCGACCTCCAGCGCCTTGTTCCTGCTGGCATCGCACCTGCAAGTGCGTCGACTGCTTGCCGGCCTTCCCGCGGCGGCCTCGCTCTCGCTAGAACAGAAGCAGCGCATCCGGCGGCACCTGCGCATCGTGTCGGTGACCATCGTGGTCAATTTCTTCATCGCCAGCGACGTGGAGATCCTGTTCCTGAACCTGGATGCCACCTCGGCCGCGGCGGGCTTCTTCAAGGTCGCCTATCAGCTCGCCACCGGCATGGTGCTGCTGGTGCCGGGCGTCTTCGGTGCGGTGCTGCTTCCGATGATGTCGAAGGCGCTGAGCCAGAGCCGGGAGCTGGCCGGCCGCCGGTTTGCCGCCGTCACCACCTATTTGCTGCTGCTGTGCGCGCCGGTGGCGGTGTTTGGCATCTGCTTCGCCGGGCCGGTCATTGAACTGCTCTATGGCCACGCCTATGCCGAGGCCGCGCCCGTGTTCGCGCTGATCATCCTCGCCTGTGCCATCAGCACGACCAACCAGGGCGCGGTCAGCCTGCTGGTGAGTGCCGACAGGCAGCAGACCGTCTTGCTGATGACGGTGATTTTCGGCGTGCTCAAGCTTTCGCTGGACGCATCGCTGATCCATCGCTTCGGCCTGCACGGTGCGGTCGCCGCGGTATTGACCGTATCGATCCTGAGCAGCACGGCGTATATCGGCGCGGGCATTCGCGTGGGGCGCGTCTCGATGGAATGGCGCCGCCTGTTCGCGATCCTGGTCGCGTCGCTGCTTACGGCGACGATCGCGCTTCCGGTCCTGCTGCTGCATCTGCCGACGCTGCTGACGGTGTTCCTCGGGGGGCTCGTCGTTGCCTTGGTGTTCGCTGTGGCAACGCTCTGCCTGCCTTGCTGGAGCGCCGCGGACATCGAGCAGTTGCAGGAGCTGCATGCCCGCTTCGCACGCAGTCGTCCGCGCCCGCTGTCCCGGCTGCTGCGCCATGCCGGCAACCGCGCCGAGAAATGGTCATGACCGCACCCCCGATCTCGCGACTGTACGAGCAGCTGTTTCGCCGGGCGCTGTTCCCCGCCTACGAAAGCGGGCTGCGTCGGCGGCGGACGCTGGACTGGCTCGCCGACTACGAGCGCGATCAGTGGCTCGACCCGGAGCAGATCGCGGCCTTGCAGTGGCGGCGGCTCAAGGACCTGATCGGCCATTGCCACCGCGAGGTGCCGTACTACCAGCGGACCTGGAAGGCACTCGGCATCGCTCCCGAAGAGATTCGCACGCTGGACGACTACGCCCGCCTGCCACGGTTGAGCAAGGCCGACATCCGCGAAAACTTCGATGACCTCAAGGCGATGTCGCACCGCGACAGCCTGATCTACAAGTCCACCGGCGGTTCCACCGGTGAGCCCATGCGCTTCGGCTGCAACCGGGAGAGCAACGATCGCCGCACCGCAGTGATGTGGCGCGGCTACGGCTGGGCCGGCTCGCGCATGGGTCGGCGCACGCTGTATCTGTGGGGTGGCGCGGTGGGCCAGCCCAGCCGTGCGCATCAGCTGAAAGACCGTCTCTACAACGCCGCCTTTGCGCGCCACATGCTCAACAGCTTCGCCATGAGCGAGACCAACCTGGCCGACTACGCCAGGGCGATCGACCGCTACCGGCCGGACATCATCGTCGGCTACGTCGGGCCCCTGGTGAAGCTGGCCCGCTGGATGATCGACACCGGGCGCCGGGTGTCGAGCCCGCACGCGATCATCGGTGCCGCCGAAGCGCTGCACGAGTTTCAGCGCGAACTCATCGAGCAGGCGTTCGGCTGTCCGGTGTTCAACACCTATGGCTGCCGCGAGTTCATGTTGATTGCCGCCGAGTGCGAGCAGCGCAACGGCCTGCACGTGAACGCCGACCACCTGCTGGTCGAACTGGGCGCGCCGCTGGCAGAGAACGGCCCCGGCGAGGTGGTGGTCACCGACCTGTTCAATTACGGCATGCCGTTGCTGCGCTACGCCAACGGCGACGCTGCCACGCCGTCGCAGCGCGCCTGCGGCTGCGGACGGGGCCTGCCGCTGATCAGTCGCGTGGACGGTCGCGTGCTCGATGCCATCCGCACGCCGGACGGGCACGTGCTGCCGGGGGAATTCTTCCCCCACATGCTCAAGGACGTGCCCGGCGTGGAGCGATTCCAGCTGGTGCAGCGCCAGCTCGATGCGCTGGATCTCTCCATTGTGCGCGGTGCGCAGTTCAACGAGGCCTCGCTCGCCTACATCCGCCGCGAGGTGGCCAAGGTGCTGGGAGCCAGCGTGACGCTGCGCTGCCACTTCGTGGACGACATCGCACTGACGCCCAGCGGAAAGCTGCGCGTCACGGTGTCGGAGTTGAGTTCCGCGGGCACTGCAGGGGAACGGCCGTGAAGATCTCCCACGTGGTCGAGAACCTCAATCGCGGCGGGCTGGAGCGGATGGTGCTCGACCTGGTTGCGCTGCAGTCTGCCCAGGGCCACCAGGTGCAGGTGATCTGCGTGTTCGAGCCCGGTGCCCTGGCCGGCGAGCTCGAGGCGCTCGGCGTGACGCTGGTGGCCTGCGGCAAGCGACGCGGCCCGGACCTGCGTGCGCTGCGGCGCTTGCGCCGCGCGGTGAAAATCCATGGCACCGAGGTAATGCACACGCACAATGCATCGGCCCACTACCAGGCGGTGCTGGCGACCTTCGGCCTGCGCGTGCCGCGGGTGATCAACACCCGGCACGGCATGGGGGCCGGTACGCCGTCCGCACGCCGCGACCGGCTGTACCGACTGGCCCTGGGCGGCACCGACGTGGTCGCCACGGTGTGTGACGCGGCGCGCCGCGACGCACTGTCGCGCCGGCTGGTGCCACCGACCCGCAGCACGGTGGTGCCCAACGGCATCCGCATCGAGTTGTTCACGCCGGCCTCTGCCGGTCGTCGCGCCGCACTTCGACGCGCCTTGGGCGTGGCCGACGACATCCGCGTGGTGGGGACCGTCGGCCGGCTCAACTGGGCGAAGGACCAGCGCAACCTCATCAGTGCGTTTGCGCAGGTGCACCGGCGTGACCCGCGTACCGCGCTCGTGCTGGCGGGGAAGGGCGAGCTGCTGTTCATGCTGCGGGCGCATGCGAAGGCAGAGGGCGTAGCGGCCGCCGTGTACTTCCTCGGTGACCGCAACGACGTGCGCGAACTGCTGCAAGGCATGGATGTCTTCGTGCTGTCCTCGGTCAGCGAGGGCTACTCGATGGCCCTGCTCGAGGCGGCGGCGAGCGGTCTTCCGATGGTGGCCACGGATGTCGGCGGCACCCGCGAGATCGTGCGAGACGGCGAGACCGGGCGGCTGGTGCCTGCGGGCGATCCGGAAGCGCTGGCCTCGGCAATCAGTTCCTTGCTGGAAGATCCCGATACCGCGGGCCGGCTGGCCCGGGGCGCGCTGGACTGGGTGCGCGTGAACGGCTCGCTGGCCACCATGGCCTCGCGCTACGAATCCCTGTATCGCCCGCTGGAACCGGTCTGATGCGCCTGCTGATCCTCACCAATCTTTTCCCGACACGTTGGGATCCGCTGCGCGGGGCGTTCAACCGACAGCAGTTCGAGCGGTTGGGCGCCGAACACGACGTCTCGGTGATCACGGCGGTGCCGTTGCCTGAGCGGCTTCGGCCGCCCGTTGCCCAGGCGAGCCCGGCAGTGGTCGGCCTGGCGACGGACGAGTTCGTCTTCGTCTATCCGCCACGGGTCGGCCGCTCGCTGCACGCGCTGTTCTGGCGAATCTGCCTGTGGCTGCAGAAGGGGCGACGCCTGCGCCGCGAACGCTACGACTGCCTGCTGGTGAGCTGGGCCTATCCCGATGCCGCCGCCGCGGGTGCGTGGGCGCGCCGGCGCGGTCTTCCGTACGTGGTGAAAGTGCACGGCAGCGACCTCAATGTGCAGGCCGAGGATCCCGCCCGGCGGCGGCAGATCCGCAAGGCGCTCCTCGGCGCGAAGGCGGTGGTGGCGGTGAGTCGTGCACTGGCGGACAAGGCGATTGCGATCGGCGCGGATCCGCAGCGTGTGCACGTCATCTACAACGGCGTGGACGGCGGTCGCTTCTCGCCGGGTCCGCAGTGCGAAGCGCGCGCACGGTTGAAGCTCCCGCCGATCCCCGGTCCGCTGTGGCTGTTCGTGGGAAATCTCAAGGACACCAAGGGCTGCATGGATCTGCTCGAGGCCTTCGCGGCGGCGCGCGTGCGCCAGCCCAAGGCCCATCTGGTCTTCGTCGGTGCGGGGCCGTGCGGGTCCGCCTTGCAGGCGCGGGCGCAGGCGCTTGGCTGCGCCACATCGGTGCAACTGGTAGGTGCGGTAGCGCACGGGGAGCTGGCCGACTGGTTTCGCGCCGCCGATGTCTTTTGCCTTCCCAGCCACAACGAAGGCGTACCCAATGTGGTGCTGGAGTCGATGGCCTGCGGCGTGCCGGTGGTGGCGACGCGGGTGGGCGGGATCCCCGAGGTGGTGCCCGAGCACGCTGGCATCCTGGTGACGCCGCAGGACATCCCGGGCATCGCCGACGCGCTCGTCCAGGCGAGCCAGCGACCGTGGGACACTGCCAGAATCGCCTCGCATGCCCGCGGATTCTGCTGGCAGGCCAACATCGCCCAGCTCTGCGCCGTACTCGAAAACGCGGTCAACTCGTCCACGCCTGCCGGCAATCTCCCGTCATGAAGTACGCGCCGAAGAAGCACCATCTGCTGGGCCTGCTGCCCGATGCGTGGGTGCAGACGCATGGCCCGCGTTCGGGCGCATGCCGCTATCTCACCTTCGATGACGGCCCCCACCCGGAGCACACGCCGCAGCTGCTTGATCTGCTGCGCCGTCATGGCCTGCGCGCGAGTTTTTTCGTGGTGGGCCAGCGGGTGGAGCGCCACCCGGATATCGCCAGGCGCATCGTGGACGAGGGCCATCTGCTGGGTAATCACTCCCACTGCCACACGCAGTTCGGCCAGATGGATCTGGCGACGCAGGTGAGCGAGATCGCGCAAGCCGATCGCGTATTGCAGGGGGTAGACGGATGCCCACGGCACCGTGTGCGCACGCCGCAAGGCCACCTGTCGTGGTCACTGCTGCGGCACTTCGCGCGCGAGCGGCGCAGCGTGGCCTACTGGTGTTACGACAGCCTCGACTACCGCGCCAGCGACGCCGCCACGCTGGTGGAGCGACTTGGCCACCAACCGCCGCGGGCCGGCGACATCGTGTTGATGCATGACGACAGCCAGCACGCCGTGGACGCGCTCGAACAGTTGCTGCCGCAATGGCTCGCCGCCGGCTGGACCTTCGATGCGCTCGCCCAGGATCGTGCATGAACATCATCTATCACCACCGAACCCGCGGCCGCGACGTGGAAGGCGTGCACATCCGCGGCATCGTCGATGCACTGCGCGGGCTGGGCCATCGCGTGGGCATCGTCTCGTTTCCGGGCGCGGACCCGGAGCAGGCGCCGGCCGAATCCGGCGCGGCGCCGAAGGGCCGCAGCCGGGTAGGCGCCGCGTTGGCCAGGATGCCCGGCGTGCTGTTCGAGCTGGCGGAGCTCGGCTACAACCTGATGACCTGGGTGCGCATGGGCAAGGTGATCCGCACCCAGAAGCCGGACATGATCTACGAGCGCTATTCGCTGTTCCTGTTCGCCACGATCTGGCTGGCGCGCAGGCGGCGCATCCCGATCGTGCTGGAGGTCAACGATTCGGCGCTGGTGGAGCGCGTTCGACCCTTGCACATGAAGGCGCTGGCGCGTCGCATCGAACGCTGGTGCATGCTCAACTGCACCGGGCTGGTGTTCATCTCCAGCTATTTCCGCGACCAGGCAGTGGCCGCCTACGGCACGATTGCGCCGTCGGTGATCTCACCCAACGCGGCCGACATCGCGCATTTCGATCCGGCACGCTTTGATCGCGCCGCCCTGCGCAGGCAGCGGGGACTGGAGGGCCGCGTGGCCTGCGGCTTCATCGGCTCGTTCGCACGCTGGCACGGGGTGGATGGCTTCGTGCGGGCGATTGCGCCGCAGTTGCACCAGGCGCCGCAGCTGACGTTGGTGCTGGTGGGCGATGGCGTGACCCTGCCGGAGGTGCGTGCGCTGGTCGAGCAGGCGGGGCTCTCGACGCAGGTGCACCTGCCCGGCCGAGTTCCCCACAAGGACATCGCCAGCTGGGTGGCTTGCATGGACTACGCCGTGCTTCCCGATTCCAACCACTACGGATCACCGATGAAGCTGTTCGAATTCATGGCCATGGGCGTGGCCATGGTCGCGCCCGACTACGCGCCGGTGGCCGAGGTGGTCGACGACGGTGCCACCGGCTGGCTGTTCGAGCGGCGCAACACGCAGGCGTGCATCGACCGGCTGCTCGCGCTGGCGGGTGAGCCGGAACAGCGCGAGCGGGTCGGGCGCGCGGCGCGCGACTACATCGTGCGCGAGCGCCAGTGGCGCAACAACGCCGAGCAGCTGCTCACGCTCGCCGCGGCCGGAGCACGCGCATGATCACCTGGATGCTCGCGGTGGCCGGCATCGGCATGTTGCTGGCGTTGGTCGTGTTGGCCTGGGCGGTGCGCGCGCGGCACATGCACATCTGGCTCGGCAGCTACCTGCGGCGTCGCCAACCGAAGCCTGCGAGCGGGCCGGTCCACGTGATGTTCTGCTTCGTCGATCACTTCGAGCCGGCGTGGGGGAAGGTGGATCTTCCGACCCAGCGCGCGCGCGTGGATCGCTGGTGCGTCGATTACCGGAAGATGGCCAGCGCCCACCGCGATGCCGATGGGCGGGCACCGCAGCACAGCTTCTTCTATCCCGAAGAGGAGTATCTGGAAGAGCACCTGGACAAGATCGCCAGCCTTTGCGCGGACGGCTTCGGCGAAATAGAGATCCACCTGCACCACGACGACGACACCCCGGAAAACTTCCGCAAAACCATCGGTGGCTTCAACCGCCTGCTGCACGAGCGGCACGGTGCGCTTTCGCGGGATCCGGACACCGGCGAGCTGGCGTTCGGCTTCATCCATGGCAACTGGAGCCTGGACAATTCACGCGGCGACGGGCGCTGGTGCGGCATCAACAACGAGTTGATCCTGCTGCGCGAGCTCGGCTGCTATGCCGACTTCACCTTGCCCTCGGCGCCCAGCGACACCCAGACCGCGATGGTCAACGCGATCTACTACGCCACGGATGATCCGCACCGTCCCAAATCGCACAACACCGGCGAACCGGTGCGCGTGGGAGGAACGCCCAGCGGTGACCTGATGATCGTGCAGGGGCCGCTGGGCCTGAACTGGCGCGACCGTCGCTTCGGCGTCATCCCGCGGATCGAGAATTCGGACGTGCGGCGCGCCTGCCCGCCCACCCGCGAACGCATCGACCACTGGGTGCGCACGGGAATCCACGTCGAGGGCCGGCCGGAATGGGTCTTCGTGAAGGTGCATACGCACGGCACCCAGGAGCGCGACATGGACACGCTGCTGGGCACGCCGGCCGACGCCATGCACAGCTACCTGGAGAGTGCCTACAACGACGGCCAGCGCCACGTGCTGCATTACGTCACCGCGCGCGAGGTCTACAACATCATCAAGGCGGCGGAGGCGGGCAAGTCGGGTGATCCGAACGCGTATCGGGATTTCAGGCTGCCGCGGCCGAAGTCATCCGCGGCGGTTTAGGCAGGGGGAAGGGCGTCGGTGCCAGCCGGGAGCCGCTGTTGGGCCGTTTCCCGGGCGGGGCCGGCTTTCATGTGCAGGCATCTGGGGCCGTGATCGGTTCAATCTATGTCACTGGTAAGCGTGATCGTTCCCACCTTCAACCGCGCCTACTGCCTGCCCAGGACGCTGGACAGCGCGCTGGCGCAGACGCACGGTGAGCTCGAGGTGCTGGTCGTCGACGACGGTTCCACCGACGACACGCGCCAGCTCATCGCAACCCGATATGCGGACGATCCGCGCGTCAGGTACCTGTATCAGGAGAACAGGGGCGTCGCCGCGGCGCGCAATCTCGGCCTTGCACAGGCCCGCGGCGACTTCGTCGCGCTGCTCGATTCGGACGACATCTGGCAGCCGTGGAAGCTCGAGTTGCAGTTGCGCTGCCTGCAGCAGTTTCCCGAACTCGGCATGGTGTGGACCGACATGGAAGCGATCGATCCCTCCGGCAAGGTCTTCAGCGCCGCCTATATCCGCACCATGTACAGCGCCTATGCGTTGTTCGCCAAGGGCCAGCTGTTCACGCAGACGGCGCCGCTGCGGGAAGTGGCACCTGACCTGCTCGGGGTTGTCGGCGACGCGCAGTTGCGCATGGGCATGATCTTCTCGCAGATGATCATGGGTAGCCTCGTGCATACCTCCACCGTGCTTTTGCGGAGACAGCGGCTGGAGCAGGTAAAGGCATTTGACGAGACGCTGCGTTTTTCAGGCGAGGACTACGATTTCCACCTGCGCACATGCCGCTACGGGCCCGTCGGCTTTATCGATCTGCCGGCCATCCAGTACCAGCGCGGCATGCCGGACCGGCTCACCCGCGACGAATATCGTATCCACACCGCGACCAACTTCCTGCGCACGATCTCGCCGTTTATCGAGGGCGCCCGCGACGAAATCCACCTGCCACGCACCATGGTCGACAGCGCGCTGGCCGATGCCCATCTGTGGATCGCCGAGCTGCGTTTCGAGGCCGGCGAAATTCCTGCGGCCCGGCATCATCTTTGGTTGAGCGTCCGGCACCGTCGCGGACAGGGGCGCGCGTGGATGCTGTGGCTGGCCTGCTTTCTCCCCAGCCGGCTCAGGTCCTGGCTGAAGCATCGTTATCAGGCGATCAAGCTGCCCCTGCGGCGAAGGCACGGGCATCCATGAAAGGACTGTTACCGTCGGCCACATCCGGTGAATCGTTGCGCCGCGCACCCGATGCGCCCGGTGCACGGGTCCCTCTCGTATGACCGATGGACTCACCACGCGCGTCGTCGAGGACGAGACGGACTGGGATGCATTGCGCGGGCCGTGGGACGCGCTTTATCGGTCCAGCCCGCGGGCGTCCACGCCGCTGGACTTCCAATGGCTGCGCTGCTGGTGGGAGGTCTATGGCCCCGCGTACGGCCTTGGCGGCCTTCGCATCATCACGCTGTGGCGCGGCGAGACCCTGGCTGCCGTGCTGCCGCTTTATGTAGACGGTGGAAAGGGCGCCGCGATGGCAGTGCGCTGCTTGCGGTTTCTTTCAACGGGAGAAGCGGAATACGAAGAGACGTGTCCGGACTACCTTGATCTCCTGCATCTTCCGGGTGAGGGCGCCGCGTGCGCCGAGGCAGCGTGGGCAGCGGTCAACGGCCTGAGCTGGGATACGCTGGAGCTTCTCGACCTGCCGGGCGACTCGCCGCTGCGATATGCCGGGAATGCGCCGCCAGGCATGAAGGTGGCATCGCGTGGCGTCTGTCCCGTCGCGAACCTCGAAGGGGGGTTCGAGGCCTACCTGCAGCAGCTCTCCTACAAGACGCGCAAGCGCGCGCGGCAGGAAATCCGCAAGGTGGAGCAGGCCGGCGCGCAAATGCAACTGGCCACCCCCGATGAATCGGCCGCCTATTTCGAGGACCTGGTGCGCTTGCATCAGGCGAGGTGGACATCCGAAGGAAAAGCCGGGTGTTTTGCGGCGCCCCGCTTTACCGAGTTCAACCGCCGCCTGATCGACGCTTGGTCGGGAACCGGGCGGGTCGTGCTCGCACGCCTGGCATTGGCCAACGAGGCCTACGTGGTGCTCTACGGCTTCGTCACCGGGGCGAAGTTCGACCTCTACCAGACGGGTGTGGGCACGGTCGAAGGAACAGCGATCTACAGCCCGGGGACGGTTTCCAACTTGTTGCTGATGGGCGCACTGGCCGATCGCGGGGTGGTGCGTTACGACTTCCTGCGCGGCGAGAGTGCCTACAAGAAATCGTTGACGAGCGAGGGGTGCGAGCTGATCAGCTTGCATTGCTTTCGTGGCAGTGTGCGCACCATGGTCGATTGCCTGGTGCGCTTTATCCGGCGCGCAGTTCGGAAGGTGCTGCGAGTGATGACGCGCCGCTGAGGAGGGGGATCGCGATGAAAAAGGATGTGGCATCGAAGTGGCTCGATCGAACCGGGATGCGTCAGCTCGCGCGGCGCATGCTGCCCTGGTCGGGCCTGGTCGCCTTGAACTACCACCGCATCGGCGATGCGGCCGCCTCGCCTTACGATCGCGGGCTGTGGAGTGCGAGCGCGGAGGCTTTCAGCGAGCAGCTTCGCTTTCTCAAGCGGGAAATGGATGTCATCAGCCCGGCCGACCTGCCCGAGGTGGTGAAGGGCGGACGGGGGCGGTACGCCATGGTGACCTTCGATGATGGATATCGGGACAACTACGAGGTCGCGTTTCCTATCCTGACGCGCGAGTCTCTTCCGGCGACCTTCTTTGTCTCCACCGGCTACATCGATACGCCCAGCTTGCCCTGGTGGGACGAGATTGCGTGGATGGTGCGAACCGGCGCCACCGGTCCGCTTCGGCTCGATCCATGGATCGAGAAGCCGGTGGCGTTCGACGAGCCGGATCGCGAAGGCGCCATTCGCACGCTTCTGCGAACGTACAAGGCCATTGCATCGCAGCGAACGGAAGCGTTTCTCGAGGCCATTGCTGCCGCAGCTGGCACAGGGCGGGCGCCTGCCGGCGAGGGCCGCGCGCTCTGGATGAACTGGGACATGCTCCGCGAGATGAAGGCTGCCGGGATGACCATAGGTGGCCACACCGTGACGCACCCGGTGCTGTCGCGCATGACGGACGAGGGCCAGCGCAGCGAGATCCAGACCTGCGCTGGCCGTCTGGCCGAGGAGCTGGGAGAACCGACGCGCTGCTTCAGTTATCCGGTGGGGAGTCTTGCCGCATTCGACGGGACGACCCGCGAGCTGCTGCGGAAGGCGGGGATGGACTGTGCCTTCAGCTATTACGGGGGCTACAGGACGTTCGATGACTGGGATGATCTCGATATCCGACGTGTTGCCATCGAGCCGGAAATCGGTGGCTGCTGGTTCCGCTCCATCCTCAGCCTGCCGCGGATCTTCGCCTGACGGAGGACGATACGAGGCGCAAGCGGACAATGGGCCTTTGCAACCGGGGACCCGCTGTCGCTTCGCTACGGCGCCAACAGATTTCGCATGGGGAGCAGCTTCTTGGCCTCTGGGTCGGTGTATCCGAATACGCCCAGCGAACAGCTCTCGCCGCTCGATGCCCGGGCCGCTCGCGGGCAGCGGCCGGAGCTCGCGCTCCACTCCATCGCATGGGGCACGTCGAGCAGGTACTCAGCGAGCGTAGGCAACCCCGACGTAGATCAGGTTTTCATGAAAGCCCCGGCCCACGGCGTTGCTGCTGCGCGTCTGCTGGCTGAGACTGGTACGCCAGCTCCAATGCGCGTTGACCTGGCGGGTCAGGGTCAGCAGAACCTGACGGGTGCGGTCCTTTCGATCGAGCGTCTGATAGGTGCGCCGCTCGGTCTCGTAATAGGCGGACAGCGTCAGCGTCGGTTGCAGGCGATAGTCGATGCCCACGCTGCCACCGCGCGCCGTCTGGTTGAAGGTCGGGTCTTCCGAGTACTCCAGCTTCGAATTGCGCGCCGCCAGAGTGAGCAGCAGTCGCTCGGTGCGAAATGCATAGTTGAGCTCCGCGCGACGCTCTTCGTAAACCTGCGCGCTCACCACGGCGTTGCCCGCGTTGGTGCCTCCGTTGATGCCGCCGACGGTGGCGCCGGAACTTCCGCTGATGTTCTGCGCTGGTTGCCGCATCAAGCCCTGCGCTGCGTCCGAATACTGGCGCGAGCCGGTGACGCCCAGGGTCGTGCGCTCGGTGGCGTGCCAGTTGACGATCAGGCGTGCCAACGGGCTGGACGCTTTCCGCGACGCGGCGCGGTCGAGCGAAACCTGGGAATAGCCCAACGCCACGTCCAGGTCGACGTGGTTGAGCTTGCTGACATAGCGCGCGTACGCCTCGCTGCCGTTGTAGTCGGCGTTGCCCTGCAGTGGCTCGGAGAAGGTCACGCGCCGGGTTTCGACATTCAATGAAAGCTGGTCGGTCGCGTTGAGGCTCTTGAGGATGCGCAGCGCCGCCTGGCCGCGCTGGGAATTGAAGCTCTTGGTCTTCTGCGCGTAGCTGTTGATATAGCGGAGCTCCCCTTCGCCGGAGAGGGTTTCGCCGAGGCGGAAATGCAGGGTTGGTCCAAGCGAGTAGACGTTGGTCTGCTGCAGGTTTTCCGGGGCGTTGCTGGCCAGCGTGTCCACCGGCTGTACGCTGGCAAAGTCCTCCGCGGTCAGGTCCAGCCGGCCCGGCAGCATCACCCAGTTCACGTGGCCGGCGAGCGAGCTCTGGGTCTGGTCGGTGTAGTCGCCGCCCAGGTAACGGCGGTAGTGGATGTCGCCGGCAATGTTGGCCTGCACGGTGGCACCATTCTGCAACAGCGAGAAGTTGAACCCCGGCAGGAGCGAGCTTTCACCCTTGGCGTTGTCGCTGCTTAACCGGATATTGTCGCTGTGCTCCACGCCGCTGTATAGCGTGTAGTCGATCTCCGTGGCCCTGGCGGCCAGCGTGGCGAGCGCCAGCAGGATCGCGCTGACGAGCCTGGTCGAGCTGAACATGGTCGTTCCCCTGATGCATCGCACCTTCTGGTGGTGCCCCTGATACGTCGGTATCCAGCATTCCGTTTGCGCGCCGCAAGCGGCGTCCAGTCCACGCAGATCCACTCGACACAGGTGCGCTCAGGGGCGCCTGTCTCAAGGCGCGTGATTGAAGATGACGCCGGCCAGCTTCGCCGAATCGAACTTCGCGGCGGCCTGTGAGATCGACTTGGCCGTGTCGCGCCCGTAGCCGGCGACAAGCACGACGAAGTCCGCCAGGTCGGCCAGGATGCGTGCATCCGGCGCATCCTTGGCCGCGGGGCCGTCGAGGAAGATGTAGCGGTCGTCGTAGCGACTGCGCAGCGAGTCGATGACCGCGCGCATCCGGAACGAGGAGAAGTACTCGCCGACATTCTCACGTGCCGTACCGACAGGAATCAGGCGCACGTGGGGAATCACGGTCGGGTAGATCACCGACTTGATGCCGCGGGAGGGTTGCTCGAGGAAGTCGATCAGGCCGCCTTGGGAATCATCCACCCCCAGCACCTTGTGCTGCTCGGGATAACGCAGATTGCAGTCGATCAGCAGGCTGGTCTTGGCCTGGTCGAACGCGAACGCCGCAGCCAGGTTGCGGGCGACGAAACTGCTGCCCGAGCGCGGGCTGACCGCGACCACCAGGGTGATGAAGTTCTGCAGGCCTGCCAATTCGAGCAGGCGCGTGCGGATTTCCCGGAACACGTCGGCCTGGCTGCGCGCGGACTGCTCCGGATGGATCAGGCGGCGCTCTTCCAGCTGCCTGGGGACCAGCGTGCGCGTCTCGGTCATGAGCGCGATGGACTGGCTGCTGGACGTTCGCTGCGGCAGATGCGCATCGATCGACAGCTCGTTCAGCTCGACGAAGTCCGCGTCGCCCGGTTCCTGCGGGTGACTGGTCATGGCGCACCCCTCATGTTGATCCATACCGAGAGCATGTAAGCCAGCACCACGCCAACCGCAACCGCACCGAGCAGCCCGTTGCGCACGCGTTGGCGTCGCAGATCCATCGGCGTGGGAAAGTAGGGCACGACGGCGAGCACGCCCAGCCCGGTCAGTCGCTCCAGCTCCTCGCCCGAACGCAGGCGTGGATCGAAGTGGACCAGCGCGAACGCCAGGGCCAGCGGCACCGCCAGTGCCAGCACGAACCCCGCGAGGGCGAAATGCAGGAAGCGCAGGCCGGAAGGATTCAGCGGCAACACGGCCGGATCCTGCACCACGAAGGTGAGGCCCTGCTGGGTGGCATCGAGGTTCATCGACACACGGGCATTCTCGCGGCGCTTGAGCAGGTCCTGGTAGACGTCGCGGTTGACGTCGTAGTCGCGCGTGAGCTCCGCCGTGACGTTTTCCGACCCGGCAATGCGCTTGGCGCGATCGAGCTCGGCGTTGAGCATGGACTCGCTGGCGTTCATGCGCGCGTTGCTTGCCGCGATGTCCGCCTGCAGCGCGGACAGTTGGCTCTTCATCTGCTGATACAACGGGTTGAACTGCGCGTTGCCATCGATGGCGACAGCCGCACCACCCGCCCGGGCCTGCTGCTTGCTTGCCGCGGCGCGGTCGAGCTGGCTCTTCAGGTCAGCGATCTGGTGGCGAATGCGAACCACGTCGGGGTATTCGTTGGTGTAGGTCAGCAGCAGCTTGTCCAGCTGGGCCTGCAGGTCGGCCATCTGGGCGCGGTATACGCCTTCCGTGGTCTGCACCGCGGTGACCTCGGATTCACCCGACAGCTGGGCCTTCAGCGAAGCCTCCTGCGAGCGCTTTTCCATCAGGTCCATGCGGGCGTTTTCCACCTGCGAACGGAGCTCGCCAATGCGCGCGTTGGTGCTGGCATCGCTGCCGGGCCGCGCGTCGATGTTCTCTTCGCGGTACTTCTTGATGTTGTTTTCCGCCGCGGTGAGCTTCTGGCGATACGCCTCCACCTGGCTGTCGATGAACTCGTAGGCGTCGCGGCTCTCGCGCTGCTTCGACGCCAGGCTCTCGCTGATGAACAGCTTGCCGAACTCGCTGGTGACCGTGAATGCGCGCTGCGGGTCACTGTCGTGGTAGCTGATGGTGATCAGGTTGCCATGGGAAATGTTGACCGTGGTGCGCGACTTGATCCCGTCGATGATGCGGTTCTGCTCCGCCGGGCTGGGATGCTCGGCGAGCCAGCCGCCGCGGTTGAGCACCCGGTTCATCACGTCGCGGCTGAAGATCACGTCGCGCGCGATACCTGCCCGATTCTTGGTGCCGGTGGCCGCCGCCGCGCCCTCCATCAGCGGCGTGATGATGCTGCTGTCCTGCGCGAGGATCGTGGTCGATGCGTCGTAGCGCTTGGGCCACGCCAGCCCCAGCGCCAACGCGCACAGCGCGATCACCGCGAAAATGAGAATGATGGCGGTGAGGCGTCGCCGCGCCTCGGTCAGAAGTACCGGCAGCAAGGCCAGCAAGGATGATTGGTTTTCAGTCATGACGTCCCCTCACGTCCGTGTTCGACGACTCAGAAAGATCGCTGCGGCACGGTGATGACGTCGCCCGGCTCAACCGGGTAGTTCGTGCCCAGCTGGCCGTCCTGCAGGATGTGGCCAAGCTGCACGGAGTAGGACTTCGTCCCGGTGCTCGTCTTGCGATAGAGCTCGGTGCGGTCAGGCGCGGCGAACTCGGTGATGCCGCCGGAGGCGAGCACGGCATCGAGCACCGTCATGCCCTGGTGATAGGGGATGGAAACGGGCGAGCGCACGGCACCGGTGACGCGCACGCGCAGCAGGTACTCGTGACTGCGCAGCTCGGTGACGATTACCGCCACCTGGGGATCGCGGATGAACCCCTTCAGCTGCGTCTGGATGTCCGCGGAGACTTCGTCCGGCGTCTTGCCGCCGGCTTCCACGTCGCCGATCAGCGGTACCGTGATGCGGCCGTCGGGGCGGACCGGCACCTTCACGCTGAGGTCGGGGTTGTTCCATACCGAGACCTGCAAAAGGTCATCCACACCGATGTGATACACCGCCATCGCCTGCGCATTTGGATTGAACTCGGGCGCGGCGGAAGAACCTGGCGAGCTGGCGCATGCGCCAAGCAGCGAAACCAGCAGGGCCAGCAGGGCGGCCTGGTAGATCTTCATAAGTGTGGTCCATGTCACTTGACATTCCGGGGATGAGATATTAACCGCCAATTAAAACCTTCTCCACAAGGATTTTTCGTTGTCCGGGCCTTCGCCCGGGCCCGTGGCTGCGGGGAGGGCGCGCCGGCGGCGGCCTAGGCGCATGGCCCCCTTTGGGCGACCATAGGCCCATGCAAAGCCCCTTGAGCCCCTGTTCTACCGAGGCATCGACCCTCTGGCGCGTCTGCGTCGCCCCGATGATGGACTGGACCGATAGAACCTGAAAGGTCAGCCTTCATAGGCTTTGTGGACGGCAAGTTTCCGTCGTGTAGCACCTGTGTTGCACTAGTGCTAAGGGAAATGGGGCGTCGGAGATATCGCACCTACAGATACCCGCCTCGCGCTGAGGCAAACGCAGCACCGCCAGCTCGCCGCTACGGCGGCGGCTTCTGACCCTAAGCGGTCGCTCGTCACTATCCGCTTGTGACGGCCGATTCGGAGGTGGAGCAGCCGTTCATCTATTTGGTTGGTGGCGCCACCAACAGCAAAAAATCGGCACGTTGATCGGCTCCGTCGGGCGTCATCGCCATAGAGGGCCGTGAGTCTCCGCTGTCGGGACTGCTTCCGAGCGCGACAGATCAATGACTCGACGACGTTGATGCAAACAGAGCAGCCCGTTGAGGAATAGGCAGCGCGATGACACCTTTTTGTCAACGGGGTGAGGCAGCGGCGGCATTTCCGAGGCCGTGCGTTATCATACGTCCATCTCGCGAACGGGCTGCCCGCTTCCTTTTCTGTCAAGGCGCCATCTAAGGGTTTACAGATGTATCTCGAACCGGAACCCCGACTCGACGAAGCCTCGTTCCCCGTGCTCGAGCTCGAAGGCTCAAGACTAAATATCATCGGAAAATCGCGTGCAAGTCGTTTGCCGTGGCGAGGACAGTTCTCTCCACAGCTCATCGAGTATTTGCTCGAAAAAGTCTGCCCGGATGCTTCAGTAGTCCTTGACCCGTTCTGCGGAAGTGGAACAGTGTTGTTCGAGGCCGCCCAGCGAGGAAGTGTTGGAATAGGCTCCGAGGTTAACCCAGCAGCGTGGCACCTAGCTTCGCTTGCATCGTTGAGCGGCCAGCCAGTGGCAGAATTCGGTCGACTGAAGTCCGCCTTAACGAGCGCTAGTGCTAACCTCCTTTCTTCGAGTCAAGCGCCCGAGCGTGTCATAGATGCGGTGAAGGGTCTCGGTAGTGACCCGGCGCTCCAGAAATGCCTTACGGCAGCCATATTGCTTGGCATGGGTGACAAGCCCGACATAACGCACAATTCCCTCTCGCGCGGACTCTTATGTGTCGCAGGCATGCTTGACGAACTCAAGAGCTACGGCGGATCCGCAAAGTGTTTTCTCGGTGACGCACGCAGTTTGGCCGTCGACGCTGAAACGGTTGACGCGGTAATCACATCCCCCCCCTACATCAACGTTTTCAATTACCACCAGAATTATCGGCCGGCGGTGGAGTTACTAGGCTGGGACCCGCTGAAGGCAGCAAGCTCGGAGATAGGCGCCAATCGCAAACATCGCGGGAACAGATTTCTGACTGTCGTCCAATATTGCATGGATATGGCACAGGTTTTGAACGAATTAGCACGAGTATGTAAACAGGGAGCGCCTGTCGTTTTTGTTGTGGGAAGGCAGTCGAGCGTGCTGGGATGTTCGTTCCGAAATTCCCACCTCATTGAGAGTCTTATGAGGAAAAGTGCCGGCTATCAAGTCCTGCAAACCGAAGAGCGCGTGTTCAGCAATCGCTATGGGCAAGATATATACGAAGACGTGATAATCGCACGGCGCGTTGGCTGCAACCCCATTGCTCTCGACTGCGCGCGATTGCTCGGACAACAGGCCTTAGCTACTGCTTTGGATGGCGCACCTGAAAAGAGCGAGGAAGCGCTTCAAGCAGCGATAACGGGTATCAAGAAAGTACAGCCGTCGCCACTGTTGGCTTTCGAAGACACGCCGTACTAGGTCGTTCCAAGACACAACCGTAGAAAGGTCAGGCAATGCAAGTAATACATCCTGCAACGCACGGGGACAAGCTCGTCGCACTTAGCGCAAACAACAATCTTCCTGACCGAGACAAGGTTCGCGTCGATCTCGCGCTTCAACGTTACGGCGAGTGGATCGCAATTCTCCGAGAGGCTAAAGGCGAAGGCGACGCGCTGCTGGAAATATTCGTAGATGCGTTGAATTCGTACAAGCGGTTTATCGATTTGGATTTAATCTACGACGCTGATGATAATTTTCTCTATCGTCAAAACGGCCAACTAAAGCTATCAAACAGCGTCCTTGAGGAGTTCCTGCCATATCTGTTCGATGCACGGCTGGTGCCGGGCTTCAGCCGCCTGGGGAACATCGTTTGTGGACCGCACTCGTCATTTGCCGGACTTAGCTTTGGGTCTCCCTTCCTTGACCTTGGATCCCCGGGTGGCGTTTTTCTAAAGACAAAAGATCAAGACTTCTCGGTAGCGAAGACTCATCGGATAACCATCACGAACGACCCTGATGGCGGATCGGCATTCAGCAAGAAATTTTACGTTTCACACTTTGCGACCGAGATTAAAACCAATCTCGATAAGACTATGTTTCAAGAGGCATCGCAAACCTCGAACGAGTTGAAGCGAGCAGTGCCGGGTTCGAGATATGTACTGTTGTGCGAATATCTCGACATGACGCCCATAACGACGAAGCTAACCTCGATCGATGAGGTCATCGTGTTGCGCAAAGCAAAGCGCCTGGCTTCAAACGTCCGGAGTGATTTCAGCACCAGCCAAGGCAGGCAACGTGGGCGTGATGCATACATTCGTTTCTTAGACAGCAATCCGCTGCACTTAACTAGCTTTGCACGATTCATTGCGCACATAAACGAATGCTTCCCTGAAGTGGAAGATGACACCGTTGACACGGTACTTGGACGAGGCTACTTCTAGCTTCCGATTACTGCGGTGGACAAGCGGCCATGTGCGTCGAGTGTCTGCAAGAGGCCGAGTTGGCCCCACCGAGCATCCGGCAGGTTTCGAAGTGAACCTGCCGTTGGCCTTAAGGCTTCGTGGTTCCCGCGAATGGTAGCTATTGGCCGGGAGCGGTCGGACGGCAGGGCCGCGTAAAGTCCGCCGCAGGGGGAATCAGTGAAGCACGTGTTGCGTGCCCTGGGACGGAGGGGGCGCCCCACGTGCACCAGACCCACAGGTGTGGCAGAGCAAGTAGTACGACCGCGCGTCATCTTCTGGTGCTGACCGCATGACCTGGCGGATAACGAAGGGCGGCTTATATCCGACCTGACAGACGCGGACTCACGGCGGCTTCTGGCGGCAAGCAACGGCCCATGTCCAAGCTACCTCTGGTCAGGGGCTCGCGCAGGTACGCCTCAACCGGCCCAAAGTGCACGAGGCCGAAAAATATTTTTTCGCGAAAAGTGCGGTTTAGGCGCAAATTGGCCCCTAAAGAAATCAGTGGCTTAGGCGGCTTGATCGCCAAATATTTGTGCCAATAGATAATCATCTTTATAATGGAAAAAAGTAGAGTGATATATATATATCGGACAAAGAAAGTGCCTCTTGCCAAGGGCTTTTTTTGTTAGGCAATCTGCGTCCAACTTAGGTCTTGTTGGGCAAATGGTGCGCCATGGAAACTAGTGAAAGGTTGGTCGCTCGCTTTGGTGAGCTGATGACATATCCGCAGCTTGCGGAGCTACTGAAGCGCAGCGCAGTAGGCTTGCGGTACAGCTTGTCGAAACATGACTCAGCGTTCTCCAAGGAGCTGCTGACCGCGAGGGTGAAGCTCGGCCGACGTGTGTACTTCCGTACCGACGTCATTGCTTCGATTGTTGATCGAGCGTAGAGCTGGCCATGTCTGAACTGATTGTTGTTCGCAGATCACGGCCACAGAACTTCACTGTTCTCGACAATGCCGTTCTTCGAGATCGCAATTTAAGCTGGAAGGCGAAGGGGCTCTTTGGCTTTCTCTCCTCCTGCTCCAGCTCATATCGCCTGACTATCGCCCGCCTTGCAGAGCACTCCGGGGATGGGAGGGAGTCAACGATGTCAGCGGTCAGGGAGCTACAGCGTTGCGGCTACCTTCAAATCGAGCGT
This sequence comes from Dyella sp., assembly GCF_035685805.1. GTDB lineage: Bacteria > Pseudomonadota > Gammaproteobacteria > Xanthomonadales > Rhodanobacteraceae > Dyella_A. The sequence goes on from NZ_DASSAB010000041.1 coordinate 90,006, forward strand.
CTTCGAGGTACTGGCGGAAGATTCGTGAGTACAACCTGGATCATCAAGGATCCAGCGGATCTCACTCCCGAGGCTGCTCCATCACGGGTGCATGACGAGCAACAAGGTGCTCCGTCGTTGTCATCTGATAGTAGGTACGAGCAGCTCTCGCGGCCCATAGTTCGCGAACCGGGAAGCGACCAAGAACGGCATTCCCGTATTGTGGTGAGCGACCACAAATGGGATTTCCATATCGTGGATGGCGACCACAAGCGGGATCCCCGTATCGTGGATGGCGACCACGAACGGGAAAACCGGGTTCTGGTAACACCGTCCAGTACTACAGAAGAAACAGTACAAAACATAAGTACTACTACCAACAACGGCATCGCGGACGAATCAGCGTTCCACTTTCAAGACGGACTGCACAAGGCCGAGCGAGCCGAAATGTTGAAAGTGGTGCGGAGGTATTCACAGGAGCTCGGTCAGCAACTCCTCGATGAAGTCGCGGGCTATTCGGATGCCGAGATAAAAAACAGCCGAGTTGGCCTTCTGGCATCACTCGCTGGTAAAGCTGAGCGCGAGGAATTCAGATTCGCTAGGGGCGTGGCTGTTGCGAAGAGGCGTGAAGCCAAGCGTGCAGATGCGGCCCGACAAGCGGTTGCCGTGAAGCTGCGGCAAGAACAGAGGGCTCGAGCCTCTCAACCACCAAGCGCTGCCGTGCTCGCCCATATCGAGCGGGCGAGGGAGCTCATTGGGGGGCGCGCATGAATACGCTCTTTCTTCTCATGGCCGAGTATGGGACCGCTCAGATTCCACTGGGACGTTGCGCCCAACTCTTCGGCATGACGCCGGAGGAGGCAGCAAAGCGTGCTGGTCGTGCAGCTCTCCCGGTACCTGCGTTCCGAGTCGGGAGCCAGAAGTCGCCTTGGCTGGTTGATGCCACGCGGCTTGCGGCATACCTGGATGAGCGCAAGGCCCAAGCCGCAGCGGACTGGCGCCGCATCAACGCGGCCGGCGGACCACTTTGATACCGGAGTCGCTGTCTGTGGAGCACGATGATTTTTTCAGCGGCTGCTTGCTGCGGATTCCATGCGGGGCTTGCCCGACGGGCGCGCAACCGATCCAGTGCCAAGAGTTTTTTGCGGGGCCCGCAAAAAACTCCCAGGCGACTCCACAGCGGCAACCCGAATGTTCAGGTAGTGGAACATAAAGGAGTGGGATTCACTTTCGCGCGATCTGCGACGTAGCCGTTGCTATCGCTCAGCTGTAACGAATCCCAAAAAAGAACCCGTCGAATCTCAGGTGAAACCCGCTATGGCAACCTCACAAATCAGCGTTCGGCTCGACGACAGCATGTTGCAGAGGTTAGAAGCCCTGCTCGCAGAGCGCGGCGGAACGCGTGCGGCCGCGGTTCGCGAAGCTGTGCGCGATTGGTTACAGGAGGAGCGGCGCCGCGACGAGCAAGACCACCTAGAGGCCCGAATCGCTGGATCGCTAAGCCGAACCAGGAAAGAGATCAGCCTCGTGCGCAACGATGTGCACGTGCTGATGGCCTTCTTCGACAGGTTCGTGCGGTCCTACCTCGTTCACACGCCCCCGGTTCCTTCGGAAGCCATTGATGCGCAAGCAGCAACTGCAAGCGAGAGGTATCACAAGCTCATGCGGGACATACCCTCCGCGCTACAAAATGGCGAAGGTCTCGCCGCGCTCTGGTCGGTTGCGGAGTAGCGCCATTTTTGCGGAGCCCGCAAAAATGACTGGGCATCGGGTGCCTTCTCGCCATCACTGGAAGCACCTGGACTTACTACTTGCAGTTCGAAACCTGGGCTAGCGGCTGGTCGCGTACTTGGACCGAAGATGAAACTAAATTTGAAGAACGCCGAGGTCCGCCGGATGTTGGATTTGTACTGCAAGTACCTGGACCAAGAGGAAGGGTTGCGGGCGTCTATGGACGACATCGTCGAAGGTATCGTTTTGTATTTTCTGGACGAGCACCCGCAGTTCCGCGACTGGAATTTTCGGCGGCGGTCTCCAGACGGCGTGGTTAAAGCAAGGCCCTGAAGGCGGATATCCGTCAAGTCGTGATACAACGAGTCCTTGGTCGGCTAGAAGCTGGGCTGTCTGTATGACAGGGGGAAGGGACGATGTGGTCTGACATCGAGACCAAGAGGGACTACCTCAACTATGCCGAGGTAGCTGAGGTCGTTGCCGAGATCCTGGTTGACCCCGGCATGCGCCCGGTCTCCGTAGGAATCTTCGGCACGTGGGGGACGGGCAAATCCAGCCTCCTCAACCTCATTGAGGTTGAACTGAAGCAGCGAGCTGGCGACGATACGATCGTCATCCGCTTTGACGCTTGGCTATACCAAGGCTATGACGACGCGCGAGCGGCGTTGATGGACGTCATCGCTCGCTCACTTTACGAGGAAGCCAAAAACAAGGAGGGATTGTTCGGACTAGCCAAGCGGCTTCTAGCGCGTGTGAACACCATGCGGACTCTTGGCTTGGCCGTCGAGGTCTTGGCGGCTACGCATGGTATCCCGATGTTTGGTGCCGCCGCGAAGGCTGTGGGAGCCGTAGGCAACTTCATTGACGGGAGGCCGGGCGAAGAGGATGCGAAGGCTGTTGCCGAAGGAGGCAAAGCGGTCGCAGGCCTCGTAGATCCCGAGAAGAAGAAAAGCCCGCCGGAAGAGATTGATGCTTTCCGCCACGAGTTCGGCGAACTACTGGCCGGCCTGAAGAAGACCATGGTTGTTTTTGTGGACAACCTAGACCGCTGCTTGCCTGCCCAGACGATTCATACGCTGGAAGCGCTGCGTCTCTTCCTCTTCATGGACCAGTCCGCTTTCGTGGTGGCAGCGGATGAAGACATGGTGCGGCACTCTGTCTCCGAGCACTTCGGCGGAGTGGATGTGCGCCACGTTAAAGACTATCTCGATAAGTTGATTCAGGTGCCCGTGCGTGTGCCGCGGCTTGGTGTAGCCGAGATTCGGGCGTTCCTCTTCATGCTCTTCGCTGAGGCAGCGAAGATGCCTGAGAAAGATTTGTCTGCCTTGAGGGCACGCTTGGAGAACAACCTCCGGTCCAGCTGGAAGGAGCAGCCGCTATCTGTCGCCGACGCGGTTGGAGCTTTGGGGCCAGACGGGAAGAACTTGGTGGCCACGTTCGACATCGCCGACCGCATGGCGGCGCTCTTGGCCAAGTCGACGTATGTGGAGGGCAACCCACGCATCGTCAAGCGTCTGCTTAACGTGGTCCGCCTGAGAGCTCGCATTGCCGAACGGCGGGAGATGCCCGTAGATGAAGGGATGGTTGCGAAGTTCGCTTTGTTCGAGCGATGTGCGAGTCCGCGAGCCGTCACCAAGCTGTATTCGCTCATCAACGAGGCACCAAAGGGCCAGCCCCCGTTGGTCGTCGATATGGAAAGACTGCTGGAAGACCAGGAAGCGTTCAACAAGGTCCTTCCCAAGGAGTGGGAGGACGACACGTCGTTTTTGTGGGACTGGTTTGGTCTCAAACCCTCGCTTTCGGGCCACGACCTTCGTGCCCTTATCTATCTAAGCCGAGAGACCACTGCGCTGCGTAACGAATCTTCCGACCTTTCTCAAGCTGCCGCACAGGCATTTGAGCGCTTGCGGAAGGTAACCACGATGGCGTCGCCCGCTGCCAAGGCGGCCATCAGGGAAATCCCTGCCGCAGAGCGGTTAGGCGTCATGCGTGAACTGATCGAGCTCTTCAGGCCGCATCAGGATTGGCAGACCAAACCTGATGCCTTCACAGGCGCCGCCCTTCTAGCCGAGGCAGATGGCCAAGCTGGCGCCGCTGCAGGGTTGCTTGCGAGTTTTATCCGCAACCTGCCGAAGCAGCCACCATGGTTGCTGGTGCTCGTGCGGGACAAGGCTTGGTTCAAGGAGGAGAAGTAAATGGGCACATCCACTTCCAGCAGAGGGCCGGGTAACAACAGTCCTCTGGTGCCACCTTGGGCTGATGTGGATGGTGCGGGCCCAGGTCCCGAGCCAGAGTCCGACCGGTTCCGAGGGTTCCGAACATCGTTGGGCCGTTTCGTGGGCAGCGGTGACCGTTCCTATCTCACCAAGGCGCTGAGGCACTACGCACGGTCTTCAACGGGTGGGTCCACGGTGGGCCCACGTCGCTTCGGTGCAATGGCGCAGGTAGGCAGCGGGCTCTTTGGGGTCCTCGATCAACTGAGGACAAATCCTGCTAAGGCGCCGGTCAACCTTAGGGCGCTTGCCGGACGCCCAACGCGAGAAGCCATTGACGCCATCGTTGAGGCCTTGGTGCCCGAAAACGGTGACGCGGAACGGATACGCACGGCACTGAACGAAGCGTTGTCGGAATGCTTGGAAGGGGTCGAAACATTCGACTTCGGCGACATCACCGATGAGCTTTTGGTGGAGGTCATGATCGCCTACGTCGGCCGTTGTGTGTTCGAACAGATTGTGCTCGATTCAGACCGGGCCTTTGGGAAGGCGGCTTCTGCCGACCAGTTAGACCGGGCAGAAAAGGGGCTCTTTGAGCTGGTGAAGGTCGCCACAGACAAGCACATGCGGCCACTTCTGGATGGGCAGGTGCAAGGGATGACTGGCAAGCAAATCCAGACCGCCGAGTTGGCGGCTATTCGGGAGGTTTGGAAGGAATGGGAGGCCTACGAACCATGATTCAGGTGTATGTTCATCCTGACCTCGACGCCTTGCCCCCACGTTCAGATGGAGTGCTTCCGGTCCAGCTTTACGGTAGGAAGCCGTGGCAACACGGTTCTGCGACGATTGGCAGACCAGTCCTTGATGCCGTTTCGCGGATTAAGCATGTAGTGCCCGGACGGGCCTTCGACTTTCTTTCCATGTCGCTTGCGGTCACCGCCGCAGACACCTTCGTCAGCCGAGACACTGCCGCGGATGGCTGGGCACGCCAAATCGAATTGGTCGTAGGCCTGGCCGATCCAGACCCATGGCGCCCGGTTCTCAAGCGTTTGGAGCGTGCGCTGCTGTTCCTCAGTGGCGATGAGTGGAAGATCAATGTGGTCGGGGGCGGACATGCGCCACCCCCACTTCGCCCAAGGGTAAGAAACAAGCTTTCTCTCGACGACAGCGATTGCGTCTGCCTGTATTCCGGCGGTCTGGATAGCGCCATTGGAATGCTGGACCTTCAGGCGAACGGCAAGAAGCCGGTGCTGGTCAGCCATGCCTATCCGCGTGACGCTGGGAGACAGCAAGAGATCTTGGGACGCTTGGGCCTCGGGCTCTCCCGGTTCGGAGCCATCGCTCACCCGGCGAAGTGGTGGGAGCCAGCCAACGACGTCCAGATGCGCACTAGGAGCATCAATTTTCTCGGCATGGGTGCGCTGATGGCGGCAACCATGGCCGAACTCAATCTGGGCATTCGGAAGCCTGTGTTGTATGTCCCAGAGAACGGACTCATCGCGATCAATCCTCCGCTGACGAACCGACGCATCGGCGCCCTTAGCACGCGCACAACGCACCCTCATTACTTAAGCCTCATCCAAGAGATTTGGGATGCTGTCGGCATTCCTGCCCAGATCAAGAACCCGTTCGCTCAGACGACGAAAGGGGAGATGATCGCCCAGTGCCTAGACCAGCAACGGTTGCGCTCGATTGCTGATCGCACGGTCTCGTGCGGCAAGTGGAAGAGGCATGGTATCCAATGCGGTCGATGTGTTCCCTGCTTGATCCGGCGGGCATCCTTCCACGCAGCTCAGTGGGCCGATCGGACGCACTATGACAACCCGGGCGCAGACCTCCAGCAGGTTCTTGCAGACGAGACGAAGCGCGACGACTTGATGGCAATGATCCTGGCGGCCCACCGACTTCCCGCGGCCGACGTTGCCGCTTGGGTAGCCAAGACGGGTCCTTTACCCCAGGAAGCCAACGCTCGCGACGCGTTGGTAGACGTAGTGCATCGCGGCATGCGAGAAGTAAGGGACTTTTTGAGCGCCCAACGCCTCATCCGATGAGCAGTCCGCTTGTTGATATGCATTGCCACTTGGACCTGTATCCCAGCCCACGGGAGCAGGTTCAGCGCATCGCGCAGCGCAAAAGCTATGTGCTTTCCGTCACCACCACCCCCAAGGCTTGGCGTGGGACTTCCGACCTGGCTAAGGGAGTGCCGCGGATCAAGACCGCCTTGGGGCTCCACCCGCAGCTCGCCAAGGAACGCAAGTCAGAACTAACGTTGTTCGACCAGTTGCTTCCCGAAGCGCGTTATGTGGGGGAAGTGGGCTTAGATGGAGGTCCCGACTGTCGTGCCTTTTGGAAAGACCAAGTCAAGGTATTCGAGCACGTCCTCTCGGCTTGCGTGGCTGCGGGTGGCCGGATTTTGACCCTGCACAGCCGCGCGGCGGCGAGCAACGTGCTTGATGCCTTGGAGCACCATCCTGGCTATGGCGTGGCGGTCCTTCACTGGTTTTCTGGCACGCAACGTGAGCTCGCACGCGCGATCGAGATGGGATGTTGGTTCTCAGTGGGAAACGCGATGTTGCGAGGCAAAAAGGGAGCGGATCTGGCAGCTAAGATGCCCCACAATCGGATCCTGACGGAGACCGATGGCCCCTTTGCTGCGGTTGATGGCAACCCACTTCAACCTGCGGAATGCGAAGGCGCGTTGCGAGTACTTGCGCGGCTGTGGAATACGGACGAGCCCGCCGCGAGAGATCAGGTAGTTTCGTCCTTTCGTGAGCTTGTTTCATTCTAAGACAAAGGCACCATTTTCGTCGGCTTGATGCCCGCGCCCGCTTTCGGTGGCTAGTGGGTCTTCAGTCTGAATTTGATTGTTGCCGCCCTCCTATGTAGGCGAGAACGCTGCAGAGGTTTGACGAAAAAACGTAGCTCTGATCCACCTCGATCTTTCCTTGTCGATCAAGGTGGATAGCGTGTAGACCGGCGACAGTTGCACCCTCGTAGTCGCAACGCCACGTGTCGCCGATCATGAGCACCTCCTGGGGAAGATGGTTTAGCCGTCTACAGAGTTCAGCGTAGAAACCGGCATCAGGTTTCACAAAACCCACCTCAAAAGACATGCATGAGACGTCCAATAGATGGCCGAACTTCTCCTCAATGGGGCGGGCGTAGGGTAGGGCGAGATTCGAGGCGACGGCAATCCTCACGCCAAGTCCCCTGAGCTCTTTCAGAACCTCTTCCGCTTCTGGATAGGGCTGGGTAGATGCGAGTTCGGCTTGTAGGTCTGCGTGGAGGATCGCCATCTCGCTGGCGTCAAGAGTCAAGCCGCAGAGATGAACCATGGCGTCCAAGTCGATCGGTTCGCACATTGGCGATCTCGCCAGCGGCTGTGCCGCAGCCTTCGCTAATCGGGCATAGGGTCGCCGCTTGTCGCGTATCTCGACGAGAGTCCCGAATGCGTCGAAAGCGACGGCCTTGATTTGATTTTGCATCCAGGTTCCTTCATTCGACGGGCCCGTGCGTGATCTGGTCCCGGCAGCGAGCCCCACCATTCTGTGAGCGGTCTACCGGTCCGGCACGTCTTCAGGTTTCAGATGGGTGTAGCGCTTGAGCGTGGCCCAAGATTCGTGCAGCGTGAACTGAGCCACTTCTTGAATGCTGTGCCCACGCTCGAACAAGCGCGATGTCGCCTCGTGACGCAGATCGTGGAACCGCAGATCCTTAATCTCCAGCAGCTTGCAGGCGCGGGTGAAGGCCGCACCGATCGACTTGGGGTTGTAGGGGAAAACGAGTTCGCTATCCGCGGGCTGGCGGTGAATGATCTCCCAAGCTGCGGGCGGCATGCGAAAGCTGCGGCGATTGCCGATTTTCTGCCGTGGGTGCTTCACATCATCGAGCCAGGCGATACCCTTTTCCGGCACGAGGTCATGGCGACGCAGGCGTGTGATCTCCTCCTGCCGCCGTGCGGACGCAAGGGCAAACTGCACTATGTCGGCCATAGGGATGTCGGCTCGCCCGTCTCGCGCCCGGAAATGCTCCAGCAGCCTCGCTTCCTCAGCAGTGCTGATGCGCCGATCGCGCTGCTTCGATTTCTGAATCACCTTGCGGCTGCGGAGCTCATGGCGGGCATCGTCGAGCTTCGTGAGGTCTACAGGGATGCTCAACGCAGATCGTGCTGACTTCAGTATCTGGCCAATCCAGATGAAGTCGTTTCCTACGGTGGCTGGGCCTGCTCCTTCATCGCGCCTTTCGGCGGCATGTTGCAGGTAGTCCGCGACTGAGAGGTTGGCGGCTCTCTTCGCTGCAATGGGGTAGCCACGAAGTCGGCTGAGATCCGCTTCCTTGGTCCTGCCCCAGTTCGCAGACGCTTTGACCTCGGCGATGTACCAGTCAATGAGTTCTTTCAGCGTATGGCGGACGCCCAGTGGTTCGCCACGTGCGCGCTGCTGATCGAGTTCTGATTCGCGCCGCCGTAGCCACTCTGTGGCGAGCGCTTTCTTACTGAAGGTCTGTGCCTCGGTATGCACCAAGACGCCATCGCGCTTGAGCCTTATTTGCGCGGTGTACCCTATTGAGCCGTTGCTTCTACGGCGCTGCACGATAGTGCCCATATGGCGGTGCTACATAGCCGATTGCGTAGCAATTATCGTAGCACTGTAGCACGCAAAACACTCGAAAATTGCCGGAAATGCCCGAAAACGTAACAGCTCCAGATCGCCAAGAAACCCAGCTGCAAAGCCAAAAGTCGCTAGATTCGAGCGACTGGCGCGTCTGCGTCGCGCCGATGATGGACTGGACCGATCGCCACTGCCGTTATTTCCACCGGCTGCTGGCGCCGCATGCGCGCCTGTATACCGAGATGGTGACCAGCGCCGCGCTGGTGCGCGGCGGGCAGCTGCGCCTGCTCGAGCACAGCCAGCAGGAGCATCCGGTGGCCCTGCAGCTCGGCGGCAGCGAGCCGCAGGAGCTGGCTGAGGCGGCCGTGCTCGGCGCCCGGGCCGGCTACGACGAGATCAACCTCAACGTGGGCTGCCCGTCGGATCGGGTGCAGGCAGGTCGGTTCGGCGCCTGCCTGATGCTGGAGCCAGAACTGGTCGGCGCTTGCGTAGCCGCCATGGGTGACGCGCTGTCGGGCACCGGACGACCGGTTCCGGTGACGGTGAAATGCCGCATCGGCGTCGACGACCAGGACGACTACGCCGGCCTGCAGCGCTTCACCGAAACGATGCTCCGGGCCGGCGTCACCGTGCTGATGGTGCATGCGCGCAAAGCCTGGCTGCAGGGCCTGAGCCCGAAGGAAAACCGCGAGATCCCGCCGCTGGACTATGCCCGCGTCTACCAGCTCAAGCGCGAGTTCCCTGAACTGACGGTGGTGATCAACGGCGGCATCACCACCGTTGCGCAGGTACGCGAACATCTGGCCCAGGTGGACGGGGTCATGCTCGGCCGTGCCGCTTATCACGACCCCTATCTGCTCGCGCAGCTGGAGACGGCGCTCTACCAGGCGCCGCTGCTCTCCCGCGAGGCCGTGCTCGAGCGCATGCAGCCGTATGTGGAATCGGAACTGGCGCGCGGGACGGCGCTCAAGCACATAAGCCGCCACCTGCTGGGCCTGTACCAGGGCCAGCCGGGCGCGCGGGGGTTCCGCCGCACGCTCAGCGAGGGGGCGCACCTGCACGGAGCGGGCTGGTCACTGCTCGAACAGGCGATCGCGCCGACCCGTGCAGCGGCATGACGAGCCGCGCGGATCAGGCCACTATTCAGCCCCGGGCCCTTACCCTCGGGCGACCCCGGGTTGCCCGGCGGCCGGATCACGCATGCATGACACTCAACACGCTTATGCTGTCGCGCCTGCTTGCTGCGATGGCGCTGTCGCTCGCCGCTCCCGCCTGGGCGCAGCAAGGCGGCGCGCCCACGCTGGACCAGGCGGTCAAGCAGGTGCAGCAGGACACGGGAGGCAAGGTACTTTCGGCGGACCGGCGCGAGTTCGGCCGCAAGAGCGAGTTCCGGGTCAAGGTGCTCACGCCTGAAGGGCACGTCCGCGTGGTGGTCGTGCCTGGCGGCAAGCCCGCCGCGGTGCCAGCGCGGCCCGCCAGCAGCAGCCCCCGCAGCAGGCCGCGCCCGGCCATCAACGACACAGGAAAGAGAGGGAGTCACTAATGCGTATCCTTTTGGTGGAGGACGAAGCCCCGTTGCGCGAGACACTGGCGGCCCGTCTCAAACGTGACGGCTTTGCGGTGGACGCGGCGCAGGATGGCGAGGAAGGGATCTACCTCGGTCGCGAGGTGCCGTTCGACCTGGCGATCATCGACCTGGGCCTGCCCAAGATGTCGGGCATGGATCTGATCAAGGCGCTGCGCGAGGCTGGCCAACGCTACCCGATCCTGATCCTGACCGCGCGTGGCGGCTGGCAGGACAAGGTCGAGGGGCTCAAGCACGGTGCCGACGATTACCTGGTCAAGCCGTTCCACGTCGAGGAACTGCTGGCGCGCATCAATGCGCTGGTGCGTCGAGCCAGCGGCTGGTCCAAGCCGGTGCTCGCCTGCGGACCGATCAAGCTCGACACCACCGCCCAGACGGTGTCGGTGGAGGGTAAGATCGTCGACCTCACCAGCTACGAGTACAAGGTGCTGGAATACCTCATGCTGCATGCCGGCGAACTGGTCTCCAAGGCCGACCTGACCGAGCACATCTACCAGCAGGATTTCGACCGCGACTCCAATGTGCTCGAGGTGTTCATCGGCCGCCTGCGTCGCAAGCTCGATCCGGAATCCACCCTCAAACCCATCGAGACGGTACGTGGACGCGGATATCGCTTTGCCATCCCCCGCAGCGACGGCGACGAGGACTGAGTCGCCCACGCCGCGCCGCCCGCTGTCGCTGGCGGCGCGCGCGGCGATGGCCACCGGGCTGGCACTGGCCGGCTTCCTCGGCATCATCGGGGTCACCCTGTCGCAGGCCAAATACCAGACCGCCCTGAGCGGGCTGCGCGACCGGCTGGAAAACGACGTGCTCGCCTATCTGGCGCTGATCGACGTGGGCCGCAACGGGCGCCTGTTGTTGCCGTATTCCTCGCCGGACCCGAGTTTTTCGCGCCCGGGCTCGGGCCTTTACGCGGTCGCCCGGGGCGATGGCGGATTCCACTGGGAGTCGTCCTCGGCGATCGGCCGCGACTTCAGCTTCCTCTCGCCGCTTGCCCCCGGGGAGACGCGCTTCGTGGGGCCGATCGATACCCGCATGGGCCGGCTCTACTACTACAGCTATGGCGTGGTGTTCGAGTCGCAGGACAACAAGTCCGTGCAGCTGACCTTCACCGTCGCCCAGACCGAAGACCAGTTCAAGGGCGAGAACGCCACCTACCGCCGCTCGCTCATCGTGTATCTCGCCACCCTTGGCGTGATGCTGATCGTGCTGCAGATGCTGCTGCTGCGCTGGAGCCTTACGCCGCTGCGCAAGGTGGCCGCCGACATGAGCCGGGTCGAGCGGGGCAAGAGCGATTTCCTGGACAGCCAGTACCCGCTCGAGCTGACCGGTCTCACCGGGCGGATCAACGGTTTCATCGAGAGCGAGCGCGAACAGCGCACGCGCTACCGGAACACGCTTGCTGATCTCGCGCACAGCCTGAAAACGCCGCTGGCGGTGATCCGGTCACGACTGGAATCGGCCGGCGATGCGCCCGCCCTGAGCCACGATGTGCTTGATCAGGTGCGGCGGATGGACGAGCTGGTGGCCTATCAGCTCGCGCGCGCGGCCACTACTGGACGCCAGCCGTTCGCCAGCGCCATCCCGATCGCCGGGCATGCTGAGGATCTGGTGCAGAGCCTGGAAAAGGTCTACGCGGCCAAGAACGTGCTGTGCGAGTTCGAGATTGACGAGGGCGTCGCGTTCTACGGCGAGCAGGGCGACCTGCTCGAGCTGCTGGGCAACCTGCTGGAGAATGCCTTCAAGTGGTCGCGTCACCGCGTACTGCTGGTGATCCAGGCCCGGCCGCAAGCGGGCAAGCAGCGGCCGGGAGTGTGGATGAGCGTGGAGGACGACGGGCCCGGCATCGAGGCCGATCAGGTCGACCGCATCCTGCAGCGTGGCGTGCGCGGCGACGAGCGCGTGCAGGGGCACGGCATCGGCTTGTCGATCGTGCAGGACATCGTGCGGGCGTATCAGGGCGACCTGGCGGTGGACCGCTCGAGCGAACTAGGCGGCGCGCGCTTCAGCGTGAAGTTACCACCGGGCTGACGCGCGGCCGGTAGCCCCGGATCAGGCGACGTGCCCGCAGGGCAGGCCGCGGACGTATTGCTACTGGATCGAGCCCGGCAGCAGCGATTGCCAGCCCACGCTGGAATGGTTGCCCGAGTTGGGCTGCCGGGCGCTGCTGCTGACGGGGGTCGTGCTGCTTCCGGTACCGGCATCACTGGCGCTGGCCCCGTCGTCCGCGTCCTGACGCGGGCCAACCGCGTCGCCACCGCCACCAGAAGCGCCGCTGTCGACGTTGCGCGCAGGCGCGGGAGCCGCACCGTTGCGCTGCATGCCGAGCGCCTGCGCGTCGGCACCGCTCGAGCCGGGCGACGCCATCGCGGGCGTGGCAGCGGCTGCGGCCAGGGCACATCCTAGAATCCAGTGTGTGGCGCTCATGGCGACTCCAACCCCTTGATTCGCATGAATCAGGTCATCGAGCGTGACAGAAAGGACCGGCCGATGCCAGTGCCCGCCTTGGCGGTCCCAAGGGGCGCCTCGGGTCGCGGTTTCGGCGCGTCAGCGGGGCGATTCGGTCTGGCGGCGCGCCGGCGCAGGCTAGAATCGCCGGCATGGTTTCCATCCATCTGATCCGTTACGGCGGCACGCTGGCACCGCCCCGGGGTGTGTCCGATGCAGGCGCCTGAGCTGCTAGCCATGCTGGCCTCTGGCGAGGCGGTGTCGGGCGCGCGCCTGGCCGATTCGGCCGGACTCACCCGCGCCGCGATCTGGAAGCAGGTCGAGGCACTGCGCGGCCGTGGCTTGCCGATCGAAGCACGCAGCGGCGCAGGCTACGTGCTGCCTTGGCCGATCGAGCTGCTGCAGCGCTCGCGCATCCTGGACGGGCTGGACGCTGCGACGCGCGCGTGCCTGGGCCCGCTGGAGGTGCATTGGGAGCTCGATTCCACCTCCAGCGAGCTGCAGCGGCGCGGGGGCTCTGCGCCCGACCTGAGCATGGTCCTTGCGGAAACGCAGACGGCCGGGCGCGGTCGCCGGGGCCGGGCGTGGCTGTCGCCGCCGGGGCTGAACCTGTATCTGTCGTGCGTGAAGCGCTTCGACGCCGGGCTGGGCAGTCTCGCGGGGCTGTCGCTGGCGGTGGGCGTGATCGTGCTGCGGGCGCTGGAGGCGCTGGGCATCGACGGTGCCGGGCTGAAGTGGCCCAACGATGTGCTGACGACGCAGGGCAAGCTGGCGGGGATCCTGGTCGAGCTCAGCGGCGAATACCAGGGGCCGTGCGCGGCGGTGGTCGGCATCGGCCTCAACCTGCGTCTGACCGACGCCCTGCGGGAGCAGGCCGGCCAGCCCGTCGCCGACCTCGCCTCCTTGTGCGGCGGCGTCCCGCCGGGTCGACATCGCGCTGCCAGCGCGCTGGTGCAGGCGCTGGCGCAGGGACTGCTGCAGTTTGAGCGCGCCGGCTTTGCCGGGTTCATCGATGACTACGCACGCCACGACCTGTTGCGCGACATGCCGCTGGCGTTGAGCGGCGCGCACGGGTCCTTCCATGGCACCGGCGCCGGCGTCGACGCCCGCGGCGCGCTGCGGGTTCGGCTCGAGGACGGGCAGATCCGGGCGCTGGACAGCGCCGATGTGACGGTGCGCCGCGTATGAAGCTGCTGCTGGATCTGGGAAACACCCGGCTGAAGTGGTTGGTGGTGGACGGCGCAACCCCGCTCGCCACCGGCGCGACCGCCTGGACGGCCCCTTTCATTACCGAACTTCAAGAGGCCTGGGCTGCATGGCCCGGCACCCGGCAGGTGATCGCTGCCTCGGTGGTGGACGACGCCCGCGAACAGGCGATCGCCGCACTGGTTTCGCGGCGCTTCGGTGTCGCGGTCGACTGGGTGCGCAGTCCCGCGGCGGGGGCGGGCGTGCGAAGTGCCTATGCCGAGCCGCAGCGCCTGGGGGTGGACCGGTTCCTCACGATGGTAGCTGCCCATGCCGATGGGCTTGGTGCATGCGTGCTGGTTGGCGTCGGGACCGCGCTCACGCTCGATGCGCTTGCCGCCGACGGCCGGCACCTGGGCGGCCTGATCGCACCAGGACCGCACCTGATGCGCCAGTCGCTGGCCTCCGCCACGGCGCGGGTGCGGACGGAGCTGCCGGGGCATATCAGCGCGTGGGCCGACAACACCGCCGATGCCGTGGCTTCGGGCTGCTGGGGCGCATGTGCCGGTCTGGTCGAACGCTTCGTGCGCCAGGTGGCCGAGCCACTGGGGAGCACGCCACTCGTGCTGGTCGGTGGTGGCGACGCGGCCATCCTGCGCGAGCTGCTGCCGATGCCCACGCGGTTGTACGTTGATGGCGTGCTGCGCGGGCTTGCCACCTGGAGCGGTGCGCCGATACCGGCCGCCGCCAGCCACTAGAATGCACCACGCAATCCGCTGGGAGGTGTCGATGTTCCTGCGTCTGCTGTTCGTGCTGCTGGTCGCGCTCAACATCGCGGTGGGCGCCTGGCTGGTGCTCGGTCAGGACGATGCGCACGTGCGCAGCGTGGCTGATCCTGGCGTGCCCGTGCTGCACCTGCTGACCGAGCGGCCGGATCTGGCCGACCCTGGCGCCGCTACCGCTGCCAGTGCCGTCGACAGCGGCCGCGCCGATGCGGTGGTGCCGGGCGAATCGTCGACCAGTGCGGCCGCCGCGGTGGATGAGGGTAGCGGCGCAGCCGGCTCACGTTGCGTTGCGCTGGGCCCGTTCGCCAGCCTGCAGGCACTGCGCAGCGCCCGCGCCGCGCTCGCCGGCGAGAGCGCGCGCAGCCGCTCCCGCCAGGAGCAGTCGCAGCAGTCGCGCGGCTGGTGGGTATACCTGCCCGCCGAATCGAGCCGTCCGGCCGCGCTGGCCCAGGCGCAGCGACTGGCCGATGCAGGCATCACCGACTACTTCGTGGTCAGCTCAGGCGACCAGCCCAACACGATTTCGCTCGGACTGTTCAAGGATCCGGCGAACGCGCGCAAGCGCCGTGACCAGTTGCAGGCGGCGGGCTTCACCGCGCAGATGAGCGAACGGGTGGAAAGCGTGCCGGAATACTGGCTCGATCTGGTTGCCGCCACCGGCGACGGCACGCGCTTGCAGTCACGCCTGAAGACGCTCGGCGTCGGGTCCCACAGCACCGGCTGCTTCTGACCGTCCGCCTCGGCGCGGGATGCCCTGTTAGAATGTGCGGCCAGCGCCGGCATAGCTCAGTTGGTAGAGCAACTGATTTGTAATCAGTAGGTCGCAGGTTCGATTCCTGCTGCCGGCACCATCCTGGTTCTTTTTTGCGAGGCCGCGCGGCCCGGGCCGCTCTCCGGCTCGACCGGCCGGGCGATGCATGTTCCGCCGGCACGCGGCGGCAGCGATACCTTTTCACCCTGCGCGCAGGCGCATCGCGGGGCGTGCGTTCCAGACGCGGCGCGATCGAGACGACGAGGCGACATGACCAAGCAGAGCATTTCCCTGGTGGGCGTTCCCACCGACATCGGCGCCGGCCATCGTGGTGCCTCGATGGGCCCGGAGGCGCTGCGCGTGGCGCGGCTGGCCGAGCGGCTGGTCAAGCGCGGGCTCGAGGTGGTCGATCGCGGCAACGTGGTGGGCCCGCTCAACCCGTGGCAGCCGCCGACCGACGGCTACCGCCACCTGCCCGAAGTGGTGGCGTGGAACAAGGCCGCCTACGAGGCCCTTTACGCCGAGCTGGCCGCGGGACACCTGCCGATCATGCTGGGCGGCGACCACTGCCTGGCGATCGGCTCGATCACCGCCGTGGCGCGCCACTGCCGCGAGCAGGGCAAGACGCTGCGCGTGCTCTGGCTCGATGCGCACACCGACTTCAACACCGCGCTGGCCACGCCGTCGGGCAATGTGCACGGCATGCCGGTCGCGTGCCTGTGCGGTAATGGCCCGAAGGAGCTCACCGAACTGGGCGGCAGCGCGCCGGCGACCTCGCCCGAGGTTTACCGGCAGATCGGCATCCGCTCGGTCGACGACGTGGAAAAGCAGCTGGTGCGCGATGCCCGCGTGCAGGTGTTCGACATGCGCCACATCGACGAGAACGGCATGAAGCGCACGATGGAACTCGCGCTCGCCGGCATGGACGACAACACCCACCTGCACGTGAGCTTCGACGTCGATTTCCTCGATCCGACGATCGCCCCGGGCGTGGGTACCACGGTGCGCGGCGGCCCCAACTACCGTGAGGCGCAGCTGTGCATGGAGATGATCGCGGACACCGGGCGGATGGGTTCGCTCGACATCGTCGAACTCAACCCCGCCTACGACAAGCGCAACCAGACCGCCAAGCTCGCGGTGGACCTGGTCGAGTCGCTGTTCGGCAAATCCACCCTGATCCACTGAGCAGCAGCGCGCACGCATGCAGACCCGAGTCCTCACCGGCATCACCACCACCGGCACGCCGCACCTGGGCAACTACGTCGGCGCGATCCGCCCGGCGATCGCCGCCAGCCGCCGCGCCGAGGTGGACGCGTTCTACTTCATGGCCGACTACCACGCGCTGATCAAGAGCGACGACCCGGCGCGCATCGAGCGCTCGCGG
>NZ_DASSAB010000042.1:0-27239 GCF_035685805.1 Dyella sp.
GACAGCTGATGCAGAACCGCCGCCAGCGGCAGGGAAGGACGGCCGACATGGGGATGTCGCCCGTCCGCGGGATGCGGGGATCGCGGGGTAGGCGCGGGGGCGCCACGCCGCCTGACGAGGGGCGCGTCATGAGCATCGAAGAGACCTTGCCGGCAGGCGCCAGCGGCGATCGGGACGCGGTGGCCGCGCGGCGTGCGGCGCTGAAGGACGCCGCCGGCAAGCCGCTGCTTCCGCCGGACGCTCCGGTGATCGGGCTGGCGTTGTCCGGTGGCGGCATCCGCAGCGCCACCTTCTGCCTCGGGCTGCTGCGCGCGCTGGCCAGGCGCGGCGTGCTGCACCGGTTCGATTACCTCTCCACGGTCTCCGGCGGCGGCTATATCGGGTCGATGCTGGGGCGGTTGTTCCGCCCCGGCCGTCCGGCCAGTGCATCCGACGTGGAGGCCGGGCTCGCCGACGATGGCTCGCTGCTGCTGTGGTGGCTGCGCAACAACGGGCGCTTCCTGCTGCCTTCCGGCGGCAAGGACCTGCTGCAGGCTTTCGCCGGGCACTGCCGCAGTTTCGTCGCCACCCAGTTCGAGGTGATGGTGGTGGCGATGTTTCTCGCCTGTGTGGTGGTGCTGCCGCACGCGGCCTATTCGTGGGTGCTGGGGCCGCGCTCGGTGCCGCTGGTCGGGGCCACCCTGTGGTGGTGGCTGCTGCCGGTGCCGGCGGCGGCGGCGCTGGCTTCCAGCTATGGCTACTGGATGCTGGGCATGGGCACGGCTGCGGGACTGGCGGTGTCGTTGCTGGCCACGGTGATCGGCGGCTATCTCGCCTGGCTGGGTTTTCCCGACATGACGCCGCTGGGCGGCACCCTGCTGTGGCTGGTGCGCGGCGTGGCCCTGGTGATGCTTCCGGTGGGCGTCGGCTGGATCTGCGCCACGCTCAGCAACCGGCGCCGCAGCGAAGAGGCCAACCGCGTCGTCTACACCAAGGCACTGGCCGCATCGTTCGCTGCCGCCGCGCTCTTCGTGTTGATGGGCGCGCTGGACACCGGCGGCTGGCTGCTGCGCGACGTGTTCCTGGCGGTGCTGCACGGCGAGTGGAAGTTCGCGCTCCCGTGGGGCATCGGCTGGACGTCGCTGCTGGTGATCGTCGCCCGCGCCATCGCTCCGCTGCTGTCGTCCAAGGACCGTGTGGCGGGCATCGGTTTGCCGCTCGAGGCGCTGGGCAACCTGATCGGGGTGGCGCTGGTGCTGCTGGTGACGGTGTTCTGGCTCGGCGTGTTCCAGATGATCCTGCTGCCCAACGACGACACCTCGCTGCGCGGGCTGCCGTCGGCCTATCTGTACCTGCCGGCGGTGGTGGTCGCCGGCCTGCTGTTCCTGCTGCTGACCGGCAACCAGCTGCAGCAGCTGAACCGCTCGTCGCTGCATTTCTTCTACCGCTCGCGATTGGCGCGCGCCTACGTGTCGGTGGGCAACGTCGCCGACGACCACAACGCGGAAGGCAGCCGCTTTCCCTCCAGCCCGCTGCTGCAGGCGACCCGCGCACTGAGCGCGGCCACCCGGCGCGTGACCGACCTGCTGCCCGGCGACGACGTCGCGCTGAGCGACTACCGACCGCACGCCGCGGGTGGGCCGGTGCACCTGATCAACTGCTGCATCAACCAGACCACCGACGACCGCACCGGCATGTACAACGCCGATCGCAAGGGCGTCAGCCTCACCGTCGGCCCGCTGGGGGTGGAAACCGGTACCCAGCTGCCGCCGGTGGCCTCGGCCGCGATGCTGGAAGGCACCACGCTGGCCGAATGGGTGGCGATCTCGGGTGCGGCGGTGGGGTCGGGCATGGGTTCGCTCACGCGACCCGGCGTGGCCGCGATGACGTTCCTGAGCGGGTTCCGGCTCGGCTACTGGCGCCGTTCGCTGCTCGCCGGCGCCACCACCAGCCGCTTCGGCCTGGCCAAGTACGTGTCGCTGCTGCGCGAGATGTTCGCGCGTTTCCCCGGCCTGAGCGCGCCGTACTGGTACCTCTCCGACGGCGGCCACTTCGACAACACGGGGGTCTACGCGTTGCTCAAGCGGCGCCTGCCGCTGATCGTGCTGGCCGACTGCGGCGCGGATCCGCAGTACCGCTTCGGCGACGTGGAGAACCTGGTGCGCAAGGCGCGGATCGATCACGGCGCGCTGATCGAGTTCGTCGATCCGGCCAGCCTGACCGACGTGGCGGGCCCGCTGGCGGCACGTTTCGCAACGCCCGCGGCGATCGCCGTGGAAGACCAGCCAGGCTGTCTGGCGCTGGCGCGGATCAGCTACGTCGGGGGACGCCGCGGCGCCCTGCTGGTGGTGAAGCCGCGGGTGGTGGCCGGGCTGGATCTGGATATCGCCGGTTACGCCGCGCGGCACCCGGACTTCCCCCAGCAGAGCACGCTCAACCAGTTCTTCAGCGAAGAGGAGTGGGAGGCCTATTGCGCACTGGGGCTGGCGCTCGGCGAGCAGATCGACGCTGCGCTGCTGGAGGCGGCGACGCGCTGGGCCTGGCAGGCGGAGTTGGCGCCGGCGCCGGCGCCGCCGGCGAGCGCCGATGCGCGGGCGGTCGATCCCGGCAAGGCACCGCGGCGGCTGGCTGCCACGGTGGGCACCTCGCTTGGCGCGGGCGCCATCCTCACCAGCGTGCTGGCGGGCTGGCAGGCGTGGAGCGACTACCAGAAGCACCTCGATGCGCAGGACGCGGAGTTCGTTCGCGACGCCAACGCCGTGTTCGACGAGATCAGCCGCGCCGGCGACACCTTCACCAGGAAGCTCGACCTGCAGGTGGAGGTGCTCAGCGGTTTCGCCAATCGCCACGCCCTGTCCAGCGGCCAGCGGGCGACGCTCCGGGACATCGCCGAGCGGGTCAGCGCGCTGTGCGGGCAAGGTCCGGTTCCCCGGCAGGAGCGGTGCAGCAACGTCGCTGCGCGCTGGAGCAGCCTCGACGTCGACGTGAGCAGCTACTGGAAAAACTCGCTGGCCAGCTACGCCAACTGGCCCACCCGGGCGATCGGCCGCGACGCCGCCTCGGTCGCGATCGCCATGGCTGCACCGCCCGCGCCCATGGCGTTGCCGCCACGGAATGGCCGGGCCGCGCCGCCACCGCCATCGCCATCTTCATCGCTACCGCTACCGCCACCGCCACCAGCTGCTCCCTACAGCGACGCGCCGCCGATGGCATCGGCGCCCGCCGAGCCGACCACCGCGGCCAGCACCATGCCCCCGCCGCCGTCGAGCAGCACGCCACGACCACCCCCGCCACCGGCCGCCGCCCCTGAAACGGCTTCGACCCCGGTCGCGGCTCCCGCGCCCGTCGCGCCCACCACTGCGCCCGCCGTGCCCGCAGCGCAGGCCATCGCGCAATGCGTGCGCGAGGACGGCCGCTCGTACACGCTCTACACGCAGATCTACGACGAGCAGCAGCGCGCGCGCGCGATGGAGCTGCTGTCGCGGGTACGGCCGCTCGGCATCGTGGTGCCGGGCGTGGAAAACGTCATCGCAACGGCGCAGCGCAACCAGGCCAAACCACCGATTCCCTGGCGCCGGCCGACGCTGCTCTACGGGCCGGAGGGCAGGCGCTGTGCCGAGGCCCTCGCCGCCTGGATGCAGCCGTACCTCGGGCCGGTGCAGGCATTGGCCTTGCTGTCCTCGATGGCGTCCAGCGACAACGTGATCGAGCTCTGGCTGCCGCCCGTGCGCAGTCGTGCTTTCCCGTCCGAACACAGCGCGCGCTAGTCCCGGCCTGCCATTGCACCATCTGGTTCCATTCCCCATGATGGTGCAATGAGCAACGCGAGCTGGCGCCCCCTGGCGGATCAGATGACGACCGGGCTGGCGCTGGTCGACGCGGGGCTGCGCGTCACCTGGCTGAATCCGGCGCTGGCCGAACGCCTGGCGCTGGGCACCCGCAGCCTGGTCGGGCAGCCGGCGTCGCTGATGTTTGGCGACGCGGCGGTACTGCTGCAGCTGCAACGGGCGCTGGACGAGGAGCGGGCGCTGCAGCTTCGCGGCGTCGCCCTGACCACCCAGCGCGGCACCGAATGGCAGGCGGACCTGAGCCTGCAGCCGTTCGACGGACAACTGCTGCTGGAGGTGCATGCGCTGGCCGAGCCGGCCGCGGCGGCCTCGCCGCTGTCGGCGACACTGCGCGGCTTTGCGCACGAGGTGAAGAACCCGCTGGCCGGCCTGCGCGGGGCGGCGCAGCTGCTGCAGCGACGGCTGGACGATGACGACCTGAAAGCGCTGGCCGGCATGGTGATCGTCGAGGCCGACCGGCTCGGCGCGCTGGCCAATCGCCTGCTGCATCACGACGGCGCACCGCGGCTGGCGAGCGTGAACATCCATCACCTGCTGGAGCGGCTGGCCGACCTGCTCGAGGCCGAGCCCGCGCCGCTGGCGCTGCGCCACGACTACGATCCCAGCTTGCCGGATGTCCCTGCCGACGCCGATCGCCTGCTGCAGATCCTTCTGAACCTGACGCGCAACGCGCGCGAGGCCGGCGCGCAGACGCTCACGTTGCGCACCCGCGCCGAGCACGGCGTGCGCCTGGGCGAGCGCGTGCTGCGCAGCGCGCTGCGGGTGGACGTGATCGACGACGGCGCCGGCGTGCCCGCCGCGCTGCGCGACACGCTGTTCCATCCGCTGGTCTCCGGCCGGGTGGACGGCACCGGCCTGGGCCTGGCGCTGTCGCGCGAGATCGCCCACGAGCACGGCGGCGAGCTGCGCTGGCAGGGCCGCCCCGGCGAGACGGCGTTCTCGCTCTACCTGCCGTTGCCGCCGCCGCAGCGCGCGCCGACCGATGCCGCCTCCACCACGGAACCGACCGATGACTGATGCCCCCGCCCCACGCGACGTCTGGGTGATCGACGACGACCGCGGCGTGCGCTTCGTGCTGGCCGAAGCGCTGCGCGACGCCGGCCACCCCGTGCGCGAGTTCGGCGAGGTGGCGAGCGTGCGCGAGGCGCTGGAAACCACGCGCCCCGCGTTGCTGCTGACCGACGTGCGCATGCCCGGCGAAGATGGCCTGACGCTGCTGGCCGAACTGAAGGCCCGGGGCATCGGGCCGGTGATCGTGATGAGCGCCTACACCGACGTCGCCACCGCGGCGGCAGCCTATCGGCATGGCGCCGCGGACTACCTGGCCAAGCCGTTCGACCTGGACCAGGCGGTGGCGGCGGTGGAACGTGCGCTGGCCGACGTAGCCCCGCCGCCGGCGCCCAGGGAGGTCGCCAGCCGCCCCGCGCTGTTTGGCGAGAGCAGCGCGATGCGCGAGGTGTTCCGGCTGATCGGCCGCGTTGCCGCCAGCGACCTCAGCGTGCTGATCACCGGCGAAACCGGCACCGGCAAGGAGCTGGTGGCGCGCGCGCTGCACGAGGAGAGCGCGCGGCGCGGCAAGCCGTTCGTGGCGCTCAACACGGCGGCGATTCCCTCGGAGTTGCTGGAGAGCGAGCTGTTCGGCCACGAGGCCGGTGCGTTCACCGGCGCCACCCGCCGCCACGCCGGCCGCTTCGAGCAGGCCGAGGGCGGCACGCTGTTCCTGGACGAGATCGGCGACATGCCGCTGGCGCTGCAGACGCGGCTGCTGCGCGTGCTGGCCGGCGGCGAGTTCTACCGCGTGGGCGGACGCGAGCTGATGCGCGGCGACGTGCGCATCGTCGCCGCCACGCATCAGGATCTGGCCGCGCGCGTGGCCAGCGGGCAGTTCCGCGCCGACCTGCTGCATCGCCTCGACGTGGTGCGCATCGAGCTGCCGCCGCTGCGCCAGCGTCGCGGCGACATCCCGAAGCTGGCCGAGCACTTTCTCGCAGCCGCGGCGGTGGAGCTGAAGCTGCCGCCCAAGCGCTTCGGCAAGGCCGCCTTGAAGGCGATCGCGCAGCGCGATTTTCCCGGCAACGTGCGCGAGCTGGAGAACCTGTGCCGGCGCCTCGCGGTGATCGCGCCGGGCGCGGAGATCCTGCCCGGCGACCTCGGCACCGCTGCCCCGGGCGCCGGCGGCGACGACTGGACCCACGCCCTGCGCGACTGGGCCGAGCAGGCGCTCTCGCGCGGCGAGGCGGAGATCCACGCCCGCGCCCGCGATGCGCTGGACCACACCCTGATGCAGGCCGCGCTGCGCGCCCACGACAACCACCGCCAGCACGCCGCCGCCGCACTGGGCGTGGGCCGCAACACGCTCACCCGCAAGCTCGGCGCCTCGCGCACGCGGCGGCCGAACAAGGGACGGTCCGACTAATCCTGTGGAGGCGTCGCCGGGCAGACCGGCCGGCCTCAATCGCCTGAATTTCCCTGACGAGTGATTCCCGGAAGGCCCGCGACGCGCTGCGAACCTTCCGGGCATCATGCCGCCCCCACGGGGGTTAATCAGACCATCCCAGACCTGATCCGGAGACACCCGCATGACCGTGACCGTCCGCGACGCCCGCCGCGAAGACCTGCCGAACCTCACCGCGTGGAACGCCGCGATGGCGTGGGAGACCGAGCACAAGCGGCTCGACCCGGACGTGCTCACGCGCGGCATGGCGTCGGTGTTCGACGAACCGCGCCGCGGCTTCTACCTGATTGCCGAACTCGACGGCGTGCCGGCCGGCTGCCTGATGGTGACCTACGAGTGGAGCGACTGGCGCTGCGGCGATTTCTGGTGGATCCAGAGCGTGTACGTGGCCGAATCCGCGCGCCGCAGCGGCGTGTTCCGTGCGCTTTATGCGGACGTCGCGCGTCGCGCCCACGCGGCCGATGCGGTGGGCCTGCGGCTGTATGTGGAAGCCGAGAACGAGCGCGCCCAGGCCACCTATGAGGGCCTCGGCATGGAGCGCTGCCACTACGTCATGTACGAGCAGGCGCTGTCACCGGCGCGCTGACGCGGCGACCACGCACGCGATGACGCCCGTCACCCGAGAGGGCGTACAACGGCGCAATCGTCCAAGACCGCCTGCCGTGGACACGGCATGCTTCACTTTCGCTGCCCCGGGAGCCCGCCCATGAATGTCCTGCTCGCTGCATCACTACTCGGCATCGTCGCCGGCCTGCGCACTATGACCGCGCCTGCGGCCATCAGCTGGGCCGCCCGGCTGGGGCTGGTGCCGTTGCAGGGCACGCCGCTGGCGTTTTTGGGCTCGCAAGCCACTCCGTGGATCTTTACCGCGGCCGCGCTGGGCGAACTGGTGGTCGACCAGCTGCCACGCACGCCCAGCCGCAAGATGCCGCTGCCGTTCGGCGCGCGCATCGTCTCCGGTGGTTTCTGCGGCGCCGCGATCGGGCTGGCCGGCGGCGAACTGTCGATCGGCCTGCTGGCCGGTGCGCTGGGCGCGGTGCTGGGCACCTTGGGCGGCGCCGCGGCGCGCGGTGCTTTGGCCCGCGCGCTACGGTCGGACCGCCCAGCTGCACTGATCGAGGACGTGGTGGCGATCGGCGGCGCCGCCGTTGCCGTGGCGTGGCTGGCATGAGCGCCGCCTACGACGCCATCGTCGTTGGCGCGGGGCAGGCCGGCCCCGCGCTGGCCGGGCGTCTCACCAAAGCCGGCATGCGGGTGGCGCTGGTCGAGCGGCATCTGTTCGGCGGCACCTGCGTCAACACCGGCTGCATGCCGACCAAGGCACTGGTGGCCAGTGCCGAGGTGGCGCACCTGGCGCGGCGTGGCGCCGACTACGGCGTGCAGGTGGGCGGCCCGGTCACGGTGGATTTTCCTGCCGTGATGGCGCGGGCGCATACGGTGACGATGAACGCGCGCGGCAATGTCGAGCGCTGGCTGCACGGCATGGACGGCCTCACCGTGCTGCACGGGCATGCGCGCTTCGTGGCGCCGGACACGCTGCAGGTGGGCGACACGACGATTCGCGCGCCGCGCATCTTCCTCAACGTGGGCGGCCGTGCTGCGGTGCCGCCGCTGCCCGGCGTGGACGACGTCGACTACCTCACCAACACCTCGATCCTGCAGCTCGATGCGCTGCCGCGGCACCTGGCCGTGGTCGGCGGCAGCTACATCGGTCTGGAGTTCGCGCAGATGTTCCGCCGCTTCGGCGCGCAGGTGACGGTGATCGAGCGGCAGTCGCGGCTGATCGCCCGCGAGGACGAGGACGTGTCGCAGGCGATCGGCGAGATCCTCCGCGCCGAAGACATTGCGGTACGCACCGACGCGGAGTGCATCGCCTTCGCGCCGCATGCCGACGGCGTGGCGGTGAAAGTGGACTGCGCCGAGGGTGCGCCCGAGGTGGTGGCCAGCCACGTGCTGCTGGCGATGGGTCGGCGCCCGAACACCGACGACCTGGGTCTGGCGCATGCCGGCGTGGTCACCGACGCGCGCGGCTACATCACCGTCGACGACACCCTCGCCACCAACGTGCCCGGCATCTGGGCGATGGGCGACTGCAACGGCCGCGGCGCATTCACCCATACCGCCTACAACGATTTCGAGATCCTCGCCGCCAACCTGCTCGATGGCGACCAGCGCACGCTGTCGCAGCGGGTGCCCGGCTACGCGCTGTACATCGATCCGCCGCTGGGCCGCGTCGGCCTCACCGAGGCGCAGGCGCGCGCCAGCGGCCGACCGCTGCTGGTGTCCAAGCGACCGATGACGCGGGTCGGTCGCGCGGTGGAGCGCGGCCAGACCGAGGGCTTCATGAAGCTGGTGGCCGATGCGGAAACCAAGCGCGTGCTGGGCGCGGCGATCCTCGGCGTGAGTGGCGACGAGGCGGTCCATGGCGTGCTCGACCTGATGAGCGCGGACCAGCCGCTGGACGCGCTGCGCTGGGCGGTGCCGATCCATCCCACCGTGTCGGAGCTGTGGCCCACCGTGGTGGGCGATCTCAAGCCGGTCGATTGAAGCTTGCGCGCTGAGACCGGTACGCCGCGACCGGCGCGCTGAGGCTCGCCGTCGCGCCATGGCGCTCAGTGCAGCGGCGTGTCCGGTGCGCCGAGGTGGCCGTCGGCGTCGAGCTGGATGCGGCCCAGCGCGTGCAGGTCCGGCGCAATGCCGAACCGTTCGGCCAGCGTGCTGACCAGGGCGCCCAGCGCGCGCGACTGCAGCGGATAACCGTGCGCCAGCACGCGCGCGCGTCCGCCTTCGCCGCGCTGCGCGGCGGTCACCGCGACCACGCCCAGGCCGGGCGCTTCATGCGCCACCAGCACCGGTGCCTGGTAGGCGGGATCGGCGGTGCCGACGATTTCCAGCAGGTAGCCGTCGCGCGCCTGTGCATCGGCGCCGTCGGCGGGCGCCAGGCGCAGCGGCAGCGCGTGCGCGTCGAGCAGGGCGGCGTACTGGCGTAGTTCGAACACGATGCCGGCGAAGGCATGCGCGCGGTCGCTGTCGTGACTCTCGGCCAGCCACTGCGCGGGCGACTGCACCTGCACCATGCCCCCGGCGTAGCGCAGCGGCAGGCCGCGGGCGCTGAGCGTGGCTTCCTCGCGGTACGGCGTGAGCAGCGCGGTTTCCAGCACGCTCCACAGCGGCGCCAGGTTGACGTGTTCGTACTGCACGCAGGTGAGCGCGAGCAGGTCGTTGCGGCTGAGGTAGCGTGCGTGTTCGAGCGGCACGCCCAGCGTGCGGATCAGCCAGTCGGCGGTGCGCTGGCCCGCTTCGCCGCGGCCGACCAGGTCCAGCTCCAGCTGTTCGCCGAGTGTGCCGGCCAGCGGTTCGGGAGCGAGCAGGGTGATCGGCAGCAGACGCATCGGGCCATCGGCGTAGGCCGGGTCGGGCTCCAGCGGCTGCGCCGGCATGCGGCCCTCGTGGGTGCCGAAGGCGACCACGTTCTCCAGGTGTCCGCGCGGCACGCGGCGCGCCAGTTCGTCCAGCGTGGCCCATACCGGAAAGCCCGGGCGCAGCAGCTCCACGCTGTCGAACAGGGCGCCGGCCAGCGCGAGCCGCGCCTCGGTGGCTGCCGGTACCAGCGCCTGCAGATCACGGGCCACGTGCGCGGCCAGCTCGGCGGCTTCGTCGCGGCTCAGCGTGCGGCGCTGGCCCGGTTCGGCGGCGCCCAGCTCGAGCGCGAGCACCACGGGCAAGGCAAGCAGCGGCGAGCTGTCCAAGACGATTCGTCCAAGCGGGAAAACAGCGACAAGTCTACCAGTGCCCCCTCGCGCGACAGCCCGCGCGGCGCTGAACCGCACCGCGCGGATGGCGCCGTGGCGGGCTTTCCCACGGCGGCAGCGCGGGGTAGCCTTGCAGACTCAATACTCATCCGGATGTTTCAGCCCATGGACAACTCGCAACGGCGCGTCGGCGTGATCGGTGGCGTGCGGATTCCGTTCTGCCGCAACAACACCGCCTACGCCGAGGTCGGCAACTTCGGCATGTCGGTGAAGGTGCTCGGCGCGTTGGTGGAGCGGTTCGGGTTGCATGGGGTGGAGCTGGGCGAGGTGGCACACGGCTCGGTGATCCGCCATGCCTCGGAGTGGAACCTCGCACGCGAGGCGGTGCTCTCCTCGGGCCTGGCGCCGACCACGCCGGCGATCACCACCGCGCGCGCCTGCGGCACCTCGCTGGACAACGCGATCATCGTGGCCAACAAGATCGCTGCCGGCCAGATCGAGGCGGGCATCGCGGCCGGCTCGGACACCACCAGCGACGTGCCGATCGTCTACGGCGAGCGTCTGCGCAAGCGGCTGCTGGCGGTGAACCGCGCGAAGACGCCGATGGAGAAACTCAAGACCGCGTTCGCCGGCTTCTCGCTGGGCGAACTCAAGCCGTCGTTCCCCGGCGTGGCCGAGCCGCGCACCGGCATGTCGATGGGCGAGCATTGCGAGCTGATGGCGCGCGAGTGGCACATCCCGCGCCAGGCGCAGGACGAGCTCGCGCTGGCCAGTCACCGCAAGCTCGCCGCGGCGTACGAGTCGGGCTTCTTCGATGATCTGATCGTGCCGTTCCGCGGCCTGCGCCGGGACGGCTTCCTGCGTCCGGACAGCACGCTGGAAAAACTCGCGACGCTCAAGCCGGCATTCGACAAGCGCTCCGGCCACGGCACGCTCACTGCCGGCAACTCCACCGGGTTGTCCGATGGTGCCGCCGCGGTGCTGCTGGCCAGCGAAGCGTGGGCCAGCGCGCGCGGGCTCAGCGTGCAGGCGTGGCTGCGCGATGCCGAGGTGGCCGCGGTCGATTATGTCCACGGCGAGGGCCTGCTGATGGCGCCCACCGTGGCGGTGCCGCGCATGCTGGCGCGCCAGGGCCTGACCCTGCAGGACTTCGACTACTACGAGATCCACGAGGCCTTCGCCGCGCAGGTGCTGTGCACCCTGCGCGCCTGGGAGAGCGCCGACTACTGCAAGCAGCGGCTGGGGCTGGGTGCGCCGCTGGGCAGCATCGATCCGGCCCGGCTCAACGTGCACGGCTCCAGCCTCGCCACCGGCCATCCGTTCGCGGCGACCGGCGCGCGCATCGTCGCCACGCTGGCCAAAATGCTGGCGCAGAAGGGTTCCGGTCGCGGCCTGATCTCGATCTGCACCGCCGGCGGCATGGGCGTGACGGCGATCCTCGAACGTTGACGCGCGCGACCGTCCCTGCGGCCCATCGGCGGCGCCGGGCATGACGCCGCGCCTGCGGGTGACCAGCCTGCTGAGCCTGCTGGCATTGCTGGTGGGGGTGCTCGGCACGCAGTGGCTGAGCGGTCGCACCGCCGAATGGAGTGGCCCGCGCCACGCGGTGGCGGCGGTGCATACGGCACCCCCGGCCGCCACGCCGCGGCCCGCGCACGCCCGAACGAGGCACGGCCGCGCCACGCCCCCGCGCGTGGTCGATGGGGTGACGGCCGAAGGCTTGCAGGCGGCCGGCGTGGCGCGCGCGGTGGCCGCGCCGCCGACGCTGGTGCCGCTGCGGATGCCGCCGCGGTCAGGCGAGCGTTACGACGCGGTGCGCGACCACCTGCGCGGGCGCCTGGTGCTGTCGCTGCGCATCGATGGCAGCGGCGACGTGCAAACGGTTGCCGTGCAGCAGTCCAGCGGCGATCCGGTGCTGGACGATTACGCGCGCCGGCTGGTGGCGGGCTGGCAATTCGCGGTACCGCCCGGCTATCCCGCGGGCCTCAGCGGCGAGCTGCCGATGCGCTTCGACGACGCGCGTGCCGATTCCCGACCGTAACGGCTACAGGATGCCGCTGCCGGCCGAGCCGAAGGCGGTGATCAGGCGGGTGTAGATCAACTTGAACGACAGCGCCACGCCGGGGAAGTCACCGACCGGCTCGTAGCAGCTGAAGAATGCCGGGTCGTGCGGCGCCATCGGCGTGCAGCCGGGCTTGAGGTCGTAGCTGGTGGCGTAGCGATAGGGCCAGAAGTCGAACAGCGGCAGCTTTTCGGAGATGTCCCCGATTGCCTGGTTGACGCTGGTCAGCACCGGCACCACCGGCTTGCGCGGCGCGATCACCCACGCGTTGGCCGGGCCGGTCAGCTGCAGGATCGAGTCGCGCACCGCCCGGGCGAACGCCGCGTCGTGCACGATCACGCCGGCCTCGGTATTGAAGTGGTCCGAACGCGGATCGAAATTGTGCGAGCCGACCATCGCGAAGCGGTCGTCGACCACGATCGACTTGGCGTGCAGTCCGAAGCGCAGGCCGGGCGAGGTCAGCGGCGCCGGCCGGTTGCGCTTGCCGCGGCTGCCGAACATGCCGCGCGCCTCGGCGCCGGGCTGGCGCCGGCGGGCGCGCACTTCCGCGGCAACCGCCGGCGGCAGATCCTCGTTGGCCAGCGCGTAGTCTTCCTCCGCGGCCGCGGCGTGCGGCTTCATCTCCTCGATCTCAAAGCCGTAGGTACGCAGGTAGCGCTTGCGGTGCTTGTACGACAGCGCGTACACCGCGAACGCGTCGGTGGAGGCCAGCGAATTGGTCGACACGCGGATGCGCGGCGGATCGGCGCGCCGGTGCATGGTGCGGAAGATCGCCTGGGCGCGATCGCTCATCACCAGGTAGGGCGTCTGCAGCACGACTTCTTCGCGGGCGTCGGCGACCAGCTTCATCACGTGATGGGTGAAGTCCAGTGCGTGACGCCGCGTGGGTGTGTCGGTCTTGGCGGGGAGATCGCTGAAGAACTCCACCTCGCCGGTGTGGAAGGCCGGTTGCAGCAGGTGCTCGTCGATCCAGGCCGGATCGCCGGCATCGCGCTCCAGCCGGGCCACCCGTTGCGGCCGCCGGAACTGCGGCGCGCGCCACGGCGACGGCTGCGGGTGCGCCAGGATGTAGCGGTTGACGTCGCGCAGCGCGGTCAGTGGCACCGAGCGCTTGTGGTTCCAGAACAGCGCGAAGCTGGCCGCCATGTCGCGCGCCGCCGGCCCACCCACCAGCACGTCGCGGTCGACGTAGTCGAACTCGCCGTCCCAGTTGAAGTAGCGATCCTGGTAGTTGCGCCCGCCGGTGATGCCGACGGTGTCGTCCACCAGCAGCACCTTGTTGTGCATGCGCTGGTTGAACTTCATGAAGCAGCAGACGATGCCGGCGGCAAACTCGACCGGCCCGGTCTCGGCGTCGTGGAAGGTCGGGTTGTACAGCCTCACGGCCAGGTGCCGGTCGGCGCGCGCAAGGCGGTCGAGCAGCGCGATGTCGCCGAAGGAGAACAGCTGGTCGGCCAGGATGCGCACCTGCACCCCGCGCCGTGCCGCCTGCACCAGCGCATCAAGCATCAGCTGGCCGACGTCGTCCTGGTCCCAGATGTAGGTCTGCACGTCGATCGAGTGGCGCGCGGCGCGGATCAGGTTCAGCCGCGCGGCAAGTGCGTCTTCGCTGTCCGCCAGCAGGGTCACCACGTGCTGCGGCGCGGCCGGCGTGGAGTTGCGCAGCGCTGCCGTCGCCGCGTCGAGCACGGGCGAGGGCATCGCGCAGTGATCGGGCTGCAGGCAGGCGGAGGAGGGCGGCGTGGTCGCCACCACCAGCGCGTTGGCGCGACGCACCTGCTGGCGCGGTACGGTGCAGCCCTGCAGGCCCAGCAGCAGAACCAGCAGGAGCAGCGGAACGAGGCGCTTTGGCATGCGCGCATGATACGGCCTGTGCGCCACTGCGCCGGCCAGTCTGATGCTGGCTTGCCGGCACCGTTGGCCCGGCTTGCGCGCGCGACGGGGAAGGCGGGTGGCGTCGGCCGGGCCGGCGCGCCGGCCGTGCGTGAACGGCCGGGCCGGCGAAGAGCGCGTGATGCCCGTCGAAACGGCGAGGTGGCGGTAGCCGGCCGGCTCACCGGGCCGCGCTGGCCAGGCATGCCATGCGGGCCCGCTTGGCTCACGGCATCGCTAGGCCGGGTCGAGCGTGATCAGCAGTCCCAGCTGCACCGTGTCCGACACCGCGGTGCTGTGGCCGTCCATGCCGTAGTCGCTGCGGTGCACGCTGCCGCGCACCTCGATCCGGCACACGCTGCCCCGAGCAAGGGTGCAGCTGGCCGGCTCCAGCCGGAACTGCACCGGCCGGGTCACCCCGCGCATGGTCAGCCAGCCCGGCAACTCGCCGCCGCGGTCCAGCGAGCGCACTGCCAGCGGCGCGGAAACGAAATGGATCTGCGGAAAGCGCCGCACGTCGAAGAACTCCGGGTCCAGCACCCAGCGGCGAAGTCGCGCCGAGGCCATCGCGACGCTGTCCACCGCCACCGTGGCCTCGACCACCGCGCTGTCGCGCAGCGGGCTGAGCGTGACCTCGCCATGGATCTCGGTGAAGCGCCCGTTGATCTGGCGCACCCACAGCAGCCGCACGCTGAACTCGGCGTGCGAGCGGGCGGTATCGATGCGGTAATCGGCACCGCGGACCGAGGCGCACGCCAGCAGCATCAGCACGAGCAGCAGCGGCCGCGCCGCGCGCGTCATGGCGACCAGAAGGCATCCAGCCGCGCGTTGCCCGGCTCCAGCGTGCCGTTGAGGTGCAGCACCGCGAGCCCGCCCGGCGGCATGCCGCGAAACTCGTCCGAGCGGCCTTCCACCAGCAGCGCCACCAGGCGCTCGATGCCGGGGTTGTGGCCTACCAGCATCACTGTGCCGGCGTCGCCGTGCTGGTCGAGCAGGGCCAGCAGCTCGCCCGGCGTGGCGTCGTAGATCTCGTCGGCCAGCTGCAGCTCGGGGCTGTCGCCAAGCGCCTCGAGTGCGAGGCTGGCGGTGCTGCGGGTGCGCTCGGCCGGCGAACAGAGCACGCGCTGCGGTCGCGCACCGTGGCTGGACAGCCAGTGGCCGGCGGCGCGCGCTTCCTGCTCGCCGTGTCCGCTGAGGCGACGCGTCTGGTCATCGTCGCCATCACCGGCGGGCAGCGCTTCGGCGTGGCGCAAGAGAATCAATTCGTGCATGGGGAAACTCCGGTGGATGAGGCGCCGCTGTGCGACGCCGGGGCTCGGGGACGTGCCTTAAATGGCGCGCTTGATCCAGCGCAGCAGCGCCTTCCAGTCATCCTGATGGCTGCGCACGTTTTCCGATTGGTAGTCGAAGATGCCCTTGCCCAGCGCCGCCAGCAGCACGTAGGCCTGGCTGTCGCGCAGCTGCGCGGCGATCGGAAAGGGCGAGACCTCGGCCAGCTGCGTCACCGCGTCCTGGCTGGCGTGGGTCCACGGCTTGAGCCGATTGGCCACCAGCGCCACCGGCAGCTTGCCGCGCTTGATCCGGTTGATCTGCTGCAGCTCGCCGATGAAGGCGAGCGTGGCATCCATGTCGAAACTGGAGGGGAGCACCGGGACCAGCAGGACGTCGGCGGCATCCAGGTACGGCTCCAGATCGCGCTCGGTGACGCCGGCAGGGGTGTCGACAAGGGTGCGCTCGGTGTCGCCGGGCAATTTCTGCAGCGCCTTGCGACCGCCTTCCATCGCCAGCACCCCGGGCACGCTGTCCGGTCGCCGCGCGGCCCAACGAAAACTGGAGTGCTGCCGGTCGGCATCGACGATCGCCGTGCGCTTGCCCGATTGCGCCCAGTGCGAGGCCAGCTGGGTCACCAGTGTGCTCTTGCCGCAACCGCCCTTGCTGCTTGCCACCAGCACCGTAAGCATCGGCGTGACTCCCCGCGGGTAGGTGCGGCAAGCCTACTGTGAGAACCGGCGCTGGGGAACGGGCAGCCGCGGGCGGGAAGCCCGCTGCGACGATCCGCTGCGGGGCCTGCCGGTCAGTGGCTCGAGGTAGCCGTTGCAGGTGCGGTGGAGGCATCCGCGGCAGGCGCAGTCGCGGCTATGCCGGCGTCGCGCAGTGCCGCCAGCATGCTGCTCATCTCGGTGCCGCCGCTGCGGGCCAGCGCCAGCAGGTGCTGGGACAGGGCACGGTCCTGCGGCGCCCGCGACAGCAGCGCGGCGAAGTTCTTCACCTGCCAGGCGAGGTTCGCACGCTCGGCCACGGCGGCCTGTTGCTCGGCCGGATCCGCGGCCAGCGTCTCGCGCAGGTGCAGCCCCAGCGAGCGCGCCAGCGGGCTGGAGCCCCACTCCAGCACCCGCGCCAGCCGCAGGCACTGCTGCCGGGTCGCGTCGTCGTCGCGACCATCGCGGCACAGCCGCGCGGCCGCCTGCATGCCCGGTTGCGGTTGCGGCTGCAGGCCGGCCAGGCCGTACACCAGAACCACCTGTACCCCATATGCGCCGGCGGTCGCGGCGGGATCGAGCGCCGCGGCCGGGGCCGGCAGCGTGCCGGCGGTGGTGGCCAGCGCCTTCAGGCTGGTGCCGGTGTAGTCGTCGTACAGGCGCGCCGTCGCGGCGCGGCGCAGGTCCTCGCGGGCCTCGCTCTCGTTGCCTGCGCCGCTGTCGGCGCCGAGCTTGATCAGCCACACCGCAGCGTTGTCGCCGTCGTCGCGGGTGAGGCGGGCCAGCGCCTCGGCGTCGGGACAGCTGCCGGCGCGTGCGTCGCAGTCGGTCAGGTGCACCCACTGCACGGCGGCACCGGCGTCTTCGGCCTGGGAGGCACGCTCTATCAGGCTGTGGAAGTCGTTGTACTTGGGCTGGTCCGGCAGCGGTCGCGCCAGCAGTGCGGCACCCAGCAGCGGCATCGCATCGGCACGCGGCGCCAGCACGCTGACGAGGTCGCGCTGGTAGGCCAGCAGGGCCTGGTTGCGCGCCTGCGCCAGCGCGCTATCGCTGGCCGTGGCTGCGGCCGGCACGACAGTGGCCAGGGCCAGCCACAGCATCGACCAGGAACGCATCGACCAAAAACGCATCGACCAGAAACGAACGCGCATCGAACTACTCCTCAAGATTGCACGTCAGGGTGGCGCACAAAGGCGACAGCCTACCGGCCCAGCATGAAGTGCGGCTGATCCGCCGGCGGCGCGGCGCGGGAGGAGCGCCGTGGGCTTGTTACCATCCGGTGTCTTTAGCCGCGCGCCCCCGCGCGTGGGCATTTCGATGACGCGGGAGACGTACGTGGACACCTTCAACCATCTCGATAGCGCTGCGGCACCCTGGTTCGTCGGCTGGGGCACGCTGGCGCTGATCAACGCCGGACTCGCCCAGGGCAAGAACCGCAGCGGACTGCTCTGGTTCCTGCTTTCGCTGGTGCTGGGGCCGATCGCCACGCTGGTGCTGGTGGTGATGCCCAAGGTGCGCAGCAAGATGTTCTGAGGCGGGTGTCCCGGCTTACTCGCCCAGCGCTTCGCGCATGAACTCCGGCTGCGCCAGCGCCGCCTTGTGGATATCGGCGTTGTAGTAGCGGGTGGCAAAGTTCTTCGCCGCCGCGCCGCGCTCGCGGAAACCGCCCAGGTCGCCGCCCTTGCGGGCCATGGTGCAGCTCCACCAGCCGGTGGGGTAGCACGGCTGCGGGAACGGCAGCGTGCGCACGGCCGCGAAGCCGGCGGTGCGCATGGCCGAGCGCATCGACTTGATCAGGTCCAGGTGCGCCATCGGCGACTCCGACTGCTGCACCAGAATGCCGCCATGGCGCAGCGCCTTGAAGCAGCTGCCGTAGAACGCGGCGTTGAACAGGCCCTCGGCCGGGCCGACCGGGTCGGTCGAGTCGACGATGATCAGGTCCAGCGACTCGGGCTCGGCCTCGGCCATGTACTTGATGCCGTCGATGAACAGCAGCTGCGCGCGCGGGTCGTGGTTGGCATCGCACAGCTCGGGGAAATACTCCTCGGCCAGCCGGGTGACGCGCTCGTCGATCTCCACCTGCACGGCGGACTCCACTTCCTCGTGCTTGAGCACCTCGCGCAGCGTGCCGCAGTCGCCGCCGCCGATGATCACCACCCGCTTGGCGCGCGCGTGGGTGAACAGCGCCGGGTGGGTCATCATCTCGTGGTAGAGGAAGTTGTCGCGGCTGGTCAGCATCACGCAGCCGTCGATCACCATCAGCTTGCCCCAGTCGGTGGTCTGGTAGATCTCGATGGTCTGGAACGGCGTCTGCTCGGCATGCAGCTGCTTTTCGATCCGGTAACCGATCGAGGAGCCGGAGGCCTGATGGGCTTCGGTGAACCAGCTGGGCTGCTGCGACATGACGACTGTTCCTGATGACACGAAAGGGATGGGGTTCCGCAAAGGCCGGCAATTGTAGCGAGTTCGCGGGTGAAGGTACTGCGGCTGCTGCCGTACTTTGGTCATGGCGGCCCGTTACAATGGCGCCTCGGTTCGCCCGGCCCCGGTGCCGGCGGCGTGCCGACAAGCCCTTCCGGCCCCGCGGCGTGCGAGGCTTCCGGCCGGCGAGGCTTCGCGCTCCCATCGAGCACCCCGTCAAGGCTCGCCGCTGCGACTTCAAGTCCCGTTTGCCCGAGGAGACCCCGTCCATGGCGAGTTCCTGGAACAGTGCCGTCGCCCGCCACACCTACGCCGTGGCCCACTGGAGCGATGGCTACGTCGACGTCAGCGACGCCGGCGACATCGTGATGCGCCCGCACGGCGCGAAAGGGCCCACGCTTTCGCTGCCGCAGATCGTGCGCCAGGCGCGCAACGAGGGCCTGCGGCTGCCGTTGCTGGTGCGCTTTCCCGACATCCTGGCCGACCGCCTGGCGCGCATGCGCTCGGCGTTCGCCAAGGCGATTGCCGACAGCGGGTACGCCGGCGGCTACACCGCGATCTACCCGATCAAGGTCAACCAGCAGCACAGCGTGGTCAGCGAGCTGGTGCACGCCGGCACCGAGGGCTTCGGGCTGGAGGCAGGCTCCAAGCCCGAGCTGATGGCGGTGCTGGCGATGGCGCGGCCTGGTTCCATCGTGATCTGCAACGGCTACAAGGACCGCGAGTACATCCGCCTCGCGCTGATCGGCAAGAAGCTCGGCCTGCGCGTGCACATCGTGATCGAGAAGCTGTCCGAGCTGGACCACGTGTTCGCCGAGGCGAAGGCGCTGGGCGTGGAGCCGCTGCTGGGCGTGCGCGTGCGACTCGCCTCCATCGGCGCCGGCAAGTGGCAGAACACCGGCGGCGACAAGGGCAAGTTCGGCCTCTCGCCGAGCCAGGTGCTCACGCTGGTGGAGCGGCTCGATGCGGCCGGCCTCAAGCACACGCTGAAGCTGCAGCACTTCCACATGGGCTCGCAGATATCCAACGTGCGCGACATCGCCAACGGCATGCGGGAGGCCACTCGTTATTTCGTCGAGCTGAGCCGGATGGGCGTGCCGCTGGAGATCGTCGACGTCGGCGGCGGTCTGGGCGTGGACTACGAGGGCTCGCGCTCGCGCAGCCACAACTCGATCAATTATTCGATGGAGCAGTACGCCGCCACCATCGTGCAGTCGCTGGGCGAGGCGGTGGCGGCCGAGCACCTGCCCGCGCCGCACATCCTGACCGAGGCCGGCCGCGCCATGACCGCGCACCATGCGGTGCTGGTGGTGGACGTGAGCGAGGTGGAAAGCGTGCCCCACGGTGACGTGCCGCCGCCGCGGGCGGACGAGCCAGCAGTGCTGCGCCACCTGCGCGAGGTGCATGCCGAGCTCGATGCGCGCCCGCCGCTGGAGCTGTACCACGAGGCCCAGCACCATTTGGCCGAAGGCCAGTCGCTGTACGCGCTGGGCCAGCTGGCGCTGGCCGACCGCGCGCGGCTGGACGAGCTCTACTACGCCGTGGCCAACGCCGTGCGCGCCCGACTGCTGCCGGCCGAGCGCGCGCACCGGCAGGCGCTGGACGAGCTGGACGAGAAGCTGGTCGACAAGTACTTCGTCAACTTCTCGGTGTTCGAATCGGTGCCGGACATCTGGGCGATCGAGCAGATCTTCCCGATCACCCCGATCGCCCGCTTGAACGAGGAGCCCACCCGCCGCGGCGTGATCGTCGACCTCACCTGCGATTCGGACGGCCGCATCGACCACTACGTCGATGCCGAAGGGGTCGACGTGAGCCTGCCGCTGCACGCGCTCAAGGCGGGCGAAACCTATTGCCTGGGCCTGTTCATGGTCGGCGCGTACCAGGAGACGCTGGGCGACATCCACAACCTGTTCGGCGACACCGACGCGGTCAACGTGCGCGCCGACGGTGACGGCTTCGTGTTCGCACACAAGCGTCGTGGCGATACCACCGACCTGATGCTCGACTACGTCGGCTACGACCTGGCCAGCCTGCGCCGCAGCTACCGCGAGCGCATCGCCGCCGCGGGCATCGAGGGCGAGGCGGCCGGCCGGCTGTACGACATCCTGGACGGCGGGCTCACCGCGTACACGTACCTCGCCCCCGAATCGGACTGATCATCCGGGCCGCATCCCACGTCTCCCCTGCGATAAGGAAAAGTCATGACGAATCTCTCCGGCAAGGTCGCGCTGATCACTGGCGCGGCAAGCGGCATCGGCAAGGCGATCGCCGAGCTGTACGCGAAGAACGGCGCGGCGGTCGGCATTGCCGACATCAACCAGCAGGCCGCGGACGCGGCGGCGGCGGAGATCCGTGCCGCCGGCGGCAAGGCGATCGGCATCGCGATGGATGTCACCGACGAGGCGGCGGTGAATGCCGGCACCGACAAGGTGGTGGAGGCGTTCGGCCAGCTGGATATCCTGATCTCCAATGCCGGCGTGCAGATCATCAATCCGATCGACCAGTTTGCCTACGCCGACTGGAAGAAGATGCTGGCGATCCATCTCGACGGCGGTTTCCTCACCACCAAGGCCGCGCTCAAGCACATGTACGGGGGCGATCGCGGCGGCATCGTGATCTACATGGGATCGGTGCACTCGCACGAAGCGTCGAAGCTGAAATCTGCCTACGTCACCGCCAAGCACGGCCTGCTCGGCCTGGCGCGCACGCTGGCCAAGGAGGGCGCGCCGCACAACGTGCGCTCGCACGTGATCTGTCCCGGCTTCGTGCGCACCCCGCTGGTGGAGAAGCAGATCCCCGAGCAGGCGAAGGAACTGGGTATCAGCGAGGCCGAGGTGATCAGGAACGTCATGCTGAAGGACACCGTGGATGCCACCTTCACTACGGTGGAAGACATCGCCCAGACCGCGCTGTACCTGGCCACCTTCCCGTCGGCGGCGCTGACTGGCCAGTCGTTCGTGGTCAGCCACGGCTGGTACATGCAGTAGTCACCCGGCCGCGGCGCAGGCAAGGCGAGATGACCATGGATGCACCGCGACAGTCCCCGCACGCGACGCTGGCCGAGCGGGTCGAGGGAACCTATCCCACCGTGGCGCTGGTGCTGCAGGGCGGCGGCGCGCTGGGCGCGTATCAGGCGGGCGTGGTCGAGGCGCTGGCCGAGTCAGGCGTGCAGCCGCACTGGGTCGCCGGCATCTCGATCGGTGCGCTCAACGCGGCGATCATCGCCGGCAATCCGCCCGCCGAACGCGTGGCGAAGCTGCGCGCCTTCTGGGACGCGATCTGCCAGCGCCCGTTGCTGCCTGCGCCCTGGGCGATGCCGCTCGAGGGCGCGGCCTGGCCGCTGCTGGTGCAGAACGGGCTGAGCGGGATCGCTGCGCTGCGCACGATGTTTGAAGGGCAGGCGGGGTTTTTCCTGCCGCGCATGCCGGCGCCGCCGTTCGCTCCGTGGCGCCGCGGCCCCGGCACGGCAAGCTGGTACGACACGGCACCGCTGCGCGCCACGCTGGAGCGGCTGGTCGACTTCGATCGCCTCAACGACGCACGGGCGATGCGCGTGTCGGTGGGTGCGGTCAACGTGCGCACCGGCAATTTCGCCTATTTCGACAACACCCGGCAGACACTGCGTGCCGAGCACTTCATGGCCTCCGGCGCGCTGCCGCCGGGCTTTCCCGCGGTGGAGATCGACGGCGAGTTCTACTGGGACGGCGGCATGGTCTCCAACACGCCGCTGTACCAGGTGCTGCTGGACCGGCCCTGCCACGATGCGCTGATCTTCCAGGTGGATCTGTGGAGTGCGCAGGGCGAACTGCCGCACGACCTGGCGCAGGTCGCGGCGCGCAGCAAGGACATCCAGTTCTCCAGTCGCACCCGCCTGGTCACCGAATACATGCGCCGGGACCTTGAACAGCAGCGGCTGCTGCACGACCTGATGGCGCTGGTGCCGGAGGGGCGGCGGGGCGATCTCGCCTTCCGGCGTGCCGAGGCGCGCGCCTCCGGTGCGCTGACCAACCTGGTGCACCTGATCTACCGCAACAAGCCTTACGAGGGGCATTACAAGGACTACGAGTTCAGCGCCAGCAGCATGCGCCAGCACTGGCGCAGCGGGTTGGACGACATGCGCCACACGCTGGCCCACCCGCACTGGCTCGATGCACCCACGCCCGAGCAGCCTTTCGTCACGCATGACGTGCACCGCGATTGAGCGGTCCGTCCCGGGGTTCGCTCTGGCCGCGCGGGCCGTCGCGTGGCGCGGGGCTCAGGCGTCGCGATGCACCTGCAATCCGGCCGCCGACTGGCTCACCGGCATCACTTCGAGCCGGTTGATGTTGAGGTGCGGCGGCAGCGTGGCGATCCACCAGATCGATTCGGCGATGTCGGTCGCGGTGATCGGCTGGGCGCCGGCGTAGAGCTGGTCCGATGCGTCCTGGTTGCCGCCGGTGCGCACCAGCGTGAACTCGGTCTGCGCCATGCCCGGCTCGATCGAGCTTACCCGCACGCCGGTGCCGTGCAGGTCGGTGCGCAGGTTCTGGGTGAACTGGCTCACGAACGCCTTGCTGCCGCCGTAGACGTTGCCGCCCTTGTACGGATAGGTGCCGGCAATCGAGCTGATGTTGACGATCGCGCCGCGCCGTTCGATCAGCGTGGGCAGCAGCAGGTGGGTGATCGTCACCAGCGCGGTGATGTTGGTGTCGATCATCTGTCGCCACTGCGCCAGGTCCGCGTGCTGCGCGGGCGCGGTGCCCAGCGCCAGGCCGGCGTTGTTGACCAGCAGGTCGACGCCGGCAAACGCTGCCGGCAGGCCGGCGATCGCTGCCCGCATGGCCTGCTCGTCGCGCATGTCGAAAGCCAGCGCGTGCACATGGTCGCCGCCATGCCGGTCGACCAGTTTCTGCAGGCGATCGGCGCGACGGCCGGTGGCGATCACCCGCCAGCCGCCGGCGACGAAACGGTCCACGGTCGCGGCGCCGAAGCCGGAGGTGGCACCGGTGATCAGGGCGGTCTTGGCGTGCATGAGGTGGTGCTCGTGGCGGGAGGGGGAGCTCAGTGCCCTTCCTTCAGGGCGATTGCGTTGATGCCGGCCGAGGCGAGCCGCTGCTTGGTCGACTCCAGCTCGGTGGCCGAACGGAACGGCCCCAGGCGCACCCGATGGTAGGTCTGCCCGCCCACCTTGACCGGCTGCACGTTTGCCACGAAACCCTGCAGCGCCAGCTTTGCCTTGAGGCTTTCCGCATCGGCGCTGTCCGGGAATGCGCCCACCTGCAGCAGGTAACCGCTGCCGGCGGCCGGCGTGGGCAGTGCGCTGGCCGGTGCCGCCTGCACGTTCTCGCTGACCGCGGCGGGCGCGCGCGCCATCGCCTGGGCCTGCTGTGCCTGTTGCTGTGCGGCCGCCTGCGCCGCCAGCGCCTGCTGCTGAGCGAGCTGCTTCTGCTGCTCGGCCTTGGCCTGCGCGCTGATCACCGCATCGGGGATGCGCACTTCCTTTTCCGACAACAGCGAATAGAAGTCGTACTGCGGCTTCTTCGGCGTGGTTGCCGCGGCACCTGGCGCCACCGCGCCCGGGTCGCTGCCGCGCTGCGCGGTGGCCTGCGGGTTGGGCTGCGGGCCGGTCGGCGCCATCGGCAGCAGCGACTTGCGCATCAACACCACCATCAGCAACACGCCGACCAGGATGCCGATCGCTGCCCAGCCCCAGCCGGGAAATCCACCGCGCTTGTTGCGCACGGCCTGACGGCCCTTGCCTTTGCGTGCTGCCATTTACATCTTCTCCGGGGCGCCGAGGCCCAGTAGATCCAGACCGTTCCTGAGTACCTGGCGGGTCGCCACCGACAGCGCCAGGCGCGCGTTGCGCAGGTCGTCGTCGTCGACCAGGAACTGGTGCGCGTTGTAGTACGTGTGGAACGCATTGGCCAACTCGCGCAACCAGCCAGCCACCACGTGCGGCTCCAGGCTGGCCGCGGCGGCCTCGACCATCTCGGGGTACTTCGACAACTCGGTGAGCAGGATCTGCTCATGCTCGTTGTCCAGCTTCGCCAGCTGCTGCAGGCCGCGGTCGAGGTCGACCGAGAAGCCCTTCTCGCCGGCCTGGCGCAGCACCGAGCAGACCCGGGCATGTGCGTACTGGATGTAGTACACCGGGTTGTCGTTGGACTGGGAGCGCGCCAGGTCGACGTCGAACACCAGCTGCGAGTCGCTCTTGCGGGCGATCAGGAAGTAGCGCGTGGCGTCGCGACCGACCTCGTCGATCAGGTCGCGCAGGGTGACGTAGCTGCCGGCGCGCTTGGAGATCTTCACCTCCTCGCCGCCCTTCATCACGGTGACCATCTGGTGCAGCACGTACTCCGGCCAGCCCGTCGGGATGCCGGCATCCAGCGCCTGCAGGCCGGCCTTCACCCGCGCCAGCGAGCCATGATGATCCGAGCCGAGCTCGGTGATCGCGCGTTCGTAGCCGCGCTGCCACTTGCTCAGGTGATAAGCCACGTCGGGTACGAAATAGGTGTAGGTGCCGTCGGACTTGCGCATCACGCGGTCCTTGTCGTCACCGTAGTCGGTCGAGCGCAGCCACAGCGCGCCGCCCTCTTCGTAGGTGTGGCCGTGGGCGACGAGCTCGCGCACCGTCTCCTCCACCTTGCCGTCCTGGTACAGCGACGATTCGAGGAAGTAGACGTCGAACGCGGCGCCGAACGCCTTCAGGTCGAGATCCTGCTCATGGCGCAGGTAGGCCACCGCGAACTGGCGGATCGCGTCGAGATCGTCCGGGTCTTTTGCGCCGAGCACGGTGTGGCCGTCGGCGCTGACGCTGTCGCCGGCGAGGTAGGCGTTGGCCACGTCGGCGATGTAGTCGCCGCGATAACCGCCCTCGGGCCACAGCGCGTCGTCTGGCGCGATGCCGCGCGCGCGCGCCTGCACCGAGATCGCCAGGTTGGCGATCTGCACGCCGGCGTCGTTGTAGTAGAACTCGCGCTTCACGTTCCAGCCGGTGGCGTCGAGCAGGCGGCTGATGCAGTCACCAATGGCGGCGGCGCGACCGTGGCCGACATGCAGCGGCCCGGTCGGGTTGGCCGAGACAAACTCGACGCCGGCGGTGTGGCCCGCGCCGGTCCGGCTGCGTCCGTAGGCGTCGCCTTCGGCCAGGATGCGTCGCAGCTCGGCGTGGTAGCTCTGGGCCGAGAGGAAGAAATTGATGAAGCCCGGGCCGGCAATCTCCACCTTGGCCACCAGCGCATTGGCAGGCAGGGCAGCCACCAGCTTTTCGGCCAGGTCGCGTGGCTTGGCCCGGGGCTCACCCGCGCCAACGGTCACGTGCTTGACCAGCAGCATGGCCGCGTTGCTGGCGAAATCGCCGTGCTCGCGGCTGCGCGTACGCTCGATCACGAAGGTCGGAATCGCGAGGTCGGGAGCGAGGAGGGAGTCGTTCTGCAGGGTACGGATGGCCTGCAGCAGCAAGTCGCGCAGCTGTTCTTTCACGGATGGGTGCGGTCGGGCAAAGCGATGGGACCGCCAATGCTAACAGAGCGCCTCGCCGCTCGCGGCCTTGCCGCGCGGGCTGCTGCGCCGCATGAATGCGCCTGTGGATAACTCTGTGGGGAAGATCGGCGTCGTTGTGTTCGCGGCTTGACCGATAGCGCCGGCATCGCCGGTATCGGCATTTTTATCTTTGAAAATCCGTATCTTGCGAGATGGTGTTGATTGGTCAGGCAGGAGAGGGCTGCAAACGCAGGCCCGCGGCCGAGTGTGCATAAGTTTCA
Source organism: Dyella sp. (assembly GCF_035685805.1). Classification (GTDB taxonomy): domain Bacteria; phylum Pseudomonadota; class Gammaproteobacteria; order Xanthomonadales; family Rhodanobacteraceae; genus Dyella_A. The sequence continues at coordinate 26,117 of NZ_DASSAB010000042.1, forward strand.
GGGGGTTGCCCGTACGGAAAACGCCGCCTGGGCGTCATCCGGCTGTCATGCGGCGCCAGCACACTGCGCCAGCGTTCGGCGGACGACCTCCCCGGAGAATGCCGGCGCCCGGAGATACCGTGTTCTCCACCCTCCCCAAAAACGGCCTTGAGCGGCGCGGCGGAAGCCAGCGCCGCTTTTTTTCCGGGGCGCTCAGATCAGCCCGCGGGCCGCCATCGACACCGGTTCGCCCGCTCCGATGACCAGGTGATCGAGCACGCGCACGCCGACCAGCTGCAGCGCGTCGCGCAGCTGGTGGGTGATGGCGCGATCGGCCGCGCTGGGTTCGGCCACGCCGCTGGGGTGGTTGTGGGCGAAGATCACGGCACAGGCGTTGTGCTGCAGGCAGGCACGCACCACCTCGCGCGGATGCACGCTGGCGCCGTCGATCGAACCGCGGAACAGTTCCTCGAAGGCGATCACGCGATGCCGCTGGTCGAGGAACAGGCAGGCGAACACCTCATATGGATGCGCGCCGATGCGCGCGCGCAGGTAGTCGGCGCAGGCTGCAGGATGGATCAGGGCATCGGGTCGGTTCAACTCGCTGGCTAGGTAACGCCTTCCCAGTTCCAATGCGGCGTGCAGCGCACATGCCTTGGCCGTGCCGAGGCCGGGTTGCGCGGCCAGGACGGACGGTTCCAGATCCAGCAGAGGTCGCAGTCCGGCATGCGTGGTCAGCAATTCGCGGCCCAGGTCTACGGCGGTCATGCCGCGCCGGCCGCTGCCGATGAAGACAGCCAACAGTTCGGCATCGGACAGAGCAGCAGCACCGCGTCCGATGAGTTTCTCGCGTGGGCGTTCGTCGCTGGGCCAGTCACGGATCGTCATGGGCCAAAGTGTGCGCAAGCACGACGACCGGAGTAATCGGAAAGCGCGCGATTTCCGGTAAGCTATCGGCCCGTTTCGATGTCGGCTGATTCCTACATGAGCGCTGCGGCTCTGGCCAACCTGCGAGTCTTGCTCGGTGTGTCGGGAGGCATCGCCGCTTACAAGGCGGCCGAGTTGACCCGTCGCTTGCGCGATGCGGGCGCCGATGTGCAGGTAGTGCTGACCGAAAACGCCGCACGCTTCGTCACGCCGCTGA
>NZ_DASSAB010000043.1:0-216177 GCF_035685805.1 Dyella sp.
CGAGCTGCCTTCAGTGAGGTAGGGCGTGTCGATCTGCGCCAGGTTGCCGAGACACACGATCTTGGTGCCCGGGCCGGCGCGGGTGATCAGCGTCTTCATCTGCTTGGGCGTGAGGTTCTGCGCCTCGTCGATGATCAGGTAGCGCGAGAGGAACGTGCGGCCGCGCATGAAGTTGAGCGAACGGATCTTGATGCGCGAGGCGAGCAGGTCGTTGGTGGCCTGGCGGCCCCAGCTGCCGCCGTCCTCGGGGTTGGTGAGCACCTCGAGGTTGTCGGTCAGCGCACCCATCCACGGCGTCATTTTTTCCTCTTCGGTGCCGGGCAGGAAGCCGATGTCCTCGCCCACCGAGACGGTGGCGCGGGTCATGATGATCTCGCGGTAGCGCTGCTGGTCCATCACCTGGGCGAGCCCCGCCGCCAGCGCCAGCAGGGTCTTGCCGGTGCCGGCGGTGCCCAGCAGGGTGACGAAGTCGACGTCCGGGTCCATCAGCACGTTCAGCGCGAAGTTCTGCTCGCGGTTGCGCGCGGCGATGCCCCACACGCTGTGGTTGGGGTGGCTGTGATCGTCCAGCAGCACCAGCGTGGCCTGCTCCTCGTCCACCGACATCACGCGCAGCTCGACGCTGCTCTCCCCGGGCAGGAACAGACACTGGTTGGCATACCAGTCTTCGCCCTCCTTGGCCCGGTCCACGCGGTAGAAGGTGCGGCCCCGCTCGCTCCATGATTCCACCTCCGGGTGACGATCCCAGAAGTCTTCGCTCAGTTCGGTGGCGCCGGTATAGAGCAGGGCGAAGTCATCCAGCGCCTTGTCGTTCTCGTAATCCTCTGCGTCGATGCCGTAGATGCTGGCCTTGATCCGAAGATTGATGTCCTTGCTGACCAGGATCACCGCGCGATCGGGCTGCTGTTCGCGCAGGTCGATCACGGCGGCGAGGATCAGGTTGTCGGCCTTGCCGTGATTGCTGGTCGCCCGCTGCTGGAAGTACAGCCGTCCGGTCTGTTCGGCTCGCTTGAGCTTGACGCCTTGCGGATTCTCCAGCGACAGCCCGTCCTTGATCCCGTGACCGTTGCCACGCACGATCAGCTCGTTGAGGAAACGACTTACCTGGCGCCCGTTGCGGGAGACCTCGGAAGCACCCTTCTTCTTTTCGTCCAGCTCTTCGAGCACCGTCATCGGGATGAAGACGTCGTGCTCCTCGAAGCGGAACAGCGACGTCGGGTCGTGCAGCAGCACGTTGGTATCGAGCACGTAGATGCGCTTGCTTCCGGTCATGCGGAAGAAACCTCGCTGGGCGGGATGGATTGAGGAGACAGCACGGTTGTCGCAAGTTGCCGCGGAGCAAGGCCGCGGTGAAAAGACCGGCCGTGCGGGTGCTGTCGCCGCGCGGCCGGCAGGCGGGAATCAAGCCTCGGCAAGGGCATCCAGAACCGCCTGCGCGTGACCGGGGACCTTCACGCCGCGCCATGCCGCGGCCAGGCGGCCCTGTGGATCGATCAGGAAGGTGCTGCGCACGATACCCATGTGCTTCTTGCCGTAGAGCACCTTTTCGTGGATCACGTCGAATGCTTTGCACCAGGTTTCGTCGGCGTCCGACACCAGCGGAAAGGGCAGGCCCTGCTTGCTGGTGAAGTTGGCATGCGATCGGGTCGAATCGCGTGACACGCCGATGACTTCGGCGTTGCGTTCGCGGAACGCGGGGTAGAGGTCGCGGAACTGCTGCGCTTCGGTGGTGCACCCCGGGGTACTGTCCTTAGGATAGAAATAGACCACCACCCACTGGCCTTTGTAGGCCGAAAGTTTCAGCTCGGCGTCGTCGCCGGTGCGCCCCTTCAGGGCGGGAATCTTCTTGCCGATCTCAGGCATGGGGTCTCCTGCGGCAGCCCGCAGGCGCCGCATGATCGAGTGAGGGAGGGCGTGCTGCCGCGGCGCGCGCGGCATGGGGTCGTGGGGTGGGGCGGGCGGTCCGGGCGACGCCGCGGCAGCGGCGGTGGTTACACGAAAGGTGCCCTGACTGCATGGCCGGCCTCATTGACGTCCCGGCCCAGAGACTAGCGCGTCTGGCGGCGAATGAAAGCCCTTGTCAGGACCTCTGCCCCGCGCGATCCTCAGAACTTCACCGGATCCATGATGGCATCGAGATTGAGGCTGTCGCAGAGCTCCAGGAAATCGTCGCGCAAGGTGGCGATATGGCTCTCCGAGGGGATGCCGATGGTGATCTGGGCCTGGAACATCTGCGCACCGGTCTGCATTGCCTGATAACGCATCGAGTTGAGCTGCTCCACCCGGATGCCGTTGCGCTGGAAGAACTCGATGATCTTCACCAGGATGCCGGGCCGGTCCGCGCTCACTACTTCCACCAGGTAAGGCAGCAGGTGCGAGTCCGGCTCCCGGGGCTGGGTGCGGTAGTGCACCAGGTGCATGTCCTCGTCGCGCGCGAGCTTGGCCAGTGCGGTCTCGAGCTTGGCCAGCGCGTCCCACGCGCCACTGGCCAGCAGCACCAGCGAGCTGTCCTTGCCCACCGTGGACACGCGCGCGTCGGCCAGGTTGCAGCCCGCGTCGGCGATCCGCTTGGCCAGCGTCAGCAAGGGGCTGCTGCCGGCCGGGGTGAGGGTCTGGATCAGCAGCTGGTGGTCGCTGCCGGCACGCGGCGCAGTACGGTTCAAAAGGGTCTGCCTGTAGGGTCACGCGCGTGGCGCGAACGCGTCCGCCGCAAGCGTTTGAGCTTACTTGCCCGCCGCGCGAGGCCGCAAGTAACATGCTCGACTGGATTTTGCCGGAAGCGCTGCCTTGGACATCCGTGGAAGCATCTGTGCGCTGGCGACGCCGTTCACGCCCGACGGCGCGCTCGACCTCGATGCATTCGCCCGCCTGCTCGACTACCAGCTCGGCGCGGGCACGCAGGCGCTCGTCGTGGCTGGGTCCACCGGCGAGGCACACATGCTCGAACAGCACGAGTACGAGCAACTGCTGGCGTTCGCGGTACGCCACGTCGCGGGACGGGTGCCGGTGATTGCCGGTACCGGCGAAGCGGGCACCGCCAAGACGGTCGCCCTTACCCGCCGCGCCGCCGAACTCGGTGCGGACGCCGCACTGGTGGTCACGCCCTATTACGTCAGGCCGACCCAGCCGGGCCTGGCACGCCATTTCGCCGAGGTGGCCGAGAGCGGTGGTCTGCCGGTGATCCTCTACAACGTGCCGGGCCGCACCGGATGCGACCTGCTGCCCGAGACGGTCGCCGCGTTGCGCGACTATCCGCGCATCATCGGCATCAAGGAGGCGCGCAGCGACGATGCCCGCATTGCGGCGCTGGCGGAACTTGCGCGCCCCGATTTCGTCTACCTCTCCGGCGACGACGGCACCGCCGCGCAAGCCATGCTCGCCGGTGCGGCCGGTACCATTTCGGTGGTTGCGAACCTGGTGCCCCGGGCGTTCCGCGAACTGTGCGATGCTGCGGTGTCCGGCGATGCGGCTTCGGCGGCGCAGCTGAACCGTGCGCTGGCGCCGCTGGTGGATGCACTCAACGGCGCGCCCAATCCGATCGCCGTGAAGGCAGGCCTACCCCTGTTGGGACTGGGCTGCGCCACACCCCGCTTGCCGCTGCTCGAGCTGGAGGAGGGCGCGGTGCGCCAGCAGATCCACCGGGCGCTGGAACGACTTGTTCCTTCGGCCGTCGCCGCCTGATTCAGACGACATGAACCTCCCACGGAAAACTACTACATGAAGAAGTCCTCACTCGCTCTCGCCGTGCCAGCCCTGGTCCTCTCCGGCCTCATGCTCTCGGGCTGCGGCATGTTCCGCTCGCACAAGGCATGGGATTCGGCTAAGCAGGAGTCGCCGCTGGAAATTCCGCCGGGCCTGGACACGCCGTCTGCCAGCGAAGCGTTGGTGATCCCGCCGGCGGGAGCCAACCAGCCGACCGCCGACGGCACCACCGCGGCCACCATGGGCAACGCTGCGACGATCACCGACGGCTTCGTGCTTGCCGACGCGGTGGACGTGGCTTACCAGCGCGTCGGCAAGGCGCTGGAGCAGGGTCAGATCGGTCAGGTGGTGGCGCGCGATGATGCCGCGCACAGCTACACGGTGAGCGTGGTGGCCGGCGCGGCAGCTGCCAAGAAGCGCGGATTTTTCGGCCGCATGTTTGGAGGCAAGAAGGACACCGACACGCAGCGCGCCACGGCGCAACAGGTGGTCATCGCGATCAGCCCGAGCGGTCAGAGCGGCAGCGAAGTGCGGGCGCAAGGCGCCGCCGGGGCGGTGGCCAAGACGGTCGATGCGCTTAAGAAGCAGCTGGGCGGCTGATCGACGACTTCCGCGCCATGAAAAACGCCGCCCTCGGGGCGGCGTTTTTTTGCGTGCGACTGGAACGAGCGGAGTATCAGCGCTCGAGCAGGTTGATCTTGTCCGGCTTGCCTTCCCATTCCTTGGCGTCGGCGGGTGCGTCCTTGCGCTCGGTGATCACCGGCCAGGATTTGGCCAGCTCCGCGTTCAACGCCACGAACATCTCCTGACCGGCAGGCACGTCGTCTTCCGGGTAGATGGCGTTGATCGGGCACTCCGGTTCGCACAGGGTGCAGTCGATGCACTCGTCCGGATCGATCGCGAGGAAATTGGGGCCTTCGTGAAAGGCATCGACAGGGCAGACTTCAACGCAATCGGTGTACTTGCACTTGATGCAGTTGTCGGTAACGACAAAGGTCATGCTGCCGAGGGCCTGTCGGTGTGTCCGGCGGCGTGGCCGGACTGAAAGTGGCGCTCCCTACGAGGTTCGAACTCGTGTTCCCGCCTTGAGAGGGCGGTGTCCTAGGCCACTAGACGAAGGGAGCGTTCTGTTTCAGAGCGCGCTAGTATAGACCAATTGTTCCGCCCGGCAATGCCTTTCCTGCAGTTGTGCGTACTTTTCTCTCGCCGACTGCCTCGCATTGCGTGGCATCCGCGGCGATGGTGCCGCATGTGCCCGCATGCGCCGTGGGTTAGGCTTCCGGAAATAAATCGACCGGCAGGGATTCTTACCGCTTGAACCTCCAGACAGGGACCGACGCCAAGCCCGCGCTGCGGATCATTCCGCGCGACCAGCACGTGATCTCCCGCAAGAACATCAGCAAGGCCGCGCTGCGCGTCCTCTATCGCCTCAACGAAGCCGGCTACGCGGCCTACCTGGTGGGCGGCGCCGTGCGTGACCTGCTGCTGGGAGGCCACCCGAAGGACTTCGACGTCGCCACCGACGCCACCCCCGACGACGTCAAGAAGCTGTTCCGCAACTGCCGGCTGATCGGACGCCGGTTTCGCCTGGCGCACGTGGTGTTCGGGCCGGAGATCATCGAGGTCGCCACCTTTCGTGGCACCGGCGAGGATGACGGCGAGGGCGATCGCCACATCGTCGACGGCCGCATCGTGCGCGACAACATCTGGGGCAGCATCGAAGAAGATGCTGTGCGACGCGACTTTCGCGTCAATGCGCTGTACTACGACATCAGCGACTTCTCGGTACGCGATTACGTCGGCGGCATGCAGGACGTGGAAGATCGCGTGCTGCGCCTGATCGGCGATCCGGTCACGCGTTATCGCGAAGATCCCGTGCGCATGCTGCGCGCGGCGCGGCTCGCCGCGAAGCTCGAGTTCCGCATCGATGCACCGGCGGCCGCGCCGTTCGAGACGCTCGGTCCGCTGCTGACCGAAGCGGCGCCCGCGCGCCTGTTCGACGAATCGCTGAAGATGTTCCTGGGCGGCCACGGCCTGAAAAGCTTCCGCATGCTCGAGCAGTGCGGACTGCTGAAGTTTCTCTATCCCTCCACCGCGCGTGCGCTGCAGCGGGGCGACCATGCGCTGCGCTCGCTGGTGGAGCAGGGCCTGGCCAACACGGATGCGCGCATCGCCGAGGGCAAATCGGTGACCCCGGCGTTCCTGTTCGCGGTGCTGCTGTGGGGCGAGGTGCGCGATTACGCACAGCAGTGGATGGCGCAGGGCATGGACGGTTCCGAGGCGTGGGCGCGTGCCGCCGCCCATGTGGTGGGCGAGCAGTGCCAGCGGGTAGCCATCCCCCGGCGCTTCACTTTCACCATGGAAGAGATCTGGTCGCTGCAGCCCCGGTTCGAGCAGATCCAGCGCAAGCGGGTGTTCCGTCTGCTGGCGCAGCCACGCTTTCGTGCCGCGTTCGATTTCCTGCTGCTGCGGGCCGAAGAGTCGCCGGCCATCCGCGAACTGGGCCAGTGGTGGGCGCACGCCCAGCAGCTGCCGCAGGACGTGCTGGCGGCAGCGCTGCCGGCCACGGGCGGTCACTCCGGCTATGACGGTCCGGTCGCGGCGGCTCCCGCCGCCCGGCCGCCGCGCAAGCGGCGGCGCAAGCCGCGCGGCAAGTCCGACTCGGCATGACGCCCGCGGTGACCACGGATGCGTTCGTGGCGCTGGGCAGCAACCTGGGCGATCCACGCCGGCAGGTGCTCGCGGCGATGGATGCCCTCGCTGCGCTGCCGCAGGTTCACGTCCGGAGCCGGTCGCGGCTCTATCGCAGCGCACCGTGGGGCATGCGGGAGCAGCCGGATTTCATCAACGCCGTGGTGGCCCTGCAGACCACCCTGGGTCCCCATGATCTGCTCGATGCGTTGCTCGACCTCGAGCGCGCCGCCGGCCGCACCCGTGACGGCGAGCGTTGGGGCCCCCGCACCCTCGACCTGGATCTCCTGCACATGGTGGGAGTCTCACTAAGCACCCCGCGGCTGACGCTGCCGCACCCGCGGCTGGCTGAGCGCGCGTTCGTGCTGTTGCCGCTGGCGGAGGTCGCCCCTGCGCTGTCGATTCCGCACGTGGGCTCGATCAGCGCACTGGTGGCCCGGGTTGATTCCCCCGACTGCGTCGCGCTTGGCTGAGGTGTTTGCTGCACCGCGGCGGCCAGGGTTTATGATGGCCGGCCCGCCGGGCAGCTCCTTGCTGCCCCGCCAGATCAGGAGCCCGCCCTTGTACGTGCAAACTGCCAGCGCTCCCGACCGCAAGCCGGTCACCGTTCCGGGCCTCCGTGCGATGAAGGCCGCGGGGCAGCGCATCGTGATGCTGACTGCGTACGACGCCAGCTTCGCCTGGCAACTCGACAACGCCGGTGTCGACGTCGCCCTGGTCGGCGACTCGCTCGGGATGGTGGTGCAGGGGCACGCTAGCACCTTGCCGGTGACGCTGGAGCACATGGTCTATCACACCGCTGCCGTGGCGCGCGGACTGCGCAGCACACTACTGGTGGCGGACCTGCCGTTCATGAGTGACCGCGACGTGCCGCATGCGCTGGAGGCGGGGGCACGGCTGGTCGGCGAGGCGGGCGCGGCCATGGTCAAGATCGAAGGGGCGGCGCCGCACGTGCTCGATGCAATCGAGGCACTTGCAGCGCGGGCGATCCCGGTCTGCGGCCATCTGGGGCTCACGCCGCAGTCGGTGCACAAGTTCGGCGGTTTCCGGATTCAGGGTCGCGAGCAGGAGGCCGCCGAGCGCGTACTGGCCGAGGCACGCGCGGTGGCCGCCGCCGGCGCAGACCTGCTGGTGCTCGAAGGCATGCCGGTGGCGCTGGCCGAGCGGATTACCCAGGCGGTGGCGATTCCCACCGTCGGCATCGGCGCGGGCCCGCACTGCGACGGCCAGGTACTGGTGCTGCACGATCTGCTGGGCGTGACGCCGGGCAAGCGGCCGAAGTTCAGCAAGGATTTCCTCCAGGGGCGCGACTCCGTCGCTGCGGCCATCACGGCGTTCGCCGAGGCCGTGCGCGGCGGCCAGTTCCCCGGTCCCGAACACAGCTTTCTCTGAGGTTCCATCGAATGCAGACCGTGCAAGATGCCGGCGCGCTGCGCGCAGCCGTCAGGGGCTGGCGCGCCAGCGGCCAGACCGTGGGATTCGTGCCGACCATGGGCAATCTGCATGCCGGCCACCATGCGCTGATCCGGCTCGCCCGTGCGCGCGCCGATCGCGTGGTGGCGAGCGTGTTCGTCAATCCCACGCAGTTCGGCCCGCAAGAGGATTTCGAGCGTTATCCGCGCACCCTCGCGCAGGACCAGGCCGGTCTGGCCGAGCAGGAATGCGATCTGTTGTTTGCGCCGGACGTGGCGACGATCTACCCGTATGGCCCCACCCACACCGTAAGCCTGCGCGTGCCTCAGATCACCGAGGTGCTGGAAGGCGCGCACCGGCCGGGCCATTTCGATGGCGTTGCGACGGTGGTCTGCAAGTTGTTCAACCTGGTTCAGCCGGACATGGCGGTGTTCGGGCAGAAGGATTTCCAGCAGTTGAAGGTGATCGAGCGGCTGGTGCGCGACCTCTCGCTGCCGGTGAAGGTGATTGCCGCGCCCACGCAGCGCGCCGACGACGGCCTTGCCCTGAGCTCGCGTAACCAGTATCTGGAGCCGTCCGAGCGTGAGCTCGCGCCACGCATCTACGCCACGCTGCAACAGATGCGTCAGCTGGTGGACAAGGGTCACGCTATCGCGGTGGTGGAGCAGGCAGCGCATGCGCAGCTCGAGCGAGCCGGGTTCGTGCCCGATTACGTGGCGATCCGTCGTGCGGAGGACCTGACGGTTCCACGGGAGGCGGAGCGCAGCGGCCTGATCGGCCTGATCGCAGCGCGCCTGGGCAGTACCCGGCTGATCGACAACTTGCTGCTGGAATAATCGTCCCCACCTGAGGTGCGGGCGCCGATGTTGCAGTGCACTGTCGGCGGTTCGATAATCAGCGGCTAAGCAGGCCGTACCTGCCGGAACGTGATGCCATGCAACTGAACATGCTCAAGGCCAAGATCCACCGTGCCACGGTGACCCACGCCGAGCTCCATTACGAAGGCTCGATCGCGATCGACAGCCTGCTGCTCGAGGCCTCGGGAATTCGCGAGTACGAGCAGATCCATGCCTGGAACATCAACAACGGCAAGCGCTTCGTCACCTATGCACTGAAGGCGGAAGCCGGCTCGGGCATCATTTCGGTGAACGGCAGCGCTGCGCATCGCGCGCAGCCGGGCGACCTGATCATCATCGCCGCGTTTGCCCAGCTGTCCGAAGCGGAGGCCGAGGCGCACCAGCCGATGCTGGTGTATGCCGACGCCAAGAACGGCATCTCGCACACCAATCGCTCCATTCCGACCCAGATGGCCGCGGCCTGAGGTCCTGCCGCGCGGCGTGCCACGGCGCCCGCGCCTCGGTTAGGGGCTCGCTACCGGCGTGCCCTGGTGATACACCGCCTTCCATCCTTCCACGGTGCGCCGCCACAGCGTGGTGCGCCGCGTGACGCGTTCGTCCTGACGCAGCCGATAGCTCAGCAGGTAGAGGCCCGGCGCCAGCGGGTGGCAGCTGAAATCATCTGCGGCCAGTGATTCACGCGCGGGATGCGCCGCGCGTGTTGCCAGCACCTCGAGCACGTGGTCGCGGCTGTAGCGCTGACCAGACGCGCCGATCTCCCAGAAGCCGGGTTCGGTGATCCGGCTGCCGTCGGCCGGACCTGCTCCGGGTTCGGGGCGGTGGAAAATCGGCTCGAGCTGGCGCAGCTCCTCCAGCACATCGTGCAGCCGCGGCATCGGCTTGGACGGGTCGTTCATGGCGGATCTCCGGGCCCAGCGTGCTGCTCGAGCGCCCAGGCCACATGCTCGCGCACCGTCGCCGAGGGATGATCGGCACGTGCGCGCAGCGCGCTCAGTACCGCCTCCGAGCGCGGCGCGTTGCCCAGCGCCACGGCGATGTTGCGCAGCCAGCCTTGATAGCCCGTGCGGCGGATCGCCATGCCTTCGGTGCGCCGCAGGAACTCCTCTTCGCCCCAGCCGAACAGGTCGGTCAGGCGCGCTCCGTCGAGCTGGTGGCGGGGCGCGAAATCCGGCTCTTCGGTCTGCTGCGCGAACTTGTTCCACGGGCACGCCAGCTGGCAGTCGTCGCAGCCGAAGATGCGATTGCCCATGGGCTTGCGGAATTCTTCCGGGATGCTGCCCCGGAGTTCGATCGTGAGATACGAGATGCAGCGCCGCGCGTCGAGCCGATAGGGCGCCACGATGGCCTGGGTCGGGCAGATGTCGATGCAGCGACGGCAACTGCCGCAGTGTTCGGTGGCCGGCGCATCCACCGGTAGCGGCAGGTCGGTATACAGCTCGCCGAGGAAGAAGTACGAACCGGCGCGGCGATGGATCAGCACCGTGTGCTTGCCGATCCAGCCCAGTCCGGCATTGCGGGCCAGTGCCTTCTCCAGCACCGGCGCGGAATCGACGTAGGCGCGATGGCCGAACGCGCCAATCTCGGCACGGATACGCTCGGCCAGCTTCTGCAGCCGGCCGCGCATCAGCTTGTGGTAATCGCGGCCCAGCGTGTAGCGGGAGACGTAGCCGAGCTCGCCGTCGCCGATCACCGACCAGGCGCTGCCGATGTCCGGGGGCGCGTAATCCATGCGCACGGAGATGACCCGCTGGGTGCCCGGTTCGAGTTCGTGCGGCCGGCTGCGCTTGATGCCGTGGCGCGCCATGTACTCCATCTCGCCGTGGTGGCCGTCGGCCAGCCACTGCTGCAGGTGCTGTTCGTCGCGGCCCAGGTCGACGCCGCTGATGCCGGTATCGGCGAAGCCCAGTTCGCGCGCCCATTGCTTGATCGAACGCGCAAGGGCGACGTAGTCGACGGCATGGGGTGGCGGTGTGGTCATGCGGTTAGTTTAAGGGCTGCGGCCGGCTGCGCCGGCCTGCCTATAATCGGCGAATGACCGACATCGACCCTGCCCAGCGCGCACTGTTCACTGTGGAACAGGTGCGTGCCCTCGACCGCCACGCCATCGAGGTGCTCGGCATCCCCGGCTTCGAGCTGATGCGGCGGGCTGCGGCGGCCGCGCTGGCTAGCCTGCGCAGGCACTGGCCGCAGGCCCGGCATCTGGCGATCTGGTGTGGTCCCGGCAACAACGGCGGCGACGGTTATCTGGTCGGCGCCCTGGCCCGCGAGGCCGGCCTGGAGGTGGATCTGGTAGCGCTGTCGCCCGAGGCCCACGGTGACGCCCTGCAGGCCCGCGAAACGTTCGAGCGCGTCGGCGGCCGGGTGCGGATGTTCGATCCGGCCGCTGCATTGCCCGATGCCGATGTCCACGTCGACGCGCTCTACGGCAGCGGATTGAACCGTGCGCCAGGCACCGGCGAAGCGCGCCTGATCGAGCAGCTCAACGCCTGTGGCCGCCCGGTGCTCGGGCTGGACGTGCCGTCCGGGCTCGATGCCGATCACGGCCATTGTCCGGGCGCGGCAATTGTCGCGGCGATCACGGTGTGCTTCGTCGCGGCCAAGCGCGGCTTGTACACCGGTGCGGCGCCCGATCACGTGGGTCGGCTGGAACTGGCGACGTTGCAGTTGCCCGGAACGCTGCGGGACACGCAGCAGCCTGATGCGGAGCTGCTTTCCGCGGAGGTGCTGCCAGTGCGCCAGCGCGGCGCGCACAAGGGCGACAACGGACACCTGCTGGTGATCGGTGGCGAGCAGGGCATGGGCGGCGCGATCCGTCTGTGCGGCGAGGCGGCGCTGCGCAGCGGCGCCGGGCTGGTCAGCGTTGCCACGCGCGAGGCGCATGTGGTCGCGCTCAATGCGGGGCGGCCGGAGTTGATGGCCCACGGGGTCGACGGACCGCAGGCGCTGCAACCGCTACTCGAGCGCGCCGATGTGCTGTGCGTGGGGCCCGGGTTGGGGCAGGGCGCCTGGGGGCATGCGCTGTGGTTGACGGCGCTCGATTCGGACCGGCCGGTGGTGCTCGATGCCGATGGCCTCAACCTGCTTGCTCGCGAGCCGCGCACTTTCGATCGCGCCGCAGTGCTGACCCCGCACCCGGGTGAGGCGGCGCGGCTTCTGGGCACCAGCATCGCTGCAGTGCAGGTCGATCGCTTCGCTGCCGCACGCGAGCTGGCGAGGAAATACGGCGCGGTGGTGGTGCTGAAGGGAGCCGGAAGCCTGGTGGCGCATCCGGATGGGCGGGTCGGCGTGTGTCCCTGGGGCAACCCGGGCATGGCGGCAGGTGGCATGGGCGACCTGCTGACCGGCGTGATCGGTGCCCTGCTGGCGCAGGGCGCCACCGCCTGGCGGGCGGCACGGATGGGCGTGGCGCTGCACGCGCGTGCCGGCGACACCGCCGCCGTGGCCGGCGAGCGGGGATTGCTGGCAAGCGACCTGCTGCCCGCGCTGCGCCGGCTGGGCAATGGCCCCGCGCATGCGTGAGCTGTCATGCGACCTCGCCGACGAAGCCGTCACGGCGGCGCTGGCAACCGCGGTGGGCAGCTCGATCGCGGGCGGTGCGATCTTCCACCTGCACGGCGACCTCGGCGCCGGCAAGACCACGTTTGCCCGTGCATTGCTGCAGTCGCTGGGCGTGCGCGAGCGCATCAAGAGCCCCACCTACAGCCTGGTGGAGTCCTACCCGTTGTCGCGAGGCACCGCCTGGCACCTGGACCTGTACCGGATTGCCGATGCGGACGAGCTGGAGTGGCTGGGCATCGAGGCATTGGGCGAACCCGATGCGGTGGTGCTGATCGAGTGGCCCCAGCACGGCGCCGGCGCCCTTCCGCGGCCGGATGTGGAAGTGCGGCTGGAGTACCTCGGCAGCGGCCGCCAGGTCCGGCTGCTGGCCAGGAGCGTCCGCGGCGAGCATCTGCTGGCCCAGACGTCCCGGCGGCTCGCGCCGGCCGTTTGAGAGCCCCGGCAGCATTGCCAAGGGCAGGTTTTATCAAGGAAATTTCCGGCGCCCGCGGGGCAGGGATCGTTTGATAAAGCGCCGCTTGCGCCCCTCATCTGGAGACCGTCTGACGAATATGCCGCAGGTTGTGGATATGCAAGGAAAATTTGCTTGCAATAGCGTTTTCGCTGCGGTTCAATGCCCCGCATGACGGCAACCATCTTCCGACCCGCTCTGGTGACGCTGGCAGCCATGGCTGCGGCACTCGCGCCGCTGTCCGCCGGGGCTGCCGAGGTGCGCGCTGCGCGCGTGTGGGCCGGCCCGGAATACACCCGCGTGGTGTTCGATCTCAGCGGGCCGGTTCGCTATCAGGCATCCGCACGCGACGGCCGCATCCAGCTCGATCTGGCTGGCGACCGGCTGGCTTCCGGCTTCGCCGCGCCGGCCGCACAGGGCCTGTTCCGCGGCCTCAGCACGCGGCGCCGGGGCGATCAGCTGCAACTGGTGGCCGAAACGGACAGCCATCGCGCGCCGAAAAGTTTTCTGCTCAAGCCCAGCGGCAGCTACGGCTACCGGCTGGTACTGGATCTGTATCCGGACGCGGCGGCAACGTCCGCCGGGGGCGCGTCGGTGGCTGCGGCGCCAGTGCCGGTGATGAAGGCCGCTCCGGCGATCAAATCCGGTCACGGGGACGTGATGTCGCTGCGCCAGGTAGCCGAGCAACTGAACGGCCAGCGAAAGGTGGTGGTGGCGGTCGATGCCGGCCACGGCGGCGATGATCCGGGCGCGCATGGCCCGGGCGGCACGCAGGAAAAGAACGTCACGCTCGCGGTGGCCCGCCAGCTCGCGGCGCTGATCAACAAGCAGCCCGGCATGCAGGCAGTGCTCACCCGCGACAGCGACTATTTCATTCCGCTCAAGCGTCGCTACCAGATCGCGCGCGACAAGAACGCGGACATGTTCGTCTCCATCCATGCGGACGCCTTCAAGAACGGTGACGCCAAGGGCTCGTCCGTGTGGGTTCTGTCCCCGCGCGGCAAGACCAGCGAAGCGGCCCGGTGGCTGGCGGACCGGGAAAACCGCGCCGACCTGATCGGCGGCGTGTCGCTGGACGATAAGGACGACAGCCTCGCCGCCGTCTTGCTGGACCTGCAGCAGGGCTACGCCATGCAGGCAAGCGAGTCGATCGCCGGCAACGTGCTCAAGGCGCTGGCCCATCTCGGCCCCACGCATCGTGGTTACGTGGAGCGGGCGAACTTCGTGGTGCTGCGCTCGCCGGACGTGCCGTCGATCCTTGTCGAGACGGCGTTCATCAGCAATCCGGCCGAGGAGCGCAAGCTGCGCGACCCGGAACACCAGACGGAACTGGCACAGGCGGTGATGGGCGGCGTGCGCAATTATTTCGAGGCCACGCCGCCGCCGGGCACCTGGTTCGCCGCGGAGGCGGCGCGCCGCAGTGGAGCGATGCTTGCCGCCACCCAGCCGCGGCCGGACAGCAAGGCCTCCGTCGCCTCGGTCGATGCGCGGGCCGACGCGGCAGTGCGCGACCTGCATCGCGTCAGTCGTGGCGAAAGCCTCGGCAGCATCGCGCGCCAATACGGCGTAAGCGTCGGCGCCATCAAGAGCGCCAACGGCATGAGCGACGACACCGTCCGCGCCGGTGCAGTGCTGGCGATCCCCGCCGGCTGATCAACGCCCGCGGCACGTCCGCAGTGGTTTCCTTCTCGATCGGCACCTCGCTCGCTTAAGCTACGCGGATGCCTGTCATCCGCGTGCTTCCCCCCGACCTGATCAACCAGATCGCCGCTGGCGAGGTGATCGAGCGCCCGTCTTCCGTGGTGAAGGAGCTGGTGGAGAACAGCCTCGACGCCGGCGCCACCCGTATCGAGGTGGACATCGAGCAGGGCGGGGCGCGGCTGATCCGCGTGCGCGACGACGGCACCGGCATCGCGCCGGATGAACTGCCGTTGGCAGTCGCCTCCCACGCCACCAGCAAGATCGGCAGTTTCGACGATCTGGAGCATGTCGCCAGCATGGGGTTTCGCGGCGAGGCGCTGGCGTCGGTGTCGTCGGTCGCCCGCTTCGCGCTGACATCGCGCGCGCAAGGCGCGGACGCGGCGTTCCGCATCGAGGTGGATGGCGGCCGGCTGCAGGATGCACGCCCCGCGCAGCACCCGCAGGGCACCAGCGTGGAGGTCCGCGATCTGTTCTACAACGTGCCCGCGCGGCGCAAGTTCATGCGCGCCGAACGTACTGAATTCGCGCATATCGATGATCTGCTGAAGTCGCTCGCGCTGGCCCGCGGCGCGGTGGAGTTCCGGCTCAGCCACAACGGCAGGCCGGTACGGGTCTGGAAAGCGGCACGCGACGAGCAGGCCGCGCTGGTTCGCGTCGCCGACGTGCTGGGCGAGACCTTTCCGCAGCACAGCCTGCGCATCGAACACGCCGCGGCGGGGCTGCGGCTGTCCGGCTGGGTGGGCCTGCCGACCGCCTCGCGCGGACAGCCCGATTCGCAGTACTTCTACGTCAACGGTCGTCTGGTGCGCGATCGCGTGGTCGCCCATGCGGTGCGTCAGGCTTATGCGGACGTGCTGTTCCACGGGCGCCACCCGGCCTTCGTGCTGTACCTGGAACTGGATCCGGTCGGCGTCGACGTCAATGTGCATCCGGCCAAGCACGAGGTTCGTTTCCGCGAGCAGCGCCTGGTGCACGACTTCCTTTTCCGCAGCCTGCACGAAGCGCTGGCGCAGACCCGCGCCGGTCAGGCAGCGATGACCGCGGAGCCTGGGCCGGTTGCGAGCGCGAGTGCGGCGGGCGTCCCTGCCGCGGCGGGCATCGGTTCCGTCGCTTGGCCGGTGCATGCCAGCCAGAGCCGCTTGAGTCTGGGCGTGCGGGATCAGCCGCTGGGCGACTATGCGGCGCTGTTCGGCAGCGAATCTCCCGCCCGGGGCGAGGGCTGGTCGCAGCCATCGATGGCGTCGGACGATCCCGCCCAGGCGCCGCCACTGGGCTTCGCCCTGGCCCAGCTCAAGAGCATCTATGTGCTGGCCGAGAACGAGCACGGCCTGGTGCTGGTGGACATGCATGCGGCGCACGAGCGCATCACGTACGAAAAGCTCAAGCACGCCCGCGCGGGAAATCAGCTGCGCTCGCAGGTCCTGCTGGTGCCGCTGAGCCTGGCGGTCAGCGCACGCGAAGCGGCCGCTGCCGAGGAGCACGCCGAGGCGCTGGCGGCGTGGGGTCTGGAGCTGTCGCGCGGTGGCCCTTCGGCAGTGGTGGTGCGGCGCATTCCGGCGTTGCTGGAAGGCGCCGATGTCGCCCAGCTCACCCGCGATGTGCTCGCCGAACTGGCCCAGCACGGCAGCTCGCGGCGCCTGCAGGAGCTGGAAAACGAACTGCTGTCGACCATGGCCTGCCACGGCTCGGTGCGCGCGGGGCGGCGGCTGTCGATTCCGGAGATGAACGCCCTGCTGCGCGAGATGGAGGCAACCGAGCGCTCCGGCCAGTGCAACCACGGCCGTCCGACCTGGACGCAGCTTGGCCTCGGCGACCTCGACAAGCTGTTCCTGCGCGGGCGCTGACCCTCGGCAGTTGCCGCGTCCGTGCGGGCACCGACATACTGGTGATTCCCCCGTTGCCGGTTGCCCGCCTGATGATGCGTCGCGTCCCGCTCGCCCTTGCCCTGATCGCCGGAGTCCTGCCCTTGCACGCTGCCGATGTTTCTTCCTCCCAAGGATCCAGTCGCCAAGACGTGGTGCAGCAGGTGGAGCAATGGCGTGCGCAGCGGCTCGCCGGGTTGACCGCGCCGGACGGCTGGCTGAGCCTGATCGGGCTGGAGTGGCTGCGCGCGGGAGACAACCGCGTCGGCAGCGCCGCGGACAATGACGTCGTGCTGGCCGCGGGTCCGGCACACCTGGGCGTCGTGCACGTCGGCGACGACGGAGCTGTCGGCATCCAGCTCGCACCGGGCAGCGGTGCAACCGTGGATGGCAAGGACGTGGCGCAGGCGCCGCTGATCGATGACATGCACGCCACCGGCGATGCCGCTCCCACCACCGTGCGTTTCGGCACCGCCAGCTTCTACGTGATCGACCGGGATGGCCGCAAGGCGCTGCGCGTGAAGGACGCGAACGCCGCTACGCGCACCGGTTTCCGCGGCATCGAGTCGTTCCCGATCGATCCGCAATGGCGCATCGAGGCGCAGTGGGTTCCGTTCGTGCCGCCGGAGAAACTGGAGATCGGCTCGGTGATCGGCACCATCGACGCCGTGGACGTGCCGGGCAAGGCCGTGTTCCAGCGCGACGGGCGAACGTTCGAACTGCGGCCATACCAGGAGGAGCCGGGCGGCGAGCTGTTTTTCGTGATCGCCGACCGTACGTCGGGAAAGGAGACCTATGGCGCCGCGCGCTTCTTCTACGCGGCGCTGCCCGCCGGCGGCGTGACCCGCCCGGGTACCGTCGTGCTGGACTTCAACCGCGCCTACAACCCGCCCTGCGCATTCACGCCGTTCGCCACGTGCCCCTTGGCACCGCCGGAAAATCGGCTGGATATCGCGGTGACCGCGGGCGAGAAAAAATACGGCGAGGGCCACCACTGAGGCTGTCGGCGTAGCCGATCCGCAGCCTCCCGCGCATTAGCCAGGGCTGGAGCCACCGCGCCGGCGGTGGCGCCGACGCGGGTGCCGCGTGGCCGAGTGCTCAGCGGCCGGTAAAGGTAGGCTTGCGCTTGTCGAGGAAGGCTCGCGTGCCCTCGCGCATGTCCTCGCTGGAGAAGATCAGGGCGAAGCCCTGGGTCTCGAATTCCAGCCCCTGATCCAGTGAGCTCTCGCCGCCCTGCAGCACCGCGTCGAGGATCCCTGCGGCAGCCAGCGGTGCGGCGGCGGCCAGCTGGTCGGCCAGTGCCGTGACGGCTTCGTCCAGCGCCTCCGGCGCCACGAGGCGGGTCACGATGCCCAGGTCGTACGCGCGTTGCGCGGGAATCGTCGCACCCGTGAGGCACAGCTCCAGCGCGGCACCCCGGCCGGCAAGGCGCAGCAGGCGCTGGGTGCCGCCGAAGCCGGGAATCAGCCCCAGGTTGATCTCCGGCTGCCCGAACCTGGCCTTCTCGCTGGCGACGCGCAGGTGGCAGGCCATCGCCAGCTCCATGCCGCCGCCGAGGGCGAAGCCCTGGATTCGGGCGACCACCGGCTTGCCCAGGCGCTCGATCAGGCTCATCAGCTTCTGCCCGGTGCGCGAGAACGACTGCGCCTGGATCGGCGTGTAGTCGCTCATCTCCGCGATATCTGCGCCGGCCACGAATGCCTTGTCGCCGCTGCCGGTGAGCACGATGGCACGCACGCTCTCCTCCTGCGCGGCCTGGGTGAAAGCCAGCGTGAGCTCGACGAGGGTGTCGCGGTTGAGGGCGTTGAGCTTGTCCGGGCGGGCGACGGTGATCGTGCGGACGGCGCCGCGGTCGGCGATCTCGAGATTGCGATAGGCCATGGGGAAACCCTGCAGCAGCAAAACCGCGGATGGTAGCAGCGGGAACCTTTCCCGCCAGCGGCACTCTCAGCGGGAGCGTGTGGCCCCGCAGCGCTGCGCCGTGAGCGCGAAGCACTTAGCATGGGGCGTGGTGGTCCCTCTGGAGGAAGGCATGGGAAAGTGGGCAGGTCTGGTCGCGGCGCTCTGGCTGACGAGTGGTGTCGTCGCCCATGCGCAGCAGTCGCCCGCCAAGGCAGCGGCCGCCCCCGACAAGGCCAAGCTGTCCTACGCCATCGGTTATCAGATCGGCAGCCAGTTCGCCGATGGGGAACCGGCAGTCGACCTGGCGACAGTGCAGCGCGCGATGGCCGACGCCTTTGCCAAGCGCCAGCCGGACGTGTCCATGGCGGAGATGCGCGCGCAGTTTCAGGCGCTCGAAAGCCAGATGCACCAGCGGGCGCTGTCGCAATTCAAGCAAGTCGCGCTCACCAATGCGCGCAAGAGCGCGCAGTTCCTGGCGCACAACCGCAGCCAACCGGGGGTGGTCGAGCTGCCCTCGGGCGTGCAATACGCGGTGATCAAGCAGGGCAAGGGCGGTGCCACGCCCAGCGTGGACAGCAAGGTCACGGTCAACTATCGCGGCATGCTGATCGACGGGACCGAGTTCGACAGCACCTGGGCGCACGGGGCGCCGGTCAGCTTCGTGATCAGCGGCGTCATCCCTGGCTGGCGCGACGTGATTCCGCGCATGCACGTGGGCGATCGCTGGAAGGTGGTGATTCCGCCGAAGCTGGCCTACGGCGAGCGTGGCGCGTTGCCGCGTATCGGGCCGAATGAGGCACTGGTGTTCGACATCGAGCTGCTGGGGATCGCCGGGCGCTGATCGCGGCGGCGTCCAGGCGGTATCATCGTTGACCATGTCGATCGATCCGCGCCCCTTTTTCCCGCACACCCCGCTTACTCCCTGCATCGGCACCTGCCGGCTCGACGGGCGCGGCTACTGCCTGGGTTGCCAGCGCTCCATGGGGGAGATCGCGCGCTGGGGCACCATGCCCGATACCGAGCGCCTGTACCTGATGAAGATGGTGCTGCCCGGGCGCAAGGTGTCCTGATGGACCGGTTCTGGCACGCGCTCGCGCCGGCTCTGGTGCCGCTGGCGGAGCCGCCGCAGCCGCCGGGCTGGAATCATCGCGACATGCGCCAGTTGCTTGGCGATGTGGAGCGCCGACCAGCGGCGGTGCTGGTCGGCCTGCGTGAAGGGGCTGACCCGCGCGTGGTGCTGACGGTGCGTACCGCCCACCTGGCCGCGCACGCGGGACAGGTCGCCTTCCCGGGCGGCGGCAGCGATCCGGACGATCGCGACGCGATCGCCACCGCCCTGCGCGAGAGCGAAGAGGAGATCGGGCTCGATCCGCGTCTGGTCAGTCCGCTGGGATATCTCGACGTGTTCGAGACGATCAGCGGCTATTGCGTGACGCCGGTGGTGGCGCGCATCGCCGAACATGCGCCGGTGGCGCCTGCGCCGGACGAAGTGGCCGAGGTGTTCGAGGTGCCGCTGGCGTTTTTCCTCGACCCGGCCAACCTGCGTCGCTACACGATGGAATATCGTGGCCACCAGCGCCCGATGGTGGAGTTCGTGCATGGCGGGCATCGCATCTGGGGCGCCACCGCCGCGATGCTGCACAACATGTTGCAGAGGATGGGCCGCGCATGAGCCTCAAGACCACGCTGATCGACGCCGCCGACGTTGCTGCGATCCCTCCAAGCGAGCTGCTGATCGTCGACTGCCGCTTCGATCTCGCCGATCCCGGGCAGGGCCGACGGGACTTTCTCGCCGGCCATATTCCCGGCGCCGTGTACGCGGACCTGGATCAGGATCTGTCGGACCTGTCGCGTCAGCACGAGGGGCTGGGGCGCCACCCGCTGCCGTCATTGCAGGCGCTGTCAGCCCATCTTGCTCGCTGGGGCTGGCGACCGCGCATGCAGGTGGTGTGCTATGACGCGGCCGGGGGTGCGCTTGCCGCCGCGCGCCTGTGGTGGCTGCTGCGCCTGGGCGGCGTGCGCGAGGTGGCGGTACTGGATGGTGGCCTGGCCGCGTGGAAGGCAGCCGGACTGTCGCTGGCCACCGGCGACCAGGCCGCTCGCGCGTCCGGGCCGGTGGTGCTGAAGCCTGACCCGCACGCGAGCGTGGACCACGCCGGCGCCGCCGCGGCCGCCGCAGCTGGCTTGCTGGTGGACGCGCGCGCCGAGCCGCGCTATCGCGGCGAGGTGGAACCGATCGACACCGTGGCAGGTCACGTCCCGGGCGCACTCAACCGGCCGTTCGCACTGAACCTGGGTGCGGAAGGCCGCTTCAAACCCGCCGAGGCACTGCGTAGGGAATGGCTCGCGCTGCTGGGCGAACGTCCGCCGGAGACGGTCGTGCACATGTGCGGCTCCGGCGTGACCGCGGCCCACAACGTGCTGGCGATGGAGCATGCGGGCCTTGCCGGCTCTCGCCTCTACCCGCCCTCGTGGAGTGGCTGGATCAGCGACGGGTCGCGGCCGGTGGCACGTGGCTCGGACTGAGCCGCGGCCGGCCGCGCATCATTTTTTCTTCAGTCGTGCCACCAGGCCCTGCAACACGGCCTGCGTGTGCGGGTGGAAGAAGCCGTTCACGAAATCATCCAGCGGCAGTTGGTCAATGTCGCGGTATGCCTCGGCAAGATCGGCCCGCGCCAGCGCGCGCGTGGCGAGCATCGCGTGTTCGGGCAGCTTCAGCAGTTCGGTCAGCCAATGCAGGGCACGGGTGGTGACCTGCTCCACGCCAGTGAGCTCGTCGACCATCCCGAGAGCAAGCGCCTCGGCCGATTCGATCATGCTGCCGGAGACCATCAGCCGCTCGGCACGATACGCTCCCACCACCCGACGCAGCGCCAGCTGGATGCAGTCGGGCACACTCAGCCCAACCTGCACTTCATTGAGCCCGATCTTGAACGGCCCCTCGGCCATCACCCGGTAATCGCAGAACAGCGCGAGCACGGCGCCACCGGCCGGGCTGTGCCCGGTGATCGCCGCCACCACCGGCACCGGCGACCGCGCCAGTGCCGCGCCCACGGCGAAGAACTCGCGCCAGAACGCGCGCACCTCGTCGCGCTCGCGCCCCATCAGCGCCGGCACGTCGACGCCGGCTGAAAACATGCCTTGTGCCCCGGACAGCACGATGCCCCGCGCGCCGGTGGCCGGCGCCTCGTGCAGTGCCTGGCGCAGATCACGCAACAGCGAGAGGTCGAGCGCGTTGACCGGCGGCCGGGCCAGGTTGATCTCGACGATGGCGTCGTGGCGGATGAGCTTGAGCATGGCAGCGTCCTTATTGCGGCTGATCGTCGGCGGTCCAGGTGTAGCGCACGGCATAGTCGAGTGTGGTCTCGCCACCGGCCGGCACCTCTACCTTGAAGGTGAGTGTGTCCGGCGAAACCTTGCTGGGCGCGACGCTGGAGGAGGCCAGCTTCCACTCGCGCCAGCGCGAGGGGTGCTCTCGCACCGTCACCGTGCGGGCGCTGTCGCCGGCGTTGCTCAGGGTGACGCGGAACGCTTCGTTCATGGCGCGCCCTTTCTGGTTGACCTCGAACGCGGTGCGTTCGCGCTTGGCCCGCAGGTCGAACACGTTGCCAAGGGTGACCACCACGTCACCGCCCTTGGGCGTGTCCTCGATGCGGCTTTCGCCGACGATCTGCGCCGCGCCGCGGGCATCGCGCGCCAGCACCCGGAGATAGCCCGCCGGCAGCGCATCGAACGCGCGGAATTCGAGCATGCTGGTGATGGCTGAGGAGCCTTCGGACATCACCGACGGATTGGTCATCGGCTGTGGCGGCTGGTAAGCGTTGCCGACCTCGTACAGGGCGGTCCGGGTGCAGGCGAGGTCGTGCGCGCGGTAGAGCGGCAACAGGCTCACGGTGCCATCGGGCAGATCGACCGGGGCACTCAGCCGATAGCTGCGGTAGTCGGCCAGAGCGGAGGCTTCAGGCATGTCCTGCGCCGCGCTCTTGCCGCGGAACGCCATCGCCATCATCGGCGCCGCCGCGCCCGGCTTGGTCAGCTGCGGCTCGCCGGCGATCAGGGTCAGCATGGCGTCATGCCAGTCGCTGCCGCTGCGGTTGGCCACGCTGGCGCGCGACTGCAGCGCCAGTCTGCAGCTCCCGCCCTCGCCAAGGGTGCCGACGTAGGACGCGCGCCAGCCCATGCCAGCGGTGACATAGCTCAGGCGGGCATCGGTGGTTCCGGCCTTGGCGGCGTCCACCCGCAGGTTCAGTCGCGCGCCACTGTCGACGTCGCCGGCCACCCGTACGGCGGTGTAGTCGCGAAACACCAGCGTGTTGTCGCCTTGGCGGATCTGCAGCGCACCGTCGCGAGCGGAAACCAGCTTGCCTGTCGCCAGGGTCTGTCCGTCGTTGGCCAGCACATCGACCTGGCGGCCCAGCAGGTCACCGACCAGCGCGTCGGCGCCCTGCGCCAGGTGCAGTCGCTGCGAGAGAACCTGCACGCTGCCGCCCGGAACCTCCAGGGTGAGTGCCTCCGGGTCGAGGTAGCGGGGCAGGCCCCCCAGCGCCACGTCCTGCACGCCCTTGTCCAGCTGCAGGGTGCGCTGCTCGCGCACCAGGGCATAGCCGGCCTGCACCGGCGCCCCATCGTTGCCGAACAACGAGGCGTCGTCGCTGCGGTA
Organism: Dyella sp.; assembly: GCF_035685805.1. Lineage (GTDB taxonomy): Bacteria > Pseudomonadota > Gammaproteobacteria > Xanthomonadales > Rhodanobacteraceae > Dyella_A. Next base: position 22,798 of record NZ_DASSAB010000043.1, read on the forward strand.
CAGCGTCAGTTCGTTCGGCTGGGCGGCGGTGGCGGTACCGGCGAACGCGCCGAGCAGGCAGATGGCCAGCAGTGTCTTGCGCACGGTCGAACTCCTTTCGTGGGGGGAACGACGATCTTACCGAGCGTCGATGAAGCGCACACATCCGTGCGGATGCGGGGCCAACCCCACGAGCTCGTCCCGGCCGTTCAAGCGCCCGCGGCAGCGTCGCGGATCGCCTGTGGCAGCGCCACCGGCTTGCCGCTGGTGGGATCCATCCAGACCATCACCACCTGGCCGTCGCTGTACAGACGCGTGCTGTCCTGTGCGTCGACGATGCGGTGGGCGAGTGTCAGCGAGGTGGTGCCGAGGCGGGTGCAGTACAGCGCGATCGCCAGTTGGCCGGGCCAGGCGATCGGCGAGCGATAGTTGAGTGTGCTGGCAGCAAGTACCGGCATCGACCGCTCGTCGAACCACGGCCCCGGGACGTGCCGCAACCACTGCAGTCGCGCTTCCTCGAGATAGGTGAGGTAGGTGGCGTTGTTGACGTGGTTGAACGCGTCCAGGTCACGCCAGCGCACGTCCATGCGGGCGACGAAAAGCTCTGCCGGCGGCGCGGGCGCCGTCATCGCCGGATCTGCCGCGGGTGGCACATCGGGCGTTGCTGGCGCAGCCTTGGGCGCGCGCGGACGACGCGCGGGCTTGCTTTTCTCGCCGGCCGTCACGAGCGCTTCTTCCTCGGCATCGGGCGATGCTTGTCGGCCGAGGCGATGTGCTTGGTGGCTGCCTTCACGCGCTTGCCGACCTCACCCGCACGCTTGCCCTTGCTGGCCTTCGTGGCGGCAAGTTGCGGTGCCAGGAAGTGGCCCGTGTGCGAGCCCGCCGTTGCGGCGACGGTCTCCGGCGTGCCGGAAACCAGGATGCGCCCACCACCGGAGCCGCCTTCGGGGCCCAGATCGACGATCCAGTCGGCGGTCTTGATCACGTCGAGGTTGTGCTCGATCACCACCACCGTATTGCCCTGGTCGACCAGCTGGTGCAACACGTCCAGCAGCTGCTCGATGTCGTGGAAGTGCAGGCCGGTGGTGGGTTCGTCCAGGATGTACAAGGTGCGGCCGGTGTCGCGCTTGGACAGCTCCTTGGAGAGCTTCACGCGCTGCGCCTCGCCGCCCGAGAGCGTGGTCGCGCTCTGCCCGAGCTTGATGTAATCCAGCCCCACCGCACGCAGCGTGTCGAGCTTGCGCGCCACGCTGGGCACGTTCTCGAACAGCTTCAAGGCATCTTCCACCGTCATGTCCAGCACGTCGGCGATGGTGTGGCCCTTGTAGAGGATCTCCAGCGTCTCGCGGTTGTAGCGCTTGCCGTGGCACACGTCGCAGGGCACGTAGACGTCAGGCAGGAAATGCATCTCCACCTTGATCATGCCGTCGCCTTCGCACGCCTCGCAGCGACCGCCGCGCACATTGAAGCTGAAGCGGCCGGGCGTGTAGCCACGCGAGCGCGCTTCGGGCACCTGCGCAAACATCTCGCGCAACGGGGTGAACAGCCCGGTATAGGTGGCCGGGTTGGAACGCGGCGTGCGTCCGATCGGCGACTGGTCGATGTCCACCACCTTGTCGAACAGGTCCATGCCCGACACCGACGCATGCGGCGCCGGAGGCGTGCCGGCGCCGTTCAATTCCATCGCGGCGAGGCGGAACAGGGTGTCGTTGACCAGGGTCGACTTGCCCGAGCCCGACACGCCGGTCACGCAGGTGAACAGGCCGGCAGGGATGGCCAGGTCGACGTTCTTCAGGTTGTTTCCGCTGGCGCCCCTGAGGTGCAGCCACGAAGCCTTGTCGATCGGCTGGCGGCGCTTCTCGGGAACCTCGATCGCGCGCTTGCCGGAGAGGAACTGGCCGGTGACCGAGCGCGGCGAGGCGAGGATGTCTTCCACGCTGCCCTGCGCCACCACCTCGCCGCCGTGCACGCCGGCACCCGGGCCGATGTCGAGCACGTGGTCGGCCATGCGGATGGCGTCCTCGTCATGCTCCACCACGATCACCGTGTTGCCGAGGTCGCGCAGGCGCGTCAGCGTGCCGAGCAGCCGCTCGTTGTCGCGCTGGTGCAGGCCGATCGACGGCTCGTCGAGCACGTACATCACGCCGACCAGGCCTGCGCCGATCTGGCTGGCCAGGCGGATGCGCTGCGCCTCTCCGCCGGATAGCGTGTCCGCCGTGCGGTCGAGCGTGAGGTAGTTCAGGCCGACGTCACTGAGGAAAGTCAGCCGCTCGCGGATCTCCTTGACGATCTTCACGGCGATCTCGCCGCGCCAGCCGGTCAGCGTGAGCGTCTCGAAGAACGCCAGCGAGTCGTCGATCGAGCGGTGGGTCAGCGACGGCAGCGCATGATCGGCCACGAACACGTTGCGTGCAGAGCGATTTAGCCGCTGGCCGTCGCAGGCGGGGCAGGGCTGATCGCTGATGTACTTGGACAACTCCTCGCGCACGGCGGCCGATTCGGTTTCCTTGTAGCGACGTTCCAGGTTCGGAAGAATCCCTTCGAACGGATGCTCGCGGGTGACCTTGCCGCCACGCTCGGTGAGGTAGCGGAAGGCAATGCGATCCTTGCCGCTGCCGTACAGCACGGCCTTCTGAGTCGCCGCGGGCAGGCTGTCCCAGGTGGCGTCTACATCGAAGCCGTAGTGCGCCGCCAGCGACAGCAGCATCTGGAAGTAATGCGGGTTGCGCCTGTCCCAGCCGCGGATGGCGCCGCGCGAGAGCGGCAGCTCCGGGTGCCCGACCACACGCGCCGCGTCGAACACCTGGGTCACGCCCAGGCCGTCGCAGCTGGGGCAGGCGCCGACCGGCGAGTTGAACGAAAACAGTCGCGGCTCGAGCTCCGGCAACGAGTAGTCACAGACCGGGCACGAGTAGCGCGACGAAAGCATCTGGTCCGGCTGGTCGGTGTGATCCATGTCCGCCAGGATCACCAGCCCGTCGCCCAGGCGAAGCGCCGTCTCGAATGATTCGGCCAGCCGCTGCTTGATGTCCTCGCGCGGCCGGAAGCGATCGATCACTACCTCGATGGTGTGCTTCTGGCGCAGGGTCAGCGGCGGCACCGCGTCCAGGTCATAGACCGCGCCATCAACGCGGGCACGCACAAAGCCCTGCGCGCGCAGCTGGTCGAACACCTGCACGTGTTCGCCCTTGCGCTCGCGGATCACCGGCGCCAGCAGCATCAGGCGCTTCTCGGGGTCCATCGCCAGCGTGGCGTCGACCATCTGACTGACCGTCTGCGCCTCAAGCGGAATGCCGTGATCGGGGCAACGCGGCGTGCCGACGCGCGCGTAGAGCAGGCGCAGGTAGTCGTAGACCTCGGTGATCGTGCCGACGGTCGAACGGGGGTTGTGGGAAGTCGACTTCTGCTCGATCGAAATCGCCGGCGACAGCCCTTCGATATGATCGACGTCGGGCTTCTCCATCATCGACAGGAACTGTCGCGCATACGCCGAGAGCGACTCGACGTAACGGCGTTGGCCTTCGGCATAGATGGTGTCGAAGGCCAGCGAGGATTTGCCCGAGCCGGACAGACCCGTGATCACGATCAGCTGATCGCGCGGCAGGTCCAGGTCGACGTTCTTGAGATTGTGCGTGCGTGCGCCGCGAATGCGAATGGTGTCCATCGCGCCGAGATATGGGGGAGGCCGATCACTATACCAATGCCCTGCCGGCGCCTTCCGGTGCCGCGCTGCTTTGTCACCCGCCCCGCTTCCGCGCGCCGGGTTTGACCACTGCCCCCGCTGTGGCTAAATGCCCGCCTCGACGGCCGGTTGTCCCTTGGAGACACGCATGAAGAATCCACGTATCCGCGGCTGGATCGGCGCCCTGGGCGTGCTGCTGGCGCTTGCTTCGACGACTTCGCTGGCCGCGCAGCCCAGCGAAAAGCAGGTGCGCACGTTGATGGAGGTTTTCGGCGTGGGCCGCATGTTCGGCCAGATGAATGCGCAGATGGCTGGCATGATGGGGCAGCAGCTCCCGTGCGTGCCGGCCAGCTACTGGAACGGGTTCCTCGACGACAAGGGCATCGAGGAACTCACCCGGCGGATGGTGCCGATCTACCAGCGTCATTTCACCGGGCAGGAGGTGGAGGGGCTGCTGAAGTTCTACCGCTCGCCCCTGGGGCGAAAGGTGATCTCCGAAATGCCCGCCGCCATGGCCGAGGCCATGAAGGCCGGCCAGCAGTGGGGCAGCGAGCGCGGCCAGGCAATGGTGGCCGAGCTGCAGAAAAAGGGCACCATCAGCGGGCAGGGCCGCTGTCCAGCAGCGGCGCCGGCGCCTGCGCCGGGCACGTCGGCGCCGAACGCTGCCAAGTGAGCCGCCGGGCCGGTTGCGGCCACGTGTGGTCAATGATTGACCAGCCGGATGAGCGATCGCTATAATCCTGAGTCCGCCGCAGCAGATCATCGCTCCGGGGGAACCCAAGAGAATAACGACAGAAGGGACCATCCCATGAGTTATGCAGTCATCAAGACCGGTGGCAAGCAGTACCGCGTGCAGCAGGGCGACGTCCTGCGCGTGGAGCTGCTGACCGCCGACGAAGGCGCCACCGTGAGCTTCGACGAAGTTCTGCTGGTGGGCGAAGGCGAGTCGATCACCGTGGGCGCGCCCCTGGTATCCGGCGCCACCGTCAGCGCCACCGTGCGCAAGCACGGCCGTGCGGACAAGATCCGCATCATCAAGTTCCGCCGCCGCAAGCACCACAAGAAGCAGCAGGGACATCGTCAGCACTTCACCGAAGTGGAAATCACGGGCATCAACGCCTGAGCAACTGGAGCATTGAGTCATGGCACATAAAAAAGGCGTAGGTTCCAGCCGCAACGGTCGCGATTCGAACCCGAAGTACCTCGGCGTGAAGATCTACGGCGGCCAGGCCATCGAGGCAGGCAACATCATCGTGCGTCAGCGCGGCACCCAGTTCCATCCGGGCACCGGCGTTGGCCTGGGTCGCGACCACACGCTGTTCGCGTTGGTTGACGGCACCGTGCAGTTCAAGGTCCGCGGCGAGAAGAACCGCCGCTTCGTCGACGTCATCCCGGCCTAAGCCCGGATCGTCGCGATCTGCGAAGGCCCCGCTTCGGCGGGGCTTTTGTTTTCTGGCGTCCCGCGCGAGCGCGCGCAGCCGCCCCGGCGGTTCCCGCTAGACTTTTGCCGTTTCCGTTTCCGTTTCCGTTTCCGTTTCCACTCTGGACTCCCCCCATGAAATTCATCGATGAAGCAGTGATCAAGGTTATGGCCGGGGACGGTGGCAACGGCTGCATCAGCTTCCGTCGCGAGAAATTCATCCCCTTTGGCGGTCCGGACGGTGGCGATGGCGGTGGCGGGGGCTCGGTCTGGCTGGTGGCGGACGAGGGCCTCAACACCCTGATCGACTTTCGCCACCAGCGCAGCTTCAAGGCCCAGCGCGGTCAGAACGGCATGGGCAGCCAGATGTACGGCAAAGGCGGCGAGGACACCGTGGTGCGCGTGCCGATCGGCACGGTGGTCACCAACGTGGACACCGACGAAACCATCGGCGATCTCACCCAGCACGGTCAGCGCCTGCTGGTGGCCGAAGGCGGCAAGGGCGGCCTGGGCAACATCCACTTCAAGAGCTCGGTCAACCGCGCGCCACGCAAATCGACGCCCGGCGTGCCGGGCGAAGTGCGTGAGCTGAAGCTGGAGCTGAAGCTGCTGGCTGACGTCGGCCTGCTCGGTTTCCCCAACGCCGGCAAGTCCACCTTCATCCGTGCGGTATCGGCGGCGACGCCGCGGGTCGCCGACTACCCGTTCACGACGTTGCATCCCAACCTGGGCGTGGTCAGTCTGGGCACCGACCAGAGCTTCGTGATTGCCGATATCCCTGGCCTGATCGAGGGCGCAGCCGATGGCGCCGGCCTGGGCATCCAGTTTCTTCGGCACGTGTCGCGCACTCGCCTGCTGCTGCACATCGTGGACATGGCCCCGATCGACGGCACGGACCCGGTGGAGCAGGTGCACGCCATCGAGCAGGAGCTGCTCAAGTTCGACCCGCAGCTGCTCGAGCGGCCTCGGTGGCTGGTGATGAACAAGGCCGATGTGCTGCCGCAGGACGAACGCCAGGCCGCGGCCGAGGCGATCGTGCAGCGGCTCGAGTGGAAGCAGCCGTGGTTCGTGGTATCGGCGATCGCGCGGGAGAACACCCTGGCGGTCTGCCAGCAGGTTCAGCGCTTTTTCGAGTCGCAGCGCGAGGCCCGCGACGACCAGCGCCCGGACATGCTGCCGGGCGACGTCCGCCTGCGCGGCGAGGATCCGGCGCGCTGATCAGCCGCCGGGACTTTCCGTCCCCGGTTCCGGCCGGGGATCGGGATAAAATCCCAAGCCACAAAAAAGCCGGCGCATGCGCCGGCTTTTTCTTTCCAACCGAAGAGGGCGGGGCTTATGCCAGCTCGCGGATCTTCGCGTTGAGGCGGCTCTTGTGGCGAGCGGCCTTGTTCTTGTGGATCAGCCCGCGCGATGCGTAGCGATCCATCACCGGCTGGGCGGCGGCGAACGCTTCCACGGCAGCCGCCTTGTCCTTGGCCTCGATGGCCTTGACGACCTTCTTCAGGGCGGTGCGGACCATGGAGCGGGCGCTGACGTTGCGCAGGCGGCGCTGCTCGGACTGGCGCGCGCGCTTCTTCGCGGACTTGATGTTGGCCAAGGTAGAACTCCGGAAATACGTGTGTTGGAAAAAAGACGCGCAATTATGCGGTCAATGCTCTATGGCGTCAACCGCTTAGCGCGTGCTGGGTGAGTGCGTGCCGTGGGTGTGAACACCCGAAACCGGGCGAATCGGCGCGACCATCTCCGCTATTGTGCCACAAGCGTGCTGCCAACTCGCCCCCTTCGGCTGTCAGACTATGCGGCGCTTCCGCCCGCCGTGGCGGGTGCGCACGACCACCGCAGGAAGATCTCCGCCGCATGAAGTCCCCCAGCATGTTACGAGGGCTGCTGTCTTTCAGCAGCATGACCATGATTTCGCGCGTGCTCGGGCTGGTGCGCGACATGTCGATCAACGCGGCCTTCGGCGCAAACGCCGCGACCGATGCGTTCTGGGTGGCGTTCCGCATCCCCAACTTCATGCGCCGCCTGTTTGCCGAGGGTTCGTTCTCCACGGCGTTCGTGCCCGTGTTCACCGAAGTGAAGGAGCGCGGTACGCCTGCGCAGTTGAAGGAGCTGATGGGGCGGGTGGCGGGCACCCTGGGCGGCGTGCTGCTGGTGATCACCGCGCTCGGGATCATCTTCGCGCCGCAGGTGACGACGCTGTTCTCGCCCGGCGCGCTGGACGAGCCGCGCAAGTTCGAGCTCACGGTGCAACTGCTGCGGCTGACGTTCCCGTTCCTGCTGTTCGTCTCGCTGACCGCGCTGTCGGGGGGCGCACTGAACAGCTTCCACCGCTTCGGGCTGCCCGCACTGACGCCGGTGATCCTCAACCTGTGCATGATCGCCGGTGCCCTGTGGCTCGCGCCGCGCCTGCAGACGCCGATCCTGGCGATGGGCTGGGCCATCATGGCCGCGGGTGTGCTGCAGTTGCTGTTCCAGCTGCCGGCGTTGCACCAGCTGGGCCTGCTCACGCTGCCGCGATGGGGCTGGCGCCACCCCGAGGTGCGGCGGATCATGCGGCTGATGGTGCCGACCCTGTTCGGCTCGTCGGTCGCGCAGATCAATCTGCTGTTCGATACGGTGATCGCCTCGCTGCTGCTGGTCGGTTCGCAGAGCTGGCTGTCGCAGGCGGATCGTTTCCTCGAACTGCCGTTGGGCGTGTTCGGCGTGGCGCTGGGTACCGTGATCCTGCCCTCGCTGTCGCGCCACCACGTGACCACCGATCACGCCGGGTTCTCGCGCGCGCTGGACTGGGGGCTGCGGATCACGCTGCTGATCGCGGTGCCGGCGATGTTCGGGTTGATGCTGCTGGCCGAGCCGCTGGTGGCGACGCTGTTCCAGCACGGCCAGTTCACGGCATTCGACACGCGCATGGCGACGCTGTCGATCACTGCGCTCAGTTTCGGCCTGCCGGCGTTCGCGCTGGTCAAGGTGCTGCTGCCTGCCTTCTACGCCCGGCAGGACACGCGCACGCCGGTGAAGGCCGGGGTCGCGTCGCTGATCGCCAACATGGTGCTCAATGCGCTCTGCCTGGCCCTGCTGTTCTTCCTCTGGGCGACACCGGCACAGAAGCAGGGCCCGTGGCTGGAGGCGCTGGCACAGATTCCCGGCCTGCACATGGCGCTGGGGATGGCCAGCGCCGTCGCCAGCTACGTCAATCTCGGCCTGCTCTGGCGCTGGTTGCGTCGCAGCGGCGTCTATCAGCGCCAGCCGGGCTGGCTGGTCCACCTGATGCGGCTGGGGCTGGCCTGCGGCGTGATGATCGCGGTGCTGCTGGCGGGCCTGTGGCTCTGGCCGGACTGGACCGATGCACCGAAGTGGACGCGCGTGTGGCATCTGGCCGTGCTGGTGGGGGCGGGTGGCACCAGCTACCTCGCCAGTCTGTTTGTATGCGGTTTCCGCATGCGAGACCTTCGTGGCAGTTGACCCCCGGTCTGGCGCCGCGTGTCGGTGCCGGCGGGCGGGTCCAAGTGCCGGCGCGGGGCCGGTATACTGGCGCGATGATCAAGCTCTCAAGGGATGTCGCGGGCCCCTGTCTGGCTCAGCGCGGCACCGTCGTCGCGATCGGCGCCTTCGACGGCCTGCACCGTGGACACCAGGCTCTGCTGGCCCAGGTGCGCGACCGCGCGCAGGAGCTTCAGCTCGATCCGGTGGTGGTGAGCTTCGAGCCGTTGCCGCGAGCGTACTTTTCCAGCGAGCCGCTGCCACGGCTTTCCAGCGTCCGCGAGAAGCTGCTCGGTTTCGATGCTGCCGGCATGCAGCACGCGCTGCTGCTGCGGTTCAACGCTGCGCTGGCGGCGATGTCGGCCGAGGCATTCGTGCATCAGATCCTCGAGCAGCGCCTGGCCGCCCGTGAGGTGTGGGTAGGCGGCGACTTCCGCTTTGGCCATCGGCGCGCTGGCGACGTGGCCCTGCTTGAGCGGATGGGAGCAGACGGCGGTTTCGTGGCGCGCACCATGGCGCCGGTGCAGTTCGACGAACAGCGTGTTTCGGCCACCCGGGTGCGCGAGCTGCTGGCAGAGGGGAATTTTGCCGCCGCCGCGCCGCTGCTCGGACGGCCGTTCGTGATCGAAGGGAAGGTCGAATACGGCAAGCAGCTCGGACGTACGCTCGGCTATCCCACCGCCAACATCCACCTGCGCGAGCGGATCAGTCCGATCCACGGCATCTTCGCGGTACGGGTGGGGCTGGGCGAGGGCGAGTGCGCCTGGCCTGGCGTGGCCAGCCTCGGCGTGCGGCCCACCGTCAACGAGGTGGCCGAGCCGCTGCTGGAAGTGCACCTGTTCGATTTCGAGGGCGACCTGTACGGCCAGCGGATGGCGGTGGAGTTCGTCGGCAAGCTGCGGGACGAGCAGAAATTCGACGGGCTCGAGGCACTCACTGCGCAGATGGATCGCGACGCGCGCGCCGCGCGTGCGATGCTCGGCATGAACCCCGTGCTGGTGGGGGCGTGATGACCGTGCGCCGCAGCCCGCTCCGCCCGTGGTTCCTTCGCGCCGGGCTTGTTTCCGACGCCTTCATTATTAGCATCTGAGGTTCGACCGCGGCGTGCGCTGGCTGCACGCGCGGCCGGACCACGCAGATGACCGACCCGGAACGGCAGCACCTCCGGTGTGCATCAAACGACGGCAACCAAGGTTATGACCCAGGATTACAAGAGCACGATCAATCTGCCGCAGACGGATTTCCCGATGCGTGGCGACTTGCCCAGACGCGAGCCGACCTGGTTGGCCGAATGGGAGTCGATCGACCGCTACGCGCAGATCCAGGCGCATACCGCCGATCGCGACAAGGTGTTCGTCCTGCACGACGGTCCGCCGTACGCCAACGGCTCGATCCACATCGGTCACGCGGTCAACAAGATCCTCAAGGACATGACGGTCAAGTCCAAGCTGCTGGCCGGTCATCGCGCGCCGTACGTGCCGGGTTGGGACTGCCACGGGTTGCCGATCGAGATTGCGGTGGAGAAGAAATTCGGCAAGCCGGGCGACAAGCTCGACGCCCGCACCTTCCGCCAGAAGTGTCGCGAGTACGCGGCAAGCCAGGTCGAAGCGCAGCGCGCCGACTTCAAGCGCCTGGGCGTGCTGGGCGACTGGCAGCGGCCCTACCGCACGATGGACTTCAGCTACGAGGCCGACATGATCCGCGCGCTGGCGCGCATCGTCGCCAACGGGCACGTGGTGCGCGGCGCCAAGCCGGTCTACTGGTGCTTCGACTGCGGTTCGGCGCTGGCCGAAGCGGAAATCGAATACGCGGACAAGCAGTCGCCGGCGGTGGACGTGGCCTACGACGCCGCCGATGCCGGCGCCCTGGCCGGCGTCTTTGGTGCGGCCGCGGGTGACGCCATCGTGGCAGTCCCGATCTGGACCACCACGCCGTGGACACTGCCCTCGAGCCTGGCAGTCTCGCTGGGTGCAGACATCGAATACGCGCTGGTCGAAGGGCCGGAGCGGAACGGCAGGCGCGTGCTGCTGGTCATCGCCAGCGCCCTGGTCGAGCGCGCGCTGCAGCGCTACGGCGTGGATGAGCCGGTCGTGCTGGGACATGCGCGCGGCCAGGCACTGGAAGGTTTGAAACTCAAGCATCCGTTCTATTCGCGCGAAGTGCCGCTGATCCTGGGCGATCACGTCTCCGACGAAGACGGCACCGGTGCCGTCCACACGGCGCCCGATCACGGCGTGGAGGATTTCACCGTCTCGCGCCAGTACGGCATCGGCACCATCAACCTGGTCGACGGGCGCGGCCTCTATCGCGCCGATACGCCGCCGGTGGATGGCACCGCGCTGGCCGGGCAATACCTGTGGAAGGCGAACCCGGTGATCGTCGAGCTGCTGCGTGCGCGCGGCGTGCTGCTGGCCGGTGTCACCATCGAACATGCGTACCCGCACTGCTGGCGACACAAGACGCCGGTGATCTACCGCGCCACGCCGCAGTGGTTCATCGGCATGGAGCAGGCCGGCCTGCGTGCCACCGCACTGGCAGCCATCAAGGACGTGCGCTGGGTCCCGGGCTGGGGCGAGGAGCGCATTGCCGGCATGGTGGCCGGACGCCCGGACTGGTGCATCTCGCGCCAGCGCACCTGGGGCGTGCCGATCGCGCTGTTCGTGCACAAGTCGACCCACGAGCCGCATCCGGATTCCGTCGCCCTGCTCGAGCAGGTGGCCAGGCGGGTGGAGCAGGGCGGAGTCGATGCATGGTTCGAGCTGGATGCGGCCCAGTTGCTGGGCGATCAGGCGGCCGACTACGAGAAGGTCACCGATGTGCTCGACGTCTGGTTCGACTCCGGCGTGACGCACTTTGCGGTGATCGGCCAGCGTCCCGAGCTGCAACAGGGGGACGCCAGCGAGTACAAGGTGATGTATCTGGAGGGCTCCGACCAGCACCGCGGCTGGTTCCAGTCCTCGCTGCTCACCTCGGCGGCGATCCACGGCCGCGCGCCGTATGACGACGTGCTCACTCACGGCTTCACGGTCGATGCGTCGGGCCGCAAGATGTCCAAGTCGCTGGGCAACGTGGTGGCGCCGCAGAAGGTGATGGACACCCTCGGTGCCGACGTCTTGCGCCTGTGGGTGGCCTCGGCGGATTACCGCAACGAGATGACCGTCTCCGACGAGATCTTGAAGCGCGTCTCCGACAGCTACCGTCGCCTGCGCAACACGGCCCGCTTCCTGCTCGGCAATCTCGATGGCTTCGATCCGTCGCAGCATCTGGTGCCGGTGGAGGAGTCGCTGACTCTGGACCAGTGGGCCGTGCAGCAGGCCTATGACGTGCAGCAGGCGGTGGTGGCGGCCTACGAGCGCTACGATTTTCCCGAGGTGATCGCCCGCGTGCAGAACTTCTGCACCAACGAGCTGGGTGCGCTCTACCTGGACATCACCAAGGACCGGCTCTACACGATGCCGACCGACAGTCGCGGCCGGCGCAGCGCACAGAGCGCGATGTACCGGATCGCCGAGGCGATGGTGCGCTGGCTCGCGCCGGTGCTCAGCTTCACGGCCGAGGAAATCTGGCGGGCGCTGCCGGGCGAGCATGGCGAAACGGTGCTTTTCGAGACCTGGTACGACGGTCTGGCCGCTACCCAGTCTTCGCCGGAACAGCGCCGGTACTGGGCGGACCTGCTGCAGATTCGCGACAGTGCTTCGCGTGTGCTCGAGGGCATGCGCAAGGGCGAACAGATCGGAGCCGCGCTGGAGGCGCGGGTCACGCTGCATGTCGACGAGGCACTGCACGCGCGTTACGCCCCGGCGGCCGGCGAGTTGCGCTTCTTCTTCATCACCTCCGAACTCACCCTGGCGCCGCTGGCTCCGCGTCCCGACCAGGCGGCGAGGGTGGAGCTCGATGACGGCGAGGCCTGGGTGTCCGCGGACGTCAGCGACGCAACCAAGTGCGTACGCTGCTGGCATCGTCGCGACGATGTCGGCAGTCACCCCGCTCATCCGCAGTTGTGCGGTCGCTGCGTGGGCAATGTCGACGGTCCGGGCGAGGATCGCCGCTGGTTCTAGCCGATCGGTCAGCAGCTGCGGCTCTTCTTGCCCCTCCCCGCAAGGGAGAGGATCGATGTCGGGGCGGCTGCGCTGTCTTTTCTCTCCTCCGGGCTTCCCGCCTGCCCCCGACCCAACGACGCGCGAGGGTCGGCCCCTCATCCCAGCCCTCTCCTTGATCGGGAGAGGGAGTGAACCCACCAGACCGTGTGCCCATGATCTCCAAACCCAACGCACTTCCCTGGCTGACGCTGTCCGCTGCCGTCATCGCGCTCGATCAGCTGAGTAAATGGTGGGCGCTGGTCGCGCTGCAGCCTGCCGGCATGCCGCATCCGGTGATCCCGGGCCTGCTCGACTGGACGCTGGCGTTCAATACCGGCGCGGCCTTCAGTTTCCTCGCGCAGGGCTCAGGCTGGCAGCGCTGGTTCTTCGTGATCCTGGCGGTGGTGATCAGCGTCGTGCTGGTGGTGTGGCTTTCACGCACGGCGCGGAGGGACTGGCGCACGGCGATGCCGCTGGCTCTGATCATCGGCGGTGCCGCTGGCAACCTGATCGACCGGCTGCACGCGGCAGCGGTCACCGACTTCATCCACGTCTACTGGCGGCAGTGGAGCTACCCGGTATTCAACCTGGCCGATTGCGGCATCAGCGTGGGCGCCGTGATGCTGATCGTATTCGGCCTGCGCGCCAGCCGGCGCGAGGCCTGACCTGGCGGGGCGGCGTGCGATAATGCGCGCTCTCCCGCAGCAAGAGAACTCCGTGGACATCCTCCTCGCCAATCCCCGCGGCTTCTGTGCTGGCGTCGACCGCGCCATCGCCATCGTCGAGCGTGCGCTGGAGTCTTACGGCGCGCCGATCTACGTGCGTCACGAGGTGGTGCACAACCGTTACGTGGTGGACAAGCTGCGCGCCGACGGCGCCGTGTTCGTGGAAGAGCTGCACGAAGTGCCCGATGGCGCCACGGTGATTTTCAGCGCGCACGGGGTATCCCAGGCCGTGCGTGAAGAGGCCGACCAGCGTGCGCTCAAGGTATTCGACGCCACGTGCCCGCTGGTGACCAAGGTGCACATGGAGGTGGCCCGGCTCGGGCGGATCGGCCGCAGCGTAGTGCTGATCGGCCATGCCGGTCATCCGGAGGTGGAAGGCACGATGGGGCAGTGGAATGGCTCCAACGTGGGCGAGATCCTGCTGGTCGAATCCGTCGACCAGGTGTCCACGTTGCAGCCGTCTGCGCCGCACGAGCTCTCGTATGTCACACAGACCACGCTGTCGGTCGACGACACCAAGGCGATCATCGCGGCGCTGCGCGAGCGCTTTCCGGACATCGAAGGGCCGCGCAAGGACGACATCTGCTACGCCACGCAAAACCGCCAGGACGCGGTGCGTCGCCTGGCCGACGCGGTCGACCTGATGCTGGTAGTTGGCTCGGTCAACAGCTCCAACTCCAACCGCCTGCGCGAACTGGCGGAGAAACAGGGCGTTCGCTCGTTCCTCATCGACGGCGCCGAGCACATCCAGCGCGACTGGCTCGAGGGCGTGCAGCGGATCGGCGTTACTGCCGGCGCCTCGGCGCCGGACAAGCTGGTGCGGGACGTGATCGCACGGCTGCAGTCATGGGGGGCCGGACAGGTGCACGAGCTGGACGGCGAGCCGGAAACCATCACCTTCGCGCTGCCGAAGGAGTTGCGCCTGGGCGAGGGGCATTCGCAAATCAGCTGAGCTTTTTTTTGCCGGGCGCAAATGAAAAGGCCCGCATCGCTGCGGGCCTTTTCATTTGTCTGGTGCCGGAAATAGGAATCGAACCTACGACCTACGCATTACGAATGCGCCGCTCTACCAACTGAGCTATTCCGGCAAAGAGCCGCGAATTCTACGGCGCACCCGCCCGGCGCGCAAGCGCGACCGCCTCGCAGGAGCGCGTGCTCAAGTTGCCGGGGCTCCGGCCGTTAAGCCGGCAACCGGCTTCGTGCCCCACGCCATGGAGTGGCACCCAGAGAGCCCTTCGTTTTGTCCCCTTTCGCTACGCCCCATCGATGGCTTTGCGCCTGCCTGCTCGTGCTGGTCACGATTGGCCGGACCGCGGCGCAGCAGCAGGGCGTGCCGGCGCCCGGCTCCACCTTCGACGTGCTGGCCGATCAACTCGATCGCGACGAGCTGGTGATCGAGACCCAGCGCGAGGCGCTGCAGCTGCTGGACCGGCTCAAGGCCTTGGTGCCCGCTGGCGACGTGCGCCGGGAACTGCGCTACCGCTACCTCTATTGCATCATCGGGCTTGATTCGGACCCCGTCGGCGGGGTCGCCTATGCGGAGCACGGGCTGGCCGACGCGCGCCGCGCCGGTTACACCGAGGCGGAGATCAATTTCCATTTCTGCCGTGGCTCCAACCAGGAATCCCTCACCACGCCCCGCGACGCGCTCGCCGACTACAACGCGGCCATCGAGCTGGCCCGCCGCGACGAAAACACCCGGCTGGTCGCCGACGGCCTCACCTGGCGCGGATCGGTGCAATCGCTGCTGGGCGAGCACGCGCTGGCGCTGGTCGATTTTCTCGAGGCGCAGAACTTCTACGACAGTTCGGGTGTGCCGATCGAAAGCGACCAGAACCTGTTCAATATCGCGGTAGCGTACCGGCGGCTGGGGCAGCAGGCGGAAGCACGGCAATACCTGCGCAGGCTGATGCAGCA
The DNA here is from genome assembly GCF_035685805.1 of Dyella sp. Taxonomy (GTDB): domain Bacteria; phylum Pseudomonadota; class Gammaproteobacteria; order Xanthomonadales; family Rhodanobacteraceae; genus Dyella_A. The sequence continues at coordinate 38,083 of NZ_DASSAB010000043.1, forward strand.
GGGCGTCGAGCGCAACGACATCGGGCAGCAGATGGCCGCGCACATGCAGCTGGGTTTTCTGGACGCCGAGGCGGCGGGGGATCAGCTGCCGGCGGCCCGCGCGCACTTTGATCGCGCGCTGGCCATGGCGCAGAAGATCGACAGCCAGGCCGCGCAAGGCTCCGCGCACCTGGCGCTGGCGCAGGTGCTCAACCAAGCCGGGGATTTCCGTGCCGCGCTGGCGCAACTGGACGCCGCGCGGACCAACCTGCAAGCCACGGGCGATCACTCCGACGGCGACATGCTGGCCTTGCAGGCGGGGGAGGCGCACGCGGGGCTGGGTGACCACGTGCAGGCGCTGGAAGATTACGCGCGGGCAGAGGCATTCCTGCAGAAGAGCGGCAACCTCCGTTACCTGGCCGATCTGCTCGAGCACCGGTCGCTCAGCTACGAAGCGCTGGGCAAGCCGGAGCAGGCGCTCGCGGACATGCGGCACATGGTGAAGGTACATGCGGTGCTGGACCGCAAGGCGCGCTCCAACAGCACCACGCTGCTGAGCTACCAGTTCGATACCGCCCGGCGCGAACGGGAAAACCGCAAGCTGGAAGCGGACCGCGCCCTGCGCGAAGAACAAGTGGCGGCATTGCAGCGGGTGCGCCGCTGGCAGCGCCTGGCACTGGCGATGGGTGCGGTGCTGATCCTGCTGCTGACCTGGCTCGCGCTGCGCCAGTTGCGGCGCTCGCGACGGCTGCACCGCATGGCGATGACCGATCCGCTGACCGGCGTGGCCAATCGGCGGCGGCTGGCGCAGCTTGGCCAGCTTGCGCTGGAGCACGCGCGCGGCATGGGTGAGCCGTTGTCGCTGATTGCCTTGGACGTGGACCACTTCAAGCGTGTCAACGACAGCTACGGGCATCCGGTCGGTGACCAGGTACTGATACGGCTTGCGGCAGTTTGCCAGCACGCGTTGCGTCAGGTGGACCACCTGGGCCGGATGGGTGGCGAGGAGTTCGTGGTGATCCTGCCGGGTTCGGACGCGGCAGCGGCCTGCCTGGTGGCCGAACGTCTGCGGCGGGAAGTCCGCGCGCTGGCATTGAACGACCTGGCTCCGGGCCTGACCGTGTCGATCAGCCTGGGCGTCGCCGAAGCCGAGCCGACGGATGCCGACCTGGAGCAGCTGATCGCGCGCGCCGACGAGGCGCTCTATCGCGCCAAGGACCATGGCCGCAACCGGGTGGATGTGGCCGCGGCCTGAGACGGCGCACTGATCGGCAGGTGACCGTCGTCACGTTGTTGCGGGCCCTGCCGACCGTTCGTCGGCAAAATCCAACCGCCCGTCGCTGTCGCCAGGCCCGTGGGCCGTGGTCCTGTTTACCCTGTCACGGGAGCATGGGGAGTAAGGGTATGCACGTCTCGTCGCGGCAGCGGGGTGTCTCGCTGATCGAGGTCATGGTTGCGGTGCTGATTTTCAGCATCGGCATTCTCGGGCTTGCGTTGTTGCAGGCCAAGGGCGCCCAGTTCACCAAGGAATCGGGATCGCGCACCGCGGCCATCATCCAGGCGCGCAGCCTGGCTGACGCCATGCGGGCGAACCCGGCCGGCGCCCGGCCCGCCGACGGCTCCGACAGTCTGTACCTGTACGACGGCAACACCGCCTTCACCCAGGCCGACTGCGAAACCACCGACCTGTCCACGCCGGCCAAGATCGCCGATCGCGACCTGGCGTGCTGGGTGTTGAGCGTGAGCCGCGCGATCCCCGCCCCGCCCAGCGGCGTGAAGCTGGCGACTGTCACCAAGGACGCCAGCCTCGGCACGCTCACCGTCACCGTGGCATGGAACGGCGTGGCTGATGTCGGCGGAACCAGCGACCAGTCCTACAGCTTCAGCTACCTGCCATGAGCGAGCCGTCGATGCGCATCCGATTCCGCCGCGAACGCGGCTTCTCCCTGATCGAGCTGATGATCGCGCTGGTGCTGGGTCTGGTGGTCGTGGGCGGCATCATCACCGTGCTGCTGGCGAGCAAGAAGTCCTACCAGCTGCAGCAGGGCAACAACTTCAACCAGCAGACGCTCCGCTTTGGCGTCTCGCAGCTCGACTGGTCGATGCGCATGGCCGACTTCTGGGGCGGCGTGAAGCGCACCAATATCACCGGTTCGCCCTCCACCAGCGGCCTGGGCGGCAGCGGTGACTGCGATGCGGCATGGGTGCTGCTCGACCAGGGCGTCTACGGCTACGACGGCGACGACACCTTTCCCATCTCCGGCTGCGTAGACGACGACAACTACGTCGCCGGTTCGGATGTGATCGTGGTGCGCTACGGCGACACCCACGGCTACTCGCCCAGCGCCGCAAGCAGTGCCGGCACGCCGTACACGTCGGCCACTATCCCCAACCGCACGAGCCTGTTCGTGGTGTCCGGGGTCGGTCAGCAGGGTTACCTGTTCCGCAGTGGCGAGACGCCGCCGTCGCCTCCGCTGGGCGTCAACGTGGGTCGCTACGTGTACCCGTATCAACTCGAGATGTATTACCTGCGCCCCTGCAGCGACCCGGGCGCGAATGGTGTTTGCGGGGACGCCGATGACGGCGACGCCGCTGATCGCACTCCCACACTGGTGCGCATGCGCATGGACGACAGCGGTGCGCTGGTCTCGGAGCCACTGGTGGATGGCATCGAGCAGATGCAGTTCCAGTATGCGGTGAATACTGCAACCAACGGTACATACCAGCCGGGTGCGTTCGTGGCCGCATCGACCCTCGACGACACCGCCTGGAAAAACGTCATCGCGGTGCGGGCCAGCATCGTGGCGCGCTCCAAGACGCGTGACGTCAGCCTGCCCCAGACGGGCACATTCGCCCTGTCTGACCATTGCAGCTACAGCATCTCGGCCACCGGCGCCATCACCTTTCCGACGCTGGCCGCGGGCAACCTGTGTGAAAAGACCCCTGTCAGCGGCTTCGGCACCCGGCCTCAGCAGTTCACCCGCACGGCAACCAGCAACGTGATCCAGATCCGCAACCGAGTGAGGGGCTGAGCGTGCACATTCGCCTGACTGGAAAAAATCGGCAGCGTGGCGTGGCGCTGTTCGTCGGCCTCGTGTTCCTGGTGGTGCTTTCATTGGTGGCGATCATGGCCATGAAGGGCACCCTGATCGAAATGCGCATGGGCACCAGCAGCGCCCGCCACGAGCAGGCGTTCGAGGTGTCCGAGACGCTGCGCGGCGTGCCGGTAGCGCTGTTCGACGAACACGTCTTCCAGCGGGGCTGGCCGACCGAGCTTGGCGGCACCCTGCCGGATTCGGACTTCGACTACCAGAGCAGGTTTTCTTCGGACTTGCTGGACGCCTTCAGCGCCGGCCTCAAGGACGATTGCAGCGGTAGCGCGACGCTGCTGTATGGACAGTTGCAGACTTGCGGCACGCCGGAGGTTCTCTACGACCCCAGCACCTGGCACACCGACCTGCAGCTGGCGATCTGCGACGTCTCCTCGTCCAGCTGCAGCGCCGACGTCACCTCCGCGGTCAGCGTGGTGCCGGACGGCCAGGTCCTGAACGCCGGGGCGGGCGGTGCACAGTCGGCGGGTTACCGCGGGCTCGGCGTAGGCTCCGCCGGCGGCGGCGCAAGCATGTATTTCGAAATCAAGAGCATCGGCAGCGTGCCGGGCAACGGCGTCGCCACGACGCACTCCCAGTATCGCCAAACCATTCGCAACTGATCAGCGGCAGGTCTTTCCATGAGCATCGTCAAACTGCATCGTCAAGGTCTGCTGGCCGGTCTGCTGGTCGTCTGCGCAGCGGGCTTCTCGCTGCCGGCACCGGTGGCGGCCACCGCCATTTCCGCCGCCAATCAGCAGGCAGGCGCATACGCGCTGGATCCTCCGCTGGGCACGGCCGGTGCCGCTCCGCTGGTGATGTTGAACATCTCCCGCGACCAGGCGCTGTTCTTCAAGGCGTACAACGACTTCAGCGACTTGAACAACGACGGCACGCTGGAGACGACCTACACCGATTCGATCGACTACGCCGGCTACTTCGATCCGAAGAAGTGCTACAGCTACTCGTCGAGCGACGGCTACTTCTCGCCGGACTCGCTCGCCACCGGCACCAATCTGCACTACTGCACCGACAAGTTCTCCGGCAACTTCCTCAACTGGGCGTCGATGACGCGCATGGACGAATTGCGCAAGATTTTGTACGGCGGCAAGCGCTCGACCGACACGGACAGCCTGACGGTGCTGGAGCGGGCCTATCTGCCCACCGACGCCCACTCGTTCGCCAAGTTCTACGATGGCTCGGACATGAGCAGCCTGGTGCCGTCGGCGTACGTGGGCAACACCGCGGCCCCTACCGGCACCGCGAGCAAGGCGGACACCACCGCGGCGATCACCGAGAACAGCACCGACTACGTGCGTTGGGAGGTGAAGAACCTTTCTTCTTCGGTGGCGGCGACGGTCGGTGATCAGCTGAAGTTCACCGACGCCAACGGGGGCAGCACGCCGTTCACCGTGATCACCGGCGTGCGCGATTTCAATAACAGCAATCCGCGCGTGCGGCTGGAGAATGGCCAGTTCTTCAACACCACCTGCAGTGGCCTGAGCGGCATTGGGGCCAACGACTGCCTCAAGCAGCTCAAGGACGTCACCAGCTGGAAGGTCGTCAACCTGAGCCGTACCGGCCTCACCATCTGCAACACCACGGTGCAGGGTGGCTCGGACAAGGCGTCGCAGAACAATACTGCCCCCCCGCTGATGCGCCTGACCAAGGGCAACTACGCGCTGTGGGGCGCCAACGAGCAGAAGCAGTGCCTGTGGAAGTCCGAGAAGAGCAACTCGCAGAGCGGCTTCGTCAACGGATTTCTGAGCAACGGCAATCGAGCGGCTTTCTCCGGCGTTCCCGCCTCGGCGGAGAATCCTGTTGAGGCAACCACGTTCAACGCGCGCGTGAAGGTCTGCGTGAGCGGACTCATCGGCACCGAGAACTGCAAGCAGTATCCGGACGCCAACAACACCAACAACCCCTACAAGCCGACGGGACTGCTGCAGAAGTACGGCGAAAGTGGCGACATCAAGTTCGGGCTGGTGACGCCCAGCTACGACAAGAACGTGTCCGGCGGCGTGCTGCGTGCGGCGTTGCCGGGACCTGGCACCAACTCTGGCAATTTCATCAGCAGCGAGATCAGCCCTACCACCGGACAGAAGACCGGCAACGCCGGCATCATCTCCACGCTGGACAAGCTGCGCATCTACGGCTACCGCTACGATCAGGGCGATAGTTACGAATCCGACGACGGCTGCCCGTACCAGAAGACCGGCATTGCCGGCGGCGGTACCTCCGATGTCACCGAGGGCAAGTGCTCGTCCTGGGGCAATCCCATGGCCGAAAGCTATGTGGAGACGCTGCGCTATCTGGCGCACCGCACCGCCAACACCAACTTCATCCCCGGTACGTCGGGCAAGGATGCCGCGCTGGGCCTGAGCGTGGCGACCTGGAACGATCCGATCAGCGAAGCCAACTACTGTGCCGCACTGAACGTGCTGAACATCAACGCCAGTGCCATCAGCTACGACACCGACCAGCTCGGCGGCTTCGCCGATCTCTCCACCGGCAAGACCGCGGTTCAGTGGACCAATGCGGTGGGCAACGGAGAGGGCATCACGGGCAAGTCGTGGTTCGTCGGCAACAGCAGCAGCAGTTACACCGGCACCGACACCAACCTGTGCTCGGCCAAGACCGTCGCCAACTTCGGCGATGTGCTCGGTCTGTGCCCGGAGGTGCCTGCGCTGAAGGGCGGCTATGACATCGCTGGCGCCGCCTACGGCGCGCATATCAAGCGCATCCGCGATCTGGGCAACAACTCCGACGGCAATCCGATCGTGCCGACCGACGACCGGACCTCGCTGCGCGTGAGCACCTTTGGTGTGCAGCTGGCCACCAACACGCCGCAGATCCGCGTTCAGGTGCCCGGCAGCACCAACAAGTTCATCACCATCATTCCGGCCTATCGCCTTGTGCTCGGCAGCGGCGTGGGCGGCGGCGAGCTGGTGGACTTCAAGGTGTTGTCGCAGAGCAGCGACGGCACCACCGCGCGTGGCACCTTCTACGCCAACTGGGAAGACAGCTTTGCCGGTGGCGACTTCGACCAGGACATGTGGGGCATCATCACCTACGAGATCACCGCGTCCAAGGTGAAGATCACCACCAAGCCCGTCTCCGCGTCCACCAACAACGGCCAGGGCTTCGGCTACATCATCAACGGCACCAACAAGGACGGCCCGCACTTCCACTCGGGCATCTACTCGTTCAACTACACCGATCCGACCAACATCGACGTGTACAACGCCGCCGGTACCAAGATCAACGGCACCGGCAACATCAATGCGTCCGGTGGCTGCGTCAGCTGCGTGGTCAGCAATCCGGCCACCACCGCGATCTATGACGTCGGCAGCACTTCTGCTGGCGTACTGGAGGATCCGCTGCTCTACGCCTCCAAGTGGGGCGGTTTCAAGGTGGACACCAACAAGCCGGACGGCACCGATACGCCGGCCAACGATGCCAATAGTGCCGACCACACCAAGTGGGACGCCGATGGCGACGGCATTCCGGACAATTACTTCCTGGTCACCGACCCGGGCAAGCTGGAAACCTCGCTCGACACGCTGTTCCGCAAGATCCTCGCGAAGATCGCCTCGGGTACGGCCGCCGCGGTGGTGGCTACCAGCAGCAACGGCGTGGGCCTCACGTACCAGGCGCTGTACGAGCAGCAGCACAAGGATGACAGCGGGCGCGTGGCCAGTTGGGCCGGCTCGCTGGCCGGTTTCTGGACCGATGCGGCGGGCTACCTGCGCGAGGACGCCAATCACAACTACCAGCTCGACGATTACACGGTCGACCCGGTGGTGATCTTCTCGTACCAGTCCGGTGCACAGAAGACGATCGTCAATCGCTACTTCAGCGATGACCCGGACGTCTTCAACATGGGCACGGCGATCCCGGTCGACCTCGATCAGGTCAATACGGTGTGGAATGCGCGCGACTGGTTGTGGAGCCCCACCCTCAAGGTCAACACCAATCGCTCGTACACTGCCGCCGCAACCAACGCCAGCACGACCGCAGGCGGCCGCTACATCTTCACGTGGATCGACAAGAACCACGATGGCAAGGTGGATACCGGCGAGTCGGTGCCGTTCGAGTGGTCGAGCTTCAGCGGCACCTACACCAATCCCGTCAGCGGCAAGACCGACCAGCTCTACCGGTTCCTCAATTCCGACGATGGCGCCACCAACGGCGAGGCCAACAAGCTGGTCAAGTGGATCCGCGGCGCCGAAGTGACTGGCCTGCGCAACCGCACCGTCGACTACAACACCGCCAACACCAATCGCATCCTGCGGCTGGGTGACATCATCAACTCGACCCCCCTGGCGGTCAGCACCCCGGCGGAGTCCTACGACCTGCTCTACAACGACACCACCTACGCGTCGTTCCGCAACACCTACCGCAATCGCCGCCAGGTAATCTACGTCGGTGCGAACGACGGCATGATCCATGCCTTCAACGGTGGCTTCTACAACACCAGTTGCCAGCGCCTGACCACGCGCACGGACTCGGCCGTCTGCTCCACCAGCAGTCCCAACACCACGGCCAACCTCACCGGAACCCAGACGGCCCATCCGCTGGGCGCCGAGCTGTGGGCCTACGTGCCGGGCAACCTGCTGCCGCACCTGCGCTGGCTGGCGGATCCGAACTACCAGCACGTCTACTACGCCGACGGCAGCCCGATCGCGTTCGACGCCAAGGTGTGGGGATCGGGCGACACGACCCACGTCGGGGGTTGGGGCACCATCATGGTGGTGCCGTTCCGTCTCGGTGGCGGCACCATCACCGTGAACGCTTCCAACAACAGCACGGACAACATCACCTCCGAATCGGCTTACGTGGTGATGGACATCACCAATCCCGAGGCAGCCCCGACCGTGCTGGCCGAAATCCGGGCCACTGGCGCACGCTCGGTGTCGGTCCCTGCAGTCGTGGTCGTGCGCCAGGCGTCCTCCGGTTCGCCGAACAAGTTCTTCCTCGCGGTCGGCAACGGTCCGACCAATGCCACCCGGGTCGCGTCGTCCAATCCGCTCAGTGTCAAGATCTACGACGTGGCTGATCTCAAGAACGGCACCGTGTCGGTCAAGCGCACGTTCAACATGCAGACCGACTCGGCTGCGGGTGGCGCCGAGGCCGTGAGCAGCTTCGCGGGCGACCTGATCGCTTCCGACTACGATCTGAACGGTCTGGCCGAAAGCCTGTACTTCGGGAGCGTGCGGGATGGCGGCACGGACGAATTCGGTGGCGCGTTCTGGAAGATCGCCGTCAACGGCGATCCGGATCCGACCAACTGGACCGCGACCGAAATGCTCAGCCTGAAGAACGTCACGCCACCGGTGACCGGCGACATCGGTCGCCCGGTGACCGTGCGTCCCACGCTGGGCCGCAACAACCGCGGCGCTCCGATGGTGTTCTTCGGTACCGGTCGCCTGTTCAACACCAACGACAAGGCGACCTCGGGCCAGCAGCGCATCTACGGCGTGATCGACACCTCGCTGCTGAGCACCTCCGACGCGCAGTACAGCACGGCGCCGGTGCCAGGGGACAAGGTCGTTGATGTCACCAACATCGACGTGTTCACCGACAAGTCCATCACCGGATCGTCCGATGCCACCACGTTCGACGAGTTGAGCAACCTGTTCGACACGACGAACTACCTCGGCTGGTACCGCGACCTGGCGGTCTCCGGCACCAACCCGTCCGAGCGCGTGGTCAGTTCGCAGACCCTGCTGGGCAGCGTGCTGCTGACCAATACCTACGTGCCGGGTACGTCGATCTGCACCGGCCTGGGTACCTCGTCGATCTTCGGCCTCAACTACAAGACCGGTACCGCGGACCCTGGGCTCACCTTCTTCGGTACCTCCCCGAGCGGTGGCAAGGACATGGTCAACCCGTCCCAGAGCCTGGGGCAGGGCCTGCCGGCGCCGCCGAGCCTGCACCTGGGCAGCACCGACAACTCCGGCGGCAAGAAGGTGACCGCGTGCATCCAGACGTCCACCGGCGCCATCATCTGCAAGGACATCGTGACCCTCACCCCGGTGACGAGCAGCGAACAGTCCTGGCGTGAACCCATTGAAAACTGAGGATCCAGGTATGCGAAAGGGGAGCGGCTTCTCACTGATCGAGTTGATGGTGGTGGTGGCCATCATCGCGATCCTCGCGGCGATCGCGCTGCCGTCGTATCGCCGCTACGTGGTGCGCACCAATCGGACAGAGGCCACGACCGCACTCACCGACCTGGCGGCGCGCGAGGAGCGCTTCTACTACTCCAAGAATGTCTATACCGACGACCTCACCGACCTCAATGGCTCGTCCACGATGAACACGAAGAACTACACGTTCGACATCGTGGCGTCGGCAGCCACGGTTGCACCGGCCACCTACGACATTACCGCGACGCCGGTGGGCAATCAGGCAACCGACGATCGGGACTGCCAGAGCATCAGTCTCAATCAGGCCGGTCAGTGGGCCTCCACGGGCGCCACCGCCGACAATCCCGCCTGCTGGGGCAACAAGTGAGAGCGGCGCTGCGTCGGCAACTCCTCATGGCCGGTGCGGTGCTTGCCGCGGGCCTGGCGCCCGTGTTGCAAGCGCAGACCTACTACAAGTGGAAGGACGCCAGTGGGGCGACGCACTACAGCGATACGCCACCGCCGAAGGGGCAAGCCAGTGCGGTGCGGGTGCGGGCAGGCGAGGCCACCGCCGCTGTGCCCGATGCCACGCCGGCGCCGGCCAGCTCCGCAGAGGCAACCGGCTCGTCGGGCGAAAGTCCCGAGCTGAAAGCGGCGGAGGCCAAGTATCGCCAGGAGGCCTGCACCGCCGCAAAGGGCGATGTGGCGGCTGCTCAGGGCGGCGCCATGCTCTTGAACGGCAAAGATCTCACCACGGCGCGCCGGCTCAGCGCCGACGAGCGCGCCGCCGCACTCGCTGCGGCACAGAAGCGCGTCCAGCAGTCTTGCGGAGCGGGAGCAGAAAAGCCATGAGCCCCAGTCGTCAACAGCGCGGCTTCACCGTCGTGGAACTGATGGTTGCAGTCGCCGTGCTCGCCGTTCTCACGGCGATTGCCTTGCCCAATTTTCGGGACTTCATGCGCCGCAATGCGGTGACCTCGCATACCAACGAGATTCTCGGCGACCTGCGCTACGCGCGGCAGACTGCCACCACCGACCTCTCGGTGGTGTCGATATGCGCCAGCGCCAATCCGTCCGCAGCCTCGCCCTCATGCACCACCGACGGCGACTACGCCAAGGGCTGGATCATCTACAAGGCTCCCACCGCCGGTGCCACGTTCGCGGCGGGCGCCGGTTTCGAGTTGCTGCGGGTGGCGCAGCCGATGACCAATGTATCGCTGTTGGCGGATGTCACCACGCCCGTCTCGTTTACCCAGCGCGGCAGTGCGCCTGGCGGCGCCGTGAGTTTCCTGATCTGCGCCAAATCGTCCTCCGAGGCCGTTGGCCAGAGCACCCCCAAGGTGCCGGGCCAGCAGTTGCAGGTGATGGCCTCCGGCCGCGCCTCGACCGCCGCTCTGGCAACGGCCGGCAGCGACGCGGCGGCGACGGCGCTCTGCCAGTAAGACCGAGGGGCCGCCCGCTCTGGCCGGGCGCCCCGCTTGCGACGTCCGTGGGTCGATTGCCGATCCGGGCCCCATGCGCGGCCGCAGCTAACGTGCTATCTCTGTAGGGCCGGTCTGACGCGACCGGTATCGGGGGCAGGGGCATGCGAGACATGCAGGGGCGGCAGCCTGAGCGGGAGCCCTTGGCGACGGCATGGCTGCCGGCGCTGGCCGCGTTGTGCGCGGTCGCGGATATATCCATGACAGTGTGGCGCGGCCATTGGCGCGCTTTCACGCTGCTGCCCGACGTGGCTTTGCTGCTGTGTGCCGTTGTTGCGGTCGGTGCGGCGCACCGCCTGGCGCGTCCGGTTGCCGGGTGCGGCCTGGCCAGCGGTGTCGCATTGCTGGTGATCGGCAGGATCGGCGGGGTTCCTTCCTCGGCGCTGGCTCTGCTCGCCCTGGCGTGCCTCGTGATGGCTGCGCTGTTGGTACGGGCTGTGACCGGGCGCGTCGGCACCCTGGCGCGCAGCCTCGCCGCCGGTGCCGCGGCAGGTGCGCTGGCGTATGGGTTGGCTGCCATGGTCAGTGGAGTCGATGTTGCCTTCGCCGCCTGCGCGGCGACGTCGCTGCTTGCCGTCGCGATCATCTGGCCCCGCAAGTTGGGCCGGCGCCGCATGCTGCCGGCGTCGCTGGCAGGGCTTGGCTGGATGGGCGGCGTCGGGTGGTGGCTGGACGCGCCGGAACTGATGCGCGGAGGCGTTTATCCCGTCCCCATACCGCCCCAGGCTGCGCTGGCGTTCGTACTGCTCGCACTCGCGCTCTCGCTGCTGGAGCGCGGCCGGGCCCGTGCCGCGCTGCTGGCAGGGCTTCCCTGCGTCGCATTGGGCATGTCGCCGTTGCTTGCAGACTACGCGGGTACTCCCGACGTGGTGACCGGATGGCTTGAAGCCTGGCTGCATCTGCGGCCTGATGTCGCGCACGGCGTGCTCTCCCACAACCTCGCGGTGTGTACGCTGCTATGCGCCGTGGCGCTCATTGCAGGCGTGCTGGCGCGCCGGCGTGCGGGCTGGTGGAGCGTGGTGTGGGTCTGCGGGTTGCTGATCACTGCGCTGGGGATACTGTCTGGCGTGGGGATAGTTTTCGGCGGGGTGCCGCTCAACCTGTTCGCGTCCCCGACGCCGGTCTCGGTGCCCTCCGCCCTTGGCATGATCGCGCTGGGGCTGGGGCTGGTGCTCGCCAGCCCGCGTTCACCGCGGGAAAGCCGCTACCGCACGCTGGTGTTTCCCGCCGCCATGGGCCTGGGCGTGATGCTGGCTTCGGTGCTGCTGTGGGTTGTGCTGGAGCAACAGCAGCAGCAGTTGTTCCGGCAGGCGCAGGAGAACCAGCGCAAGAGCGTGGCCACTGCCTTGCGCGACGGCATGCAGGCACAGGTCACGGCGATCCGGCGCATGGCGGTACGGGTGTCGTTCCTGGAGGAGCCGGACCTCGCACCATTGTTCGCCGCGGATGCGCGCGAGTATCTCAACGACTTCGCCGGCCTGCGCGCGCTGGCCCTGGTGGATAGCGAACGCGTTCTGCGGTTCGCGGAGGCGCGCCCGGGCAGTCCGCTGCCGCGCGTCACGCGAGTTGACGCCACGCCTGAGCGGCGCGTCGTGTTCGATCGGGTGGATGCCACCGGGCAGTTGCAGTTGAGTGCGCCAACGCGCCTTCTGCTCGGCGGTCGGGGCGATCTCATCGTGGCGCCGGTGCGGGTGCAGGGGCGCATTACCGGCTACGTGGTGGGCGTGGTGGAGTTCGACCAGTTGTTCCCCGCGCTGCTGGCGGCGCAGGCCGGCGCCGGCAATCTGCGGATCCTGCAGGGCGCGGAGCCGGTCTATCAACGTGGCGTACTGGACCGGCCGTTGCCGGGACCGGCGCCGGTGGTCCCGCTGTTCGGCCAGCAGTGGCAGGTCGAGCTTCATCCGCCGTTGCCGCCGGTCGACCGAGCCCTGCGGTTGCTGATGGCGCTCGGTTTTGCGCTCGGCGGCCTGCTGGCAGTAGCGCTCCGCCTGCTGGCGCTGGCCCGCGAGCGGGCGCAGTTGGCGCGAGCGGTCAGCGGCGAGCTGCGCGACCAGATTGAAGTCCGCGAGGCGGTACAGGCCGCGCTCGCCGACGTCGAGCGCGACATGATCGCGGTGCTGGAGAGCATCAGCGACGGGGTATTCATGGTCCGCCGCGACTGGCGCTTCAGTTACGTCAATGCGCAGGCGGCGCGGCTGTTCGACGCGTCGCCCGCCGCGTTGCGCGGCGACACGTGCTGGCAGACGCTTGCCGGTGCAATGAACGATGGCGACACGGCGCATGGTCTGCAGCACGCGTGGGAAAGGGCGCTGCAGGAAGGCGGACCGGTCAGCGTGGAAGCCGCTCATCGAGCCAGCGGACGCTTCTACGAGCTGCGCGCATATCCGCACGCCCGCGGACTCACCGTGTACCTGCATGACGTGACGGAGCGCAAGCAGCAGGAGCGCGAGTTGCTCAAGCGCGACGCCGCATCGCGCCATGCGCAGCAGCTGGCGCGCATGGGCAGCTGGGAGCTGCACCTGCGCACGGGCTACCTGCACTGGTCCGCCGAGGCCTGCGCCATCTTCGGGGTTGACCACAGCCCGGGCGAAGAAGGGATGGAAGCCCTTCGTCAGCGTGTGCATCCCGAGGACTGGCCGGCGCTGCTGGAGGATCAGGTGCGGCTGGACCAAGGCGAGGGCCTGATCGACCGCCAGTACCGCATGATCCGCCCGGACGGTGCCCAGCGGGTGATCCGCGCACTCGGCGAGCGCCTGCTCAACGACGGCGATCCGCTGGTGGCCGGTGCGGTCCAGGACATCACCGAACAGCAGCAGGCCGAGGCGGCGTTGCGCCGTACCCGTGACGAGCTGGCGCAGGCGCTGGAGGCTACCCAGCTGGTGATGGACAGCGCGCCGGACGTGATCATCGTGCTCGATCGGGACGGACGCTTCCGCCGCGTCAGTGCTGCCGCCGAGCGGCTCTGGGGCTTTCCGCCGGAGAGCCTGCTCGGGGAGTCGATGGCCCGGCTGATCCATCCGGACGACCGCGATGCGTCGTTCGCCGCGGTAGCGGCGATCAGCCGGGGCGAGGCGAATCTCAACTTCCGCAATCGCAATATCACCCGCGACGGCCACACGCTTTACATGCAGTGGTCGGGGGTGTGGTCGGAGCAGGCGCAGTGCCTGTACGTGGTTGGGCGCGACCACACCGAATTGCACCGTGTGGAGCAACTGGAGGCGGCGCAGCGCGGCATCCTGACCGCGATTGCCAGTGGCCGCCCGCTGGAAGAGGTGCTGGAACTGATCGTGCGTGCCTACGAGTCGCAGCACCCGGACGCGCTGTGTTCGATCCTGCTGGTGCGAGAGGGGCGCCTGTGCCACGGCGCGGCGCCGCATCTGCCGCGCCAGTACATCCAGGCAATCGAGGGCGTGGCGGTCGGGGCAGACGTCGGCTCCTGCGGCACCGCCGCGTGGCGCGGCGAGCGCGTGATCGTGACCGACATTGCCACCGATCCGCTCTGGGAGCGCTACGCCGCGGCGGCGTTGCCCCACGGCTTGCTGGCGTGCTGGTCGACGCCGATCCGCGCACGCACCGGGCAGGTGCTGGGCACCTTCGCGGTGTACTACGGCCAATCCCGCGGACCGAGCGACGCCGAGCTTGCCGGCGTGGAGGGCCTGGCTGCCAACGCGGCGATCGCCATCGAGCACGAGCAGGCCTACCAGCAGCTGAGCGACAGCGAGCAGCGCTTTCGCTCGCTGTTCGACCACCACCCGGACGGCGTGTTCGCCCTCGGGGTGGATGGCCGCGTGCTGCAGGCCAATGCCGCGGCAGCTGCGCTGCTGGGCGAGACGCTGGTGGAGCTGCACCAGCGGGCGCTGGCGCGTTATGCCGATCCGGCCGATCGCGAGCGGGTGGAGGCGGCCCTGGCGGCGGCGGCGGCGGGTGAGCCGGAGCGGCTCGAACTGTCCGTTTGTGACAGCAGCGGCAACCGCTTTCCCGGTTATTTGGTGACGCTGCCGATCGTGGTCGCGGGGCAGTCGCGCGGCAGCTTCGCGGTGCTGCAGGACCACCGCGAACTGCATCGTGCGCAACAGGCCACCGCCAGCCAGCTGGCGCTGCTCTCGGCGGTGGCCGACAGCGTCGGCGAAGGATTGCTCGCCGTGGACGCCGCCGGCGTGCCGACGTTTCTCAACCGCACTGCAGCCCGGTTGCTCGAGCTGCCGGCCTACGGACTGCCGCGCAGCGAGGCCATTCCCGAGGCGGCGCACGAGGTGCTGCGCGCGATCCTGTCCGGCAGCGGTTATGCCGGCAGTGACGACGCCTGCTTCGTGCTGGGCGAGGAGCGATCGCTGGCGGTGGCCTACGTCGCCACGCCGCTGCGCATCGAAGGCCGCCTAGCCGGCGCGGTGCTGGCGTTCCGTGACATCGGCGACATCAAGGAAGCGCGCCGATCGCTGCACGAACGGCAGCGGTTCTTTGAAATGTCGCTGGAGGTGTTCTGCATCTTCGACGCCAGCAGTGGCCGCTTTGTGCAGGTCAATTCCGCCTTTTGCCGGCTGCTCGGCATGGACGAGGCCGCGCTGCTGTCGTTGCCGCTGGGCGAGCTGTTGCACCCGCAGGACCGGATGGCCACCGAGGACGCGATCGGCTGGCAGCGCCAGAGCGGGGAGCCGATGACCGAGTTCGTCAATCGCATGCGCCGCGCCGACGGCGAGTACGTCTGGCTGGAGTGGACCTCGCGCCAGTCCACCGACGGCCTCATCTACGCCGTGGCCCGCGACGTCACCGCCAAGCGTCAGGCCGCGATGGCGCTGGACAAGGCGATGGACGACCTGCGCATCCGCAACCGCGAGCTGCAGGATTTTGCGTATGTCGCCTCGCACGACCTGCAGGAGCCGCTGCGCAAGATCCAGGCGTTCTCCGACCGGCTGCAGTCGCGCCTGGCCGAGCGGCTGGACGAATCGTCGCGCGATTACCTGCAGCGCATGGGTGACGCGGCCTCGCGCATGCAGACGCTGATCGATGACCTGCTCGCCTACTCGCGGGTGGGTACGCACGCGGCCACCCCCGCCGCCGTGGACCTCGCGCGCGAGCTGGCCACGGTGCTGGACGACCTGGATGGCCGGGTGCAGGAGGCCGCGGCCACCGTCACCGCCGATCCGCTGCCGACGATCCAGGCCGATGCCTCGCAGATGCGTCAGCTGCTGCAGAACCTGCTTGCCAACGCGCTCAAGTTCCGCGCCGCGGACCGGCCGTGCCGCATCCACGTGGCGGCGCGTCCGCTGGGCGAGCAGTCGAGTGCGGCCGACCGGTGGGAGCTGCGGGTGGAAGACAACGGCATCGGCTTCGACCCGATCTACGCCGAGCGCATCTTTGCCCCCTTCCAGCGACTGCACCCCCGGAATGTCTACAGCGGGACCGGTATCGGTCTGGCTATCGTCCGGCGTATCGTTGAGCGCCACGGGGGCAGCATCCATGCCGAGAGCCGGGCCGGGGAGGGCACCAGTTTCGTGGTCACCCTGCCGGCGCGGGCGGCAGCCAGCCTGGCGCGCGCGGCGGAAGACGCCCCGTTGATGCCGAACGACACCACAGGAGCGAGCTCATGACGCAGTGGCAGGGAGCATTGTCGATTCTGGTCGCGGAGGACGACGCGGACGACCGCGTGCTGCTCGCGGACGCCTTTGTCGAAAGCGGCGTACCGGTGGAGCTGGATTTCGTCGCCGACGGTGTGGAGCTGCTCGATCGCCTGAACGCGCGCGACCAGGCACCGGACCAGAGCCTGCCGGACCTGCTGCTGCTCGATCTCAACATGCCGCGCATGGACGGGCGCGAAGCGCTGCGGGCGATTCGCGAGCACGAGCGCTTGCGGCACCTGCCGGTGATCATCCTCACCACTTCGCGCGCCGAGCTGGATATCCGCGTCAGCTACCAGCTCGGCGCCAACTCCTATGTCACCAAGCCGCGTCGCTTTGACGAGCTCACCGCGGTGCTGCGTTCGCTGGAGCGTTACTGGATGGATATCGTGCAGCTTCCCTCCGACAGTCGCCGGGGACACCCGTGAACGCGCCGCTGCGCGTGCTCGTCGTCGATGACGACGAAGACGATTTCATCCTCATTCGGGACATGCTCTGCGACGCTGGCGAGGGCGGCTACACCTTCGAGTGGTGCGCCACGCCCGAGGACGGGCTGAGCGAGCTGCGCCGCGGTGCCCACGACGTCTACCTGGTCGATTACCTGCTCGGCCCGGCCAGCGGGCTGGATCTGATCGAGGCGGTCAACCGCGAAGGCCTGACCCGCGCCTTCATCGTGCTGACCGGCCGCGGCAACCAGTCGGTGGACATGGCCGCGATGGAAGCCGGCGCCAGCGATTATCTGGTCAAGGGGCTGATCGACGCGGAGCGACTGGCGCGCAGCATCCGCTATGCAGTCGACCACACCCGCTTTGTCGAAGTGCTGCGCGAGAGCGAGACCTGCCACCGGCTGCTGTTCGACGAAGGCCCGGTGCCGCTGATGGTGTTCGACCGCGAGAGTCTGCAGATCCTCACCGCCAACGAGGCGGCGTACGTCCAGTACCGCGACGTCTTTCCCGACCTGGTGGGGCGCCGCTTCGACGCCCTGCTGCAGGAGC
Organism: Dyella sp.; assembly: GCF_035685805.1. Classification (GTDB taxonomy): domain Bacteria; phylum Pseudomonadota; class Gammaproteobacteria; order Xanthomonadales; family Rhodanobacteraceae; genus Dyella_A. The sequence goes on from NZ_DASSAB010000043.1 coordinate 55,373, forward strand.
ACGAGCGGGCACGTTTCGCCGCGTGCCTCGCCGGCGGCAGGCTGACCGATGACAGTGCCGAGCTGTGGGAGCACCGCGGCGGGCGTGACGGCGTCCGCCACGTGGAGGCGATCTTCCATGCCATGGACTACCGCGGCAGCCCCAGCGTGCTGGCCCACCTGCAGGACGTGAGCGAGCGGGTGCGCGCGGACGCACGCCTGCACCTGCTCGACCGCGCGATCCAGTCCAGCAGCAACGGCGTGGTGATCAGCGATGCCCGCCAGCCGGACATGCCGGTGATCTTCGTCAACCGGGCCTTCGAGCGGATGACCGGGTACACCGCGGCGGAGACGCTCGGGCGCAACTGCCGGTTCATGCAGGGCGAGGAGGTCAACCAGGCCGAGCGCGATGGCATCCGCCAGGCACTGGCCGAGCAGCGCGAGCACAGCGTGGTGCTGCGCAACGTGCGCAAGGACGGCACGCTGTACTGGAACCAGCTTTATATCGCGCCGGTGCGCGATGCACAGAACGCGGTGACCCACTACGTGGGCGTGCAGACCGACATCACCGCCCAGCGCGACACCGAAGCCCGGCTCGCCTACGCCGCCACCCATGATGCCGAAACCGGGCTGGCCCGCTATCCGGTCATCGAGATGCTGCTGCACGACCACGCGCACCTGCACGCGAGCGAGCCGCTCACCCTGCTGTACGCCGACGTCGACCGTTTCCATGCGATCAACGAGTCGATGGGGCACGAGGCGGGCAACCAGGTCATCGCCGAACTGGCGGTGCGAATGCGCATGCTGGTCGGCGATCGTGGCCGGGTCGCGCGCTTCACCGGCGACGAGTTCGTGATTGCGCTGCCGGGCATGGAGCTGGACGAGGCGGTGGCGCTGGCCGAGCGGCTGCGGCAGCTTGCCGCCGAGCCGATTCCGATCGCCACCGGCCATGCGCAGGTCAGCATGAGCGTCGGCGTGGCCAACTATCCGCAGCGGGTGGACAACATCGCCGACCTGCTGCTGCGCGCCGAAGCGTCGATGACCCGCGCCAAGCACCTGGGCCGCGATCTGGTGTGCGCGTATTCGCAGGAGGACATGCTGCGGGTGGAGGACCGGCGCATGCTCGGCATGCGCCTTCGCGCCGCCATCGCGCAGGAGGAGCTGTACCTCGACTACCAGCCGCAGATATGTGCCCAGGGCGAGCGCCTGCTCGGGGTGGAGGCGCTGCTGCGCTGGCGCAGTCCCGAGCTGGGCCTGGTGATGCCGGACCGGTTCATCGCAGTGGCCGAGGGCATGGGGCTGATGCCCGAACTGGGGCAGTGGGTGCTCAACCATGCCTGCGAACAGATGCGTGCATGGATCGACGCCGGGCTGGCCGACGGGCTGGTGATGGCGGTCAACGTCGCAGCGCAACAGGTGCAGCGACAGGACTTCGCCGAGCGGGTCAGCGAGACACTGGTGCGCCACGGACTGGCTCCGGCACAGCTGGAGCTGGAGGTGACGGAGAGTTCGCTGATGGAGAACCTCGAGCGCGGCCTGCAGTCGATCCGGCGGCTGTCGGCACTCGGCGTCCGGCTGGCCATCGACGACTTCGGCACCGGCTACTCGAGTCTCTCCTACCTGCGGCAGTTCAAGGTGGACCGGCTGAAGATCGACAAGTCGTTCATCCACGACCTGCCGGACGACGAGGACTCCGTCGCGATCGCCCGCACCGTGATCGCGGTCGGTCACCAGTTGCAGATGGACGTGGTGGCCGAGGGCGTGGAAACGCGCGAGCAGGCGCACCTGCTCAAGGCGCTGGGCTGCGATGTGCTGCAGGGCTACCTGATCGGTTATCCGATGGGCCGCGTGGCGGCCGGCGACTGGCTGCGCGCCCGCGCCGGCGGCGTACCGGAGCCCGACAACGCCTGACCTGCCCACGCCAGCGCAGGCTGGCCGGCTCCGCGCCAGGCTCAGTCCAGCGCGATCGGCTCGTGCATCGCCGGCATCCTGCTCGGCACGCCGAGCTGATCCAGCCGCTCGCGCATCGCCTGCATGCCCACCTCCTGGTCGCCGTGCACCAGCAGCACCATGCGTCGTGGCCCGGTGCCGAGCCAGTGCAGCAGCGAGGCCTGGTCGGCGTGGGCAGAGAAGCCGTTGATGGTCCAGACCTGCGCGCGCACGCGGATCTCCTCGTTGAAGATGCGCACCGTACCGGCTCCGTCGACGATGCGCCGGGCCAGCGTGCCCTGTGCCGCATAGCCCACGAACACCACGCTGCAGCGCTCGCGCCACAGGTTGTGCTTGAGGTGATGACGCACGCGGCCGCCGTTGCACATGCCCGAGCCGGCGAGGATCACCGCGCCACCCTCCATGCGGTTGATCGCCATCGACTCGGCTGTCTCGCGCGCGAAGTGCAGGTTCGGCATGGCGAACGGGTCACCGCGCTGGAGTTCTTCGCGGAAACCGTCGTCGAAGCACTCGGGGTGGCGCCGAAAGATCTCGGTGGCCGAGATCGCCATCGGCGAGTCGAGAAACACTGAAGTGTGCGCCGGGATGTGGCCGTCGCGGATGCCTCGGTGCAGGTAGTAGAGGATCTCCTGCGCCCGTTCCAGCGCGAAGGTGGGAATGATCACGTTGCCCTGGCGGGCCATGGTCTCCCGGATCGCCCGGTACAGCTCGTCCACGGTGTCCGGCAGCGAGCGGTGCGGGCGATTGCCGTAGGTCGTCTCCATGACCACGTAGTCGGCCGCGGGCGCCGGCACCGGATCGCGCAGCAGCGGGCGGCCCGGGTTGCCCTGGTCGCCGGAGAACACCACGCGCCGTACGCGCTCGCCGTCGTCCAGCAAGAGCAGCAGCGACGCAGAGCCAAGGATGTGCCCGGCATCGAGGAACTGGGCCTGCACGCCCGGCGCCAGCGGCACGATCTCGCCGTAGGCGACCGGCGCGGCGAAGAAGTCCAGCGCGTGGAGGGCGTCGTCCAGCGTATACAGCGGCGCTGCGGACGCGTCGCCGTGACGGCGCCCGCTGCGCTGGGCGCGGCGGGCTTCCTCTTCCTGCAAGCCGGCCGCATCCAGCAGCACCACGCGGGCAAGATCGCGGGTGGCCGCAGTCGCCAGGATCCGTCCGCGGAATCCGTCGCGCACCAGTTTCGGAATGCGCCCGCAGTGGTCCAGGTGGGCGTGGGTGAGCAGCAGCAGGTCGATGCCGGACGGCTCGAAGCCGAAGGGTTCGGCGTTGGCGCGCTCCTCCTCTTCGCTGCCCTGGAAGAGGCCGCAGTCCACCAGCACGCTGAGGTGGCCGAATCGCAGCAGGTGGCACGAGCCGGTCACCTGGCGCGCGGCACCGTGTGCGCTGTAGAAAAGCGATCGGCTCATGGGGTCGGGTCCGCAGGGGCGGCGCACGCCGGGGCAGGTCTGCACGGGGGCCCGCCGCAACGCTCCAGCACCACCCGGGCCAGCTCCGCGCTGAGATCAATCTGCGCCTGCGGCGAGGCGATGGTGTTGCTGGTCACCACCCGTGCCGCGCCCGCCGCGTGCAGCGCCTGCACTGCGTCGTCGGCGAAGATGCCGTGCACGGCCACGCAGACGGGCGCGGGCAACTGGCGCTCGCGCAGGCACTGCACCGTGGCGATCATGGTGCGGCCGCTGGCGATGATGTCGTCCAGCACCACGGGTGTGCAGTCGGCCCAGGCATCCAGGGCGGGCAGGGTGATCTGCACGTCGCGGTCGCCACTGCGCTGCTTGGCCGCCACCACGCACGGGGCACCGAGCATGCGCGCCACCGCACTTACCCACTGCGCGCTCTCGCCATCCGGGCCGATCAGCAGGGGGCGCGGCACGTGACGGGCGATCCATTCGGCGAGCCGGCCGGCGGCGTGCACCACGTAGCCCTCCAGCGGGTAGATGTCGTCCAGCCGGCGATACCGGTGCAGGTGCGGATCCACCGTCACCAGCCAGTTGAACGCGCCGCCCAGCAACTGGCCGAACACCCGTGCCGAGACGGCCTCGCCCTCATGAAAGCGGGTGTCCTGGCGCATGTAGGCCAGGTATGGCGCAACCAGGCCCACGCGCCAGGCGCCGAGTTCGCGCGCAGTCGCGGCCGCCATCACCAGCGGCAGCAGTTTGCTGTCCGGATGGTCGAGCGTGCACACGATCACCACCACGCTGCGCGGCGTCGGCGGTTCGATGCGTACGCGACTTTCGCCGTCGGGAAACCGGTGTACCTGCACCACGCGTCGGGGCAGGCCGCTGTGACTTGCGAGGCGGTCGGCGAAGTCCTCGTTGCCGGGCAGGGCGTAGATGGCGCTCATGGTGTCTCCTCCACCGTGACGATGGCCGGGTGCCGCGTCACGTACTCCATCGCGTAGGCAAGCTCGCCGGGGCTCTGCGCGTGCACGGTAAACAGGGGTTGGCCTGCGCTGACGCGGTCGTTGCCGTGCACCTGCAGGGTGAGTCCGGCCAGCGGGGCCGATGGCGCGCCGGCCAGCTTGGCGACCCGCGACAGCCGGCGGTTGTCGATGGCGGCGACGGTACCGCCGCGCGGCGCCAGCACCGGCTGCTGCCAGGGCGCGCTGCCGGGCACGCGCAACCCGCCCTGGGCCGTACAGATTGCCTGGAACTGCACCCAGGCGCGGCCGGACTCCAGGCAGGTACGGGCCATGGCCGCGGCCTGCTCGGCGCTGGCCAGCCCGCCCAGTTCGAGCACGGCGGCGGCGAGCTGCAGTGCGCGCGTGCGCAGGTCTGCCGGTGCATCGGCGTGGTTCTGCAACACGGCGAGCACGTCCAGTGCCTCCAGCGCTGGACCGATGCCGCGGCCGATCGGCTCGCGGCCGTCGCTGAGCAGCACGTGCAGGCGCAGTCCGAAAGCGCTTGCCACCTGCTCGAGCAAGGCTTGCAGTGCCCGTCCCTGCGCCGGGCTGCGTACCTTCGCCGTGGGGCCCACGGGCACGTCGATCACCACGTGGGTAGCACCGGCGGCAATCTTTTTCGACAGTACCGAGGCCACCAGCTGGCCGGCACTGTCCACGTCCAGCGCACGCTCTACCCGGATCAGCACGTCGTCGGCCGGCGCGAGCGCCATCGCGCCACCCCACACGATGCAGCCGCCGCATCGCTCCACCGTGCGGCGCATCTGCGCCAGGTCCAGCTCGACCGGTGCCAGCATCGCCATGGTGTCGGCGGTGCCGGCCGGCGAGGTGATGGCGCGCGAGGAGGTCTTGGGCATGATCAGCCCCAGCGCCGTGACGATCGCCACCACGATCGGCGTGGTGCGGTTGCCGGCAAGCCCGCCGATGCAGTGTTTGTCCACGACCACCGGTTGTGCCCAGCGCAGGCGCGCGCCGGTGTCCACCATGGCGCGGGTGAGCGCAATCACTTCGCCGGGCGTCAGGTGGTCGCCGCTGCAGGCGGTGATGAACGCTGCCAGCTCCAGATGGCTGTAGCGGTGCGCGACGATGTCCCGCACGATGCCGTGCAGCTGCGCGTCGTCCAGCGTCCGGCCGTAGATTTTGGCGCGCACGCAGGCGAGCGATTCCACGCTGGCCGGATGGGCGATCACCACGTGCTCGTGCGGCTTCGGCTGCAGCGCGTCCCACGCCGACTCGCCGAGGCCGGCCTCGTCCGGAGCCAGCAGCTCGCCCTGCACGATCGCCAGCGTGGCGAGTACCCGCCGATCGCCGATCTGCAGCTGCACCCGCGCGTGCGCGCCCAGCCCCTCGCTGCGGCAGATCGGCGAGGCGTGGTGCAGGTACACCACGTGTTCGGCGCCGGTGTCGATACCCAGCCGGCGCAGGCGGTCACCGTGCACGACCGGACGATGCGCCACGACGACAGTCGCCTCGGCTCCCGGCGCGCTCACGTGCGCGGGGCCGCCAACGAGGGCAGGCATCGGCGGCGCCGGTTCCTGCTTGGCCTGGCCGCTGTCGTCATGATGGCCAGCGACCTGCGGCGGCTGTTCACAGGGTGAGCGTATGGATGACCTGCGCCGCGTCGTCCGGATCGAGTCGGCGCTCGAAACCCAGGTGGTGCGCCAGCTCGTGCATTGGCTCGTTCTCCGCCGCGTCGATCGAGAACATCTGCTTGAAGCCGTTGCGTCGCGCCAGGTGGATCAGGTGCTGCATGAGCAACACGCCGAGCCCGCGGTGGCGCCAGTCATCCGCCACGGTCACCGCGCATTCGCAACGGGTGCCGTCGCCGTTGGCGGCGTAGCGGCTCACGCCGACTTCGCGCAGGGTGCCGTTGTCGTGCGCCAGCGCCACGAACGCCATCTGGTCGGGGTAGTGCAGGTCCATCAGCTGCCGGAGCATGGCGGGGCTGACGGTCTTGAAATCGCACAGGAAACGGAAGCGTCGGGACTCATGCGAGAGCCGTGCGATGAACGCCTCTTCGCGTTCGCGATCTTCCGGTCGCAGCGGCCGGATCAGCACGCGGGTGCCGTCGCGCAGGGTCTCTATCCAGTGGGTGCCTTCCAGCGCCTCGAGCGCTTCGAGCGGTTCGGAGGGCGGCGCGGGCGCCTCGCCCGCGCCCGGGGAGTGGTTGCTGCTGTTCGACATGGATGTCCTCCGGCAGATCAGGGCGCCAGACCACGTGCGGAAGGCGCGCGCGGCGCTGCCTTGTTGTACACCTCGGCGGCCGTGCGACCCTTGACTTCGGTCAAGCGGTCGGTGCCACCCTGCCGGCGCCGGATCTGCCCCGGCCAGCGCCCTGCCCGTAACGTCCCACCGTAGGTCCGGCCCATAGCGTCCTACCCATTACTTCCCACTCATGGAGCGTGCCATGACCGAAATCCAGCGACTCAGCCTCACCCTGACCCAGGAGAGCGACTACGTGTTCCGCATCGCCTTCGACGACAGCGAGATCCCCGAGCTGATCACTGACGAGAGCGCTCCGCTGGGAGGTGACCGCGGGCCCAACCCGTCGCGATTGCTGCTGGCGGCAGTGGCCAATTGCCTCAGCGCGTCGCTGCTGTTCTCGCTGCGCAAGTTCAGGAACACGCCCGGCACGCTGGTGACCCACGCCGAGGCCGAACTCTCCCGCAACGCGGAAGGCCGGCTGCGGGTAGGGCAGATGACGGTGACGCTGGAACTGCCGGAGGCCGCGGGGGAGTACCACCAGATCGAGCGTCTGCTGCAGCAGTTCGAGCAGTTCTGCGTGGTCACCGAAAGCGTGCGAGCGGGCATCCCGGTAGCCGTTCGCGTGCGTGACACCCAGGGTGCGTTGCTGCACCAGAGTGCGCCGGCCTAGCGCGGACGTCGCTGCGTCGCGCGATGCACGGCGGCGAGCCACAGCACGATCAGCCCCAGCAGCGCCGCAGCGTGAACGAAGGTGTCGGGCGCGGGCAGCGCCAGACCCATCACGCGGCGCAGGAACGGCACCACGATGACCACGGCCAGCAGCCCCAGCACGGCCGCCAGCATGCGGCCGAGCCAGGGGTTGCGCGCGTCGCCGCGGGCGCGCTGGCGGTTGGCCAGGGTCAGCGCGAAGACGCCGCCCACCAGCGCCGCGAACACTGCCGTGCGTGCCTGGCCAAGCGCATCGCCGCGACCGAGCAGCAGCCCATAGCCGGCCAGCAGCACGGCGGCCACGCCGCATCCCTGCACGATGCCGGCGAGCAGGTTGCGCCAGGCGAACGGCGAGTCGTGCGGATCGCGCGGCGGGCGCTGCATCAGGTCGGCGGCGGCGGGCTCGGCCTCGAACACCACCGAGCAGGCCGGGTCGATCAGCAGCTCCAGCAGCATGATGTTGACCGGCATCATCACCAGCGGCCAGTGCGCGAGCGTGGGCACCAGCGCCAGCGCGATCACCGGCACATGCACGGCGAACACGAACCGGGTGGCGCGGGTGATGTTGGCGTAGATGCGCCGGCCCTGGCCGATCGCCGCCACGATGCTGGCGAAGCTGTCGTCCAGCAGCACCAGCGCGGCGGCCTCGCGCGCCACGTCGGTGCCGCGTTCCCCCATCGCGATGCCGACATCGGCGGCCTTGAGCGCGGGCGCGTCGTTGACCCCATCACCGGTCATCGCGACCACGCAATCGCCGTGGCGCAGTTGCTGCACCAGCCGCAGCTTCTGCACCGGCTGCACGCGGGCGCATACATCTACCGTATCCAGCCGCGCACGCAGGGCCGCATTGTCCAGTGCATCGATCTCGGCACCGGTGAGTACCTGCGGCTCCCCGGTCAGCCCGACCTGCCGTGCGATCGCCCGGGCGGTGGCCGGGTGATCACCGGTAAGCATGATCACGCGCACGCCGGCGGCGCGACACTGGGCGAGCGCCGCCGGCACCTCCGGCCGCGGTGGGTCGATCAGGCCGATCAGGCCGAGAAACACGAAATCGAAGTCGTGCTGGCTGGCAGGCCACGCGCCCGTGCTCCCGGCGCGCCAGCTGCCGCGCGCTACGCCCAGCACACGCAGTCCTCGCTCGGCCATTGCGCGCACCTGCGCCTGAATCGCCAGCCGCGCCGCCTCGGACAGGTGGCAAAGGTCGGCAACCGCCTCGGGCGCACCCTTGGTCGCCAGCAGGTGGCGATCCGGCGCGTGATGCGGATAAACGCGGGTCATCGCGAGGATTTCCGGTGACAGGCCGTATTCGATCTCCGGCCGAAGCTCCGCGTGCAGGTGCCCGGTGCCCTGCAGCCAGCGTTGCCCGGTGGCCTGGATCGCCCGCTCCATCGGGTCGAACGCGTCCGGTGGCGTGGCCAGCACGGCAAACTCGAGCAGGCTGTGGAAGCGTTCGGGCAGCTCGGGCGCCTGCATCGCGCCAAAGTGGTCGCCGTCGACGGCCAGCTCGGCCACGCGCATCCGGTTCTGGGTGAGCGTGCCGGTCTTGTCCACGGCCAGTACCGAGATCGCGCCCAGCGTCTCCACCGCGCTCATGCGTCGGGACAGCACGTTCTGCCGGGCGATGCGCCAGGCGCCCAGCGCGAGGAACACCGTGAGGATCACCGGGATCTCCTCCGGCAGCACCGCCATGCTCAGCGCGACACCGGCCAGCACGCTTTCCAGCAGGCTGTGGCCGTCCCACAGCCAGGCCAGCAGGCAGTACCCGATGGCAAGGGCCAGGCCGCTGACGGTGAGCAGGCGGATCAGCCGGCGCGAAGCGCGCTGCAGGCCGGACGTGGCGGTATCGGTGGCGGCCAGCGACTGGCCGATGGCGCCGACCGCCGTGGCGGCGCCGGTGCACAGCACCTCGGCCACGCCGCGGCCGCGGGTCACCACGGTACTGGCGAACACGCTTCCGGCCGAGCGGCCCGGCAGTTTGCTCACCGGCACGGGCTCGCCGGTGAGCAGCGATTCGTCCACGTCGAGCTGGCCCTCGAGCAGGCAGGCATCGGCGGCGACCCGGTCGCCCTCGCGCAGCACCAGCAGATCGCCCACGACGACTTCCACGCCCGGTACGCGCTGTTCGATGCCGTCGCGGATCACCAGCGCACGCGGCGCGGACAGCTCGCGCAGCGCCTCCAGTGCACGCTGGGTCTTTCGCTGCTGTGCCAGCGTGATGCCGATCACCACGAATACCGACGCCAGCAGGAACATCGCCTCGGCGCGGTCGCCCAGTGCCAGGTAGATGCCGCCGGCCACCAGCAGCATCACGAACATCGGCTCGGCCACCACGCCCGCGGCGGTACGCCACCACGGCGTGTGCTGGCCGCCGGGCAAGACGTTCGGGCCGTCGGCGGCCAGCCGTCGGGCGGCCTCGTCCCGGCTCAGGCCTGCTCGACTGGTGGCATCCGTGGCGGCACCTGTGCGCCCAGCGGCCTGCACCTGCGGATCGTCCACGCGTGGCCTCAGCGGCAGACCAGCACCGGGATTTCCGACTGCAGCAGCACCTTGTGCGTCTCGCTGCCCAGCAGCAGTCGATTGAGACCGCGCCAGCCGTGTGACGCCATCACGATCAGGTCGCACGACTTCTCGGTGGCGGTGCGCACGATCGCCTTGTACGGACAGTCGTCCAGCACGTAGCTGCTGTCGCAACTGACCCCCGCGGCGGCGGCACGGTCACGCACCTGCGCGAGGTAGCGCTCGGCCTGGGCAATCGACTCCTGGGTGTAGGAGAGCTCGGTCGCCGCCAGTGCCTCGGCCAGGTAGGACACGGTGTGGAAGGGCATGACCACGTGCAGCGCGTGGATGCGCGCGTGGCTGATGCGGGCCAGCTCGATCGCTGTCTGCGCGGCGCGCAGCGACAGCTCTGAACCATCGGTGGGAACCAGCAGGTGCTTGAACATGACGGACTCCGACGGCAGCGCAAGGCGCCGGCCCATGCTGCGCGCCGACCGTCTGTACCGCCTTGACCGCGGTCAAGGCGCTCGGCGCCGGCCCGAGCATAATTGGCCCATCAGCGGCATCAGCGGCATCAACGGGGAGGGCGACATGTTCGATCTCGTCATCAATGTCGAGCGCGTCGGCGAGGACGCGCCGTCCACGATCCTTGGCCTGGCCACGGCGCAGCGGCTGGGCGCCTTCGCCACCGGCATCCACGTGGTGGCGGTGTACCCGCCGATCATGACCCTGCCCGAGGCGATGACCCTGCTCGACACCGAGGAGCGCGCCGCGCTGGCTCACGCCGGCTGGTGGAAGGAGCTGTGCCGGCGCTACGGGGTGCGCGGGGAGTGGGAAGTGATCCGCGGGAGCTACGTGCCGATCCTGGCCAAGCGCTCGCGGCTGGCGCAGTTCGTGGTCACCGAGCTGCCGGTGAGCAATCCCGATTCGCCGATCGGCTTCGACAACATCACCCGCGCGCTGTTCGGCGACGCCGCGCCGATGCTGCTGGTGCCGGAGACCTGCACCGGTTCCTCGCAGCTGGAGCACGTACTGATCGCCTGGAACGGTTCGGCCGAGTCGGCCAGCGCGGTGCGCGCGGCGCTCCCGCTGCTGCAGCAGGCCGCCGCGGTGCACGTGCTCGACGGCGAGCCGGAGGGGCTGCCGGGGCTGGCGCCGCCGCGGCTGGCGCTGCAGCCCTGGCTCGCGCGTCACGGGGTGGAAGTGACGTGGGAGTCGTTCGAGTCGCCGGCGCACACCGGCAAGGCGTTGCTGGACAAGGCCCGCGCCCTCGACGCACAACTGCTGGTGATGGGCGCCTGGGGCCGCTCGCGGCTCAGCGAACTGGTGCTGGGCGGCGCCACCCGGCACGTGCTGGAACACGCGCACCTGCCGTTGTTGATGGCGCACTGAGTACCCCGCGCCGCAGCGGGCGCCGGGTCAGGGACCGAGCGGCGCGGGCAGGGCGGTGCGGTCGGCGCCAGTGATCGCCGCCGCGGTCGAATCGTCACAGGAGCCGAGGGTCGGTGCATGCTCCAGGAACTGCCGGTCGGGGTAATAGGCAAACACCACCGAGCGTTCGCGGATCGCGTCAATCAACGGCCGCGCCACCGCGGAACGCACGGCGGGGCAGCCCCAGCTGCGCCCGATGCGGCCCTGGCTCCTCGCAAACGCGGGGCTGACGTAGCTGGCGCCGTGGATCACGATCGCCCGGCTTTGTGCGTTCGCGTTGAACGGACCGTCCACTCCGCGCAGGCGCAGCGAATAGCCGTTGTGCCCCTGGTAGGTGCCCTCGGTGACGAAGGTGCCGAGACTGGACATCAAACTGCCCGGACGATTGGAAAAGTGCTCCGGCACGTTGCCGCCGCTGTTGCGCCCGTGCGCCACCCACTCGCGGAAAAGCAGCGTGCGGTGTTGCAGGTCGAACACCCACAGGCGCTGCTCGGTCGACGGCAGCGAGTAGTCGATCACGCTCAGCGTGCGTGCCGGCATCGCCCGCTGCACGCACTGCAGCGCACGCGTCGCCAAGGCGATCACGCGCGGGTTGGCGGCCGGTGCGGCACGCGACAGCGCCTGCGCCAGCTCGGTGGCGGCAGGGCCGACTGGCTCCGCTCGCGCGGTCGCCGGCCACGCCCAGGGCACGGCGGCAAGGATCAAGGCCAAGGGGAACACGCGACGCACGACCGTGCGAGGAGAGAATGCCGACATGCGGGGAACGCCTACGGGCGGTGGCGACGGAAAAGTCCGGAGTCTCGGCCAGTCAGGCTGAACCGATTGTCAGCAAAACCTGAACGTGTTCAACCGGTTCCGCATCCCGGGCGCACCCGCTCATTTCTGCGTCGGCGTCGCCGGCTCCGACTGCAGCAGCGCGGCGTACGGCTGGCGGGGGTTGCCGCCCATGCCCGGCAGGTCGGTCACCAGCACGGTGGAGCCGGGCACCAGCGCCGTGCGCAGGTGCTGTCCGAACGGTTCGGGCACGCGCAGTCGCGCCGCCATTTCGCGCGGCTCCGGCACCGCGCCGGCACCCAGGATGCGATAGGCCGTCCAGCGCGGCAGTGCCTGGGTCACGGCCGACTCCGCCGCCGGCGTGGCTGGCGCGTTCATCAGATACAGCACCGTACCGATCGGCGCGTCACCGACCGGCGGATCGATTGGCGAGCGAGCCAGCAGCAGTCCGCCGCGCAGCACGTAGGCGGTACGGTCGCGGGTGCTCACCACCACGCTGACGGGGCCGCCGGCAGTCAGCAGGTCGGCGGCGGTATCGTCGGCGCCGGCGGGCATCGGCTGACCGGCCAGGTCGATCGGTGCCACTGCGGCAGGGTGGGTGATGCCGGCCGGCGACACGCGCGCGTCGGCCACCACCACGATGCCCCCACGCTGAGTGACGCCGTACAGCTTCTCGGCGAAACCCTGCGGCAGCCGCACACATCCGTGCGAGGCCGGGCGGCCCGGCAGCACGCCGCCGTGCAGGGCGATGCCGTCCCAGGTCAGCCGCTGCATGAATGGCATCGGCGCATCGTCGTACAGCGTGGACCGGTGCTCGCGCGCCTTCTGCAGGATGCTGTAGACGCCCGGCGGTGTCTCGTGTCCCTCGCGTCCCGAACTCACCGGGGACGCGCCGATGGCCACGCCGTTGCGGTAAACGTAGATGCTCTGCTCGTCGAGGCTGACCACGACCACGACCGGGCCGTCGGGTGCGATTTCCGGATGCCAGAAATAACCCGCCGGCTCGCTTGCGCCCACCGCCAGGGCGATCGCCTGCAGCGCGATCGTGAGGGCGAGGCCGCAGACGTGCCGGCGGCGGGCGAAGGGGCGAATGCGGTGCATGGTCGTGGCGAAATGGATGGGGGCAGGGCATGTCGATCATCGCGCCGCCCTGCCATGGCGGCAATGCGGCAATGCGGCGGTGCCGGCTGTCCGCCGGGATCCCCGCCAAGCGTATGATTCAGACGTGCGCGGACCGGATACCGCGCGTTCGTTCAAGTGCCACCCGGGGATGACGATAAGTTGCGAGGACGAGGCGGGCGCGCGCTGTCGCGGCGTCCGGGCCTTCGCGCAGGCTGCAGCCGGCCAGCAGCACAGGCCGGGATGAAAGGCGACGAGATTTAACAGGCACGCAGGGCGGTCGACGTGGAATCCGGCGAAGAGGTAGCAGGGATCGACAAGGCAACGACATCGGGCCAGCAGGCGGCCAGTGGCGGCGAACTGCGCTCGCGCTTTTACCTGAGCGTGGCCGAGACGCTGTCGCTGCTGCACACCGCGCCCGGCTACGACCGCCAGCGGGCCATGGCCGACGTGGCGCGCATCCTCGCCGCGACGATGGCGTTGCCGCTGGTGTGGATCGGCCGGCTCGCGCCGGACGAGGACGAGGTGCGGGTGCTGGCGGCCTCGGGTCCGTCGGCCGACTACGCAAACCGCCTGCGCGTGAGCCGTCGCCCCGAGCATCCCACGGGCCGTGGACCGATGGGTGTGGCCCTGCGCAGCGAGGCCTCGCAGGCCATGTCGATCGACGCGCCGGAGTTCGCACCGTGGCGCGAGGCTGCGCACGAGCAGGGTTTCACTGCCTGCATCGCTGCGGCGTCGGCGACCCGCGACGGCGGTCGCGTCACGCTGGCTGCCTATGCCGGCGCGGGCACGGCCACGCTGGGGGAGGACCTGCTCGACTGGGCCCAGCGCCTGGCCGATGAGCTGGCACGCTTCTGGGACCACCAGGCACTGGTCGAGCGCGATGCCCGCATGGCGCGTTATCGCGACGCCCAGCGCACCATCCAGCGCGCGCTGCTGGACCAGCCCGATCCGGACGGCGTGTATCGCACGCTGGCGCAGTCGCTGGTGGATATTGCCGGCGCCGCCGCGGTGGACGTGCATGCAGCCGACGCCGCCGGCGAGAGCCTGCGCCGGGTCGCGCTGGCCGGCCCGATGGCTGACGCGATGGAGGCACTGTCGTCTTCCAGTCGACCCGAGCCACGGCTCGGCTTGCCCGTTCCGCGGGAGGCCTTGCAGCGGCGCGAGCGACAGATCCGCATACGTCCCCGTGACCAGCAGGACATGTCGCCGCTGTGGCGGGCCGAGCCGCTGGTGCAGATCGGCGCGCTCGGCTGCTGGCCGATCATGCCCGCGCCGGACGGCAAGCCCGGCGATCGCCAGGTGCCGGTCGGCGTGTTCGTGGTGGTCAGCCGCGAGCAAGACATCTTCGACGACGAGCTGTGCCGCCTGCTCGACGAACTGGCCGACGCCGCCGGACTGGCCCTGCGCCAGCACGAGCGCCGCCGTGCGTTGCTGGAGGAACAGCAGCGGCAGACCTACCTGGCGCTGCACGATGCCCTCACCGGGCTGCCCAACCGGCGTGCACTGGACATGCACCTGGAGTGCGCCATCGGTCGCGCCGAGCGCAGCGAGCGGCTGGTCGCGGCAGGCATGCTCGACCTCGACGACCTCAAGCCGATCAACGACCGCTACGGCCATGCCGTCGGCGATCGCCTGCTGATCGAAGTGGGCCAGCGCCTGAAGCATGCGTTGCGCCCGGAAGACTACGTAGCCCGACTCGGCGGGGACGAGTTCGTGCTGGTGTGCGAGGGGCTGCATGGCGAACACGAGCTCGATCCGCTGCTGGAGCGGGTCTGGCGGGCGCTGCGCGAGCCGGTGCGGATCGATGGCGCCAGTTTCCAGTTGGCCGCAAGCCTGGGCATCGCGCTGTTCCCCAACCACGGCAGCGGCAGTGGCGAGCAGTTGCTGCGACGCGCCGACCAGGCCATGTACCAGGTCAAGGCGCGCAAGCGCCAGCGCGATCGCTGGTGGTCGTTGCCGCTGGCAGCCGGGGAAACGCCGCTGTTGCCCGAGTACAGCGGCCGTGGTCAGCCGCCTTACGGCGAGGCCGCGACCGAGGTACTGCAGGCCTGGTCCCGCCTGGCGCGGCCGCACCTGCCGGCGCTGGTCGAGGGGTTCCGTGGCGAGCTGCACGCACACGAGGGGGTGGCCCGGCTGTTTGCGGTGCTGCCGGCCAGCGCGCACGAGAAGATGCAGGAGCGGCTGGTCCGCCACCTCGAGATGCTGATCAGCCCCGCGCTGGACTCGGACAGCCACCGCGCCTACGCCACCCGCGCCGGGCGCTTCCACGCCGCCACCGGCGTGGAGGAGGTGTGGCTGCTGGAGGCGATCGAGCGGCTGCGCGACCTGATCGCCGGCATGCTCGGCGACCTGTCCGCGCGCGATCGCCGTCCGCTCAGCATCGTGCTGCAGCGGCTCCGGCTGGAGCGGCAGTGGCAGCTCGAAAGCATGCGCGAGCTCCAGCGCGAGCGGGTCGCGCTGCTGGCCCGACTCAACGCCCTGGCGTGGTCGGCCGAGGGCTACCTGGAGCTGATCCAGGGCGTGGTCGATGCGCTGGCCGGACACCAGGAAATCACCTCGTGCGCGGTCGGTCGCCCGGACGATACGGGCCAGCTCACCTACGAGGCGGTGGGCGGCGAATCGTTCGCGCAGTATCTGCGTGCTCTGGCGAGCGGCGATGCGGCCCCGATCCGGGTGACCGCCGACTCGCCCGAAGGCGCCGGCCCGAGCGGCCGGGCGTGGCGGACCGGCACCGTGCAGCGCTGTGCCCACTACGGCAGCGATCCGGCCATGATCAGCTGGGCCGCGCAGACGTTGCCGCTGGGCATCACGTCCAGCGTGGCGATTCCGCTGTGCCCGCTGCCCCCGACGCCGTCGGCGGTGCTGACTCTCTACAGCTCCTACGCCGGCGGCCTGCAGAGCGAGGACCAGCAGGCCTTCGTGGCCCAGCTGAAGAACCTGCTCGATCTCGCGCTGGCCCGGCTCGCGCCACCGCGCCCCGGCGCCGAGCTGCTGCCTTTCTTCGTGCGCGAGCGCTGGCGCGCGCTGATCGCCGGTGACGCGCTGCAGGTGTACTACCAGCCGGTGGTGCGCCTGGCCGACGCCAGTGTGAGTGAACTGGAGGCGCTGGCGCGGGTGCGCGACGACGATGGCCGCTTGCTGCTGCCGGGGCGGTTCCTGCCGGCGCTGGGCGACGACGACCTGGTGGTGCTGTTCCGCCAGGTGCTGGCCCAGGCTGCCGCCCAGCGGCAGACGCTGGCGGCGGGAGGGCGCGCGCTGGACCTGTCGGTCAACGCGCCGGCGGCTGCGCTGGAGGACGCCCGTTACGTCGAGGCCGCCCGCGTTGAACTGCTGCGCGGCCGGTGCCCACCGCACGCGCTGCTGTTCGAGATCCTCGAGTCGCCGCTGGGCTCGGAGCATTCCGCGCCGCTGGCACTGGCCGGCATGCAGGCGTTCAAGGCGCTGGGCGTGCGGCT
Source organism: Dyella sp. (assembly GCF_035685805.1). Classification (GTDB taxonomy): domain Bacteria; phylum Pseudomonadota; class Gammaproteobacteria; order Xanthomonadales; family Rhodanobacteraceae; genus Dyella_A. The sequence goes on from NZ_DASSAB010000043.1 coordinate 71,890, forward strand.
GGTGGAGGATGACCTGGGCGCGGGCTACAGCTCGCTGATCCGCCTGCGCCAGTGGCCGTTCGATCGGGTCAAGATCGACCAGGCGATCGTGGCGCAGGTGGTCGACGAGCCGCTGCGCACGTTGCGCTTCATTCGCCAGTTGATCCGGCTCGGCCACGATCTCGATCTGGAGGTGGTGGTCGAGGGGCTGGAGACGCAGGGGCTGATCGAGGCGGCGTTGCTGCTGGGTGCCGACATGGGGCAGGGCTACGCGCTGGCGCGACCGATGCCGGGCGAGGCGCTGGCGGCCTGGCTGGAGAGCTTTCGCGGCGGCTGGAACGCGGCCCGGCCGGTGACCGCCCTGGGCGCGCTGGCCGGTGCGCTGCTGTGGGAGGAGCAGCTGCAGGCGTTGCCTGCCGATGCGAAACTGTGGCGCCAGCACAGCGAGGCACATTGCCCGTCCGGCGGCTACCTGGCGGCGGCCAGCGGCCTGGCCGCGCCGCTGCTCGCCGCGCACACCGCGATGCATGCGGCAGCCATCGCCGGCCCGCTCGACCCGCTGTACCGGCACAAGCGCGAGCAGTTCATCGCGCTGCTGGTGGAGCAGATGCGCGCCGAGGAGCGGCTGCACCAATCCGCTGCCTGAGCTGCACGCGCAGACAGCGTGGGCAATCAGAACGACAGCCGCCGCTTGCCCGCCGCCTTGGCGCGGTACATCGCCACGTCCGCCCGGTGCAGCAACTCCTGCGCGGTTTCCTCGTCGTCGCCGGCATGCATGGCCACGCCGATGCTGGTCGACAGCGTGACTGCCACTCCCTGGATCTCCTGGTCCACGCGCAGGCGCTCCAGCAGCGCGGTGGCGACCTCGCCCGCCTGACTCTCCTCCCCGGCGAGGTCTTCCAGCACCACGGCGAACTCGTCGCCGGCCAGCCGCGCCACGAAATCGGTCTCGCGCACGGCTGCGTGCACCGCGGTGGCGAAGTGCTGCAGCACCGCGTCGCCGAACTCGTGGCCGAGGGTGTCGTTCATCTGCTTGAAGCCGTCCAGGTCCATGAACAGCACCGCCATCGCCCGCTGGTGCCGGCGCACGCGCGCCATCGCCTCGTCCAGCCGCTGCATCAGCGCGCGACGGTTGGGCAGGCCGGTCAATACGTCGTGGGTCGCCTCGTGTTCGATGCGCTGGTATAGCTGCCGGCGCTCGGTGATGTCCTGCGCGATCAGGTAGAAGCCGGTGATGTCGCCGTGCTCCTCCACATGCGGCACCAGGCTGGCGTAGAACCACATCGGGCCGTTCAAGGCCTCCAGCCGGTACTCCACCCGCACCGGCGTGCCGGCGAGCACGGCGGCCAGCGAAGGGCGCAGATGCTGGTAGGCGGCCGGGCCCCAGAAGTCCCGGGCATGGGTGCCAACCAGGCCATCGGGCGCCACCCCGAACCAGTCGGTGTAGGCGCGGTTGTGGAAGCGGTAGCGCAGCTCGCGGTCGATGAACGCGATCATCGCCGGCGCGTTGTCGGTGATCGTCTTCAGTCGCGCCGCGCTCTCGCGCAGGGCCTGTTCGTCGGCCTTGCGCTGGCTGATGTCGCGCACGAACGCGTTCATCAGTGGCTTGCCGCCGGAGTGCGAGCTGCCGAAGCTGGCCTCCAGCGGGAACTCGCTGCCGTCGCGGCGCAAGCCGGTGAGCTCCTGCCGCTGGCCCGACCACGCGCCGCCGTCGCCGCGCAGCAGTGCCTCCCATGCCGCCCGATAGCGCGCCCGCAGTGCCGCCGGCATCACCGTTTCATCCAGCGTGCGGCCCATCACTTCGGCCGCGCTCCAGCCGAAGGTTCGCTCGGCCGAACGGTTCCACGCCACGATGCGGCCGTGGTGATCGACTTCGATGAACGCATCCGATGCGTCGCGCAGGGTGGCCTGGAAACGCTCCTTCTGTTCGTCGAGCGCGCGCTGCGCTGCCGCGCGCGTGGCCATCTCCGTCTGCAGTCGGGCGACCACCTCGTGCAGTTCGCGAGTGCGCGCTTCCACCCGCTGCTCCAGGCTCAGCTGCAGCGCCTGCAGCGCCGTCTGCGCCTCCCGCCGGGCGTGGATGTCGGTCAGCACGGTGACCAGATTCTGCGGCCGGCCGCCGGCATCGGGCAGCGCCGATGCGCCCACCTGCACCCAGCGAAGGGTGCCGTCTGCGCGGACGAAGCTTAGCTCCAGGTCGAGCGCCTCCGCTTCGCCCTGCAGCACCCGGCGCACCATCGTGCGCGCGCGCTCCAGATCCTGTGCATGCACGATCGCCGCGGCGCGCTGGCCGATCAGCCGCTCCCGCGGATGGCCGACGATCTCGCAGAAGCGCTGGTTCACCTCGACCCAGCAGCCGGCGGGCGTGGTGATCGCCACGCCCGCCGCCGCATGGCTCATGGTACGGGCGAACAATTGCTCGCTGCGCGCCAGCGATGCCTTCGCCGCGCGCGCTTCGACCGACTGCTCCAGCGCATGCAGGTGCGATTCCACCATCGCGGCAAGGTCGTCCAGCGTGGCCAGGTCGTGCGCGTCGAACTGCCGCGGGCGGTGGTCGATCACGCACAGCGTGCCCAGCGGCAGGCCGTGACGCGACCGCAACGGGCGGCCGGCGTAGAAGCGGATGTACGGCGCGCCGGTAACCAGCGGGTTGTCGGCGAAGCGCGGGTCCTGGTGCGTGTCGGCAATGACCCACGCGCCGGGCTGCGTGATCGCGTGGCCGCACAGCGACTGGCTGCGTGGCGTCTCCTGCAGCGGCATGCCCACGCGTGAGAGGAACCACTGGCGCTGCGCGTCGACCAGCGTGATCAGCGCCACCGGCAGGTCGAACAGCCGTGTCGCCAGCCGGGTGATGCGGTCCAGCAAGGGCACCGGCGCACCGTCGAGCAGGCCCAGGCTGCGAAGCAACTGCAGGCGCTCGGCTTCATCGGCAAGGGGCGGTGGTTCAAGCATCGAGTCGTTCAATCACGGGACGGTTCGGATGGGGCGCCAGGGAGTCATCCGTGATGTGCGAAGAAGGCGCGACTGCCGCCAGCCCGGCGTGCGCCGAAGTGGATCTTGCCACGCTCCGGACCGCTGTGCGTGCGGTTGTTTGCAGCGGCGCGGCAGGCACGTTGCCGTTGTCGATATCGCGCCTGCGCCGGCTTGTGGCGTGCGCCACGCTGGCGTGTCGGCGCGGCACGCTGCACCATGGGTGCCCGAGGTGCGTCGGCGCGGCCGGATCACCCGCATCGGTCCAACGTCGTCCGCCCCCAACGTGTCGTGGCCAGCGCGCCAGGAGAGGAGCCGCAGCGAGATGAGTCTTGAACACCTGAAGGGTCGCCGGGTTCTGGTTGCCGAAGACGAGTACCTGATCGCCGAGGACATCAGCACCGGGTTGCAGCTTCGTGGTGCGCAGGTGGTGGGGCCTTTCGCCAACGTGGATGACGCGGTGCGCGCCTGCACCACCGGGCCGTTGCCCGATGCCGCCCTGCTGGACATCAATCTGGGCGGACAGCGGGTGTTTCCCCTGGCGCGTGAGCTGCTCGAGGCGAGCGTGCCGTTCGTGTTCACCACCGGCTACGACGAGGTGGTGGTGCCCGCGGCGTTTGCGCATGTGCGGCGGCTGCAGAAGCCGATCGGCATGCGTGCGCTGCTCGATGCGATCAACGCGCTGTTGACTCCCGGCGCCGCGTGAGCGGTCGCTTGCCCGCTCGGTAAGCCTTACACGCGCCGGCGGGAAAAACCTCCACGTCCAATCTTGCCAGGAGCCCGCCAGCGCGCATGGCGCGGTCGTGTCGTCGCTGGCATGCATGTTGCCCCTTCTCCGTTGCCACCGATCACCGGTGTGCGCAAGCGATCGTCAACGGAGAAAACCCGATGAGCAACGAGAAAAACAACGAGGGTGGCGCACGGCGCGGCTTTGCCAGCATGAGCGAAGAGCGGCGCAAGGAAATTTCCAGCGCGGGCGGTCGTTCTGCCCATGCCCGCGGCCACGCCCATGTGTTCACGCCCGAAGAGGCGAGGTTGGCCGGGCGCCGCGGCGGAAGCGCGGTGAGCAGCGATCGCGCGCACATGTCCGCCATCGGGCGGATCGGCGGCACGCGCAGTCGCAGCGGCAAGAAGCGGCTGGATCCGACCATCGAATCTTGAGGGCTCTGTCATGACACAGCATTCACGTTTTCGCGATCACGACCTTTCCCGCAGCAGCGGCCGTGGCTACGGCGGTCGGGGCGGTGGCGACGAGCGCTATCGCGGCGGCTCGGGCGAGCGCTGGTCCGGCGAAGGCGCCGGCCGGTTCGAGGCCGACGAGGGCGGCTACAGCTCTATGCCATGGCAGGAGGACAACCCGGCCAACGAATCGCCCCGCGAATACGGCGACGACTGGGATGCGGGTGATTCATCCGGCAGCGAGGGACGCTCGCGCGGCGAAGGCGACGGTGGGCGCCGCCATGGCGCGACCGGTTCGCGCAGCGGCGGCGGACTCGGCAGCGCCGGCCGCGGGTACGAAGTGGGGCAGGGCCGTTCCTACCGCGGCTGGGACGAGGAGCGCGGATCGGCCTGGACTGACCGCCAGGGCGGTTCCGCCATGGGCCCGCGCGGCGGCGGCAACAGTCGCGCCGACCAGCTTTACCGCACCTACGGCGGGTTCGAAGGGCCGCCGTCGGAGCGGCACGGCGGGCGCGGCGAGAGCTTCCAGGGAGGCGGCCAGCGCGGCTACGGCGGCTATGGCAACGAGAGCGGCTACGGCGCCAGCAGCGCCGAGGGTTACGGCGACTACGGCAGCGCCGGCCGCGAAGGCGGCGAGGGGCGCTTCCGCGGCCACGGTCCGAAAGGCTACACGCGCAAGGACGAGCGCATCTGCGAAGACGTCTGCGAGGCGCTGTCGCAGGATCCGCACCTGGACGCCAGCAACATCGAAGTGAGCGTGCACGAGGGCGTGGTCACGCTGACCGGCGAGGCGACCTCGCGACAGATGAAGCATCGCGCGGAGAACTGCGCCGACGCCTGCAGCGGCGTGAAGGACGTCGAGAACCATCTGCGGGTGAACCGCGGCCAGGGCGGCCAGTCCGGTGCATCCACGTCGTCGGGGTCGACGCTGCCGTCGGACGCCTCGCGTACGGGCAGCGGCATGGCGACTGCTTCGGGATCGAGCGGCTCCGCCGGCGCTGGTGCGTCGTCGGGCACCGGCGCGGCGGGCACGGCATCGTCCGGCTCGGCCACGAGCGGCGGCTCGGGCAACGACGGCCGCCGTCACTAGCACCATGCGCGGCGGCGCGCCTCCTGCAGCCGCCGCGCGAAGACCCAAGCGCATCGCCATCAACGCGCCCTAGACACTGGCCATGGAACGATCCGGTGATACATATCGCCGCAGGTCCGCGGCGTGGAGTGATGGTCGATGTCTGCTTGCTCCCCGGCAGTCTTGCTGGTCGATGACGATGTGGCGTTCGCGCGCTCGCTGACGTCCTATGCCAAGGCGCGTGGGTGCGATATGGAAGTTGCGCCCACGTTGCAGCGCGCGGCGCCGTTCTTCTCCGGCCACAACCCGCCGGATCTCATCCTGCTCGACCTGGGCCTGCCGGACGGCTGCGGTCTGGACCTGATCGAGCGGGTACCGCCGGAATCGCTGTCGCGACTGATCGTGCTCACCGGCGATCCGAGCGCGGAAACCGCTCATCGCGCGCAGCAGTTTCCGATCATGGATTACATGGTCAAGCCGCTGCGCCAGCATCGGCTGGACGATCTGTTCCTGCGCGCGGGCGAACACGCACGGGCGCGCTGGCTGAGGCATGTGGGCAATGACGCGCGCGGCCTGTTGCTGGGTGGCAGCCGGCGCATGCGCGAAGTGCGCGCCGCTTTGTCGCGGATCGCACCGTACGAAGATGCGGTGCTGCTCACCGGTGCCAGCGGCACCGGCAAGGAGCTGGCGGCGCGCGCGCTGCACCAGCTCAGCGGCCGCACCGGCGCGTTCGTGGCGGTGAACTGCGGGGCCAGCAGCGCGGAGTTGCTCGGCAGCCATCTTTTCGGCCACGTGCGGGGCAGCTTCACCGGTGCCATTCGCGATCACCGCGGCTACTTCGAGCAAGCGGCCGGTGGCACCCTTTTCCTGGACGAGATCACCGAGATGCCGGTGGAGCTGCAGCCCTACCTGCTGCGCGTGCTGGAGAGCCGCACCGTCACCCCGCTGGGTTCGACGCTCGCGCGGCAAACCGAGGTGCGCATCGTGGCGGCCTGCAACGTCGATCCGCAGCGCGCCATGGAGCGTGGCCACCTGCGGCCGGATCTCTACTACCGGCTGGCCCAGTTCCCGGTGCAGATGCCGACGCTGGCCGAACGGCCGGGCGATATCGCGACGCTGGCGCAATCCTTCGTGGATGCATTCAACGCCGCACACGGCACTGCGCGGCGCCTGACCGACGGCGCCGTGGCCGTGCTGCAGGGTCGGGAGTGGCCCGGCAACGTGCGCGAGCTGAAGCACGCCATCCGTCGCGCCTGCATCCTGTGCGGGCACGAAACGATCGAGGCACGCGACGTGATGGAGATGCGCCACGGCGCCAGCCTCGAGGAGGATGCGATGGCCGGGACGCTGGAACAGATCGAGCGGCGGGCGATCCTTCGCACGCTGGCCAAGCACGACGACAACAAGACACTCGCGGCACAGGAGTTGGGTATCAGCGTGAAGACGATCTACAACAAGCTCGAGCGCTACCGGGACCGCTTGTGACCGGCAGCGAACGCGGCGGCAGCCGCACCACCGAGCATGTAATCGATCTGATGGCCAGCGCGGGCGCCTGCGTGCTGGCGGCGCAGGGCGTGGAAGACACCGCGGCGGCCTTGTTGCCGCACGCCACCATGGCGATGGCCGCACGGGTGGGTGTGGCCGCCAAGTTCGATCACGCCGACCACAGCGTCGAGGTGCTGGCGCGGCACCCGGTTGGCACCGACGACGCCTCGGCCGCGGCCGCGCCGGTGGAGCGCGTGGTGCAGGCGTGGGCCGCGCAGACCGACCGCGGTAGCCATCTGTGGATGGACATCCTGCCCGCCGGCGACGGCACTCGCGTCGGCTCGCCGTGCTGCCTGGTGCACGAGGTGCCGGTACCGCAGGGCGCCGGGTTCTCGCTGCTGATGCTGTTCTTCGCCGAGGCGCCGCAGCCGGTGGCGCCGCTGGCGCGCGCGTTCTTCGACTGGATGGCAATCGCCGTGCAGGCACGCCAGGGCGAGGCACCGGCGCCCGCGTCCGGGGATGGCGCAGGATGTGATCCGGGCGACCTGGAGGCCAGGCACCGCATCAACAATTCGCTGGGCGTGATCACCATGCATGCGGATCTCGGCAGCCTGCTCACCGACCAGCCCGAGCTCAAGCGCATCAATGGCCTGTTCGACGAGATCAGCCGCCAGGCGCAGCGATGCGCGCAGGTGATCCGCTCGCTGCAACGCCGCCGTCTCTGACGGAGCCGGTACGCCGATCGGCGCGCACGTGGCGCGCACTAGCGTCGGTGGCGCCGTCGTATTCCTCCAGCGAGATCTCGTTCGCCCTTCGCGCGGCGACGTCCCTGTTGCCGGCTGGGCAACACGCGCCGGGCACCGTGCGCGTCGGCGCGGGCGAAACGTGCGTTCCCACGCCGGCATGTGGATCCGGCGGCATCGTTTTCTTCATCTTCTTTTCGCCGGGCGGCCGTTATCACGGGCATCTTTGGCTGCTGAAGAGGAACAACGATGTCGACAAACTCCCCCGGGATGCGGGCCGCGGTGCTGATGGAACCGGGCCGCTTCGATCTCGCCCAGGTGTCCGTGCCCGAACCGGGCCCCGGACAGGTTCGGGTGCGACTGCAGGGGAGCGGGCTGTGCGCCTCCAACATTCCCGCCTTCGAGGGCCGCGAGTGGTTCAGTTACCCGATGCCGCCGGGCGACCTCGGGCACGAGGGCTGGGGCGTGGTCGACGCGGTGGGCTCGGACGTGACCGGCATCGCGCGGGGCGACCGGGTGGCGGCGCTGTCGTTCAAGGCATACGCCGACTACGACGTGGCCGAAGCGGAGCAGGTGGTGAAACTGCCGGCGATGCTGGACGGCCAGCCGTTTCCGGGCGAGGCGCTGGGTTGTGCCATGAACATTTTCCGTCGCGCCGACATCGGCGCGGGGCAGACGGTGGCGGTGGTCGGCGTCGGCTTCCTGGGCGCGGCGATCATCCAGCTCGCCAGCGCCGCCGGCGCAAAGGTCATCGGCGTCTCCCGTTCGGAGTCGTCACTGGCGCTGGCGCGCGCCTGCGGCGCCGCCGAGACGATCACCATGGATGATCACCAACGCATCATCTACGCCGTCAGCGCGCTCACCGACGGCGCATTCTGCGAGCGCGTGGTGGAGGCCACCGGCAAGCCGTGGCCGCTGGACCTGGCCGGCGAACTCACCGGCGTCGGCGGGCGACTGGTCATCGCCGGCTTTCACCAGGACGGGCTGCGTTCGGTCAATGTGCAGCTGTGGAACTGGCGCGGCATCGACGTCATCAATGCGCACGAACGCGACCCGCGCGTCTCGGTGCGCGGCATGCGCGAGGCGGTCGAGGCGGTAGCCGACGGACGGCTGAAGCTGGCGCCGCTGATCACCCACCGCTTTCCGCTGGAACGGATCGGCGAGGCCTTGCAGGCGGTGGTCGATCGACCCGACGGATTCACCAAGGCGGTCGTGCTGACCGGCGAGGTGCACGCATGAGCAAGGACACCAAGCCGCCGCTGCGCCTGGGGTTCCTCGGCACCGGCTGGATCGGCCGCCATCGCATGCAGGCGGTGCTGGACAGCGGCCTGGCGACGGTGGCGGCGATCGCCGAGCCGGATCCGGGCTGTCTCGCCGAGGCGCTGGCGATCGCGCCGGGGGCCGAATCATGCGCCGACCTGCAGGGCCTGCTCGAGCGTGACCTGGACGGCGTGGTGATCGCCACGCCCAGCGCCGCGCACGCCAGCCAGTCGATGCGTGCACTGCAGTGCGGCGTGCCGGTGTTCTGCCAGAAGCCGCTGGGCCGCAACGGCGAGGAGGTCGCCGCGGTGGTCGCCGCCGCCGCCGCGTCGAACCGGCTGCTGGGCGTGGACCTGAGCTATCGCCATCTGGCCGGCATGGAGGCCGTGCGCGCGCTGCTCAAGCAGGGCGCGCTCGGTCGCGTCTACGCAGTGCAGTCCACGTTCCACAACGCCTACGGCCCGGACAAGGCCTGGTTCTACCAGCGTGAGCTGGCCGGCGGTGGCTGCCTGATCGACCTCGGCGTGCACCTGATCGACCTCGGCCTGTGGCTGCTGGATTTCCCTGTTGTCGAGGGCGTGCACGGGCGCTGTTTCACCGGCGGCGAGCCGCTGGCGAAACGCCCGGAGGCGGTGGAGGATTACGCCAGCGCCCATCTCGACCTCGCCGGCGGCGTCGCCATGGACGTGGCCTGCTCGTGGAACCTGCCGCTGGGCGCCGATGCCGAGATCGGGCTGCGCATTTTCGGCACCGAGGGCTCGATCGCGCTGCGCAACGTGGACGGGTCGTTCTACGACTTCGTCATCGAGCGCTTCGGCAAGAACGGGCATGACACGCTGGCCACGCCGCCGGATCCGTGGGGCGGTCGCGCGCTGGTGGCATGGGCGCGGCAGCTGCGGGGTTCGCCGGCACATGATCCGGACGTGTCCGCACTGGTGCAGGTGGCCGACGTGCTCGATCGCATCTATGAAGATGCTGCGCTGGCCGGCGGCGTGCGCCCATTCGCCAACGTCTAACCAAAACCTCACCCGGCCGCGCCCGCGGCCGGGTGATCGCTTGCATCAAGGCTACGAGCGTGGGGAGTGGGCTCCCCGCGTCCCGCGCCCGTGCCGGTGCTTGGCGCGCTCGTGGCCAACGTGCTCGCTCAAGCACGTGGATGACCGCGACGCCGGCCATGGCGAAAAGCCTGGACCCACGCGCGGCGGCTCGGAGCGCGGGCTCGGAGCGTGCGAGCCTGCTTACACGGCCACGTCGCCCGATGCGGCGAGGGCGCGCTCGGAGGGATGCGCCGGCAGTTCCTCCAGTGCATGCCGCGCGGCTTCGATGGTGAGGGCAAGTCCGTCTTCCACCGACACTTCCGGTGTCCACCCCAGCAGCCGGCGCGCCAGGCTGATGTCCGGCCTGCGTCGCCGCGGATCGTTCTCCGGCAGCGGATGGAAGGCCAACGTGGAGCGGCTGCCCGTCAGCGAGATCACCAGTTCGGCCAGCTCCCGCACCGTGCGCTCGACCGGATTGCCCAGGTTCACGGGCCCGGTTTCGTCCACGCCCATGAAGCGCACCAGCCCTTCGACCAGGTCGGACACGTACTGCAGGCTGCGCGTCTGGCTGCCGTCGCCGAACACCGTCAGCGGCTCGTCGGCGAGCGCCTGATGGATGAAGTTGGTGACGATGCGGCCGTCGCGCGGATCCATTCGCGGGCCATACGTGTTGAAGATGCGCACGATCCGCACCGGCAGGCCGAAGTGCCGGTGGTAGGTCATCACCGCCGCCTCGGCGTAGCGCTTACCTTCGTCGTACATGCTGCGCGGGCCATTCGGGTTGCAGTGCCCCCAATGCTCCTCGCGCTGCGGATGGAGCAGCGGATCGCCATAAACCTCGCTGGTGCTGGCCAGCAGGAACGTCGCGCCCTGCCGGCGCGCCAGGTCGAGCAGGTGATGGGTGCCGAAGCTGTTCACCTGCATCGTCTCGATGGGCCACTGCTGGTACTTCGGTGGCGAAGCTGGGCTGGCCAGGTGCATCACCCAGTCGATCCGACGCGGCGGCGTGAGCGGCTTGACCAGATCGTGCTCGATGAACTGGAACCGTGGATGGCCATGCAGATGCGCCAGGTTCTGCGGCCGCCCGGTGATGAAGTTGTCCACGCCGATCACGCGATGGCCGTCCTTGAGCAGGCGGTCGACCAGGTGCGATCCCACGAACCCGGCCGCCCCCGCGACCAGGACCGAAAGGGATTTTTTGGAACGCGTCAATGAAATAGCGCCTGCGTTGGCCATGAAGGAATCCTTGGGCGGGAATGTCGAAACGACAGTGACGGTGCGACGCGTAACGGCGGCGGAGGGCGCGTCGACGGTGCAGCGGCAGGATGCGCAGCCGCGCATGGCAAGTGGGTGAAGTGCGGGTAAGCAGACACGTGCACAAACTGCATCACGCGTGGAAGCGCCCGTTTGTCGATGGCCGTATGGACGTCCGTTTACGACGTATCGTCGAACGAAGTTACGGCCGCGTCTGGTTGCACGAGTGGTTGACGCCGGCTGGGTGAGGCTCGCAGCCGCCGAGGCCGCAGGCCCCGTGCTGACGAGCTTTCAGCCGCTCGTCTACGCCATCCGCGTTTCCCCCAATCGGCATTCACCACGGCATGGAGCATCCATGAGTCAGGTCATCCTCATCACCGGCGGCGCCGGCTTCATCGGCTCGCATCTGGCCGACCAGTTGCTGGCGGAGGGGCACCACGTACGCGTGCTCGACAACCTCTCGCCACAGGTGCACGGCATCAAGCAGCAGCGTCCCGATTACCTGTCGTCGTCGGTAGAGTTGATGCGCGGTGACGTGCGTGATCCCGACGCGGTGCAGCGCGCGCTCGAGGGCGTGGACGGGGTATATCACCTGGCCGCCTCGGTCGGCGTGGGCCAGAGCATGTACCAGATCGCCGACTACACCTCGGTCAACAACCTGGGCACCGCCGTGCTGCTGGAGGCGCTGGCTGAGCGCCCGGTGAAGCGCCTGGTGGTGGCCTCCAGCATGAGCATCTACGGCGAAGGCCTGTACCGCGGCGACGACGGCCAGACGGTGCAGGGGCGGCGTCGCAGCCGCGAGCAGCTCAAGCGCGCCGAGTGGGAGCTGCGCGACGCCCACGGGCGGGCGCTGCAGCCGATCCCCACGGACGAGAGCAAGCTGCCGGATCTCTCCTCCGTATACGCGCTGTCCAAGTACGACCAGGAGCGCCTGTGCCTGATGGTGGGCGAGGCCTACGGCATCCCCACCACGGCGATGCGCTTCTTCAACGTCTACGGGCCGCGGCAGGCGCTGTCCAACCCCTATACCGGCGTGCTGGCGATCTTCGCTTCGCGCCTGCTCAACGAGCGGGCGCCGTCGATCTTCGAGGATGGCCAGCAGCAGCGCGACTTCGTCAGCGTGCACGACGTGGCACGCGCCTGCCGGCTTGCCTACGACACCCCGGCTGCCGCCGGCGACGTGTTCAACGTCGGCAGCGGCCATGCCTACACTGTGGCCGAAATCGCCGAGCGCGTGGGGCAGTCGCTGGAGATCGACATGGCGCCGGAGGTGACCGGTCGCTACCGCGTCGGCGACATCCGCCACTGCGTCGCCGACATCGGCCACGCGCGCAAGGTGCTCGGCTACGCGCCGCAGGTGTCGTTGGAGGAGGGGCTGGCGGAACTGGCCGACTGGCTGCCCACCGCGGCGGCGGTCGACCAGACCACCGAAGCCACCCGCGAACTCGATCGCCGGGGGCTCACGCTGTGATGTGCGCCGTCGCCCGCGTCAGCTGCAAGGAGCACACGCCATGAATCGCAAGCCGCATCCGCAGGCCAGCGCGCTGGGCGTGCTGGAGTGGTTCCACCTGGGCGAGCGCGATACCGCCATCGCGGTGATCGACGACCTGCGCCGGCTCGGCGTGCAGCAGTTGCGCTTCGGGGTGTCCTGGGCCGACTTCCACGCGCCCGGTGGCGAGGCCTGGTACGACTGGCTGTTTCCCGCGCTGGGCGAGCACTTCGAGCTGCTGCCGTGTTTCCTCTACACGCCGCCGTCGCTGGGCGAGGAGCCGAGCACCGCGGCGCCGCCGCGCGAGACGCGCCGCTACGCCGACTTCATCGACGTGTGCATCACCCGCTACGGGCAGTATTTCGACTACGTGGAGCTGTGGAACGAGCCGAACAACCTGATCGAGTGGAACTACGCGCTCGACCGCAGCTGGACCAAGTTCTGCGCGATGGTCGGCGACGCCGCCTACTGGGCGCGCCAGCGCGGCAAGAAGACCGTGCTCGGCGGCATGGCGCCGATCGATCCGGGCTGGCTGCAGACCATGTTCGACAACGGGCTGATGCCGTACATCGACGTGGTCGGCGTGCACGGCTTTCCCGGCAGCTACGACGCGCCGGGCGACACGCTGGCGCAACGCATCGATCGGGTCATCGAGCTGCTGCGCGCCAACAATCATCCGGCCGAGGTGTGGCTGACTGAAACCGGTTACTCCACCTGGCGCCACGACGAGTTCGAGCAGGTGCGTCTGGCCGCCGAGACGATGGAGCTACCGGTGCAGCGCGTGTACTGGCTGTCGCTGCGCGACCTGCCGTACCACCACGCCTCGCAGGCGGGTTTCCACAACGACGAGCGCGACTACCACTTCGGCATCCAGGACGAGCGTGGCCGGCCCAAGCTGGCCTACCGGCTGTGGTCCGAGCAGGGCGTGGCGAGCCTGCGCGAGGCGGCGAGCTGGGCCACGCCGCGCGCGCCCGGCCCGGTTAGCGTTGTCACCGGCGGCGCCGGGTTCATCGGTTGCAATATCGCCGCCCGGCTGCTGGAGCAGGGACGCCGCGTACGCGTGGTCGACAACCTGTCGCGACCGGGCGTAGAGCAGAACCTGCAGTGGCTGCGCCAGCATCAGGAGCGGGTCGGTGGCACGCTGGAGTTCAGCCCCTGCGACATCCGCGATCGCCACGCCGTGCGCGAGGCAATCGATGGCGCCGAGCGGATCTTCCACCTGGCCGGGCAGGTCGCCGTGACCACCAGCCTGGACGATCCGCTGACCGACTTCCAGGTCAACCTGGCCGGCACGCTGCACGTGCTGGAGGCCGCCCGTGCCCAGCGCAAGCCACCGCCGGTGGTGTTCGCCTCCACCAACAAGGTCTACGGCGGACTGGAGGACATCGCGCTGGAAGTCGCCGGCGATCGCTACCAGCCGGTGGACAAGCACTACCTGGCGCACGGGGTGAGCGAACAGCGCCCGCTGGATTTCCATAGCCCCTACGGCTGCTCCAAGGGCGGCGCCGACCAGTACGTGGTCGACTACGCGCGCTGCATGGGGGTGCCGGCGGTGGTGTTCCGCATGAGCTGCATCTACGGCCCGCACCAGTTCGGCACCGAGGACCAGGGCTGGGTCGCGCACTTCCTGCTCAAGGCGCTGCGCGGCGAAACGATCATGCTGTATGGCGACGGCATGCAGGTGCGCGACATCCTGCACGTCAACGACGTGGTCGACGCCTATCTCACCGCCGCCGACCGCGCCGACGAGCTGGCCGGGCGCGCGTACAACCTCGGCGGCGGGCCCGCCAACACGATCAGCCTGCTGCAGCTGCTGGACTGGATCGCCGAGTTGACCGGCAAGCGGCCGCCGGTGGAGTTTGCCGACTGGCGTCCGGGCGACCAGCGCTACTACGTGTCCGACGCACGCCGCTTCGCCGCGGCCACCGGATGGCGCGCGAGCATCTCCGCCAAGGCAGGCGTGGCCGACCTCTACCGCTGGCTGCGCGAGCATCGCGCAGGGGCGTCATCGACTGCCGCGGCGCGCGAGCTCACGCTGGAAGCGCTGTGCGCGTACGGCGAGTGATGATGAGCGCGGATGCCGTGGGTGGCGTCTGGAGCTATGCCATGGAGCTGGCCGCGGGGTTGTCCGCGGAGGGGGTCGAGGTGTTGCTGGCGGTGCTCGGTCCCGCACCGGGCGAGCACCAGCGGCGCCAGGCGCAGGCCATCACCGGCCTCACCCTGGCCTGCGGCGATTACCCGCTGGAGTGGATGCCCGGCGCGCTGCCGGCGCAGCGCGCCGCGGGCGAGTGGCTGCTCGGCCTGGCCCGCGATTGGCAGCCGGACGTGGTGCACCTGAACCATTACGGCCACGGCCACCTGCTGTGGCCGGTGCCATGCCTGGTGGTGGCTCATTCGTGCGTGCTGTCGTGGTTCGAGCACGTCAAGGGCGAGCCGGCCGGTGCCGAGTGGCAGGACTATTGCGAGCACGTCACCCGCGGCCTGCTCACTGCCGACCTGGTGATCGCGCCCAGCGCCGCGATGCTGGCGGACGTACGCCGCCTGTACGGGCCGCTCAGCCAGGCAAAGGTGATCCACAACGGGCGTGACGCGCGGGCCTTCCCGCCGCGCGAGAAGCAGCCGTTCGTGCTGGCCGCCGGTCGCCTGTGGGACGAGGCCAAGAACATCCGCATGCTGCGCTACACCGCACTCACCGTGCCGTGGCCGGTGCGCGTGGCGGGCGAGCTGCGTCGGCCCGACGGCGGGTGCGAGGCGGGCGAGGACGATCCGCTGGAGGGCATGCAGCCGCTGGGTGTGCTCGACCCCGCTGCAATGGCCGACGCATTTGGTGAAGCATCGATCTATGTGCTGCCGGCGCGTTACGAACCCTTCGGCCTGTCGGCGCTGGAGGCCGCCTGCGCCGGCTGCGCGCTGGTGCTCAGCGACATCGCCTCGCTGCGCGAACTGTGGGACGGCGCCGCCGAATTCGCGCCGGCCGACGATGCCGCCGCCATGCGCGACACGGTGGCCGCGCTGATCAGCGACGAGGGCCTGCGCGCCCGGCGCGCGCGCCAGGCCAGCGAGCGCGCCACCCGCTACAGCGCCCAACGCATGACCCGCGACTACCTCGATACCTACGCCGGCCTGCTGGGCCGATGGGAGCCCACGCCATGCGCATCGTGATGTTCTACCACTCGCTGTTGTCGGACTGGAATCACGGCAACGCGCACTTCCTCCGCGGCGTGGTCAGCGAGCTGCTGCGCCGCGGACATCGGGTCGACGTGTACGAGCCGGCCGGCGCGTGGAGCGTGCAGAACCTGCTCGCCGACCAGGGCGTGGGGCCGGTGGAGGATTTCCACCGCGCTTACCCCGGTCTCACCAGCCACGTCTATCCGCCCGATCCGGACACGCTGGAGGCCTGCCTGGAAGTCTGGCTCGAGGGTGCCGACCTGGTGCTGGTGCACGAGTGGAACGACCACGCGCTGGTGCGGATGATCGGCAGATACCGCCGCTGCAATCCGCACATGCGGCTGCTGTTTCACGACACCCACCACCGCGCGGTGAGCGAGCGCGAGGCGATGGCGCGCTACGACCTCACGCACTACGACGGCGTGCTCGCCTTCGGCGAAGTGATCCGCGCGCTGTACCTGCGCGAGGGCTGGACCGAACGCGCGTGGACCTGGCACGAGGCAGCCGACACGCACGTGTTTTATCCGCACCCGGCGCAGGGCCGCCAGCACGACCTGGTGTGGATCGGCAACTGGGGCGACGGCGAGCGCACCCGCGAGCTGCAGGAGTTCCTGCTCGATCCGGTGCGCGAGCTGCAGCTGTCCGGCACCGTGCACGGCGTGCGCTACCCGGACACGGCGCGCGAGGCGGTCGCCGCCGCGGGCCTGGACTATCGCGGCTGGGTGGCCAATTTCGCGGTGCCGTCGGTGTTCGCCCGCCACCGCGTCACCGTGCACGTGCCGCGCGGCCCGTACGTGCAGATGCTGCCGGGCATTCCCACCATCCGTCCGTTCGAGGCGCTGGCCTGCGGGATTCCCCTGGTCAGCGCGCCGTGGTCGGACAGCGAGGGGCTGTTTACCCCGGGCGAGGATTTCCTGGTGGCGCACGACGGCGAGGAAATGCGCCGCCACCTCTACCAGTTGCTCAACGACCCGGCGCTGGCCAGCGAAGTGGCCGCGCACGGGCTGGCCACCGTGCGTGCGCGGCATACCTGCGCCCACCGGGTCGACCAGCTGCTCGCCATCCACCAAGAGATCGCGCCCGCGACGCGCGCAAGGGAGTACGCATGAAGTTCGCCTTTTTCGGATCCAGCCTGGTCTCCGCCTACTGGAACGGCGCGGCCACCTATTACCGCGGCCTGATCCGCAACCTGCACGCACGCGGCCACCAGATCACCTTCTACGAACCGGACGCCTACGGACGCCAGCAGCATCGCGACATGCCCGATCCGGACTGGGCGCGCGACGTGGTCTACGGCGTCGACGGCCCGCAGGAAATGGAGCGCGCCCTGGCCGACGCCGCCGGTGCCGACGTGATCATCAAGACCAGTGGCGTGGGCATCTTCGACGAGGCGCTGGAGGAGGGCGTGCTGGCGCTGAAGCGGCCGGACAACCTGGTGCTGTTCTGGGACGTCGATGCGCCGGCCACGCTGGACGAGATGGCGCAGGACCCGAACCACCCGTTCCGCCAGCGCGTGCCGCGGTTCGACCTGGTCTGCACCTACGGCGGCGGCCGCCCGGTGGTGGACGGCTATCTCGCGCTCGGCGCACGCCAGTGCGTGCCGATCTACAACGCGCTCGACACGCAGACGCACTTTCCGGTGCCGGTCGATCCGCGGTTCCAGGCCGACCTCGGCTTTCTCGGCAACCGGCTGCCCGATCGCGAGGCACGGGTGGACGCGTTCTTCTTCCACGCTGCCGCGGCGGCGCCGCAGCAGCGCTTCCTGCTCGGCGGCAGCGGCTGGGACGACCGCGAGCGGCCGGACAACGTGGACTACGTGGGGCACGTCTACACGCGTGACCACAACGCCTTCAACTGCACGCCGCGCGCGGTGCTCAACATCAGCCGCGAATCGATGGCGCGCTACGGCTACTCGCCGGCCACGCGCGTGTTCGAGGCGGCCGGCGCCGGAGCCTGCCTGATCACCGATCACTGGCGCGGCGTGGAGCTGTTCCTCGAGCCCGGTCGCGAGGTGCTGGTGGCGCGCGATGGCGACGAGGTGGCGGCGCACCTGGAGGCGCTGAGCCCGGAGCGGGCGCGTGCGATCGGCCAGGCCGCGTTGCGCCGGGTCATCGCGGAGCACACGTACGCTCACCGCGCCGCCCAGCTGGACAGCCTGCTGGATGGCCGCAACCCGGCCCGCGCCCGCACGGTGGCGGCAGCATGAGGCGCGCGGGCATGGACATCGTCATCCTGGGCCTGTCGATCACCTCCTCGTGGGGCAACGGCCACGCCACCACCTTCCGCGGCCTGGTGCGCGAGCTCGATGCGCTGGGCCACCGCGTCACCTTCCTCGAGCGCGACGTGCCCTGGTATGCCGCGCACCGCGACATGCCGCAGCCGCCGTACGGACGCACCTTTCTCTACCGCGACCTGGACGAGCTGCGCACGCGCTTCGGCTCGCTGGTGGCGCAGGCCGACGCGGTGATCGTCGGCTCGTACGTCCCCGACGGCGTGGCGGTGGGCGAGTGGGTGCAGGCGCAGGCGCGCGGGCGCACCGCGTTCTACGACATCGACACCCCGGTGACGCTGGGCAAGCTCGACCGCGGCGACCACGAGTACCTGTCGCCCGAGCTGATTCCGGGCTACGCGCTGTACCTGTCCTTCACCGGCGGCCCCACGCTGGCGCGGCTGGAGCGGGAGTTCGGTTCGCCCTGCGCGCGGGCGCTTTACTGCGCCTTCGATCCGGGCTTGTACGCCCCGGAGCCGCAGGCGCCGCAGTGGGACCTGGGCTACCTCGGCACCTACAGTCCCGATCGCCAGCCGCGGGTGGATTCGCTGCTGCTGCAGCCGGCCACGCAGTGGCGCGACGGACGGTTCGTGGTGGCCGGCCCGATGTATCCGCCGGAGATCGCGTGGCCGGGCAACGTGGAACGTCGCGAGCACGTGCCGCCGGGCGAGCACCGCGCGTTCTACAACCGCCAGCGCTTCACCCTCAACGTCACCCGCGACGACATGATCCGCGCCGGCTGGTCGCCCAGCGTGCGGCTGTTCGAGGCCGCCGCGTGCGGCGTGCCGATCATCTCCGATCGCTGGCAGGGGCTCGAGGAACTGTTCACGCCCGACGAGGAGATCCTGCTTGCGGACGACGCCGGCCAGGTGCTCGGCTACCTGCGCGAGTTGGGCGAGGCGCAGCGCAAGGCGATCGGCGCCCGCGCCCGCGAGCGGGTGCTGGCCGAACACACCGCCGCCCATCGCGCGGGCGAATTGGTGATGCTGCTGGAACAGGCGGTGCAACGGCCGGCGCGCCGCGGCGCCGCCACCGGCGCGGGGGCAGCCGCATGAACACACTGCGCACGTTGCAGTCGCACGGCAGCGAGTCCGGGCCGCTGGCGCAGCACATCCGGGCGCTGGGCCCGTGGTTCCACAACATCCACCTGCCCGATGGCAGCCAGACCGCGCCGGACCATCCGCTGGGCGATTTCCCCGCGTTCAAGTGGGCCGGGCTGGCACCGTTGCTGGCGGCGGACATGCGCGGCCTGCGCGTGCTCGACATCGGCTGCAACGCCGGCTACTACAGCCTGCAGATGGCACAGCGCGGCGCGCAGGTGGTGGCGATGGACCACGACCCGCACTATCTGGCGCAGGCCGAGTGGGTGGTGCGCCAGTTCGGCCTGTCCTCGCAGGTCACGCTGCGCCAGGGCGACGTCTACGACCTCGCCGGGCGGCGCGAACGCTTCGACGTGGTGCTGTTCCTGGGGGTGTTCTACCACCTGCGTTATCCGTTGCTGGGACTGGACCTGGCGGCGGGTGCCTGCGACGACCTGTTGCTGTTCCAGAGCCTGTGCATGCCCGGGCCGGACGACGCGCTGCCCGCGCCGCGCGACGTGGGCTACCTGGGCCGCGACGAGATGCAGAACGACCACTGGCCGAAGATGGCCTTCGTGGAAGGGGAGCTCGCCGGCGACCCCACCAACTGGTGGCTGCCCAACCCCGGCGCGCTGGAGGCGATGGTGCGCTCGGCGGGGTTCGAGGTGGTGGCGCGGCCCGAGCCGGACACCTGCGTGTGTCGGCGCAATGCCGCGACAGCAACCGCCAGCGAGGCCGCACTCGAGGGCGTGCTCGCCCATCTGCAGCGCGGGGGCTGAGCGCGTCGCGGCTGCCTGACCGCGCGCTGCGATGCGGCGCGCTATCGATGAGTCCGTTGACCGATTCGCTTCGCCCGCTTCCCACGGCCGCCGGGAGACTGATCGGGCTCGGCATCGACGCCGGTGCGGAGCCTCGGCGCGTTGGCGGTCGCACGCAGGAGGCGACTGCATCGCCGGTCCGGCAGTCCCGTCCACTATTCCACTCCCGAAGGAGATCCCCCATGAAAAGAGCTCTTGCACCGTTCCTCATCCTGTCCGCCCTCGCCGGGGGCGCGCAGGCCCAGGTCAACACCCCCACCGACGCGCCGTCGCCGCCGGGCCGCAGTCAGCCGCAGGCCACGTCGACCGCCACTCCTTCCTCGGCCGACAGCACGTTCGTGCGCAAGGCATCCGAGGGCAACGCAAAGGAGATCGCGCTGGGCAAGATCGCGCAGGACAAGGGCAACAGCTCGGCCGTGCGTCAGTACGGACAGCAGATGGTCCACGACCACAGCGCCGCCAACCAGAAGCTGCAGTCGATCGCGCAAGCGAACCACCTGCAGATGTCGCCACCGGAACCGGAGCAGGGCCGTACCGCACAGGAGTTTCGTGCCATGCAAGGGCAGGGCTTCGACAAGGCGTTCGCCCAGCGCATGGTGCAGGACCATCAGAAGGCGATCGACCTGTACCAGAAGGAGCTGCGCGAGGGTCGCGATCCGGCCATCCAGTCATACGCGCGCGGCACGCTGCCTACGTTGCAGAGGCATCTGCAGAACGCCTGGCAGCTCCCGGGCGGCCGCAGCGGTAGCGATCACAGCAACGGCATGCAGCACGACCAGGGCAGCACCGGTGCGGGCATGGAGCACGGCAACGACAACGGCATGAACCAGGGCGGCATGGACCAAGACACCATGGGCCACGACACCATGGACAGTTCCCGCAGCGGCAACGCGGCCGGGTCATCCAGCGACAACGGGATGAACAGCGGCATGAACCACAGCACTGACAGCAGCACTGACAGCAGCATGGATCGCGGCACCACCGGCGGCGTCTACAACGACACCTCCACCGGCACGCGTACCGGCGTCAACGGCGGCAGCGCCATGGACGCCGGCAGCGGTACGCCAGGGTCGGACACCAGCGTCAACGGCGGCATCAACGGTGGCACCCGCACCGCGCAGCCGACCGACAGCCGCTATGGCCGCGGCACCCAGGCCGGCAGCACGACAGGCACCACCGACGCCACCAGCGGCGACCCCACCACCGGCGGCGTGCCGGCCGGTACGTCGGTGCCGTCGAGTTCGTCGTCCACGCGCTGATCGCGCCGCCACAGCATGTTTCGGCGCGGATCAGGGCAGGCTTACATCTTCTCCTTGATGCCGCGCCGGATCAGCCACGCGTTAACCGGACAGGCGGTGAGGAAGCCGCACAGCATGGCAATCTGCATCATGAACCAGAACACCGGCCCGGTCTTTTCCAGCCGGTGATCGAACAGCACGAATGTGGCGATCGCCATCCATCCATACATGCCCACCTGCCAGGCCGTCAGCGAGAGCGAATCGGCCTTCAGCGACGACACCAGCGCCTGGCCCGGCGCCTGGTCGGTCATCGGCTTGATGGTGAAGTACTGGAACGCGATGCCGATGACGAAGGCGGCCATGTAGTCCAGCGTCCAGCCGGTCAGCAGCTCGCTGCCGAACCAGGTGAAGGGGAACAGGATCAGCAGTGACTCGGCGCACAGGTCGCCGAGCGTGCATCCACTGCCGCAATGGGTGGCCGCCAGCGCCACGCTCTGCACGCTCAGCTGCTGTTTGCCCGATGATTTGTCCGACGATGACTTGTCCGACGAAGACTTGGCCGACGAGGATTTGCCGGACGATCCGCCGCCCGTGGTGCTCTTCTGCGCGTGCTTGCTGCCGCCATCTCCCGCGTCGTCACCCGAAGACTTGCCTGACGCATGTCCGCCGCCTGCGGATGTCGCGCGAGGGCGGCCCCACCGCCAGTAGGCCCACAATCCCAGCGGCCCGGCGTACAGCGCGGTAACCGGCCACACCACGTGCATGATCGCCATCGGCTGGCGGTGGCCTCGCAGGATGTCGATCGCGATCCACAGCGCACAGAGCACGGCGACCGTGAGCGACACGTAGGACAGTGTCGTGAGCCAGCCCGGCATGGTTTTCTCCCGGAAAAACCACAGCATGCCGCCCGCCCCGTCGAGTCACGGTCAAGCCGGCGGCGCAGCGGCACCTCCAGCGGCGCGGCGTGCAGCACGGCGGGAGCGCGCTACTTGCGCGGCGCCTTGCGCCGGATCCAGCTGATCTTGCCGTTGCCCTCCAGTCGCGCGATCACCACGTCGCCCTCGTTTTCCATCCCGGCCAGACGCAGCTCGCGTTCGAACAGGCTCCGGGAAATGTCGTGCCGGCGCAGTGCCGAGTTGTCGCGCCGCCCGTCGCGCGCGATCACCGAAGGCCGCGATTCCAGCAGGCGGTCCAGCCACGGCCAGCGCACGCGCGCCGACGCCAGCAGCTTGTCCACCAGCAGGATTGCCGCCACCGCGATCAGCGGCGCCACGAACGAGGTGTCGTCGCCCATGATCGCGGTGCGCACCGAGCTGGAGAGCACCACCAGCACCACGATGTCGAACGTGGCCATCTCGCCCAGCGTGCGCTTGTCCGCCAGGCGCAGGTAGACCATCAGCACGGCATACACAGCGATGGCGCGCAGCGCGAATGCCCACCAGGGCATGCTCATGTCGAATAGATGGTTCATGGCGGCTCCTGCGTCTGTCGGCATCGAAAAACGGACATGCGCCAGCCCTGTCGGCCGGCACTGCGGCGTGCTGGCGGCTCGGCGTCACGCGGAATGCGCCGGCCGGTGGCGGCACGTCACACTGGCGCAGTTTCCGAGCGCAGCGATTCGCGCACGTAGGCCAGCGTGCGCTCGGTGCGTTCGCTCGTCAGCGCAGCCACCGCGTTGGCGGGCACCCACAGCGCCACGCCGCGCGTATGCGCTTCGGTGGCCGAGCTGAGCACGCAGGAGTCTGCGGCGATGCCGGTGAGGATCAGCCGTCGCACGTCGAGCATGTCCATCAGCGAGGGCAGCGGTGTCTGGTAGAACACCGAGTGGCGCGGTTTCAGCACGAAGTAATCCTGCGCCGCCGGCTTCAGCGCGGTCGCGATGGCGCGGCCCCGGCTGCCGCGCGCCGCGGCCCAGCGCACCAGCGCCTGCAGGTCGGTGTTCCAGCGGCCGAAGTTGTCGTTGACGTAGAGCACCGGCACACCGGCGCGATGGCACTGCGCGCGCAGCGTGCGCAGGGTGGGCACCAGCGTGGCGGCGGCATCGCGCATGCGCTCGCCGTCGTCGAACGCAAACCGGCTGATCATGTCGATGATCAGCAGCGCGTCGCCCCGGCGCGGCCGCTTGCGCCTCATGCGGCAGCAGGCTGCCCATGGCCGGTCGGTCGCGGCGCCGTCAGTTCACCCGCGACAGCGCCGTCATTCATCGCCCAGCACCTGCTCAACTTCCTCGCGGCGCAGGCCTTCGTAGGTGCGGCGATCGCCGTCGGTCATCAGCTCGGCGAAGCAGCTGACCGTCTCCGGGCTGCCCTCCAGTTCGCGTGCGTGCAACCAGGCGCGGTAGCCCTGCCGCACCAAGTGCGCGAGTGCGAGCGTTACCGTCATGCGTTGTCTCCTTCGTGCCAAGGTGGTGGCAAGGTTGTCGGCGCACGCACGCTCGAGTGGCCGTCGCCCACGCCGTGGATGGCCAATGTGGAGCGCGAGCGCTCGAGCAGCCAGCCACGCTCGCCGCTGGGAAGGGCGCGCAGCAGTCGCCGCGTCGCCACCCGCCATGCGCGCTCGAACGCCGCCGTGTCGTGGTGTCGCTGCAGCAGGCGCACGGCGACGTCGTCGAGCTGGCGCAGCATGCGGTTGCGGGAGGCGATCATGATCGGGCCGGGCGTCTGCGGGCGCGTGCAGCATCCACGGCCGCGCGTGCAGGCGTGGAGCAGCGATCGTCAGCAGGCTCTTCAACGGGCGGGCGCTCGCCGGCGCGGCCCGGCGCGCCGGCGGCCCCGGCGACCGCATGTTCCATGCAGACGGGCGCGGCGATCGCGCCGGCGCGGGCAGGCTCCAGCGCAGGCTCCTCGATGCTCCCGTGCGGCGCGTGCCGCGCCAGCGCGCTGCCGTGGATCAGGCGGTCCTTCATCCAGCCGATCAGGATCCGCACGTAGGCGTCGCGGCTTTCCTCGTCCGACAGGGCGTGGGTGGCCTGGGCGATCACCCGGTAGCAGGTGGAGTGGGTGATCTGCAGTGCGCGCCGGTAGCTGGTGAGGGTAGGGCGCGGCACGATCGTGTCGCGCTCGGACTCCACGATCAGCGCGTCGCCGTGGAACCGGCTGCATGCGCGCAGCGCCCGATTGTCCGCCGGGGCGATCACCCGTCGCCGATAGTTGGCCAGATCCTGGCGCTGCGCCAGCTCCTGCTTGGGCAATTCCCACTCGCTGTCGCGGTAGAGCGCTGGCGCGCGCAGGGCGAGCCATGGGAAGTGCCGTCGCTCGGTCAGCAGTGCAGCGAGGTAGCCGCCGTAGCTGCTGCCGACCACCGCGATGGCGTTCTCGTCCACGTGCGGATGCGCGGCAAGGAAGTCGAACGCCGCGGTGACGTCGTCGAGGTTTTCCCCGCGGGTCACTTCGCTGCGGCGCGAGCGGGCGGCGTCGTGCCCGGTCAGGTCGAAGGTGAGGCAGATGCAGCCCAGCGCGGCCATCTCGTGCGCCACCCGCAGGTACTGCTCCTTGTTGCCTCCCCAGCCATGCACCAGCAGGGCACCCGGACGGCGGGCCGGTGGTACCACCAGCGTGCCCGCCAGCTCGCTGTCGCGCACGGCGACATGGACGGTTTCACCAGCCAGGGACATCGCCCAGCACCTGCACGAACTTCAGCCTAGGGGTGTCGACGGCATCGGGCTGGCGATACAGCACCCATGCGTCGGCGGGCGCGCGACGGTCGTCGTAGCGCTCCACCGTGCGCGCCGCCACGCAGCGGCGGCGCGGGTTCTCCAGCAACAGCCGCGCCGCCTCGATCTCCGCGCCGCTGGCGCCACCGATGCGCCACGACTGCTCGAGCACGCCCGAACGCAGCTGGCCGCGCGCATCACGGCCCTGGATCACGTCGTAGTTGGCGCGCGAGATCAGCGTGCCGGGAAAATGCGCCAGCACCGCCAGATGAAAGTGCCGCGCCTGTTCCAGCGCCAGCCGGGTCTGCCCCGGCAGCGGCAGCGAACGCAGCACGTCCAGGCCGCCGCGCACGCAGTAGAGGTCGGAGCCGGCGTAGGCCTGCTCGCCGCTGGCCAGGGTGACGCTGCGCTGCACGCCGCAGTAGCTCACGCGGATTCCGCCCAGGTGCACCTGGCCAATGCTCACCGTGCGGGCCTCGTCCAGCTCCGGCTCCAGCACCACGCCGTGCGTGCGCAGGGCGGTGTGGTCGAACAGCATCGCGCAGCGGGCGAGCTCCTCGCTGGAACGCAGCACCGACTGTCCGCGGCCGCCGCAGCCGCTGGCCGCCTTCACCCGCACCGGGCCGCTGCGCCGCAGCAGCTGGCGCGCGGCCGCCACGGCATGACGCGAGTCGAAGGCGCTGTAGCCGGGCAATACCAGATCCTTCACCGCGGACGCGAAGCGGTCCGACCACCCTTCGGGCACCGGTGCGTCCGCGCTGACCCGCCGGTGCACCACCGCCTTGGTGGCGACGAAGCGATGCGGCACCACCCCGCCGAAGAACTGTTCCACCGTGTTCAATTGCCAGCGTCCGGCAGCGGCCGGATCGAGCGTGTCGTACGGCACCAGGTACGGCATCGGGCCCTGCCACTGTGCAGCGGTGGTCCGCTCGTCCACCGCCTCCATGCCGCACATGCCGGCAATGCGCTCGGCCAGCCGCTGGTGCGTCACGCGGCGGTGGTCATCGGGGGCATCGGTCGGGTCGCCCAGGTACAGCAGGCGGCCATTCGGAGCGCTCGCGCGCCGATCCGCGATGGCGGCACGGGTGACCGGATCGCTGGCCTGCGCCGCCACGCGGTGGTCGAAAAAGCGGCCGGCCGACACCATCGAACGACGGCGCAGGGAGGGATCAAGGGACATGGCGGCACCGTGCGTGGGCGGCCAGCGCCCGTCGTGAGGCAGGATCGGGCGACCGGCGTGGATGATCGGTGCGCCAGACGTCAACCAGCTCATCCACGTCCGCGCCGGAGCCTCATGCGCTTCCAACATGCCCCGCGCTACCATCACGGGTCTCTGTGCCGAGGCCATTCGCGACGCGCAGGACGGTCACCGCAGCACGCCGCTGCGATGGTCTTCAGACGCACCCCGGAGCCTCCATGCAAGACGACATCGCCCGCACCAAGGCACTTCCCGATCCCGAAGAACGCGGTCACCTGAAGAAGAGCGACCTCGAGTTCCCGGTGGTGGGCATCGGTGCCTCGGCCGGTGGACTGGCGGCGGTGCAGCGGCTGCTGGAGCAGTTCCCCAAGAAGCCGGGCATGGCGTTCGTGGTGATCCTGCACCTGTCGCCGAAGCACGAGAGCACCGCCGACGCCATCCTGCAGCGCGCCACCGACATGCCGGTGAGTCAGGTGCGTGCGCCGGTGCCGCTGGAGAAGAACCACGTCTACGTCATCTCGCCGCGCAAGCAGCTGTCGATGAACGACGGCTACCTGCGACTGGTGGACATCGAGCGCCCGCGCGGCCGGCAGGTGGCGATCGACTACTTCTTCCGGGCGCTGGCGCACGTGCACGAGGAGCGCGCGGTGGCCGTGGTGCTGTCCGGCAGCGGCACCGACGGATCGGCTGGCATCGCGCGGGTGCGCGAGCTCGGCGGCATCACCCTGGCGCAGTCGCCGGATGACGCCGAGTACGAGGAAATGCCGCGCGCGGCGATTGCCACCGGGGCGGTCGACATCGTGCTGCCCGCCGCCGAAATGGCCGAGCGCATCCTGGCCGCCCAGGGCGCGGCGCGGGTGGTGTCGCAACTGGTCGAGCCGCTGGAGAAGGGCGGGGCGCACAAGCGCGCCGAGGGCGATGAGCTCAAGCGCGCCGAGCGGCTGGTGGAGGAGATCCTGGCGATCCTGCGCGCGCACACCGGGCACGATTTCCGGCATTACAAGCGCGCCACCATCCTGCGCCGGATCGAGCGGCGGATGCAGGTCAACGGCATCAAGGAGCTCGCCGGTTACCGCGACTTTTTAGAGAGCACGGTGAACGAGCGTCCGGCGCTGCTGCAGGACATGCTCATCAGCGTCACCAACTTCTTCCGCGACCGCGACTCCTTCGAGGCGCTGGAGCGGCTGGTAGTGCCGCAGCTGTTTCTTGCCCGTGATGGCGCGGACACCGTGCGCGCCTGGGCCGCCGGCTGCGCCACCGGCGAGGAGGCGTACTCGATCGCGATGCTGCTCAGCGAGGAGGCCGCCAAACACCGGCTGGGGCCGGCCACGCAGGTGTTCGCCACCGATATCGACCACAGCGCCGTGACCGCCGCGCGCAGCGGCGTGTACCCCGCGTCGATCATCCCCGACGTGCCGCCCTCGCGCCTGAGCCGGTTCTTCACCAAGGACGGCGAGGCGCATTTCCGCGTGCAGAAGAACGTGCGCGAGAAGGTGCTGTTCGCCCACCACAACCTGCTGCAGGATCCGCCGTTTTCCAAGCTGGACCTGATCACCTGCCGCAACCTGCTGATCTACCTCAACCGCGAGGTGCAGCAGGACGTGCTGGAGATGTTCCATTTCGCGCTGCGGCCGGGCGGCTACCTGTTCCTGGGCAGCTCCGAATCGGCCGATGCCGCGGCGCGGCTGTTCGCCGTGGTCGACAAGAAGCACCGCATCTACCGCGCCAAGGAAACGGTCCGCTCCATCTCCAAGAGCCTCAACACCAGCGGCCTGGGCAGCAAGCCGTCGCCGTTGACCGAGCTGCGCGCGCCGCTGCCGCCCAAGCGCAATGCCCAGTTGTCCGAGCTTCATTCGCGCCTGATCGAGCGGTTCGCCCCGCCCAGCATTCTGCTGGGGGCTGATTACGCGATGTTGCACATGACCGAGTCGGCCGGGCGCTACCTGCGCCACGTCGGCGGGCCACCCTCGTTCAACCTGCAGGCACTGATCCTGCCGGAGCTGCGGCTGGCGCTGCGCACCTCGGTGTTCAAGTCGCAACAGGAAAAGCGGGTCGTCGAATCGCAGCCGGTGGCGGTGATGCGCGACGGCCGCCGATTCTTCGTATCGCTGTCGGTGCGCGCGGTGGCGCCGTCCGACCAGGGCGCGGACGACGTCAGCCTGGTGCTGTTCCACGAGGCGGAGGAGGGCGCGGTCTCGGTACCGGTGAGCTCACCTGCCGACGACCCGGTGGTGCTGCAGCTGGAGGACGAGCTCAAGCGCACCAAAGACCAGCTGCAGATGACGGTGGAGCAGTCGGAGATTTCCGGCGAGGAGCTGAAGGCATCCAACGAAGAGCTGCAGTCGATCAATGAGGAACTGCGTTCGGCGACGGAGGAGCTGGAAACCAGCAAGGAAGAACTCCAGTCGATGAACGAGGAGCTCATCACCGTCAACCACGAGCTCAAGGTGAAGGTGGAGGAAACCAGCAAGATCAACGACGACCTGCAGAACCTGATCGCCTCCACCGACATCGCCACGGTGTTCATCGACCGCGGCATGTGCATCAAGCGGTACACGCCACGGGCGATCGACATTTTCAGCATCATCCCGTCGGACATCGGGCGCTCGCTGATGGACATCACCCACCGGCTGCAATACGACGAGCTGCTCAACGACGCGGTGGAAACCTTCCAGTCGCTGCGCACGATCGAGCGTGAGGTGCGCAGCAACGACGGGCGCTGGTACATCGCGCGGATGCTGCCCTACCGCACCACCGAGGACCGCATCGAAGGCGCGGTGCTGACCTTCTTCGACATCACCGGCCGGCGCCGTGCCGAGGAAGAGGCGAGGAAGAGCGAGGAGCACATCCGGCTGGTTGCCGAAAGCACCGACCACGCCATCATCACCTTCGACCTGGACGGCACCATCACCAGCTGGAACAAGGGCGCGGAGCGCATCTTCGGCCACGCCGGCGCAGACGCCATCGGCAGTTCCGGCGAGTTGATCTTCACCACCGAGGACCAGTCCCACGGCGCGTTCCTGCAGCAGCTGGGCACCGCGCGCCGCAACGGCCGTTCGCTGGACGAGTGCTGGTACCTGCGCAAGGACGGCAGCACCGTGTTCTGCAGCGGCACCACCGTGCCGCTGAAGCAGGGCGGGCTGCACGGCTACGCCAAGATCATCCATGACGCCACGCGCGACCGTTATCGCGCCGGTGAGCGCGAGCGCCTGCTGGAGGCGGAAAAGGCAACGCGCGAGGCGGCCCAGCAGGCGAGCCGGCTGAAGGACGAGTTCCTCGCCACCATGTCGCACGAGCTGAAGCACCCGCTCAACCTGATGCTGATGAACGCCGAGCTGCTGTCGATGCTGCCGGAGATCAAGCAGAACGAGGCGGCCCGCCGGGCCGCGTCGGTGGTGCGCAGCTCCATCCTCAGCCAGGGCAAGATCATCGACGACCTGCTCGACCTGTCGCGCATCAGCACGGGCAAGTTCGCGCTCGCGCTGGGCGCCGTCGACCTGTCCGAGAGCGTGCGGCGACTGGCCGCCGCCAATGGCGAGGAGGCGGGCCGGCGCGATATCTCCTTCGAGATGAAGATGCCGGATGAGCCGGTGGTGGTGACCGCCGACCAGGTGCGCATCGACCAGATCATCTGGAACCTGCTCAGCAACGCGCTCAAGTTCACGCCGGCGGGCGGGCGCGTGACGCTCACGCTGGCGGTGACCGATGCGCAGGCCGTGCTGGCGGTGCGCGACAACGGCCGCGGGATTACGCAAGACCAGCTCGAGCAGGTGTTCGAGATGTTCCACCAGGGCAACAGCCAGGCCAACCGCGATGCGGGCGGCCTGGGCATTGGCCTGGCGCTGGTGCGTCAGCTGGTGGGGCTCCACGGTGGCACGGTGGAGGCCGCCTCCGACGGGGCCGGCAAGGGCGCCACGTTCACCGTGCGGCTGCCGCTGGGTGCGCGCTCGCCGAGCGAGCCCGAGAGCCCGGCTGGGAACATCCTGCAGGACCTGCGCATCCTCATCGTCGATGACGCGGTGGACATCCTGGAGCCGTTCCGCAGCGTGCTGGAAATGATGCACGCCAGGCCCACGTGCGTCAGCAGCGGGGCGCAGGCGCTGGAGGCGCTTCAGCGCGAGCCGTTCGACGTGCTGCTGTCGGACATCGGCATGCCCGAGATGGACGGCTACGCGCTGATCCGGGCCGTGCGCGCGCTGCCGCAGGGGGAGACCATGACGGCCATCGCGCTGACCGGCTATGGCCGCGCCCAGGATCAGAAGCAGGCCCTGGATGCGGGTTTTGACGCGCACATCAGCAAACCTGTGGCATTGGAGGCCCTGCTGGCCGCGCTGCAGCGGCTGCGCGGCTAGCGCCGCGGCATCTCGCCGGTATACCTGTCGACGCCCACGCGCCGCGGGCGGCAACGGAACTGCAAAGGAGCAGCATGCAAACCTGGCCTCTGGGCGACAGTGCGTCCGCACGACGCATCCGCGAACACGACTGGGCGGCCACCCCGCTGGGCCCGTGCGACACCTGGCCACCGAGCCTGCGCACCATGGTCGACCTGATGCTGGCGGCCGCGCACCCGGCGCTGGTGGCCTGGGGCCCGGCGCTGGTGCTGCTCTACAACGACGCCTTTGCCGCAGTGCTTGGCACACGCGACGCCGCCGCGTTCGGCCAGCCGGGCCGGACGCTGTGCGGGGCGCAGTGGCCGGCCTTGCAGCCGGTGGTGCGGGCCACGCTCGACGGCGAGCCGCAGCTGTGGGCGGACCACAGGCTGGCCCTGGACGGCGCCGACGCGGATCGCTGGTTCACCGTCAGCTGCACGCCGCTGCGCGACGAGGCCGGCGAGGTGGCCGGCGTTTACTGCGTATGCATCGAGACCACCGCCGAGGTGCGCGGGCACCAGGCGCTGCGCGGCAGCCGCGATCGCCAGGCGCTGCTGTTGCGACTGAGCGACACCCTGCGTGCGCTGACCGACCCGGTCGCGATCCAGCTCGGCACCGCGCGCCTGCTCGGGCGCTACCTTGCGCCGGACCGTGCCGGCTACGCCGAGCTGACCGACGACGGCGAGCAGCTGCACGTGCTCGAGGAGTGCCTGGCGCCGGATCTGCACACTCTCAGTGGCTTCCATCCGCGCGAGCGGGTCGACGCGGCGTGGATCGAGCGGCTGGAACAGGGCCAGTCGCTGCGCCTGGAGCGGCTGCGCGACCCGGCCTCGTCGGCACCACCCGAGGAAGCGGCGAGCTGCCCCGAAGGGTGGGACGCGGGCGCGTGGCTGGTGGTGCCGGTGCGGCGCGAGGGCGCCTCGCGCGGCGCACTGTATCTGTACCAGCGCGCCGTGCGGCGCTGGAGTGAGGCCGAGGTGCGCCTGCTGGAACGGGCAGCGGTGCGGGTGGGTACTGCCTTGCAGTGGGCCGAGGCAATGCAGGCACTGCGCGCGGGCGAGCGCCGCCGACGGTTCCTGCTGACGCTGAGCGACACGCTGCGCGGGCTGGATGATCCGGCCGCCATCGCACGGGCGGGCTGCCACCTGCTGGGCGAGCACCTGCTGGTGGACCGGGTGGCCTTTCTCACCGATGGCGGCGCCCAGGAAGGACTGCAGACCTGGTGCCGTGGCGGTGAGGAACACGACGGCCGGGAGCCGGCGGGCAATGCGGCGGTTGACATGGCCCGGCCGGAGCGGGTGATGCGTCAGCTGCTGCGGGACGCCGAGAGCGTGGCATGTGCCGACACGCGCTTCCTGTCCGCGCCGGACCCGGCGCTGCAGCAGTCCCTGGCCGACGCCGGGGTGGCCGCGTTCTGCGCCTTCGCATTTCGCGACGACGCCCGGCATCCCGCCGCGCTGCTGGCAAGCAGCCGGTCGCCGCGTTCCTGGACCGACGAGGAGACCGAACTGGCCCGCGAAGTCGGCTCCCGGCTGTGGCTGGCCAGCGCGCGGGCCAGCGCGATGGCCGAGCTGGCCGTGCGCGAAACCGAACTGGCGCAGGTGCAGACGGCTGGCGGCGTGGGCGGCGTGATCGTGGATCTGTCCGGCGTCCTGTCCGGCGGGCGCTCGCCGGAATACCGCAACCTGCACGGGCTGGCGCCGGAGATCACCCACGAGACGCACGAGCAGTGGCTCGCGCGGGTGCACCCGCAGGACCGCGACGCAGCCGAAGCGCGGCTGCGGGCCGCCATCGAGAGCGGCGAGGACTACGCCAGCGACTACCGCATCGTGCGGCCGGACAACGGCGAGATCCGCTGGATTTCCGCCCGCGCGAAGATCCAGCGCGACGAGCACGGCAGGCCGCTGCGGCTGATCGGCATCCACATGGACTCGACCGAGCGGCACACCATCGAGGAGGCCCTGCGGCTGAGCGAGCAGCGCCTGCACACGCTGGTGACCGGCGTGCCGCAGCTGGTGTGGCGCGGGGTCGGCGCCGGCCAGTGGACCTGGGCCAGCCCGCAGTGGACCGAGTACACCGGGCAGTCGCTTGAGCAGAGCCGCGGCTGGGGCTGGCTCGAGCCGGTGCACCCGGACGACCGCGAGACGGCGCGCGCGGAGTGGGCGGCTGCTGCCGGCGACGGCAGCTTCAGCGCCGAGTACCGCCTGCTCAACCACGCCGAGCAGCGCTACCGCTGGTTCCGCACCCGCGCCACGCCGGTGCGCAACCGCGACGGCAGCATTTCCGAGTGGCTGGGCACCTCCACCGACGTGGACGACCTGCGCCGGCTGCAGCAGCGCCAGCAGGTACTGGTGGACGAGCTGCAGCACCGCACGCGCAACCTGATGGGCGTGATCAGCGCGCTGTCGCGCCGCACCGTCGCCAGCAGCGACAGCCTCGACACCTACGCGGCAAGTTTCGACGACCGTCTGGCGGCACTGTCGCGCGCCAACAACCTGCTGTCGCGGCTGGGCGAAGGCGAGCGGATCTCGTTCGATACGCTGATCCGCACCGAGCTCGATGCGCTGGGCGCGTTCGAGCACAGCGTGGGCACGGTGGAGCTGGACGGTTCGGCGGACATCTACCTGCGCTCGCGCACGGTGCAGATCTTCGCGCTGGCGCTGCACGAGCTGGGCACCAATGCGGTGAAGTACGGCGCCTTGGCGCGTAGTGGTGCGCGGCTCTCGCTGCGCTGGCGGCGCGAGGAGCAGCCGGGGCAGGCGCCGCAGCTGCTGCTGGAATGGCGTGAGTCGGGGTTCGCGGTGCCGGCACCGCAGCGCTCGGGCTACGGGCGCGAGCTGATCGAGCGCGCGCTGCCTTACCAGCTGGGTGCGCAGACGCGACTGGAGTACGGCGTTGACGGCGTTACCTGTGTGATCCGCGTGCCGATATGGGCACGCCGCAGGTCGTGAGGCGGGGCGTGCGTGGCTGTACCGGGTGCCGGATGCGGACCACGCTCGCGCCCGGCGTCATGCCTGCTGCACCGGTCGCTGGCTAGCATCGGCTCTCCTCATGGCCAAGCGTAAGGAGATCCCCATGCCGAAGCAGCCGATCAAGCACGGCACCGGTGACCGCAACAACAACGACGTGGCGCGCAAGGACGCCAAGATCCACGAGCGTCGCGACCGCGAGAACGAGCGCAGCGACGAGCATCGTGACCGCGCTGACGAGCACCGTACCGGCAACGACGAGCCGCCGTCGGACGGCGCGCGCCTGCCCTGAGCCCGGGCGAACCGCCAGCCAGGCCTTCGCCTGCAGAACGAACGTTGAAGCCCCCGCCGCGGCGGGGGGCGCGCATGCGCGTGCCGGTGCACGAAAAAGCACCGGGCCGGGCATGCCGGCGCAAGACGCACAAGTCAGCGGGAAGTGCGGCGTCTCGTCCCCCCGAAGGGCCGGGCGCTCGCTCTGGAGCGCCCGGCCGGCGAGTTTCCCTCGCCTCCCTCGTCCCGGTGATGCACCGCTCTCGTCCGCGCGGTGGTGATCCGGGTGATGCCGTTGGGCAAACTTTGCCGCGGGTCATTTGAAGCGATCGTGCAGAACATATGGTGGCGGCCGTTCACCCGGTGGTGGGGGCGGCCGCCGGTGGCTCAGCGACCGTTCGACTTGCCTTGGGCGCTCCCCAGGTCCGCGCCGGTGGTGGGATCGCTGTCCGGGTCGGAGGCAGTGCGCTGTGCCATTGCCTCGACCGCGCGCGACTGCGCCTGGGTCATCTTCACCGACGCATCGCCCTGGCCGTCGCCCATCGCGCGTTGGGCCTCGCGATCGTCGACATAGGTGAAGTGCTCGTCCGAGTTCCACGGGCCACGCATGTCGCCTTCGCCCTGCGAGGTGTTCACGTACACCTTGTCGAACGGCTTCACCGGCGGCAGCTTGCCCGGCGGGAAGTTCGGCTCGATCGCGTACAGCGCCTTCTCGAACGATTTCTGGTGGCTGACCTCGCGCGTCATCAGGAACCCCAGCGCATCGCGCACACCCGGGTCGGTGGTCACGTTGATCAGCCGCTCGTAGACGATCTTGGCGCGCGCCTCGGCGGCGATGTTCGAGCGCAGGTCGCAGGTCGGTTCGCCGATGCTGTCGACATAGCCGGCGGTCCACAGCTGGCCGCCGGAGTTGATCAGGGCCGGGCCGCCGCCGTACAGCACCTGGGTAACGTGAGAGTCGTTGCCGGCGCCCTGCAGCGAGCGGAACAGCTCGGCCTCCTGCGCCACGCCTTCGGCCAGCTCGCCCTTGGCCCCGCGGTTGAGCATCGCCACGATGGTGCCGATCACCTCCAGGTGGCTGAGCTCCTCGGTAGCGATGTCCAGCAGCATGTCCTTGCGGCCCGGATCTTCCTCGGCCAGGGCCTGGGTGAAGTAGCGCATGGCGGCGGCGAGCTCGCCCTGCGGGCCGCCGAACTGCTCGAGCATGAGATTGGCCAGCGCGGGGTTGCACTCGTTGACGTGTACCGAATACTGCAGGCGTTTGTTATGCGAAAACATGAAAGGCTCCTCGCCAGGTGGGGGGACGGTGGGCTGGTGGGTGGGGGCAAGCGCCCCGGCGACCGCGCCGGGCTGGCCGGCACGGGCGCCGGCAACGCTTGATCTCCACCGTGGTCCCGGGCGCAGGAACAGGGCGTTACGGTTTTCTCAACGGAGTCATCGACAGAACGGGGCGGGCGACGTGCGCCCGCCGGCCGCGGCGCGCGGCCGCTCAGCGCGGTACGCGGAGGCGCTGGACCGCATCCAGCAGCGTCTCGATGCCGAACGGCTTGTGCAGGTGAACGTGCGGCTGCAGCGAGGCGGGCAGCTCCTCCGGCTCGTAGCCGGAGAACAGTGCGAACGGAATCCCACGCTCCACCAGCTGGCGCACCAGCTCGTCGCACGGGCCGTCCTTGAGCTGGTAGTCGACCAGCGCCACGTCCGGCGCGCGCTCGAGCAGGCTAAGCGCACCGGCGGCGTCCTCGGACCAGCCGATCACGTCCCAGCCGTGCACAGCCAGCACCTCGATCATGGTTTCCAGCAGCGGCTTGTCATCTTCGACCACCAGCACGGTGGGACGGGGTTCGATCCGGCTCATGAGTCACGTCCGTAGTGGCGGCCATGCGCGGCGCCTTTCGAGGGGGAGGTCCGAAGTGATGCAAGAACCGGGGCAGGCGGTGCCGGCCAACCTCGGCAGGGGTAGTTTTCAGCATCGTCAACGACCCGTGCATCTTTCATGCAGGCGGCCTCGCGCCGCTGTAGGAATTTTTCGGGGCAGGTTGTCGCAGGTGGAGGCCTTCTGGAGAACCGGCAGTCGCTGTCAACGCCGCAGCCGGTTCGTTTGAAAAAGTGGCGCGCCGGACGGGAAGGATTTACCGGCCTCGGTGCGCTCCCAGCCGCGCGCCGCGCGCCGATACGGCCTTTGCCCGTCTCCGCGCATGGCCCGGGGTTTGCAACGGACCAGCCCATGGAACCCACGCCCGCCTCGATCACGTTCTACCTTCCCTACAACCACAGTCCGCGCGGGCGTTGGCGGGTACTGGAAGGGACCCACGCCATGGGCACCTTCGCCACGCGCAGCGAGGCGGTGACCTTCGCCCTGCGGCTGGCCGGCAAGATCGTCGGCCAGCGCGCGATCGAGGTGCGTGTGATGGTGGAAGAGGCCCAGGGCAGCTGGACCTGCCTCGGGCCGGACGCCCTGCTGCGCGAGGCGCGGGCGTCCTGACGGCGCAGCGGCCCCGTTAGTCGGACGGGCTCGGCCCCGCGGCGCGTTTGCGACGCAGGCCCGGGCGGTCCGCACCGACCACGCGATACAGGCGCATCGAGCGGGCCGCCAGCACCGTGCGACTCATCCGTTGCGCCTTGGCGCCGGTGGTGCGCAGCGGCTCCACGCGGGTGGTGTCCAGCAGCAGTTTCAGCCGCGTCGCGGCGGCCAGCTCGGGCAGCTTGAACGACACCTTCTGGTGGGCGGCGTTGATCAGCATCAGCAGCGTGTTGTCCGAGCCGATGCGGCGGATGCCGCTGGCCCGCGCGCGGCCGTCGAGCAGGACGCCCA
This sequence comes from Dyella sp., assembly GCF_035685805.1. Lineage (GTDB taxonomy): Bacteria > Pseudomonadota > Gammaproteobacteria > Xanthomonadales > Rhodanobacteraceae > Dyella_A. Next base: position 108,198 of record NZ_DASSAB010000043.1, read on the forward strand.
GGCAGCGTGCGGCCGGGTCGTTCCAGTCTGCATCGGTCATCTCGCCACCCTGCGGACGCAGCCAGGTGACGTCGCGGATGTTGAAGGTCGGATCCTGCTCGCCGCTGAGGAAGCGGCTGCGCCGCAGCAGCGGATAGCGATGGCGCAGCTGGGTCAGCAGCCGCACGTAGTCGATCATCGCGTGGCCGTCGGTGGCCGCCTGCCAGTCCAGCCAGGTGATCTCGTTGTCCTGGCAGTAGGCGTTGTTGTTGCCGTGCTGGGTGCGGCCGAACTCGTCGCCGGCCAGCAGCATCGGGGTGCCCTGCGACAGCAGCACGGTGGCCAGCATGTTGCGCATCTGCTGCTGGCGCAGCGCGACGATCGCCGGCTCGTCGGTCGGGCCTTCGACGCCGTGGTTCCAGCTCAGGTTGTGATCGGAGCCGTCGCGGTTGCCCTCGCCGTTGGCGTCGTTGTGCTTGCCGTCGTAGCTGACCAGGTCGTTGAGGGTGAAGCCGTCGTGCGCGGTGATGAAGTTGACCGAGGCATATGGCCGGCGGCCGCGGCGGTCGAACAGGTCGGCCGAGCCGGTCAGGCGGGTGGCGAACTGCGCCAGCATGCCCTGGTCGCCCTTCCAGAACGCGCGCATGGTGTCGCGGTAGCGGTCGTTCCACTCGGCCCAGCCCGGCGGAAAGGCGCCGGTCTGGTAGCCGCCGGGGCCCACGTCCCACGGCTCGGCGATCAGTTTCACGCCGCCCAGCACCGGATCCTGCCGGCAGGCGTCGAGAAAACCGCCGCCCTGGTCGAAGCCGTGCGGTTCGCGCGCCAGGATGGTGGCCAGGTCGAAGCGGAAACCGTCCACGCGCATCTCGGTCACCCAATAGCGCAGCGAATCCATCGCCAGCTGCAGCACCCGCGGGTGGCTGAGGTTGAGCGTGTTGCCGGTGCCGGTATCGTTGATGTAGAAGCGCGGATCGTCGGTCAGGCGGTAGTAGCTGCGGTTGTCGATGCCGCGCAGGCTGAGCGTGGGGCCGAGCTCGCTGCCCTCGGCGGTGTGGTTATAGACCACGTCCAGCAGCACCTCCAGCCCGGCATCGTGCAGGCGCGCCACCATCGCCTTGAACTCGTCGATGCTGTTGCCGGCGAGAAAGCGCGGGTCCGGCGCGAAGAACGCCAGGCTGTTGTAGCCCCAGTAGTTGCGCAGGCCCTGCTCGAGCAGGTGGCGGTCGTCGACAAAGGCATGCACCGGCATCAGCTCGACCGCGGTGATGCCGAGCGAGCGGATGTAGTCGACCACCTCGCGCGTCGCCATGCCGGCAAAGCTGCCGCGCTGTGCCGGCGCCACCGCCGGATGGCGCATGGTGAAGCCGCGCACGTGCGCCTCGTAGATGATGGTGCGCTCCCACGGGATCTGCGCCGGCCGCTGCCGGCCCCAGGTAAAGGCCGGGTCGATCACCCGCGCCTTGGGCACATACGGCGCGCTGTCGCGCGTGTCGAAGCTGAGGTCGCCATCGGGGTGGCCCAGGGTGTAGCCGAACAGCGCGTCGTCCCAGGTCAGCGAGCCGGCCAGCTGGCGCGCGTACGGGTCCAGCAGCAGCTTGTTGGCGTTGAAGCGGTGGCCGCGCTCCGGCTCGTACGGGCCATGCACGCGGTAACCGTAGCGTTGCCCCGGACGCACGTCGGGCAGGTAGCCGTGCCACACCTCGTCGGTGTATTCGGGCAGGTCGATGCGCTCGATCTCGCGGTCGTCCTCGTCGAACAGGCACAGCTCCACCCGCGTGGCGTGGGCGGAGAACAGTGCGAAGTTCACGCCCAGCCCGTCCCAGGTGCTGCCCAGCGGAAAGGGCAGGCCTTCGCTGACCACCGACGGCCGCCGCGCCGGATGCGGTGCAGCGTCGTCGCGCGGCCGATCGGCGAGGTCGGTCGGGGCGCGGTCGATGTCGTTACCGTGCGGCGTGCTCATGAGGTCGGCTCCTGTTCGGCATCGGGCCCGTCGACGAGCGGACCGCCGCGGTGCCGCTCGATCGCCGCGACCAGCCGCGTGGCCATCTGCCAGTGCTGCTCGGCGCGCCCCTCGGGGCAGCCTTCGGACTCCCATATGCGGTGCGCGAGTTCCTTGATGCGTTGCTCACGCTCGGAGGGGGATGACGTCACGATGAAGCTCCAGGGACAGGGGCGGCAAGAACCGCAAAGGGAAGATCGGTGAGGTGCACGCGCACCGCCAGCATGTCGGTGTCCGGTGCCGGCGCCGCGGTCGCGGCGCTTCCGGTTTCGGTTTCGGTCTCGGTGTCACTGGCCGGGTTGGCAAGCGCGTTGCGCCACGCGGCGCCGCGCAGCGACGGCGGCAGCAGCACGTGGGTGCCGCGCCAGTAGTCCGGTGGCGGCTGGGGCGTGGTCAGCGTGGCGAGGCAGGCGTGGCCCGGCCGGGCCAGCAGCACCAGTACCGCGTGTTCGCCATCGCTGCGGACGAACGCCAGCGCCTCGTCGGCGCGCTCGCCGGCGAGTTCCAGCGGCAGGTAATCGCCTTGCGCAAACACATCGCGATGGCGCTGGCGCAGCTGCAGCAGGGCGTGGATCAGCCGCTGCTTGATGCGGCCGTCGCGGAAGTCCGCGACCAGTTCGGGCCAGCTGGCCGGCCGGGCCAGCGTGCGCGCGCGCTCGGCGTAGTCCGGCTGGCGGCGGTTGTCCGGATCCACCAGCGACTGGTCCCAGTACTCGGTGCCCTGGTACAGATCCGGCACGCCCGGGGCGGTCAGCCGCAGCACCACGCTGCCCAGGCCGATCAGCGCGCCAGCGCCATCCAGCTGGCGGGCGGCATCGGCGATGCTGCGGCGCCACGGGTTGTCCGCGCCGTCCAGCAGCTGGATCAGCAAGGCCTGGCAGGCGTCCTCGAAAGCCGCATCCGGCGCGATCCAGCGGGTCTGCAGGCCGGCTTCGCGCTCGGCTTTCTGCAGCCATGCCTGGACCCGCGCGGCAAACGCGGCGACGCCGTGTTCGTCGTCCGGCGAGAGGGTCAGAGGCCAGGCGCCCAGCAAGGTCTGCAGCAGCACCCAGAGCACCCGCTCGGGCAACTCGGGAAAGCCGATCTGCCAGCGCGGGAACCACGCCCGCGCCAGCCCCAGCAGCCAGTGCGTGCGGTAGCTGAGCGCCGCGATGCGCGCGCGGGTGTCTTCGCCGCGCTTGTGGTCGTGGGTGGCTGTGGCGAGCATGGCGCGGGGCCAGCGCCGTGCCCGCTCGCGCATCTGCTGGTGGAAGGCGCCGGGGCCGGAGAGGCGATCGCCGGGCGAACTGCCGACCTCGTTGCGCGAGAGCAGGGCGCCGTACCGATAGAACGCGGTGTCCTCCGCCGCCTTGGCGTTCAGTGGCGCGCACAGCTGCTCGAAGCGCTGGCACGCCAGGCGCAGGCGGCGCGCGCCGGCGCGCGTGTCCGGGGACGCTTCGAGCATCTGCGCCGCCAGTGCCTCGATCGCCCAGCGGTCGTGCGCGGCGGCGCAGGACAACGCGCGGTCGCGGGCGCTGGCCAGCGCGGCAAGATCGGCCTCGCGGCGCACCCCGTCGGCGAGGTAGGTGCGGTAGACCGTCATCGCGCCGGCCAGCGCGGCGATGGCGCGCGCCTGCGCCGGCACCGACAGGTCGCCGTGCATCGGCGTGAGTGCCACGCGGTGGTCCCACGCCCGTACGCTGCGGGTGAAGTCGCCGAGCAGGCGGTGCTCGAGCAGCTCGCGGCGCGCGTGGCGCTGCTCGGCATCGAAGCTGCGGCCGTGGCGGCGGGTCCAGGCGGCGTCGAGCAGCTCGACTCCGGCGCGGTCGTGCCACAGCGAGGCCACCTGGCCCATGAAGTCGTAGCCGGTGGTGCCGTCGACCGGCCAGTCCGCGGGCAGCGACTCGTCCGCGGCGAGGATCTTCTCCACATGCAGGCTCACCGCCGGCAGGCCGGCGGGCCGCTCGCGCGCGGCGTGCTCCAGCGCGCGGCGCAGCCGCTGCAGGTAACGGCCCGGCCGCGCCAGCCCGTCGACGTGGTCCAGCCGCAGGCCATCGACGCGGCCCTGCGCCACCAGCCGCAACGGCAGCGCATGCACTCGCCGGAACACGCCGGGACGCTCCATCGCCAGCGCGGCGAGGCCGCCGATGTCGAAGAAGCGCCGGTAGTTGCCCACGTCATTGCCGCTGCGCCAGCTGGCCAGTCGATAGTTCTGCTGCGCCAGCAGCGCGGACAGCGCCGGTGGCGACGCTGCGATCGCGGCGAGGGCGTCGGCTGAAGCGTCTGCCAATGCCGCCTCGCTGTGCGGGCAGAGCGGCAGCGCCTGTCCGGACACCTGCAGTTGCAGCATGCCGTCGTGCGCGCGGGCCAGCCGGATCTCGCTGCCGACGATGGTGGCGTGCAGGGTGTCGGGCAGGATCGGCAGCCACAGCTTGCCCTCGCAGCCGGGCGCGTCCCAGTCGATGTCGAATGCCTGCGCGTGCTCGCTCGCACGCCCCCGCGCCAGCACGTCGCGCCACCACGGGTTGGACGCATCGGCGGCGAGGTGGTTGGGCACGATGTCGACGATCGCGCCCATGCCGTGCGCGCGCAGGCGCTCGATCAGCGCATCGAAGCCGGCCTCGCCACCGAGCGCCGCACTGATGCGGGTCGGGTCGATGACGTCGTAGCCGTGGGTGGACCCGGCCACCGCTTCGGTGATCGGCGACAGGTAGTAGTGGGTGATGCCCAGCGCGGCGTAGTAGGGAACCTGGTCCGTCGCATCGGCAAAGGTGAAGTCCGCGCTCAACTGCAGCCGCACGGTGGCGCGTGCCTCACGCATCGGGCCTCCCGCCGGCTGCGGCGGTAGGCTTTCGCAGGGGCGCCAGCCGCGCCGGCAGGTCCGCCAGCTCGAACGCCGGCAGACGGTGCCGCCAGTTGGGATATTCGCGGTCGGTGCCGGGCAGGTTGATCTGCACGCTGTGCTCGAGCACGTCCTCCATCGGCACCAGCACCAGCGCCGACGGCGCCGCGGCCAGCCCGGCCATGGCGCGCTGCGGCAGGCTCGGGCCGTCCGGCGTGGATGCCGGGTGCCACTGGTCGAGCAGCGCCACGTCCTGCGCGCGCTGTTGCTGCTGCAGCGCCAGTTGCTGCGGCGGCCACCCCTCGATGCGCGCGCGCTCGTGCAGGTCCATGCCCTTGCTCCAGCCGGCCAGCGGCGGCAGGTCGTGGGTGGTGGTCATGGCTACCGCGCGGGGCCGCCAGCGTGGCGGCGGGGTGAAGCGTCCGTCCGGCTCGCGGGTGAACAGCAGCACGTCCAGTCCGAGCACGCCGCGCCGGGCCAGCATGTCGCGGATGCCCGGCGGCACGGTGCCGAGATCCTCGCCGATCACGACGCAGCGCTGCCGCCACGACTCCAGTGCCAGCAGGCGCAGCAGGTCCTCCACCGGATAGTGCAGGTAGCCGCCAGCCGCGGAACTGCCGCCCGCCGGCACGATCCACATGCGCAGCAGGCCGATCACGTGGTCGATGCGCAGGCCGCCGAAGCGCATGTTCGCGCGCAGCATGTCGATCCAGGGCCGGAAGCCGCTCTTGCGCAGGCCCCACGGCGACCACGTGGTGACGCCCCAGCGCTGGCCGTGGCGATTGAACGCGTCCGGCGGTGCGCCCAGCTCCAGGCCCTGCAGCATCCACTCGCGATCGGTCCACGCCTCCAGCCCGTTCGGATCGCAGCCCACGGCGAGGTCGCCGATAAGGCCGATCGACGCGCCCGCCTCGCGGGTGGTGCGGTGGGCGTAGTCCCAGCTGCGCGCGCACATCCACTGGATGAACATCTGCCGGTGCACCGCGTCGGGCTCCGGCGGCGGCTGCTCGCTCCAGCGGCGCCAGTCGGCGGTTTCGCCGCGTTCCCACGCGCGCTGCTCGCAGGCGGCGCCGTGGGCGAAGCGTTGCAGCGCCTCGCCGCCCTGCGCGATGAACTGCTGCAGGTCGTCGCGCAGGGGCTGCTCGGCCGTCGCGAACTGGCGATGCAGCGCATCCCACAGCGCATGGCGCTGCCGGTACTGCGCGGGCCAGTCGATCAGCGACTGCCGCCCGGCGCCGTCCCATGCCGCCTGCAGCCCGGCGTCCTCGCGCGCCCGCGCCACCATGGCGGCGCCCAGTACCGGCTCGGGGGCGCCGAGCAGGCTGTCGAGCCAGCGCCGGTGCGACGGCTGGTACGGGCTGTAGCGATCGTGGATCGGCCGGCAGGCGTGCAGGGGACTGAGCTGCACGGCGTCTGCGCCCAGCGCGCCCACCGCGTGTCCCAGCGCGGCGACCGCCAGCGCGTCGCCCAGGCCGCCGTCGTCGGGGCGATGCAGCGCCGGCACCTGTGCACTCACGCCCCAGCGGCAGGCGCCGGGCGCGAGCGCCTGCGCGTCGTCGGGCAGGAAGCAGCGCTCGGGCGCCACCGCCAGGGTGACGGTGGCGGTGTCGTCGCTGCGGTCACTGGTGGCGCGGGCATCCTGGCCGCTGCGGTCCAGGCCGCCGATCCCGAGCGTGTAATAGCCCGGTGTGGCGGGAGCCAGCAGGTGACCGTCCGCACCGCGCTCCAGCGACACCGGCTGGCCGATCTCGTCGCGCGCGGCCACGCTGCGGCCGGTCGGCGCCAGCCACGGCAGCGGGCCACCGGCATCGGCGGTGATCAGTGGTGGCGTGGCGCGCGCATCCTCGGCCAGTCGGCGGGCACTGTCCTGCCGCGCGGCGGCGGTGTGCGCGGGCAGGCCCAGCGCGGCGAGCAGCGTTTCCAGCGTGGGCGCATCGAGCTCCTGCGCGACGCCGGCGGAGTCGGTCCAGTGGATCGCCAGGCCGGCCTGCTCGGCCAGCGCCTGCAGGCCGGGGTCGGTGGCGTGCGGCGTGGTCATGCCGGCCCTCCGGCGTGTGGCTCGTCACTGCGCAGCGCCAGCAGCGACCACGGCAGCAGCCGACCGCTGCTCGGCGCGGTGGCGACTTCCGGCGGTTCGGCGCAGATCACCTGGCCATCCAGCGCGGGCACGTCGACCAGGTAACCGGACAGGTTTATTGCCAGGGTCCAGTCGCTGCCATCGGCCAGGCGCCAGCTCGCGAGCATGGCGCCCGGAGCAAGCACGCGCACGCCGCGGCTGCTCGCTCCGGGCAGCTGCGGCACCAGCGCGTGCATGCGCACCGAGAGCAGGCCGGTGAACCAGCGCGCCCACGCCGCGGCGGGTGCCGCCGACTCGATCGCCGGGATCGACGCGTCGAAGGTGGCCGCGTCGTTCGGATCGGGAATCGCCTCGCGCTGCACCGGATCATGAAAGCCGGCGAAGCTGGCGAACTCGGCTCGGCGCCCCTCGCGCACCGCTTCAGCCAGTGCCGGCGGGTGGCTGGTGAAGAACAGGAACGGGCTGCGGCAGCCCCACTCGTCGCCCATGAAGAACAGCGGCACCATCGGGCACAGCGCCACCAGTGCGGTGGTCGCGCGCATCGCCGGCGGCTCGATCAGCGTCGCCAGCCGCTGCCCCAGTGGCCGGTTGCCGATCTGGTCGTGGTTCTGCGCGAACAGCACGAACCGGGTAGGCGGCAGATCGCCGCTCGGCTCGCCCCGCGGCCGGCCGCGCAGGTCCGGCTCGCCCTGGAACGCAAAGCCCTCGGCCAGCACGCGCGCCAGGTGCGCCGTCGGATCGTCGGCAAAGGCGCCGTAGTAGCCCTCGCTTTCGCCGGTGAGCAGGGCATGCAGCGCGTTGTGGCCATCGTCGTTCCACTGCGCCTGGTAGGCGCCGTCACGCAGCAGCGAGGCGCTGTTGTGCTCGTTCTCCAGCACCAGGTGCACCGGGTGGCTGATCCGGCTGCCCGCGCGGATCGCCTGCTCCAGATGGCGCAGGAACTGCGGCGGGGCGATGGCATGCACCGCGTCCAGCCGCAGCCCGTCCATGTGGTACTCGTTGATCCACATCAGCGCGTTGTCGATCACGAACTGCTGCACCGGCTCGCGCCGGAAGTCGATCGCCGCGCCCCAGGGCGTGGGCACGTCGTCGCGGAAGAAAGTGGGGGCATAGCGGGGCAGGTAATTGCCGCTGGGGCCGAAATGGTTGTAGACCACGTCCAGCAGCACCATCAGGCCGCAGGCGTGGGCCTCCTCGACCAGCTGCTTGAGCGCATCGACGCTGCCGTAGGCGGTGGCCGGCGCGTAGGGCAGCACGCCGTCGTAGCCCCAGTTGCGTGCGCCGGGAAAGGCACCGATCGGCATCAGCTCGATCGCCGTATAGCCGGCCGCGGCCAGCCGCGGCAGCTGCTGGCGCACGCCGTCGAAACCGCCGAGCAGCCCCACGTGCAACTCGCAGATCACCGCCTCGTGCCACGGCCGGCCGGACCATGCCTGGTCTTGCCAGCACCAGCTGGCCGGGTCCACCACCACGCTGGCGTCTTCCACGTCACCGGCCTGCGCGCGGGCGGCGGGATCGGGAACGACGGTGCCGTCGTCGAGCCGGTAGCGATAGGGCGTGCCGGCCGGCACCGACAGCACCGTCTCGAACCAGTCGTCGTCGCCTCGCTGCATGGCATGGGCGGTGTCGTGCACGAGCAGCTGCAGCTGCCGACACGCCGGCGCCCACAGGCGAAAACGCACGCGTCCGTCCGGCAACCAGTGGGTACCCCATGCGGTCTCCTGCACCCGATGCACGGCAGCGGCAGGCGTCGATGCGCTCATGCCGGCAACTCCGCGCGCAGGTACAGCGCGCCCAGCGGCGGCACCGTCAACGGCAGCGAGAACGGCTGAACGTGTGTCGGTGTCGCCTCGGCCTGGGCGTAGCCGCCGTTGCCGATATTGGAGCCGCCGTAGTGCGCGCTGTCGGTGTTGAGCAGCTCGCGCCAGCGGCCGCCGCGCGGCACGCCCACGGTGTAGCCGTGGCGGGGGATCGGGGTGAAGTTCAGCACCACCAGCACCGGCGGGGCCGGCTCGGCGTGGCGTAGAAAGGCATACATCGAATGCTCCGCGTCGTCGGCCACCACCCACGTCACGCCGCACGCATCGTGATCGTCACGATGCAGTGCCGGCTGGTGCTGCAGGCAGTGGTTGAGGTCATGTACCAAGGCTTGCATGCCGGCATGCATGGGGTCGTCCAGCAGCGCCCAGTCGAGCGCGCGGTCGTGGTCCCACTCGCGCCACTGGCCGAACTCGCCGCCCATGAAAAGCAGCTTCTTGCCCGGCGTGGCCCACATCAGCGCCAGCAAGGCGCGCAGGTTGGCGAACTGCTGCCAGCGGTCGCCGGGCATGCGCGAGAGCAGCGAGCCCTTGCCGTGCACCACCTCGTCGTGCGACAGCGGCAGCACGAAACGCTCGGTGTGGCCGTACGTCGCGCGGAGCGTGAGGTCGGCGTGGTGGTGGCGACGGTCGACCGGGTCGCGCTGCAGGTAGCGCAGCGTGTCGTGCATCCAGCCCATGTCCCAGGTGAAACCGAAGCCGAGCCCGCCCTCGTCGGTGCGCGCAGTGACGCCGGGCCAGGCGGTGGAGTCTTCGGCGATCATCATCAGGCCGCGGCCGTGCGCCGCCACGGCCTGGTTGAGCTCGCGCAGAAAGGCGATCGCCTCGAGGTTTTCGGGGCCGCCGTGCCGGTTGGCCAGCCACTGCCCCGGCGCGCGGCTGTAGTCGCGGTAGAGCATGCTGGCCACCGCGTCCACGCGCAGGCCGTCGACGTGGTAACGGTCGATCCACTCCAGCGCGCTGCCGATCAAATAGCTGCGCACCTCGGCCCGGCCGTAGTTGAAGATCAGGGTCTGCCAGTCCGGGTGCACGCCTTCGCGCGGGTCGGCATGCTCGTACAGCGCCGTGCCGTCGAAGCGCTGCAGGCCGTGCGCGTCGGCGGGGAAGTGCGCGCCCACCCAGTCCACGATCACGCCGATGCCGGCCACGTGGCAGGAGTCGACGAAACGGGCAAACGCCGCGGGGCTGCCCATGCGCGCGGTGGGGGCGTACAGGCCCAGCGGCTGGTAGCCCCACGAGCCGCCGTACGGGAATTCGCTGATCGGCAGCAGCTCGATGTGCGTGAAGCCCTGTGCCTGCACGTACGGGATCAACTCAGCGCCGAGCCGATCCCAGCCCAGCGGCTGGCCGTCTTCGCCGTGGCGCCAGGACAACGCGTGCAATTCGTAGATCGACACCGGTTCGCGCTCCGGGCTGGCGTGCGCGCGTCGCGCCAGCCAGGCGGCGTCGTGCCAGCGGAACACCGGCTCCGGGCTGACCAGCGAGGCCGACCCCGGCGACGGTTCCATGCGCCGGGCGTACGGGTCCGCCTTCAGCGGCAGCAACTGGCCGTGCCGGTCGAGCAGCTCGTACTTGTAGGCGGCGTCGGCGGCGACGCCGGGGAGAAAGATCTCCCACACGCCTGCTTCAAGCCGCTGCCGCATCGGATGGCGGCGCCCGTCCCAGTCGTTGAAGTCGCCCACCACCGACACCCGCGATGCCTCCGGCGCCCACACGGCGAAGCGGGCACCGTCAACGCCATCCACGTTCACCAAGTGCGCCCCGAGCAGGGTAGCCGGCTGCAGCAGTGAGCCCTCGCGAAACGCCTTCAGGAGCTCCACCGGCAGCTGCGGCGGCCACTGATAGGGATCGACCCAGCGTTGCTGCTGCCCTCGCCGGCGCGCCTGCCATACGAGCCGGGCCGGCCGCTGGCGCAGCGCCACGGCATGCACGCCCGGCGCCACTTCGGTTGCCGGCGCGGCGTGTGCGTCATCGAGGCACAGCGACACCTGCCGCGCATCGTGGGCCACCGTGGCGGCGATCCAGAGCTCGCCGCGCCGGTGGCAGCCGAGCCATGCAAACGGCTCGCCGTGACGGCCCTGCGAGAGCGCCTGGGCCACCTCCGGTGGCAGCAACGCGGTGGGCATCGGCGGCGGCGCAGGCGACGTGGCCGGCACCTGCTTGTGGCTGCGGGAGGGCCCCTTCACTGCACGTGTCATCGGGCTCAAGCCGCGATCTGCATCTGCAGGGTGCTGTCGTAGAGCGCCGCGTACTGACGTGCAGGCCCTTGCCAGTTGCGCGGCTCGAGCATCGCCGCCAGCCGCATCGAATCGAGCAACGCCGTTTGCTGGTGCAGCCGGAAAGCGCGCTGCAACGCATGGCGCATGCTCATCGCCGAAGCATGGGGAAACAGCAGTCCGGTGACGCCGTCGTCGATGGTGTCCTGCAGCCCGCCGGTAGCGTGCGCGATGGGCAGGCAACCGTAGGCCTGCGCGTACATCTGGCTCAGCCCGCACGGCTCGAAACGCGAGGGCATCAGGAGGAAGTCGGCGCCGGCGAAGATCACGCGCGAGGCTGCCTCGTCGAACGGCAGCGGCCCGGCCACATCGTCGGGAAAGCGCAGCTGCATCTCGCGCACGGCCTGCTCGAATTCCGGCTCGCCGTGGCCCATCACCACCAGCTGGCCGCCGGCGGCCACGATCTGCGGGATCGCCGCGCACACCAGGTCGATGCCCTTCTGGTGCACCAGCCGCGAGACGATGCCGAACAGCGGGCCGTGCCCCGGGCGCAGGTTGCAGCTGTGCTGGATCGCCAGCTTGTTTTGCTGGCGGCGCTGCCAGTCGCCGGGCTGGAAACGCTCCACCAGTGCCGGGTCGTTGACGCTGCTCCAGCTGGCGTCGATGCCGTTGACGATGCCGTGCAGGCGGCCCTGGCGGGCCTTGCGGGCCAGCAGTGCTTCCAGTCCGCAACCGTAGGTGGGGCCGGTGATCTGCCGCGCGTAGCTGTGGCTGACGGTGGTGCAGACGTCGGCATGTGCGATGCCCGCACGCAGGAACGAGAGGTTGCCGTGGAAGGCCAGCTCCGGGTCATCCACCAGCAGCCCCAGGTCGGCGCACTGCCGGCGCGGAAAGACCCCCTGGTAGGCCAGGTTGTGGATGGTCAGCACCGTTGGAGTATGGACGCCGCGCCAGCGCAGGTATGCCGCGGCAAGGGCGGTGGGCCAGTCGTTGAGGTGCAGCAGCCGCGGCTGCCAGTCGAGCCCGGCGCGGCCCGAAGCGATGTCGGCCGCGGCGCTGGACAAGGTGGCGAAGCGCAGCGCGTTGTCCGCCCACACCACACCGGCGTCGCCATAGGGATTGCCGGGGCGATCGAACAGGTCCGCGTGGCACAGCACCAGGATCTGCAGGCCGTCACGCGTCTGTGCCTCGCCGATGTCGCAGGCGGGGATGCCGGCCACGGCGCGCGTGCGCCCGACGATTGGAAACGAGCCGAGCGCGTCCAGCACGCTGCGGTAGCCCGGCAGCAGCACGCGCACGTCGTGCGACGCGCGCAGCGCGCGCGTGAGCGCCGCGGAGACATCGCCCAAGCCGCCGGTCTTGATGAAGTCGGTCATCTCGGTGGTGACGAACAGCGTGCCGACGTCGCTGCCGGTGTGGATCGGCTGGACGACACGGGCGCGACCGTGACGACTTGCTGCGCGTTCCGCGCTGCCCGTGGCGCGCCGCTGCGACACGGCGGTGGCAGCGGCACGGGAGCGCTTGATGGTGCTGTTCATGATGACCTCGAGTGCCCCGCCAAGTGCGCGCCGGTGCAGAGGCGGTCGCATGCTGCGCACGGCGCAGTGACTGGTGGGGAGATGGCTCAATGTCGGCGTTCGGCGATCAAGGCGGCGTGTAATTGGCGCGGGCTGCGCGCTCACGCGGACATCGCATTTGTCGGGACTGCTCGCCTTGTGGTCGTGACTGCTTGCGCCGGTTGCTCCTGCAACAGGCGCGCGGATTCCCGCGCGCATGCAGATGCTCGCTCGCGTAATGGCGCGACGGGAGTGCGTCCGAGAAAGTGAGAGGCGGCGGGGTCGAGCAGTGAAAAGGGCGTGCGCGCACACGCCCGATGATTCACCGGTCCTGTCGCCGCGCACTCTGCGGCGAGTCCCGCAGGCCCGGCTCCGCGGGCCGCACGCTGCTGCCGCTCCAGCGGCTCTGCGCCTCGTCGGCGTTGGTGTCGACGGCATCCTTCGCCATGCTGTTCTTGCCGGTGCTCTTCTCGTCGCTTCCCTGTTTCAGGCCTTTCAGCCCGGCCTGTTCGCTTCCCTCTGGCCCCTGCGTCGGCTCGCCGCGGTTGCGCGGGTTGTGCGTCTGCCCAGCGGCACCTTGCGGTGCGTCGCTCGCTTGCGTCGGCTGCCGGCCGCCAACGCGGCCGGAGGTGTCTGCATTGCTCATCGTTGACTCTCCAGGTGGATCCTCAAAAGTGCGGCTCAGGTGCCGGTTGCCGGGGTGCGGCCGAGGCATGCAGGGCATCGCTGCATGACGGGCGATGCTCCGCGCACGCGCAGCAAGCGGCCGTGCGTGCCGCATGACGTGGCTCGTGATGTTAGTGAAGGCGCTCTCTTGCATGCCGCAGCGGCCTCATCGACACCGCCCGCACCCGGCCGACGCGCTGCGGTCACGGCCCGCTGTTGATGATCCGCGTGCCTGCCACTGCGGCAGGCGCGCGCGGGAGTCACCCCGCGCATTTCTTGAACCCCCTGGGTGAGAACCCCCTGTTTCAGAAACGCCGTGCAGAAACCCCGGCTCCGGGAGCTCCATGTCCCGGGGGCCGCATGTCCCAATCCCCCAGTCCCACGAGGCACACCATGGCCGTCAAGAGCATCGAAGAACTGTTCGTACACGAGCTGTCGGACATCTACAGCGCCGAAAAACAGCTGACCCGGGCATTGCCCAAACTGGCCAAGGCGGCACAGGCGCAGGAGTTGCGCGACGCGTTCGAGGCCCACGCCGAGGAAACCCAGGGCCAAGTCGAGCGCATCGACCAGATCGTGCAGGCGATGGACCTGCGCCTGAAGCGGGTCAAGTGCGCTGCCATGGAAGGGTTGATCGACGAAGGCAGGGACGTCATCGAGTCGATCGACAAGGGGCCGCTGCGCGATGCCGCCCTGATCGGCGGCGCACAGAAGGTGGAGCACTACGAGATCGCCTCCTACGGCACGCTCAGCGCGCTGGCCAAGGAGCTCGGCTACAGCGACGCGATCGGGCTGTTGCAGGAAACCCTGAAAGAGGAAAAGGCCACCGACGAGAAGCTCACCCTGCTCGCCGAACAGGCCGGCAACCAGCGTGCCGCCGAGCAGTCGCAGGGAGGTCGGGCGGCCCAGTCGGGCGGGCAGCAGCGTTCGTCCGCAGGGTCGCAGAACGGATCGTCGCAACAGGCGAAGCATTGAGCCTGCGGCGCCGGATCGCATCGCGGACCGGACCGGCCCGCGATGCGACCGCCGGTGACTGCATCAACGGACGGGTGTGCTGATGGACATGCGTGCCGCCACGGTGCCTGCGCCGACGTTGCGACGTCCGAAGCGGGCTCGCGGCATCCGCGTGCTCGGTGCGGGCGCGTTGGTGGCTGCCGGATACATGGACCCGGGCAACTGGGCCACCGACGTCCAGGCCGGTGCGGGCCACGGTTATGCGCTGCTGCTGGTGGTGGTACTGGCGAGCCTGGTGGCGATGGTGCTGCAGGGCGTGGCGGCGGCGCTGGGCGCGGTGACCGGCCACGACCTCGCGCGATGGTGCCGCGAGCGCTTGCCGCGGCCGACCGTGGTGCCGATGTGGTTGATGTGCGAGGCGGCCATCGTCGCCTGCGACCTCGCCGAAGTGGTGGGCGCGGCGGTGGCGCTGCGCATGCTATTGCATGTGCCGCTCTGGCTTGGCGTGCTGCTGTCGACCCTGTTGATGGTGCCGTTCATCTGGCTGCAGCAGCGCGGTCGCCACTGGCTGGTGGCTGGCGTGATGGTGCTGCTGGGCGTGGTGATGGTGGCGATGGGGGTGCAGCTTTTCGCCGCCGCCCCGCGACCGCACGAGATGCTCGCCGGCATGCTGCCGGACCCCGCGCAGTGGCGGCACGGCGACACGCTCTGGCTCGCCGCGGGCATCGTCGGCGCGACCGTGATGCCGCACAACCTCTACCTGCATTCGTCGCTGACCACGCCGGTGGCGCGCTCGCCGCGCACGCAATTGCGCGCGGGGCTGCGGCGGATCGCGCTGGACAGCGCGGTGTCGCTGGGACTGGCGATGGCGGTGAACGTGGCGCTCTTGGTGCTGGCCGCGGCGGTGTTCCATGCCCACGGCGTCCGCCAGGTCGGCGACCTGGCCGAGGCAAGCCGGCTGATCGACCACCTGCTGCCGCAGCAGTGGGCCGGCATGCTGTTTGCGCTGGCGCTGCTGGCCTGCGCGCTCAACGGCATGGTTACCGCCACGCTGGCTGGGCAGATCGTGATGGAAGGTTTTCTCGACCTTCGCATGTCGCTGCCGCGCCGCGCGTTGATCACGCGCGGCCTGGCGCTAGGGCCTGCGCTGGCGGGCGTGCTGGTGTTCGGCTCGCACGGCTCTACGTCGCTGCTGGTCGGCAGCCAGGTGGTACTGAGTCTGCAACTGCCGCTGGCGGTGGTTCCGCTGCTGTGGCTGGCGGGAGACCGTGCCGTGATGGGCGGCCACCGCATGGGTCGGGTACTCAAGAGCGCCAGCTGGGCGATCGCCGCGGTGCTGGTGGCGCTGAACGTGGTGCTGCTGTGGCAGACGGTGGCGGCGCCGGCCAGCCCGTGAACGGTGCCTGCCGCCATGCGAGCGGGCGGGGTCAGCTGTTGGCTTCGTGCTCGCGCATGCGCCGCCCGCGCCAGCGCATCAGCGGCCGCGCGGTGACGCCGTGCAGCACCACGCTCAGCACCACGGTGGTGATCGCCAGTGCGGTGACCATGCCCGACTCGTCGTCGTTGAGTCCGTGGGTGAGTGCGTACGCCATGTAGTTGATGGTGCCGATGCCACGGACCCCCAGCCAGCCCATCAGCAGCCGCCGCGGCCGGGGAATGCCCGCACCCACCGTGGAGAGGTAGACCGACAGCGGCCGCACCAGCACGAACAGCAGCAGCGCCACGGCAATCGCCTGCAGGCTCCAGTGCCGCGCCACCGCCGCCCCGGTGGCGAACACCAGCACCGCAGCCAGGATGCGCTCCAGCGTGTCGCCGAAAGACAGCGCATCGAACACCACCCGGCCGATCGATTCGGCCGGCCCGGACTCGTCGCCGACCTTGCCGCGCTTGACCAGGAACTCCGCCGGCGCGTGCCCGCCGCCGACGTCGTCGGGAGATGCCTGGTCGCCTGATGACACGCCGTGCCGGTGCGGATGCCGGGCCACGATCATCAGCTCGGCGTGACGCAGGCCGACGCCGGCAGAGAACGCGGCCAGGAACGTCGACGCCGACAGCGATTCGGCCGCCGCGTACGCCAGCATCATGATCGCCATTGCCAGGAAATCGCTGGGCGCCGTGTCGTTGGTGAGCGACTTGATCCGCGTGCCGAGCAGGCCCAGGCCCCAGCCGATGCCGCCGCCCACGGCCACGCCCACCGGCAGTGACCACGCGATGTTGGCGAAGAACCAGTGGCCGAGCGCGCCATCGGACACGCTGCCGGTGTGGTCCAGCAGCAGCAGCGCCAGGATCAGGAACGGCAGCGCCGCGCCGTCATTGAGGCCGGCTTCGCCGGAGAGCGCGCCCCGCATGGCGTCATGGTCGGAGGCATCGTCCACAGCCACGATGCTGGCCAGCACCGGGTCCGTAGGCGCAATCATCGCTCCGCACAGCAGGGCCAGCTCCCACGGCGTGCCGAACAGCAGGTGCATCGCCACGCAGACGCCACCGATGCACAACAGCATGGCCGGAAACGCCAGTCGCCACGCCGTGCGCCAAGCCACGTGGCGAAAGCCCACGCGCAGCTTCAGTCCGCCGATGAACAGCGACACCACCAGTGCCAGCTCGCTGGCCAGCGCCACCCATTCGGGATGCTTCGGAAAATCGATCCACACCTGATCGAGGAACCACGGCCCGCCGACGACACCGGCCGCGAGAAAGATCCAGAACGAGGTGATCGGCAGGCGCCGGATCCAGCCCGTGGCCAGTCCGGCCAGCAAAAGCAGCACGCCGCAGGCGGCGATCCAGGCAGTCAGGCCCATGGTGCGCACTCCTTGTGGGTGACGGCATGGATGGAGACGCGGGGTCGAAGCGCCTTTTGGAGATGCAGAAGCCGGCCGGCGCTCATGCGGACGGACGCGCGTGGGCGGCAGGCGTGTCGGGCGTACCGCGCGCCTGGGCCAGCCCGTGGCTGAGCTCGGCCCCCATCAGCACGATCAGCGAGGCGTAGTACACCCACATCAGCAGCACCACGATGGCGCTGGCGGGCCCGTAGGCGCCGCCGATCTTGGACTTCTCGATGTACAGGGCGATCAGGAACTTGCCGCCCATGAACAGCAGCGTGGTCAGCAGCCCGCCGCGCACCGCGTCGCGCCACGCCACGCGCACGTCGGCGAGAAACCGGTACATCGCTCCGAACGCCAGCCACAGGGCGAACAGCGCCACCACGTTCTCCAGCGCCAGCCACCACACGCTGTCGCGCGGCACCACCAGGCTGATCAGCGTGGTGAGCGAAAACGACACCACCACCAAGAACCCCACCCCCACCAGCACGCCGATCGCGCGGGCGCGCGCCAGCAGCCAGCCGGTGAGCGCCTTGCCCGGCTCCGGCTCCACGTTCCACACGCGGTTGAGGCTGTTCTGCATCTGCGCGAACACCGCCGAGGCGCTGAAAAGGGTGATGCCGAGGCCCACCACGCCGAGCAGGTGGCCCAGCTGGGGGCGGTCCTTGGCGCTGTGGATCACCAGTCGCGCCGCGGCTGCGCCGTCTTCGCCGACGATCGCGGCCATGGTCTGGATCAGCTGTTGCTCCAGCCCGGGGCGGATCGCCGACACCGCCCAAAGCACCAGTACCAGTACCGGTGCGAACGAGAAAGCCGAGTAGAACGCCAGCGCCGCGGCGCGGGTAAACAGTTCATCGTCCCAGAAGCCGGAAAAGACTTTGCGGATCAGGTGAACACCCTGCTTGATCGAAAACATGCCGAAGAAGGTCCTGCCGGGGAACGCGCGGGCGGATGGCCGACGACGCTAGCATCGCGCCCGGTAGTGAGTGCGTGAGCGCGGCGGCAATGGCCGGTGGACGGCTGGCAGCCGTCGGCGCGCCGAGGGGGGCGGGGCCCACGCTGCGCAGGCTGGCCTTCGCAAGGACGTCACATGGCTGAACCGTTGCCGGCCAATAGACATAGTTCTAACGGGAAACCGGTTAAAAAAAGCGGTGAAGTACAGCCCGCTTGGACGCGCATCGACATGACTGCCATTTTGCTAGTGGAAGACGAACCGGCGGTCCGCGAGGTGACCGCGACCCTGCTGCGCCATTGCGGCTTCGTCATGCACACCGCCGCCACGCCCGACGAGGCACTCGCCGTGGTGGCGCGCCACCCGATCGATATCCTGCTCACCGACGTCTACCTGCTGGGCCACTCCGACGGCTACAGCATGACCCGGCAGCTGCGCAGCCAGGGGTGGAAGGGCCGCGTGATCTTCACCTCCGGCGATCCCGACGCCATCGATGCCGCCCGGCTGGAGGACGAAGACGCGCCGTTCCTGCCCAAGCCCTACGGCCGAAACATGCTGCTGGAGGCGATCCGGGAGCTCGAGCGCAGCTGACGCGCCCGGCGGACTCGCTCAACGGTCTCTCCCGGCGCTCCTGCGCACGGCAGGACCGCTCAGCGCCGCGCACGCGGCCGCTTCAGCAGGGCGATCAACGACTGGGCGTCGAACGGCGCATGCACTTTCGCGTCATTGTCAAAATACACGTAGACGTCGCGCGGCTGCACCGGTGCGTCGCTGCCGGATACCCGCACCGCGTCGGGCGACTGCTCGCCCCGTTCCCAGTACCCGATGCGTCGTGCCCAGGCGCGCAGCGCCTGGTCGCCGTAGCCGCTGCTGTAGAGCTCGGTGTCACCATGCAGCCGCACGTAGACAAAGTCCGCGGTGAGATCGTGCATCACCGGATGAAGGCCCGCGGTGTCCGCCGCCACCAGCGCCACCTGGTGCCGCCGCAGCTGGTCCACCAGCGCCGGATCGATGAAGCTCGCGTGGCGCACCTCCACCGCGTGGCGCAGCGGACGCGACTGCAGAACCTCCAGATGCGGATCGGCCACGCGGTGGTCGTGGTCGCGCGCCAGCATGGCCGCCTGCGCGGTGGTGCGTGGCAGCGCCTGCAGGAACGACTCGAACAGCTCCGGCTGCCAGCGGAAGTTCGGCGGGAATTGCCACAGCAGCGGGCCGAGCTTTTCCTCCAGCGCCAGCACGCCGGACGCAAGGAAGTTGGCGAAGGGGCCGTCGATCTCCCGCAGCCGCTTCACGTGCGTGAGGAACCGTGGCGCCTTCACCGAGAACACGAAATGCTCCGGCGTCTCGGCGTACCACTGCCGATACGAGCGCGCCTTCTGCAGTGAATAGAACGAGCCGTTGAGCTCGATGGTGGGAAACAGGCCGGCGGCGTACGCCAGCTCCCGGCGCTGCAGCAGATCCTCCGGATAGAACGTGCCGCGCCAGCCCTTGTAGCGCCAGCCCGAGATGCCCACGCGCACGCTCACGGCCGTGCTCCGGCCCGCGCGTGACGGCGTTGTCTCGCGCATCGTGCCGCGCATGGCCGCCTTGGCTCGCCATGCACGCTGCGTGGATCGCATCGCGTCCACTGTGGGCGATGGCGCGGTGGTGAATACCGTGCGCCGCCCTTCACCTGCCCAAGGAGCGAGCCGCAATGGCACAGCAGGCTTCCGCGCAAGCCGATATCCCGGTACTCGATTGCGTCGTGATCGGCGCCGGCCCGGCCGGCCTCACCGCGGCGACGTACCTGGCGCGCTACCGGCGCCGGCTGCTGGTGCTCGATGCCGGCGCGAGCCGAGCGCGCTGGATTCCGGCCAGCCACAACTGCCCCGGGTTCCCGATGGGCGTGGCGGGCGATCGGCTGCTGGCGCGCTATCGCGAGCAGGCACTGCGCAGCGGGGTGGTGATTCAGCGTGCCCGGGTGGAGGCCGTCGCGCGGGCGGACGATGCGGGGCCCGAGCAGGCGTTCACCATCGATGGCAGGACGGAAGGTCGCGCCGCACGCTGGCGGGCGCGCCACGTGGTGCTCGCCACCGGCGTGGTCGATCGCCTGCCCGCGATGGAACATCGGGACGAGGCGATCGCGCAGGGCGTGTTGCGACTGTGCGCGGTGTGTGACGCCTACGAGGCGCGCGACCAGCGCATGGCGGTGCTGGGCAAGGAGCTGGAGGCCACGCTCGGCCACGCCCGTTTCCTGCGCACGTTTTCGCGCAGCGTCACTGCGCTGGTCACCGGCGGCGACGCGGCGGTGCGCGTGGAAAGCGTCGACGAGGGCATCTCGCTGCGCTGCGGGCCGGTGCAGCTGGCGCTGGTCGACGGCGAATGCGCGGTTCGTTTCGCCG
This sequence comes from Dyella sp., assembly GCF_035685805.1. Classification (GTDB taxonomy): domain Bacteria; phylum Pseudomonadota; class Gammaproteobacteria; order Xanthomonadales; family Rhodanobacteraceae; genus Dyella_A. The sequence continues at coordinate 128,435 of NZ_DASSAB010000043.1, forward strand.
ACGGCAGCACGTGCAGCTACCAGACGCTCTATCCCGTGCTGGGGGCCGTGCCCCAGGCCGGCATGGTGCAGGCGCTGGCACCGCAGGCGGACGCGCAGGGCGCGCTGCGGGTGGGCGATCACATGGAAACCAGCGTTCCGGGGTTGTACGCGATCGGCGACCTGGTCAGCGGGCTCAACCAGATCAGCGTGGCGGTCGGCCATGCCGCGCTGGCTGCCACGGCGATCCACCGCGCGTTGCCACCGCGATTCGCCTGAGCCGCAGGCAGGCGAATGTGCGGCACGCGCGTGAACCGCTGGGGACAACGCCGTCCAGCGGACCGTGCGGGCGCGGCTCACCCGCAAATGCAGCAGCTCTCCACGCCGCGGCTGCGGCGCCATCTGCTCACGCGTCGCCGCCCGTGTGCTTGCGCTGGTGATTGTCCTGTCCCACATCGTTGCGCGCATTGCCGGAGGCGTCGGTGTCTTCCGGTCGCTTGGGCACCTTGGAGTGGCGGTCGGCCTGCGACTCGTGCGCGGGCGGCGACGCGTCACCGGACTTCGGGTCCCTGTGCTGCGGGTGATCTTTCTGCGGGCTCATCTGGGTTTCTCCATGCGGGGAGGATCCAGCGGATCACGATGCGGTTGCAGCGCTGGTGAACGCACTGCGATGGCGTGACGACGTGAGTAGCGGTCTGCGCCCGGAGCGTCCTTCTACCTCTCTCACCGTTGCCATTCGCACGTTCCTTCGGTTTCGTGCACAGCCAGACACGCGCTGTTGACCGCTGACTTACACCACCGCTCGCACCATCGCTGGAGGCGGTGAAGCGGGCGGCGGTGCGGTAGCCGTGCCATATCGGCGCTGCGCAATCGGTCGGGCCTGCCACGACGGCGCGTCAGCAGACCCGGGTGATCACGCCGTGGCGAACGCATGTCATCAGCCCCATCGCGGCGCCGCACCCGTGCCGCCAGGGCTTGGCCTTGCCGCCCATTGCACGCAAACCAAAGGAGCCCCTCATGAGCCAGACCGTCGGCGATTTCCTGCTTCAGCGCCTGTCCGAGTGGGGCGTGAAGCGCATCTTTGGCTACCCCGGCGATGGCATCAACGGGATCATGGGCGCGATGGGTCGTGCCGCCGACCGCTTCGACTACGTGCGGGTGCGGCATGAAGAAATGGCTGCCTTCATGGCCGGGGCGCACGCCAAGTTCACCGGCGAGGTGGGTGTGTGCATGGCGACCTCCGGCCCCGGCGCGATCCACCTGCTGAACGGCCTGTACGACGCCAGCATGGACCACATGCCCGTGGTCGCCATCGTCGGCCAGCAGGCGCGCAGCGCGCTCGGCAGCGACTACCAGCAGGGGGTCGACCTGCAGACCTTGTTCAAGGACGTCGCCGGCTATGTGGAAACCGTTATGGCGCCCGCACAGGTGCGCCACGTGGTGGATCGCGCCATGCGCATCGCCGCGGCCGAGCGCTGCGTGACCTGCGTGATCGTGCCCAACGACCTGCAGGAGATGAAGGCGGTGCCCAGCCCGCCGCGCGCACACGGTGACGTTTACTCCGGCGTCGGCTATGCCCCTGCGCATCCGCAGCCGTCCGCACACGACCTGCAGCGCGCTGCCGAGGTGCTCAACGCGGGCAAGCGCGTGGCGATCCTGATCGGCGCCGGTGCCCTTCATGCAGGCGAGGAGGTGATCGCGCTGGCGCGTCACCTGGACGCCGGCGTGGCCAAGGCGCTGCTGGGCAAGGCGGCATTGCCGGACGACCTGCCGTTCGTCACCGGCTCGATCGGCCTGCTCGGCACCAAGCCCAGCTGGGAGCTGATGAACGACTGCGACACCCTGCTGATGATCGGCACCACGTTCCCGTATTCGGAGTTCCTGCCGCCGGACGGGCAGGCGCGCGCGGTGCAGATCGACATCAATCCGCGCAACGTGTCGATGCGCTACCCGACCGAGGTCAACCTGATCGGCGACAGCGCCCAGGTGATCCGCGCGCTGTTGCCGCTGCTGCACCGGAAGGACAACCCCGACTGGCGCGAGCGGATCGAGGTGAACGTGCGCAAGTGGTGGCGCGCGCTGGAGGCCAAGGCGATGGAGCCGGCCGACCCGATCAATCCGCAGCGCATTTTCTGGGAGCTGTCGCCGCGCCTGCCGGGCAACGTGATCATCTGCGGCGACTGCGGTTCGCACACCAACTGGTATGCGCGCGACGTCAGGATCCGCCAGGGCATGATGGCGTCGCTGTCGGGCAAGCTGGCGACCATGGGCAGCGGCATGCCTTACGCGATCGCGGCGAAGATGGCCCACCCCGAGCGGCCGGTGCTGGCGATCGTCGGCGACGGCGCCATGCAGATGAACGGCAATGCGGAACTGATCACCGTCAAGCAGTACTGGGAGCGCTGGAGCAACCCGTGCTTCGTGGTGATGGTGCTGGCCAACCACGATCTCAATCAGGTCACCTGGGAGCAGCGCGCGCTGGCCGGCGACCCCAAGTTTGCCGCGGCGCAGGACGTGGAGGATTTCCCCTACGCGGAGTACGCCCGCATGCTGGGCTTCAAGGGCATCCGGGTGGAACGGCCCGAGGACATCGCCGCCGCCTGGGAGGAGGCGTTCGCCGCCGACCGTCCGGTGCTGCTCGAGTTCATCGCCGATCCGGACGTGCCGCCGTTGCCGCCGCACATCCGCTGGGCGCAGGCCAAGGCGTACATGACGGCGCTGGCCAAGGGTGATCCGGACGAGCTGGGCATCATCCGCCAGAGCCTGCGCGACATGATGGCCGGGCTGCTGCCGGGCGATTCGAAAAACGCATGAGCGCGCCGGCCGCCCCCATCGAACGGGTCGAGGCGGTGGCCTACCGCATACCCACCGACCAGCCCGAAGCCGACGGCACGCTGGAATGGTGCTCGACCACCCTGGCGATCGCCCGCGTGCATGCCGGTGGCGAATGCGGCCTGGGTTACACCTACGCCCATCGCAGCGCGGTGGCATTGATCGGCGAGCCGCTGCGCGGGGTGTTGCTGGGCGGCGATCCGATGGATATCGACGGCCTGTGGCAGGCGATGCAGCGCGCGCTGCGCAACATCGGCCGGCCCGGCGTGGGGATGATGGCGGTGGCTGCGCTGGATCACGCGCTGTGGGATCTGCAGGGACGCCTGCTGCAGCGTCCGGTGGTGGACCTGCTGGGCCGCCGCCACCGCGCCGTGCCCGCCTACGGCAGCGGCGGCTTCACCTCGTACGGGCCGGATCGCCTGCAACAGCAGCTCGCCGGTTTCGTGGCGCAGGGTCTGGCGCGGGTGAAGATCAAGGTCGGTGCCGACCCCGCGCATGATCCGGCACGGCTGCGGCTGGCGCGCGAGGCAATCGGCGAGAAGGTTGCCCTGATGGTCGACGCCAACGGCGCCTACGACCGCGCGCAGGCGCCGCGCGAAGCCGAACGCTTCGCCGCCCATGGCGTGTGCTGGCTGGAAGAGCCGCTCAGCTCCGACGACCTCGACGGCCTCGCCGCGCTGCGCAGCACGCTGCCGGCGGGGATGGACCAGGCCGCGGGTGAGTACGGCTGGGACGGCTGGTACTTCGAGCACATGCTGGCCGCCGGTGCGGTCGACGTGCTGCAGGTGGACAGCACCCGCTGCGGCGGTTTCAGCGGGTTCGTGCGGGCCGCGGCACTGGCCGACAGCCATGGCATCGCCGTCTCCGCGCATTGCGCGCCGCACCTGCACGCGCACGTGTGCAGCGCGGTGGGGAACCTGGCGCACGTGGAGTACTTCCACGACCACGTGCGCATCGAGTCGATGTTCTTCGACGGCTTGCCGACGCTGCGCGACGGCGCGCTGTGGGTGGACTCTACGCGGCCCGGGTTGGGCCTCACCCTGAAACAGCCGGACGTGGAGCGTTTCCGGATCACCGCCTGATCGCCGACCGCCTGTTTTTCCGACATCCGACCACTGGAGGAGCCATGCACGCCGCACCCGCCCATCCGCGCCCCGGCGAAGGCACCGGTCGCGACGCCCGCGCCTGGCCGGATGCGCAGGCTGCCGCACTGGCCGCGGCGCTGACGCAGGCGGTGCGTGGCGAGGTGCGCTTCGACGCCGGTACCCGCGGCATGTATGCCACCGACGGCTCGATCTACCGCCAGGTACCGATCGGCGTGGTGGTGCCGCTGGACGTCGACGACGTGCTGGCGACGCTGCGCGTGTGCCACGCGCACGATGCGCCGGTGCTGGCGCGTGGTGGCGGCACCAGCCTGGCAGGCCAGTGCTGCAACGTGGCGGTGGTGATGGACTGCTCGCGCCATCTGCGCGAGATCCTCTCGCTCGATCCGCAGGCCCGGCTGGCCCGCGTGCGGCCCGGCTGCATCCTCGACGCCCTGCGCGACGCGGCCGAGCGTGTGCACCTCACTTTTGGCCCGGATCCATCCACTCACGCGCACAACACCCTGGGAGGCATGGTCGGCAACAACTCCTGCGGCGTGCACTCGGTGATGGCCGGGCGCACCGCCGACAACGTGCGCTCGCTGGACATCGTCACCTACGACGGCGTGCGCATGCGCGTGGGCGCCACCAGCGAGGAGGAGCTGGAGCAGATCATCCGCGAAGGTGGCCGGCGCGGCGAGATCTACGCGGGCCTCAGGGCGATCCGCGACCGCTATGCCGACGAGATCCGCCGCCGCTATCCGCGCATCCCGCGGCGGGTCTCCGGCTACAACCTCGACCAGCTGCTGCCGGAGAACGGCTTCCACGTGGCGCGCGCGCTGGTCGGCAGCGAAGGCACCTGCGTGACGGTGCTGGAGGCCGAGCTGGAACTGGTGCCGAGCCCGCGATCGCGCACGCTGGTGGTGCTGGGGTATCCGGACATCTTCGAGGCCGGCGACCACGTGCCGGCGATCCTCGCGCACCAGCCGATCGGTCTCGAAGGCATCGACGCGATGCTGATCGACAACATGAAGCGAAAGCACATGCATCCGCGCGACCGCAAGCTGCTGCCGGAGGGCAAGGGCTGGTTGATGGTCGAGTTCGGCGGCGATGACAAGGACGAGGCCGACCGCAAGGCGCGGGCCATGATGGATGCGCTGGCGCGCGAAGCCAGCCCGCCGTGCATGAAGCTGTTCGACGACCAGGCGGAGGAGGCACTGCTGTGGCAGGTGCGCGAGTCAGGGCTTGGCGCCACCGCGCGCGTGCCCGGGCGGCGCGACACCCACCCGGGCTGGGAGGACGCGGCCGTGCCGCCGGACCAGGTGGGCGCCTACCTGCGTGACTACCGCGCGCTGCTGGACAAGTACGACTACGACTGCGCGTTGTACGGCCACTTCGGCGACGGCTGCATCCACTGCCGCGTGAACTACTCGCTCGACACGCCGGCGGCGGTGGCGCAGTGGCACGCGTTCATGGAGGAGGCCTCGGACCTGGTGCTGAGCTACGGCGGCTCCAACTCGGGCGAGCACGGCGACGGCCAGATCCGCGCGTGGCTGCTGCCGAAGATGTTCGGCGAGGAGTTGATGCAGGCGTTCGCGCAGTTCAAGGCGCTGTGGGACCCGAGCGGGCGGATGAACCCGGGCAAGGTAGTCGATCCGTATCCGCCCGACGCCGACCTGCGCCGCGGACCGAGCTACCAGCCGCCGCGGCTGGGGACCGAGTTCGCCTACCCGGACGACGACATGAGCTTCGCCCGCGCCACCACCCGCTGCGTGGGCGTGGGCAACTGTCGCAACCAGAGCGGCGGCGTGATGTGCCCCAGCTACCGCGCTACCCAGGAGGAGCGCTATTCCACCCGCGGTCGCGCGCGTCTGCTGTTCGAGATGCTCGAAGGTGATCCGCTCGATCACGGCTGGCGCAGCCCGGCGGTGCACGAGGCGCTCGACCTGTGCCTGGCCTGCAAGGGCTGCAAGAGCGACTGCCCGATCAACGTGGACATGGCCACCTACAAGGCCGAGTTCATGTCGCACTTCTATCGCGGCCGGCTGCGTCCGCGCACCGCCTATGCGATGGGGCTGATCTACTGGTGGGCGCGGCTGGGCTCGCGGGTGCCGCGGCTGACCAATGCGCTGCTGCGCGCGCCGGGGCTGTCGCGGCTGAGCAAGTTCATCGGCGGCATCGCGCAGCGGCGCACCATGCCCAGCTTCGCCACCCGGACCTTTCGCGCCTGGTTCGCCGGGCACGAGCCGGCCAACCCGCACGGCCCGCCCGTGCTGCTGTGGCCGGACACGTTCAACAACTACCTGCATCCGCAGCCGCTGCAGGACGCCGTACTGGTGCTGGAGGCCGCCGGCTACCGGGTACAGATGCCGCAGGCCGAGCTGTGCTGCGGCCGGCCGCTGTATGCCGAAGGCATGCTCGACCTGGCGCGCCACCAGCTGCGCGACATCCTGCATGCGCTGGCCGGGCCGATCGACGCGGACGTGCCGGTGGTCGGGCTGGAGCCGTCCTGCGTGACCAGCTTCCGCGACGAGCTGCCGCGCCTGTTTCCCGGCGACGAGAAGGCGCTCTGGCTGAGCCGCAATACCTTCATCTTCAGCGAGTTCATCGAGCGCAGCGGCTACCTGCCGCCGCCGCTGCGGCGCAAGGCGCTGGTGCACGCGCACTGCCATCACCACGCGGTGCTCGGCACCGCGGCGGAGAAGCGCCTGCTCGGGCGGCTCGGCCTGGACGTCACCTGGCTGGACGCCGGCTGCTGCGGCATGGCCGGTTCGTTCGGCTTCGACGCGCGCAAGGTGGATGTATCGGTGCGCGTGGGCGAGCTGCAGCTGCTGCCGGCGGTGCGTGCCGCGGCGCCTGACACGCTGATCATCACCAACGGTTTCAGCTGCCGCCAGCAGATCGCCCAGTGCACCGGGCGGCAGGCGCTGGACGTGTCGCAGGTGCTGGCGATGGCGGTGCGCCAGGGTCCGCCCCATCTGCTGCCCGTGCCCGTCTCGCTCACTGATCCACGCGCGGCCGATGCGGTGCGCTGACCCGGCCGCGGTCTGCGCGCCGCGCCTTTTCCGACCTTCACCGAGGAGCCACACCATGAGCCAGTCGCATCCACCCGCGCCGATCGGCAACACCCGCTGGGCCATCGCCGAGGGCTACATCCCGCCGGAAAGCACGCACGGCGGTGACCCACGCTTTGTCAGCCACGAAACCGCGTGCCTGCTCAACGCCAACGACGCCGAAGCGCACGTGTCGATCACGCTGTACTTCACCGATCGCGAGCCGGTCGGGCCGTACCGGGTGACGGTGCCGGCGCAGCGTACCCGGCACGTGCGCTTCAACGACCTGCGCGATCCCGAGCCGGTGCCGCGCGACACCCCTTACGCCAGCGTCATCGAGTCGGACCTGCCGGTGGTGGTGCAGCACACCCGGCTGGACTCGCGACAGCCCGCGCTGGCCCTGCTCAGCACCATCGCCCATCACGCATCCGCCCACTGAAGGAGATCGCCATGCCTCTGCGCCCCCGTCGCCGCACGTCCGAAGTCGTTGTCATCACCGGAGCCTCGGCCGGTGTCGGCCGCGCCACCGCCCACCGGTTCGCCCGCGCTGGTGCGCGCGTCGCCCTGATTGCCCGTGCCAGCGAAGCGCTGGACAGCGCCGCGCAGGAAGTGCGCGAACTTGGCGGCCAGGCGCTCGCGATACCGCTGGACGTGGCCGATGCCGACGCCGTAGAAGCGGCGGCCGAACGCATCGAGTCCGAACTCGGCCCCATCGACGTGTGGGTAAACGCGGCGATGGCGACCATCTTCGCCCCGGTCAGCGAGATCCGGCCGGCCGAGTTCCGCCGCGCGACCGAGGTGACCTACCTCGGCACCGTGCACGGCACCATGGCCGCGCTCAAGCGCATGCGCTCGCGCAACCGCGGGCACGTCGTGCAGGTGGGTTCTGCGCTGGCTTACCGGGCGATTCCGCTGCAGTCGGCCTACTGCGGGGCCAAGTTCGCCATCCGCGGGTTCACCGACGCGCTGCGGGTGGAGCTGATGCACGAGCGCTGCGCGGTGGGGCTGACGATGGTGCAGCTGTCGGCCTTCAACACGCCGCAGTTCCAGTGGGCACGCACGCGGCTGGCGTGGCGGCCGCAACCGGTGCCGCCGATTTTCCAGCCGGAGGTGGCTGCCGATGCGATCTACTGGGCGGCCCATCATCGGCGGCGCGAGCTGTGGGTGGGGTTTCCCGCGGTCAAGGCGATCCTCGGCAACGCGCTGGCGCCGTGGCTGGCCGACCGCAAGTTGGTCAAGCAGGGTTACTCCGGCCAGATGAGCGACCAGCGGTTGCCGGAGCCGCGGCCGGACAACCTGTTCAAGGCGGTGCACGATGACTACGGCACCCACGGCCGCTTCGACCACCGCGCGCGCGCATCGAGTCCGCAGCTGTGGCTGACCACGCACCGGCCGGCGGTAGTCGCCGGCGCGCTGACCATGGCCGCCCTGGTGGCGCGGCGCCTGTGGGGATCGCGTCGCCAGCGGGGGTCCATGCGGTGAGCTGCCCCGTGGATTGGTACCGGCCGCGCCCGGTCGGCCGGTGCCTGCGATGCGCCGGCACGGTGCGCCGGTGAGCCGCATCGAGCACTACGCGCTGCTGGGCGACGGCCGCAGTGCGGCGCTGGTTGGCCGCGATGGTTCGATCGACTGGTTGTGCTGGCCGCGGATCGGCTCCGACACCTGTTTCGCGGCACTGCTGGGCGAACACCGGCACGGCCGCTGGCTGCTGGCCCCTGCCGAAAAGGCGGCGGTAGCCCGGGTGGAGCGGCACTACCGCCGCGGCACCGCCACGCTGGAAACGCGCTGGCACACCGCCGATGGCGTGGTCGAGGTGAGCGAGGCGATGCCCTGGCGCAGCGAGCGCACCAGCGTGGTGCGCAGCGTCCGCTGCGTCTCCGGATGTGTGCCGATGCGGTTGGAGCTGCGTGCGCGCTTCGACTACGGCAAGGCGCTGCCCGGCATCCGCCGTCATGACGGGCGCTGGCAGCTGGTGATGGGGCCGATCGCGCTTTGGCTGGACACCGACGTAAAGCACCTGTCGCTCGACGCGGAGGGCGATGCGGTGTGCGGCGAGTGGCTGCTGCGCGAGGGCGATAACAGCTGCTTTGCATTGCAGTGCACCGCCTCGGTGGAGCGTGCGCCCGCGCCGATGGACGCCACGCAGGCCCTCGCCGACAGCGATGCGTTCTGGACCGATTGGGCAGACGCGGTGCAGCCCGGTGACGGCCCGCACGCCGATGCGGTCCTGCGCTCGCTGGTGACGTTGAAGGCGCTCACCGAGCGTGACGGTGGCGGCGTCGCGGCGGCGGCCACCAGTTCGCTGCCCGAATGCATCGGGGGCAAGCGCAACTGGGACTACCGCTACGGCTGGCTGCGCGACGCGAGCTTCACGCTGCTGGCGTTCGCCGGGGCCGGCCTGCGGCAGGAGGCGGCGCAGTGGCGCAACTGGCTGATGCGCTGCATCGCCGGGCACCCGGCGCAGCTGCAGATCATGTACGGGCTGGACGGACGCCGCCGGATCGACGAGTGGGTGTGCGACTGGCTGCCCGGATACGAGCAGTCCGCTCCCGTGCGCTTCGGCAACGGCGCGGCCAAGCAGGTGCAGGTCGATGTCTACGGCGAGGTGCTCAACGCGCTCTACCACGCCCGTCGCCACGGCCTGGCACCCGATCCCGATACGTGGTCGCTGGAGTGTGCGCTGGTGGAGCACCTGGCCAACGTGTGGCGGGAGCCGGGGCACGGCATCTGGGAGATGCGCGGCGCGCCGCGAGTGTTCACCCACTCGCGCGTGATGGCGTGGGTGGCGGTGGACCGCGCGCTGCGCAGTGCGCGGGAATTCGGCCACAGCGCGCCGCTGGCGCGGTGGGAGGCACTGGCCGGCAGCATCCGCGAAGACGTGCTGGCGCACGGCATCGACCCGTTACGCGGATGCTTCACGCAGTGCTACGGGCAACCTGCGCTGGACGCGAGCCTGTTGCTGCTGCCGATCTACGGATTCCTGCCCGCCGATGATCCACGCATCGCCGCCACCGTGCGGGCGATCGAGTCGGAGCTGGATGAGGGCAACGGGTTGCTGATGCGCTACCGCCACACCGACGGCAACGACGGCCTGGAGGGCGGCGAGGGCACGTTCATCGCCTGCAGCTTCTGGCTGGCGCACGTGAAACACCTGCAGGGTCGCCACGACGAAGCGCGGCAGTTGCTGTCGCGCTTGCTGGCGCTGTGCAACGACGTCGGCCTGCTGTCGGAGGAGTACGACGTGGGCGCAGCGCGCCTGTGCGGCAACTTTCCCCAGGCGCTCTCGCACGTGGCGCTGATCAACACCGTTCGGGCGCTGGGCGAGGGCTGAGGGCGACGCGCCGGCGCGGATCGCCGGCGCCATCGCGCGGGTGAGTAGGCCCTGGCGTCAGGCGAATCTCACGACGACGGCTGCGGCTTGGCGTCCGGGTCGTTCTGCGGCTGCCGCGGCGCGTCCGGCGCGGGATGGCCTTTGCCGCCCTGCGGATCTTTCGGGTGGCTCTCGTCGTAGCCGGATTTTTTCGGCGGGGTGCTGTTCTGGCTCATGGAATCCTCGCGTTCGAGTTCGGCTTGGCGTCCATGCAGCGTGGCATCGGCGCGGCGCACGCGGGGTGAATGCGCGCCGCTGCTCCGCTTCGCCAGAGCCCCAGCCCGGACCAGCGGGCCGGAGCAGCGGGGAACCGCGGTGCAAACGGGCCGTAGACGGAATCCGCACGGCGCCGTGAGCCCGGCGCGACCACCATGGATTACCACCCGCTGATCCGGAGAGCCCCATGACCACGCCCCCTCGCGATGTCCGCAAGACCGGTTACCCCTCGATGGACGAGGACGAGCAGAGCCGCGCCAGCGGTGACGGCAACGACTTCGACCAGGGCAGCCGCACACCGCGCAACAAACATGAGCGCTCGGGCAAGCAGAGCGACTTCGAGAAGCGCCACGAGGGAACTACCGAAGTACCGCACGGCTGAGTTGGGTGCCGTTTCCGCCGAGGGTTGTCCTGTGCGCCCCGGTGTGTGGCGGACGCCCGACCTGATTGACGAGTCGGGCGCGTCCATGGATCGCGGTACGCCGCAATGTCGTGAGCGCGACGCGCAAACGCCGGCGAGCCATCGCGGCTCGCCGGCCTCGCACGGCACTTACGGCGTGGGTCCGCCCATCACCGGAAGGATGGCGCCGGAGATGTAGCTGGCGCAGACCGGCGACGCCAGGAACACGTACGCGGGGGCCAGCTCCTCCGGCTGCGCGGGACGGCCCATCGCGCTGGACTTGCCGAAGTCCACGATCTTGTCCGCCGGCGCGTCGGCCGGATTCAGCGGCGTCCACACCGGGCCCGGCGCCACGGCATTCACGCGGATGCCCTTGTCGGCAAGGTTCGCGGCGAGCGCCTTGGTGAAAGCGTGGATGCCGCCCTTGGTCATCGAGTAGTCCAGCAGCACCTTGTTGCCGAACAGCCCGGTTTCCGAGCCGGTGTTGATGATGCAGTCGCCGCTGGTCAGGTGGGGCAGGGCGGCCTTGGCCATGTGGAAGTAGCCGTAGAGATTGGTGCGCAAGGTGGTGTCGAAACGCTCCTCGCTGACATCCTCCAGGCGCTCGGCGTGCTGCTGGAAGGCGGCGTTGTTGACCAGCACCGACAGCTTCTCGAATGCATCCACCGTCTGCGCCACCGCCCGCTCGCAGAATTCCCGATCGCGCACGTCGCCGGGGATGAGCAGGCACTGCCGGCCCTCCGCTTCCACCGCCTGCTGGGTCTCCTGCGCATCCTCGTGCTCGTCCAGATAGACGATCGCCACGTCGGCGCCCTCGCGTGCGAACAGCACCGCCACCGCACGGCCGATGCCGGAATCGCCGCCGGTGATCAGCGCGGCCTTGCCCTCGAGCTTGCCGCTGCCGCGATACTCCGGCGCCTTGTAGCGCGGACGCGGCTCGAGATCCTTCTCCAGGCCCGGCTTGTTGAGATGCTGCGCCGGCAATGGATTAGTCGGCTCCTTCGGTGCATGCACTTCCTGGGAGGACTTGGCCGATGCCGCCTTGCCACGCGTTGCGGCAGGCTTGTCCGGCTTGGATGATCGGTCTCGGGTCATGTCGTACTCCGTGGAAAGACGAAGTCTCGATGCTGGTCGGCGCAGCGTCCGGCGCGGGTGAACGCCCGGTGGAACGCGCTTGACGCCCGACCCCAAACCGCGCCCTGCGCAATGGAAAAGTGATCGGATCGCGGCCCCGCTTCGACGCCCGTTGAACGGGGCCGATGCGAGCATCGATGACGGTTGCCGCGGACATCGCGGCATGCCTTTTTTCATATCGGCGTCGCCGCAGGCCGATGCCAGGAGGAGCCTCATGACATCCACATCCAAGACCACCACCAACCACGACGAGATCCGTCAGTGGGTCGAGATGCACGACGGCAAGCCGGCCTGCGTGAAAGGGACCGGCTCGGACAATGATCCCGGCATCTTGCGCATCGATTTCCCGGGCGGCGCCGGCGAGGAATCGCTCAACCACATCAGCTGGGACCAGTGGTTCAAGAAGTTCGACGACACCGATGTCGCCTTCCTCTACCAGCAGCACAAAAGCTCCGGCGAAGACAGCACGTTCTTCAAGCTCGTCAACCGCGATAACTGACTGCTGAAAGCCGAGTAGACAAGAAAGGCCGCCTGCATGGGCGGCCTTTTCTTATTTGCCGGCAACTCGTTTGGCGGCCGCGCGTGATTGGCCTGACGTTCCTGCATGGCGCAGAATCAGACGCCGCCGGGGATGGCGGCACCAGGGGAACATCGTGAAGCGAACGGGATGGCTTGGCGCGGCGGCGCTGCTGACGGCGTGTGCACCGCTGACAATCAAGACCAGCGATGTCGTGTCTGCGGGCAGCGGCAACTATCTGGTTGTGGCCAAACCCAGCGACAACACGGACTGGAGCGACATTCAGCTCAAGGCGCTGGCCGCTGCCAACGCCTGGTGCGACGCGAGGGGCGAGCAAATGCAGCAGGTCAACGTGGAGACCCACGGTGCTGCCCACTGGGGGCAGCAGTCCTATGGCCTGACGTTCCGCTGCGTGGCGCGCTGATCACGTCATATCGTGCTGTCGCTGGGGGCAAGCCCCGTTGCGGATGCCTGAGATTCGCGCGTCCCGCGCCATGTGGCACAAGGCCCGGGACGCACCGCGGCTAACCACGCTAGCTCGCCCGTGGTATCCGCAAAACAAAAAGGCCACCCGTTGGGGAGGCCTTTTCGTCGATCAGATGGTGGGCGGTACAAGGATCGAACTTGTGACACCTGCCGTGTGAAGGCAGTGCTCTACCGCTGAGCTAACCGCCCGCCGAGAGCGCGCAAATATACGGGGTGTGATGGCCGCGGTCAACGGGGATCGCGTCGATCCCGATGGCCGGTCGCTGAACGGCCTGCCGCGACGGTGCCGGCCGGATTGCTAGACTGTCGCGCCCACGCTGCCCGGATCTGCCCTGATGGACCTGCTTCAACTCGAACTCGGCCACATCCTTGCCGCCTTGAAGAGCTTCGAGGTGACGCCGTGGAAGGCCGTGGGCCTGGCCGGCTCGCTGATGTTCACCAGCCGCTGGTTCGTGCAGGTGTACTACACCCGCAAGCTCAAGCGGGTGGTGATGCCGCTGGCGTTCTGGTGGCTGTCGGTGTGCGGCAGCGCATTGCTGCTGGCCTATTTCATCGTGGGCAAGAACGACTCGGTCGGCATCCTTTCCAACTTCTTTCCGGCGTTCGTATCGATCTACAACCTGGTCGTGCACATGCGCGAGGTGAAGCGGCGCAAGGCGGTCCCGGGCGAAGCCTGAGCGGCCTCGCTGCCGGTCATTCCGGGTCGTAGTCCAGGCTCGGCGCCAGCCAGCGCTCCGCCTGCTCGCGGGTCCAGCCCTTGCGCCGCGCATAGTCGTCGACCTGTTCGCGGGTGATCCGGCCCACCACGAAGTACTGGCTGTCCGGGTGCGCGAAGTACCAGCCGGACACCGCGGCGGCTGGGTACATCGAGAAGCCGTCGGTGAGGGTGATGCCGGCATGGCCGGGCGCATCCAGCAGCTCGAACAGCGCGGTTTTCTCGGTGTGGTCGGGGCAGGCCGGATAGCCCGGCGCCGGGCGGATGCCGCGGTATTTCTCCGCGATCAGCGCGTCGTTCGGCAGCGACTCGTCCGGCGCATAGCCCCAGAACTCGCGGCGCACGCGCTGGTGCATGCGCTCGGCGAACGCCTCGGCCAGACGGTCGGCCAGCGCCTTGAGCAGGATCGCCGAATAGTCGTCGTGCGCCGCTTCGAAGCGAGCCACGTGCTCCTCGATGCCGATGCCGGCGGTCACCGCGAAGCCGCCGAGCCAGTCGCGCTTGCCGGACGCTGCTGGGGCGATGAAGTCGGACAGGCAGAAGTCCGGCCGTTCGACCGGCTTGTCGACCTGCTGGCGCAGGTGATGGAGCGTGCGTCGGGTGCCGTTGCCGGTATCCAGCTCGATGTCGTCACCGGTGCTGGCGGCGGGCCAGAAGCCGATCACGCCGCGGGCGGTGAGCCATTTTTCGGCAATCAGCGTGTCCAGCATCTTCTGTGCGTCGGCGAACAGTTCGGTGGCCTGCGTGCCCACGATCTCGTCGCCGAGGATGTCGGGATAGCGGCCGGCCAGCTCCCAGGCGTTGAAGAAGGGTGTCCAGTCGATGTAGTCGCGCAGCTCGCCCAGGTCGTAGTCGTTGAACACGTGCAGGCCGGGCTGTTTCGGTTCGGCCGGCTCATAGGCCTGCCAGTCGCTATGGAAGCGCTGGCCGCGGGCCTTTTCCAGCGAGACCAGCTGCTTGCCGGGGCCGCGATTTCGGTGGCGTTCGCGCACGTCGGCGTATTCGGCGCGCACCTTGCTCATGAACGCGTCGACCAGCTCCTTGCTGAGCAGCGACTGCGCCACGCCGACGGCGCGCGAGGCGTCCTTCACCCACACCGTGGGGGACTTGTAGTGCGGCTCGATCTTCAGCGCGGTGTGTGCGCGCGAGGTGGTGGCGCCGCCGATCAACAGCGGCAGGTGGAAGTCCTGCCGCTGCATCTCGCGGGCGACCTGGCTCATCTCTTCCAGCGACGGCGTGATCAGCCCGGACAGGCCGATGATGTCGGCCTTGTGCTCGCGCGCGGCGTCGAGAATCTTCTGCGCCGGCACCATCACGCCCAGGTCGATCACCTCGAAGTTGTTGCAGCGGAGCACCACGCCGACGATGTTCTTGCCGATGTCGTGCACGTCGCCCTTCACCGTGGCCATGATGATGGTGCCGTTGTTCTTGCCGGCGTCGCCGGTGCGCAGCTTCTCTTCCTCGATGTAGGGAATGAGGTGGGCGACCGCCTTCTTCATCACGCGGGCGGATTTCACCACCTGCGGCAGGAACATCTTGCCGGCGCCGAACAGGTCGCCGACCACGTTCATGCCGTCCATCAGCGGGCCCTCGATCACGTCCAGCGGACGGGATGACAGCTGGCGGGCTTCCTCGGTGTCCTCCACCACGAACTGGTCGATGCCGTGCACCAGCGCGTGGCTTAGGCGCTCGCGCACGGGCTTGTCGCGCCAGGCCAGCGTCTCGACCACCGCCTCGCCCTTCTTGGCCTTGAAGCGCTCGGCGATCTCCAGCAGCCGCTCGGTGGCGTCGTCGCGACGGTTCAGCACAACGTCCTCGACGCGCTCGCGCAGCTCGTCGGGAATGTCGTCGTAGATGGTCAGCGCGCCGGCGTTGACGATGCCCATGTCCATGCCGGCACGGATCGCGTGGTACAGGAACACCGAGTGGATCGCCTCGCGCACGGTGTTGTTGCCGCGGAACGAGAACGACACGTTGGAGACGCCGCCGGAGACATGGCTGAGCGGGAAGCGCTTCCTCAGCTCGCGGGTGGCCTCGATGAAGTCGACCGCGTAGTTGTTGTGCTCCTCGATGCCGGTGGCGATGGCGAAGATGTTCGGGTCGAAGATGATGTCCTCGGGCGGGAAATCGAGCTTCTCGGTCAGCAGCGCGTAGGCGCGCGAGCAGATCTCGACCTTGCGCGCGCAGGTATCGGCCTGGCCGACCTCGTCGAACGCCATCACCACCGCGGCGGCACCGTACTGCTGTACCTTGCGCGCCTGTTCGAGAAATGCTTCCTCGCCTTCCTTCATCGAGATGGAATTGACCACGCCCTTGCCCTGCAGGCAGCGCAGGCCGGCCTCGATCACCGTCCACTTGGACGAGTCGACCATCACCGGCACACGGGCGATGTCGGGCTCGGCGGCGATCAGGTTGAGGAAGCGGGTCATCGCCGCCTCGGAGTCGATCAGGCCCTCGTCCATGTTGACGTCGATGATCTGCGCGCCGTTCTCCACCTGCTGGCGCGCCACCTCCACCGCCTCGTCGTAGCGGTCTTCCTTGATCAGCTTCTTGAACTGCGCCGAGCCGGTGACGTTGGTGCGCTCGCCCACGTTGACGAACAGCAGGTCGGGCGTGATCACCAGCGGCTCAAGGCCGGACAGGCGGGTGTAGCGAGGTGCTTGGTTGCTCATGCGGCTTGCTGCTTCTCGCTGGGGAGCTGGCGCGGCGCGCAGTCACGCACGGCGTCGGCAATTGCCTTGATGTGGGCCGGGGTGGTGCCGCAGCAGCCGCCGACCAGGTTGAGCAGGCCGTCGCGGGCGAAACTGCCGATCACGCTGGCCATCTGCTCGGGCGACTCGTCGTACTCCCCGAACGCATTGGGCAGGCCGGCGTTGGGATGCGTGCTGACGAAGCCGTCGGCAATGTTTGCCAGGGTCTGGATGTGCGGTCGCAGGTCGGCGGCGCCCAGCGCGCAGTTGAGGCCCACCGACAGCGGCCGGGCATGCTGCACGGAGTAGTAGAACGCCTCGGCGGTCTGGCCCGAGAGGGTGCGGCCGGAGCGGTCGGTGATGGTGCCGGAGATCATCACCGGCAGCCGTCCGCCGCGCGCGCGGAACAGTTCGCTCAGCGCGAACAGCGCGGCCTTGGCGTTGAGCGTGTCGAAGATCGTCTCGACCATGATCACGTCGGCGCCGCCGTCGATCAGCCCGCTGGCGGACTCGGTGTAGTTGGCTGCCAGCTCATCGAACGACACGTTGCGGAAGCCCGGGTCGTTGACGTCGGGCGACAGCGAGGCGGTGCGGCTGGTGGGGCCGAGCACGCCGATCACGAAGCGCGGCTTGTCCGGCGTGCGTTGCTCCATCGCATCGCAGGCCGCCCGTGCCAGCGCCGCACCCTCGCGGTTGAGCTCGTAGGCGAGGTGCTCCAGGTGGTAGTCGGCCTGGCTGATGCGGGTGGAATTGAAGGTGTTGGTTTCGACCAGGTCGGCCCCGGCCTCCAGGTACGCGGTGTGCACGCCTCGGATAATCTCCGGGCGGGTCAGCGTGAGCAGATCGTTGTTGCCCTTGAGGTCGCAGGCGCCGGGGTGGTCGTGGGCGTGGGTGCTGTCGTGGCCACCGGCGAAGCGCTCGCCGCGGAAGCCGCTCTCGTCCAGCTGGTGGCCCTGCAGCATGGTGCCCATGCCGCCGTCCAGGATCAGGATGCGCTGGCGCAACGCGTGTTCGAGCATCGCGACGCGGTCGGGGTGGAGCCAGGGCAGGGTGGTCATGCGGCGGTCCTCGGCAGGGGTGGTGGGCGCGTGCTCACGGCTTGCGCGCCAGCAGGCTGATCACTTCGAAGTGCGGTGCCTTCCGCTCGCGGCTGAGCCGGTTGGCGCTGAGCACCTCCAGCCCCGCCGCCTGCGCAAAGCCCGCGAGCTGGTTTTCGGAAAACCCGAGGTTGCGGTGGTCGAACGGCTCCACCGCGGCACGGTGGTCGTGTTCGCCCAGCGTCACCGCCAGCAGCCGGCCGCCGGGACGCAGTACGCGTGCGGCCTCGGCGACCGCCACGGCCGGCTGCTCGGCATAGGTGAGGGCGTGCAGCATGAGCACCAGGTCGAAGCGGTGCTCGCCAAGGTCCAGTGCCTGCATGTCGCCCTGGCGCACCTGCACGTTGGCGAACGCCGCCAGCCGGCGCGTGGCCGCCTCGACCACCCGCTCGCTGGAGTCCACGCACAGGATCGAGCGCGCGTGCGGCGCCAGCAGTTCGGCGGTGATGCCGTCGCCGGAGGCGATGTCCAGCACGTCGCCGGTTTCCAGCAGCTGCAGCAGCGAGCGGGCCAGGGTTTCCCAGGTGCGACCGGGCGAGTAGTGGCGCTCCATGTCGCCGGCCACCGTGTCGGCCCAGCCTTCCTCGCCGGCGCGTTTGGCCAGCACGGCGGGCACGCGCGCGGCGTCCTCGCGCAGCAGCGCGTCATCGATGCTTTCGCGCAGCGACCGCAGCAGTGCGTGCTGGTGCTCCTCGCCCTCGTTGTTGGCGCGGTAGTAGGCCGAGACGCCGGCGCGGCGGTCGCGCACCAGGTTGGCCTCCTTGAGCTTGGCCAAGTGGGTAGACACACGCGGCTGCGCCAGGTGCAGTACCGCTGCCAGCTCGGCCACGGTGAGCTCCTCGCTCTCCAGCAGGGCAAGAAGCCGCACCCGGGTCGGGTCGGCGAGCAGGCGAAGCACGCTGGAGGCGGTCGCCAGATCCATGATCATCCCTTTATCGCGATACAAAGATAAGCAAGGCTAGGCCTGCATCGCGGGGGCGTCAAGGGCTGCCGCCGGGACGGCGCACCGGCGGTTGCCGAACGGCGGCGTGGGGCACGTGGCGGCGCGAGCGAGCCCCGCCCGAAGACCGGCGTGTGCTGCGACTGCACAAAGCCGTGAGGGGCAGGCAGGCTAAAATGAACGGCTAAGTCATTGCGCCGGAGTAGTTCATGGATTTCCGATTTACCGAAGACCAGCTGTCGATCCAGTCGATTGCGCGCGACTTCGCCCAGAAGCGCATCGCGCCGGTCGCCGCCGAACTGGACGCCAAGGGCGAGTTTCCGCTGGACAACATCCGCGAGATGGGCCAGCTGGGCCTGATGGGGATCGAGGTGCCGGAGGAGTACGGCGGCGCGGGCATGGACACCATCGCCTACGTGCTGGCGATGATCGAGGTCGCGGCGGCCGACGCGGCCACCTCCACCATCATGTCGGTCAACAACTCGCTGTTCTGCAACGGCATCCTCAAGCACGGCACCGAGGAGCAGAAGCAGAAGTACGTGCGCGCGATCGCACAGGGCGAGGGCATCGGCGCCTACGCGCTGACCGAGCCGCAGTCCGGCTCCGACGCCTCGGCCATGCACACCCGCGCCACCAGGAATGGGGATGGCGACTGGGTGATCAACGGCAAGAAGAGCTGGATTACTTCCGGCCCGGTGGCGCGCTACATCGTGCTGTTCGCGATCACCACGCCGGGCATCGGCGCCAAGGGCGTGTCCGCCTTCATCATCGACACGCAGAAGCCCGGCTTCCAGGCCGGCAAGACCGAGCCGAAGCTGGGTATCCGCGCCTCGGCCACCTGCGAGATCGAGCTCAACGAGTACATCTGCTCCAAGGACGACGTGCTGGGCGAGATCGGCAAGGGCTTTGCGATCGCCATGGGCGTGCTCGACGCCGGCCGCATCGGCATTGCCTCGCAGGCGGTGGGCATTGCGCGGGCTGCCTATGAGGCCACGCTGCAGTGGTCGCGCGACCGCAAGGCGTTCGGCCACCCGATCGGCACGTTCCAGATGACCCAGGCCAAGATCGCCGACATGAAGTGCAAGCTCGACGCCGCCACCCTGCTCACGCTGCGCGCGGCGTGGACCAAGATGGAAGCGGAGAAGACCGGCGGGCGCTTCAACACCGAGGCCTCGGTGGCCAAGCTGGTGGCGTCGGAGGCGGCAATGTGGATCACCCACCAGGCCGTGCAGGTGCACGGCGGCATGGGCTACTCCAAGGAAATGCCGCTGGAGCGCTACTTCCGCGACGCCAAGATCACCGAGATCTACGAGGGCACCAGCGAGATCCAGCGCATGGTGATCGCGCGGGCGGAGACGGGCCTGCGCTGAGGCGACGTGGGGGCGGGGCAACGGCCCGCTGTCGCGGTTCCCGCGCGAGGAAGCACAAAAAAGCCCCGGCCTTGGCCGGGGCTTTTTTTTCACTGCCCGCCCCGGTAGAGCGAGCGGTGGGTGAAGCGGGGCGGCGCGCCGCCCCTGCCGGCTCAGGTTCCCCGTCGCGGATCGGAATCGAACGGCTGCATGCCGTCATGGCCGCGGGCCGGCTTGTCGTTTTCCGGTCCGTCGAGCTTTTCGCCGAGCAGGCGGCGCACCACCACGTAGAACACCGGGATCAGCAACAGGCCGAGGAAGGTGGCAAACAGCATGCCGCCGATCACGCCGGTGCCGATCGCATGGCGCGAGTTGGCGCCGGCGCCGGTGGAGATCGCCAGCGGCAGCACGCCCAGGATGAACGCCATCGAGGTCATCAGGATCGGGCGCAGTCGCAGCCGGGCCGCTTCCACCACGCCTTCGCGCAGGCTCTGGCCCTGGGCCTGCTTTTCCACCGCGAACTCGACGATCAGGATCGCGTTCTTCGCGGCCAGTCCGATCACCGTGATCAGGCCGATCTTGAAGTAGATGTCGTTCGGCAGGCCGCGCAGCATCGAGAACGTGACCGTGCCCAGCAGGCCCAGCGGCACCACCAGCAGCACCGCCACGGGGATCGACCAGCTTTCGTACAGCGCCGACAGGCACAGGAACACGATCACGATCGACAGCACCATCAGCAGCGTGGCCGAATTGCCGGAGAGGATTTCCTGATACGACTGGCCGGTCCAGTCGTAGCCGAAGCCCGAAGGCAGGTCGTCGTTGACGATCTTCTCCATCTCCGCCATGGCCTGGCCGGTGGAGAAGCCTTCCGCCGCGTTGCCCACGATCTCCACCGCCGAATAGCCGTTGTAGCGGGCCAGCGCCGGCGAGGCGAGCGTCCATTTCGCGTCGACGACGCTGCTCACCGGAATCATCTGCGGCGTGCCGTCGGCGTCGGTCTGGTTGCTCGGCGTGTAGATGTGCTGCAGCGCGTCCGGCCCCATCCGGTAAGGCTGGTCGGCCTGCATCAGCACGCGCTTGACGCGTCCGCCGTAGGCGAAGTCGTTGACGTAGACCGGTGCCAGGGTGAGCTGGATCGCCTGGTAGATGTCGCTCACCGACAGGCCCAGTGACTGTGCCTGCACGCGGTCCACGCTGAGCTTCAGCGACGGCGCGTCTTCCAGCGCCTGCGGGCGGATGCCGGTGAGCTTGTTGTCCTGCGCGGCCTTGGCCAGCAGGGTGTTGCGTGCCTTGGTCAGCGCGCTGCGATCCTGGCCGGCGCGCGCCTGCAGCCACATGTCGATGCCGCCGAACTGGCTCAGGCCGCGGATGGTCGGCAGGTTGACCACGAAGATCTGCGCGTCGCGGATGCCGTGCAGCATGCCGTTGGCCTTGGCGATGAACTGCTCGGCGGTGACGTCGCGCTTGGCCCAGTCCTTCAGCCGGATAAAGGTCATGCCGGTGTTCTCGCCGGCGCCGACGAAGCTGAAGCCGGAGATCTGGAACATGCCCTCCACCGCCGGATCGTCCTTGATGGTGGCGCGAACCTGCTTCATCACGGCCTGGGTGCGGTCGACCGTGGCGCCGGGTGGCAACGACACGATCGCCAGCGCGAAGCCCTGGTCTTCGCTGGGCACGAAGCTGGTGGGCATGCGCACGAACAGCACCCCGCAGATCACGCAGATCGCGGCGAACACCATCATCCAGCGCGGCGCATGACTTATCGCGCTGCCGATGTGACCACCGTAGATGCGGGTGACGCGGTCGAACACCTTGTTGAAGCCACGGTAGACGACGTTCTTCTTGTCCCCGTGCTCGGGCTTGAGGAAGCTCGCGCACAGCGCCGGCGTGAACGACAGCGCGAGCAGCGCGGAGAAGCCCATCGACACGGCGATGGTCAGCGCGAACTGCTTGTAGATGACGCCCGAGGCGCCCGGCTGCAGCGCCGAGGGCACGAACACCGCCGCCAGCACCACCGTGATCGCCACGATTGCACCGGTGATCTGGCCCATCGCCTTGCGGGTGGCCTCCTTCGGCGAGAGGCCTTCCTCGGTCATGATGCGTTCGACGTTCTCGATCACCACGATCGCGTCGTCCACCACGATGCCGATCGCCAGCACCATGCCGAACAAGGTCAGCTGGTTGATGGTGAAGCCCAGCGGCAGCAGGCCGAGGAAGGTGCCCAGCAGCGCCACCGGAATCACCAGCGTGGGAATGACGGTGGCGCGGAAGTTCTGCAGGAAGATCAGCATCACGCCGAACACCAGCACGATCGCGATCGCCAGCGTCTCGATCACCTCCTTGATCGAGATGCGCACGAACGGCGTGCTGTCGTAGGGCGCAAACCAGGTCACGCCGGGCGGGAAGCTCTTGGCCAGCTCGTCCATTTTCGAGCGCACCGCCGTTGCCACGTCCAGCGCGTTGGCGCCGGGCAGCAGCTGCACGCCGAAGGCGCCGGCCTCCTTGCCGTTGTACTGGGCGTGGAAGCCGTAGTTCTGCGGGCCGAAGGCAATCCGTGCCACGTCACCGAGCTTGACCGTGGTGCCGTCGCTGTTGGCGCGCAGGATGATGTCGCGGAACTCCTCCGGCGTGGAGAAGCGGCCCTCGGCCGAGACCGTGGCGCTGAAACCCTGGCCCGGCGGGGCCGGGTCGGCGCCCAGCGCACCGGCGGCGAACTGCACGTTCTGGGCCTTGATCGCGTTGAACACCTGCGTGGCCGACAACCCGTAACCGTGCAGCTTGTCCGGGTTGAGCCAGATCCGCATGGCGTATTCGGAGCCGATCTGCCGGATGCTGCCCACGCCGGAGATGCGCGACACCTGATCGAGCACCTGCGAGGAAACGATGTCGTTGAGGCGGGCGCCGTCCACGGCGGGATTGTCCGAGGTGAGCGCCACGAACATCAGGAAGTCGGGGTTGGCCTTGGCCACCACCACGCCCTGCTGGGTCACCTCCGAGGGCAGTCGCGGGGTGGCCAGCGAGACCTTGTTCTGCACCTGCACCTGGGCGATGTCCGGGTCGGTGCCGGTCTCGAAGGTGAGCGTGACATTGGCCGAGCCATTGGCGCTGGAGGACGAGCTGAAGTACAGCAGGTGGTCGATGCCGGTGAGCTGCTGCTCGATCACCTGGGTGACGGTCTTCTCGGTGGTGTCGGCACTGGCACCGGGATAGGTCGCGCTCACCGTCACCTGCGGCGGCGCGATGTTGGGATACGACTCGATACCCATGTTCAGCACGGCGAGCGTGCCGCCCAGGGTGATCAGGATGGCGACCACCCAGGCGAAGATCGGGCGATCGATGAAGAAACTCGGCATGATCGCGCTCCGTTACTGCTTGGCGGCGGACGCCTTGCCCGCGCTGGTGGCTGGTTGCGGCTGCGCGTCACCCGGCGTCTTGCGGTCGGCGGGCGTCCACGGCTCGGTCTTGGCCGGTGCCCCATCCTTCACCGACTGCAGGCCGGACACGATCACCTTGTCGCTGGCCGCCAGGCCATCGCTCACCACCCAGTTGCTGCCGCTGACCTGCTCGGCGGTGACATCCTTGCGCGCCACCTTGCCGTCCTTGCCGACCACCAGCACATACGCGCCGGTGGTGTCGCGCTGCAGTGCCGGCTGCGGAATCAGGAAGATCCGGTGCTGCTCGCCCAGCTTTGCCTTGAGCGTGACGTACATGCCCGGCAGCAGGCGATGCTCCGGGTTCGGCACGGTCGCGCGCAGATCCACCGAGCCGGTGGCGGGATTGACCGCCATGTCGGCAAAGTTGACCGTGCCCTGGTGCGGATACGCGCTGCCGTCGGGCAGGCTCACGGCGACGCTGGCGGTGTTGGGGTCGGCCAGCGTGAGGTTGCCCTGGGCCTGCGCCTGGCGCATCTGTTCGAGCTCGCTCGCGCCGAGGGTGAAGTTCACGTACAGCGGGTCGATCTGGTCCACCGTGGTCAGCAGCGTGGCTTCGCCCTGGCCGACCAGCGCGCCTTCGGTCACCTGCTGCTTGCCAGCGCGGCCGTCGATGGGTGAGGTCACGGTGGCGTAGCCGAGGTTGATCCGCGCAGTCTGCACGTTCGCCTGGGCCTGCTGCACGCTGGCCTGCGCGCTGCGCTCGGTGGCCTCGGCGTTGTCCAGGTCCGACTTGGACACGTAGCCCTTCGGCGCCAGTTCGCGCACCCGCTGCGCGGCGACCTTGGCATTGGTGTAGCTGGCGCGGGCTTGGGCCAGGTTGGCCTGGGCCGCGTCGAGCGAGGCCTTCAGCGGGGCCGGATCGATCTGGAACAGCACCTGGCCTTTCTTGACGTCGGAGCCTTCGTCATAAGTGCGCTTCAGCACCACGCCCGACACGCGCGCACGCACATCGGCGCTGCGGAACGGCGACAGGCGCCCGACCAGGTCCTTGGTAAGCGGTGTGCTGGTGGGCGTGGCCGTGATCACGCCCACGGTCGGCGGCGGCGGGGCCGGCGGGCTCTTGTCCTTGCCTCCGCACGCGGCCAGGGCGAGCAGACCCAGGCACAGCAGAGGGGTGCGCAGTGAAGAGGGGTTCATGAAGACTCCAATCTTTCGGGTTCGATGCTTTCGGGTTCGGGGCTTGCGGGCTTGGGTTTGTTCGGTGCTGCACCATGGCGTCACGCCTGCGCCGGGGCGGGCGCTCGGGCATGCGTGATGGCGGCAAACCGGACGGGACGACGGTGCAAACGCGGACGATGCGTCCGCCGACGGGCGGACACCCGCGCGTCCCGGACCGCAGACTATACCCGCCGGTTTACAATTTGTCTTGCCCGCATGCGTGCTCGTGTGCCCGTTTTTGTCGCGGACTCGCGACCTCGTCCGCTCGCCTTCGCGCGCACCGCATCGCACGCGATCGGCACGATCTCTCAGCACCCGCTCCGCGCACTCGGCGCTGCCAGGTCGGCGATCGCCGCCGGTGCTGCTCAGCGTGCCTTTTTTATTGCGCTGCAACGTGCCCACGACGCAGCGCGAGAGCGCTCCACCATGCGCGCGAGCATGGCTGCAAGCGGCGCCGCGCGGTGGATTCGCCCGGTGCCCCGGCGTATCCTCTTGGGGCTTTTAGATCCCCATCTGTCTCCACTGCACAGTAGAAGCCATGAATGCGATCCGCGCGGACGAAAATGTTTCCCTCGCAGCAGTTGTTCTCGACGAAATAAGCAAAAAGGATTTGCCCGCCAAGCGCCTCCAGGAGGCGCAATTTTTTATCCGCGCTTTCTTCGCCCGGCTGGCCGCGGGCGACCAGTCGCTGCACACCGCTGCGGAGTGGGCAACGTTGGTGGAGGGCCTGCTGGAATTCATCGACCAGCGCCAGGTGGGCCGCGCCTCGGTGCGCGTGCTCAACCCGATGGCCGGTCACGATGGCCGCAGCGTGGTCGAGGTGGTCACCGACGACATGCCGTTCCTGGTCGACACGGTGAGCATGATCGTCTCGGCGGAACTGCAGATCCACGCCGTGATCCATCCGGTGGTGAGGGCGACGCGCGACGCGTCGGGCAAGCTGCAGGCGCTGGGCGATGAGGCCGACTCCGCCGAGTCGGTAATGCATTTAGAGGTGGACCGGCTCGCCGACGAGGCGGCCCAGGCCGCACTGAAGTCGCGCATCGAGGACGCACTGGAAGACGTGCGCGCCGCCGTGCGCGACTGGGCCGCCATGCGCGACCAGGCTCGTGCCATCGCTGCCGACCTGCCGCAGCGCCAGCCGGCACTGGATCCGCGCGTGGCGCGCGAGGCGGGCGAGTTCCTGCGGTGGGTGGCGGAGGACAACTTCACCTTCCTCGGCTACCGCGAATACGAAGTGCGGCAAGGTCCGGATGGCGAGGTGCTGCAATCGGTGGACGGCTCGGGCCTGGGCATCCTGTCCGGCAACGAGCGCTCGGTGGCACCGCGTTCGCTCAGTTCGCTCAGTGCACGCACGGCCGTACCGGCCGGCGCCGCCGAGGCGGTGATCCTGACCAAGACCAACGCGCGCTCGCAGGTGCATCGTCCCGGGCACATGGACTACATCGGCGTGCTGCGCTTCGACGCCAGCGGCAAGCCGGTGGCCGAGCAACGGTTCCTGGGGCTGTTTTCCTCCAACGCATACATGGCCCGCCCGCAGGACGTGCCGCTGGTTCGCGAAAAGGTGGAAGCGGTGCTTACGCGCTCCGGGCTCAAGCGCGACTCCTACTCGGGCAAGTCGCTGCGGCACATCCTGGAGACGCTGCCGCGCGACGAGTTGTTCCAGTCCAACGAGGACGAGCTGTTCAACGCGGTCACCGGCATTCTCGAACTGCGCCAGCGTGCGCACACGCGCCTGTTCGTGCGGCGCGACCGTTACGGCCGGTTCTTCACCTGCATGGTGTTCGTGCCGCGCGAGCGCTTCAACACCACGGTGCGCGAGCGCATCGAGGCGCTGCTGCGCGACGCGCTGCACGGTGAGCAGGTCGACTCGGCCGTGCTGATGGGCGAGGCCGCGCTGGCGCGCCTGCACGTGGTGGTGCGTCCGCGCGTCGGCGAGCAGGTGAGCTACGACACCACCGCGCTGGAGCACGGCGTGGCGGCGATCGTGCGCAACTGGCAGGACGAGGTGCGCGATGTGCTGGTACGCAATGTCGGCGCGCACGAGGGCGTGGTGCTGGCCAACCGCTTTGCGCGCGCACTGCCGCCGGGCTACATCGACGAGGTGACGCCGGAAGTCGCCGCCGCCGACGTGCAGGCGCTGGCAGGACTCGACAGCGAAGACGCCATCCGCATGTCGCTGTACCGGCACGCCGACGGCTCGCTGCGCTTCAAGGTGATTCACTACGGCCACCCGATTCCGCTCTCCGAAGCACTGCCGATGCTGGAGAACATGGGCGTGCGGATGCTCGCCGAGCATGTCTACACGTTGGAGAACCAGCACCAGCCGCTGACGATCCACGACTTCGAGCTCAAGCCGAAGCAGCCGCTAACCTTCGAGCTGGCGCACGTGCGCGACCGTTTCGAACGCAGCTTCGAGGCGCTGTGGCGCGGTCAGGCCGAGAGCGACGGCTTCAACAACCTGGTGCTGTTCGCCCAGGCCGACTGGCGCCAGGTGGCGGTGCTGCGCGGTTACTGCAAGTACCTGCAGCAGGTCGGCATCGCGTTCTCGCAGACCTACATGGAAGCCACGCTCAACCGGTACCCGGCGATCGCCGGCGTGCTGATCGAGCTGTTCTACGCCAAGTTCGACCCGCGTCGCGAGAGCCTGTCCGCCGACGAGCGCGAGCGCGCCGGCGAAGACCTGCGGCGGCAGATGGTGGCGCTGATTCCCGAAGCCACCCGCGCCGCGCATGCGGAGCTGGTCGACGGCATGGTCGCCTCGCTGGCGCAGCCGCGCGCTGCCCAGGTGCAGGTGCTGACTGACGCGCTGCGCACGCTGCTCGACGACGTCGCGAGCCTGGACGACGAGCGCATCGTCAAGAGCTACCTGGACGTGATGGACGCCACCCTGCGCACCAGCTACTTCCAGCAGTGGAACGGGCAGGTGCGTCCTTACATCAGTTTCAAGTTCGACTCGCATCGGGTGCCGGACGCGCCCAAGCCGGTGCCTTACCGCGAGATATTCGTGTACTCGCCGCGCGTCGAGGGCGTGCATCTGCGCTTCGGCCCGGTAGCGCGCGGTGGCCTGCGCTGGTCCGACCGTCGCGAAGATTTCCGCACCGAGGTGCTGGGCCTGGTGAAGGCACAGATGGTGAAGAACACGGTGATCGTGCCGGTCGGCTCGAAGGGCGGTTTCTATGTGAAGAACCCGCCCGAGGGCGGCGACCGCGATGCGCAGCAGGCCGAGGGCATCGCCTGCTACCGGCTGTTCATCGCCGGCCTGCTTGACATCACGGACAACCTGGTCGAGGGCCAGGTGGTGCCGCCGCACGATGTGGTGCGCCACGACCAGGACGACCCGTACCTGGTGGTCGCGGCCGACAAGGGCACGGCCACCTTCTCCGACATCGCCAATGCGATCTCCGTCGAACATGGATTCTGGCTTGGCGACGCGTTCGCCTCCGGCGGCTCCAACGGTTACGACCACAAGGCGATGGGCATCACCGCCAAGGGGGCGTGGGAGTCGGTCAAGCGCCACTTCCGGGCGCTCGGGCGCGATTCGCAGACGCAGGACTTCACCTGCGTGGGCATCGGCGACATGTCCGGAGACGTGTTCGGCAACGGCATGCTGCTGTCGCGTCACATCAAGCTGGTGGCGGCGTTCGATCACCGCCACGTGTTCCTGGACCCGAGCCCGGACGTCGAGCGCTCGTTCGTGGAGCGCGAGCGGATGTTCGCCCTGCCGCGATCGAGCTGGGCCGACTACGACACCTCGCTGATATCCACCGGCGGCGGTGTCTATCCGCGCAGCGCCAAGTCGATCCCGATTTCGCCGGAGGTGCGTGCGGTGCTCGGCATCAAGGGCGACGCGACGCACCTGCCGCCGAACGAGTTGCTGAGCGCCATCCTCGAGGCGCCGGTCGACCTGCTCTGGAACGGCGGCATCGGTACCTATGTCAAGGCGGCCAGCGAGACCCACGCCGACGTCGGCGATCGCGCCAACAACGCGCTGCGCGTCAACGGCGCCGAGTTGCGTTGCAAGGTGGTGGGTGAGGGCGGCAACCTCGGCATGACCCAGAAGGGCCGTATCGAGGCGGCCCAGCACGGTGTGCTGCTCAACACCGACTTCATCGACAACTCCGCCGGTGTGGATACCTCCGACCACGAGGTCAACATCAAGATCCTGCTCGGTGACGCCGTGCAGCGCGGCGAGCTCACCGAGGAGCAGCGCAACCAGCAGTTGCGCGTGATGACCGACGAGGTGGGCCAGCTGGTGCTGTGGGACAACTATCGCCAGAACCAGGCAATCACGCTGATGGAGCACCAGTCGACCAAGCGACTCGGTTCGATGGCGCACTTCATCCGCACGCTGGAAGGCGAAGGCCTGCTCGATCGCCAGGTGGAAAACCTGCCGACCGACGCCGAGCTGACCGAGCGCAAGGCGCGCAGCCAGGGCCTGACCCGGCCGGAGCTGTCGGTGCTGCTGTCCTACGACAAGATCAAGCTGTTCCAGCAGCTGCTGGAGTCGGACGTGCCCGAGGACCCTTACCTGTCCAAGGAACTGGTGCGTTACTTCCCCGAGCCGCTGCACGACAAGTACGCCGAGCACATGCAGCGTCACCGCCTCAAGCGCGAGATCATCGCCACGGCGGTGACCAACTCGACCATCAACCGCATGGGCGCCACCTTCATGATGCGCATGCAGGAGGACACCGGTCAGGGGCCGGCGGCGATCGCCAAGGCCTACACCGCGGCGCGCGAGATCCTCGACGCACGCGAATTGTGGGCACAGATCGAGGTGCTCGACAGCCAGGTGGCCGAGAGCACGCAGATCGACGCGATCCTGCAGATCTGGAGCCTGCTGCGGCACATGACGCGCTGGCTGCTCAACCGCCCGGGCGGCACGCTGGATATCGCCGCGAATGTGGATCGCTACCAGAGCCGGGTCAGCGAACTGCGCAAGGCGCTGCCCGACGCACTGACCGACACCGGCCGCGGCGATTTCGAGTCGAGCCAGGAGAAGTGGGTCGGCCTGGGGCTGCCGGCCGAGTTGGCGGTTCGGCTGGCGCGGCTGTCCGAGCTGCGTGCAGCGCTGGACATGGTGGAAGTGGCCCAGCACAGCGGGGAGCCGGTGGCGAAGGTGGCCACGGTGTTCTACGAGCTGGGCGAGGCGCTGGACCTCGAGTGGTTGCGTGACCAGATCGAGGCGCTGCCGGTGGAGGGGCACTGGCATGCCCAGGCACGCGGTTCGCTGCTGGACGAGCTGAACCACCAGCATCGCGCGCTGGCGCTGCAGGTGCTTTCGCTGTGCGGCGAGCGCACCGACCGCTCGCCGGTGCAGGCGTGGCTGGAGCGCGACGACGCCACGCTGAAGTACACCCGCACCATGCTGGCGGAGATCCTCACGCAGAACGCGGACTACCCGATCGCCTCGGTCGCGGTGCGTCGACTGGCCCAGCTGGCGCAGGTGCCCGCTGGCTGAGCGCCGGCCGGATGAGTGCCGGCCAGCCGAGTGCCGGCTGGCTGAGTGCACGTGGTTGCACGGGCCCGCGCGTTGATCGCGCGCGGGGCCGTGTCCGGCGCCGGCGGATCGATGCGCACGCCCGTATGCCGGTCGGTGGGTGGTGCCTAGCCGTCCGTATGCGTGGCGTGCCTACCGAGCCGCGGCTGCCTTCCTCACGGCGGTCCGGCGTGCTCCTGTAAGCTCGCCGGACACTTCCAGCCGACCCAGACCATGCGCTTTGCTTTCGTTGCCAGCGACACGCCGCTCGCCCAGCAGGCCCGCCGCAAGCTCGTCGAACGCTACGGGCATACGGCACCACTCGAAGCCGAAGTGATCGTTGCGCTCGGCGGCGATGGCTTCATGCTGCGCACGCTGCACGCCCATCACGCACTGCCGGCTCCGGTGTACGGCATGAAACTGGGCCGGGTCGGATTTCTGATGAACAAGCATCGGCTGGACCAGCTGCCCGAGCGGATCGCCCGCGCCCACACGGCGACGTTGTACCCGCTGGAAATGCACACCACCGACGCCGCGGGCGAGGTATCCAGCGCCATCGCGTTCAACGAGGTGTCGCTGCTGCGCCAGAGCAACCAGGCCGCGCACCTGGAGGTGACGCTCAACCACACGGTCAAGCTCGCCAACCTGGTCTGCGACGGCATCCTGGTGGCGACGCCCGCTGGGTCGACTGCCTACAACCTGTCCGCCCATGGGCCGATCCTGCCGCTGGACGCGAACGTGCTCGCACTGACCCCGATCAGCCCGTTCCGACCCCGACGCTGGCGCGGCGCGATCCTGCCGCATCTGACCGAGGTGGGCCTGCGCACGCTCGATCCGGGCAAGCGGCCGGTCAGCGCCACCGCCGACTTCCACGAGGTTCGAGACGTCCGTGCCGTGACCGTTCGCCAGTCGCGCGAGAATGGCGTGCGGCTGCTGTTCGATCCGGAGCACAACCTGGAGCAGCGGATCCTGGACGAGCAGTTCGCCGCCGATTGACGCGATGGATCAGACGCGCGCGGGCAGGTGTGCCTGCTCGCTCCGCTACGCATCGCGGTGCGCCTTTGCTAGATTGGCGCTCCCACGCCCCGGCGCCGCGCATGACCTCTTCCGCTCCAGACGCCCACGATCCTTCGGCTGCCGGCGACAACCGGCTGGTGGTGGCGATCTCCTCGCGGGCCTTGTTCGACATGGGCGACAGCCACGCGCTGTTCGAACGCGACGGGCTGGACGCCTATCGCAGCTTCCAGATCGACCACGAGGACGAGATCCTGCCTCCGGGTGTCGCGTTTCCGCTGGTGCAGAAGTTGCTCGGGCTCAATCGGTTGGCCGGTGATGTACCACCGGTGGAAGTGATCCTGCTCTCGCGCAATTCCGGCGACACCGGCCTTCGCATCTTCAACGCCATCCAGCATTACGGACTGGAGATCAGTCGCGCCGCCTTTACCAGCGGAGCGCCCACCTCCGACTACATCGCGCCGTTCAAGGCCGATCTGTTCCTGTCGGCCAATGCCGAGGATGTCGGACGCGCGCTGGCCGCCGGTGTCGCCGCGGCCACCATCCTGCCCAGCACGGCGCCGCCGCGGGCCAGCGAACAGCTGCGCATCGCGTTCGACGGCGACGCGGTACTTTTTGGCGACGAGGGCGAACGGGTGTCGCGCGAAGAGGGCCTCGACGCGTTCCACCGCAACGAGCACGAACGTGCCGCCGAACCACTCTCGGTGGGGCCATTCCGCGGATTCCTGACTGCAGTGCACCGGTTGCAGGCGGCCTTTCCGGCGGAGAACTCGCCGATCCGCACCGCGCTGGTCACGGCGCGCTCCGCACCGGCACACAAGCGCGTGATACTGACCCTGCGCAAGTGGGGCGTGCGCATCGACGAGGCGCTGTTCCTCGGCGGACGCGACAAGGGGCCCTTTCTCGACGCATTCGGCGCCGACATCTTCTTCGACGATTCCCCGGCCAACGTAGAGTCTGCGCGGCGACACGTGGCGACAGGCCATGTGCCGCATGGCGTGAGCAACCGCTAGCGGCATCTGGTGTAACGCGGGGATCCACCGGCCGTTTGCTTTCCCGGCGTGTGATGTGCTCCCATCGCCAGCCGTTACGGCACGGGGTGGCCCTGGCTGGCGGTCCAGATGTCGTACCAGTCCTGCGCATCGAGCTCGATATCCAGGGCAGCGACAGCCTCGGCCAGTCGTTCGATGCGGCCGCTTCCGGTAATCGGATACGGGCGAGACGGGTGACGCAGGATCCAGGCGTAGGCGAGCGTCGTCAGGCTGATGCCTAGGCGCGTCGCGATACCTTCCATCGTCTCGCGCACGCGTACTGCCTGGGGATCGCTGCCGGAGAAAAGGCGCCCGCCGCCCAGCGGAGACCAGATCATCGGGCGCAAGGCCAGTTGCTGGGCCTGGTCGAGCACGCCGTCGTCGAGCGCCTGCATCGCCAGCGGCGATAGTTCCACCTGATGGGTTGTCAGCGGATGATGCTGGTGGAGCAGGGCGAACTGGGCCGGCGAATGGTTGGATGCACCCCAGTGGGCTACCTTGCCTTCGCTCGTGAGCTCGCGGAAGGTCCCGGCCAAGGCTGCCGCGTCCATCAGGTAATCGGGCCGATGGATCAGCACCAGGTCGAGCTGCTCGACACCCAGGTTCGCCAACGACCGTTCGACCTGCGCGCGGAGGTAGGCGCTGGAGGTGTCGTAGTAGTTCAGTCGGTAGGCGTGTTCCGGCGAGCGCAGCCGGATGCCGCATTTGCTCACCAGCTGCATCCGGCCGCGTAGCCGGGGTGCCGCCCGCAGCGCCTCGCCGAAAAGCGCTTCAACGCGGTAATCACCGTAAATGTCCGCGTGGTCGAATGTGGATATGCCGAGTTCCAGCGTCTGTTCAATCCAGCGGACGCGGGCGGGCACGTCCAGCTGCCATTCCGCCATG
Source organism: Dyella sp. (assembly GCF_035685805.1). Classification (GTDB taxonomy): domain Bacteria; phylum Pseudomonadota; class Gammaproteobacteria; order Xanthomonadales; family Rhodanobacteraceae; genus Dyella_A. The sequence goes on from NZ_DASSAB010000043.1 coordinate 161,298, forward strand.
CGCCACATGCCCGCAACGATGGGTGAGAGTGCAAGAGGCGTGTTGGGCATGACAGCGTGCCGTGGCGAAGGACCCGTTCAGTGTGACCAGCGCCCGTCGTGGCGACAAGCGCTGCGGGCGCGCAGATCTAGACCAGCTTCTGCCGCCGCCACCATGGCGTGACCTTCTCTTCGCGAACCAGGGTGAACAGGCCGGCACCGAGGATCAGCACGATGCCGGCGAGCATCGGCCAGTCCAGCGTGTCGCCAAACAGCCAGTAGCCGAAACCGATCGCCCACAACATCTGGCTGTACTGCGTCGGCGCGATGCGATTGGCAGGTGCCAGCAGCGTGGCAAGCATCAACAACACGCCGGCGAGGCCCTGCATCAGCCCGTAGCCCAGCAGTAGCGGCCACGCGTGCACGTCGGGCCAGACGAAGTGCGGGATCATCAGCAGGCCACCAAGCAGCAGTGGCCCCACGACTCCGGCGCCGTAGAGGCTGATGCGTTTCTCGTGCGCGCCGGCCAGGCGCATCGCCACCATGGAGACGGCGCCGGACAATCCGCAGAGGATGGCGGCGAAGTGACCCGTGCCGAGTTCCCGGAAGCCGGGGCGCAGCACCACCATCACTCCGGCGAACCCGATCAGCACGGCAGCCCATCGGCGCCAGCCCACGTGTTCTTTCAGGAACAGCACCGAGAGCAGGGTGACGAAGATCGGCATCAGGAAGATCAGCGCAAACGTTTCAGCCATCGGCAGCAGCGTGAACGCCACCACAGCCGAGATGTTGCAGATGCCCCCGGTCAGCGCGCGGATCCACCACAGGCCCGGGCGATTGGCCACCACCACGTCGCGCCACCGGTCGCCGCGCCCGCGGATGAAGGGCAGGGCACACAGGCAAAGCAGCGCGCCCGCAAAGACCGCCTCGTAGGCAGGCACCGAACCGTGGAGCGACTTGACGCAGGCGTCGCTGATCGCGAAGGCGGCATAGCAGGCGAAACCGAGAATGACGCCTTTGAGCATGGATGGAAGCGCGCCGTCGTGATGGCCGGGCCGCATTCTCCCATAGCGAGCAGCAGCATCGTGGCGCCGTCTCGAGCAGGCGCCTCGATCGAGTGCCTGCTGGCGGACCTCCGCCGGGGTTCAACCTGTCTCCAACGGTCGCCGCCGTGACCGCTGCTCGGCGGTACACCGACGGCTGGAAGGAATCCGGAGGCGCAATGAAAAAGCCACCCAAGCATGCTTGAGTGGCCGGATTGGTGGAGGTGGCGGGAGTCGAACCCGCGTCCGAAGGTGTTCAACGCCTGAATCTACATGCGTAGCTCAACGTTCAATCTCGTTCCGCGACAAGCACGATGAGCAAAGCGCACCGCGGAACCAGCCTGCTTGATTTGACCTAGGACCGGCAGGCGGCAGTCTTCGGCGATCCCGTGATAATGACCCTACACCGACGAGCACGAGCACAAGTGGGTTCGGGGCTTACGCCTTAAGCGGCGAGAGCGTAGTTGTCGTCGTTGGCAACTATAAGTTTGCTGCTGGATTAACGAGGAAAGCTGCCCCCTCGGCATGCATCAAGCTATCTCACGACCCCCGTCGAAGCCAGGACACCCCCGGGAAATCTGATAGCCGAAGTAGTATATGGGGTGCGTGGCAGCCAGTTCAATGAACATGCTGCCCGTCGCACCACTGAGCTGCTTCCGGCATCACGTGTTGTGCGCGCGCATCGTCCGCTGCTTCTCGCGCTGCCAGTCGCGCTCCTTCTCGGTATCGCGCTTGTCGTGCTCCTGCTTGCCCTTGGCCACGCCAACCTCGACTTTGACCTTGTTCCCCTTCCAGTACATCGCGGTCGGCACGATCGTGTACCCCTTGCGCTCCACGGCGCCGATCAACTGGTCGATCTCGTTTCGGTGCAGAAGCAGCTTGCGGGTACGCCGGTCTTCGGCGATGACGTGGGTCGAGGCGCTGATGAGCGGCGGGATCGACGCGCCGTGCAGGAACAACTCGCCGTTGCGGATCATCGCAAAGCTCTCGCCAAAGTTGATGCGACCGGCACGCAGCGCCTTCAGCTCCCAGCCCTGCAACGCAATGCCCGCCTCGTAGCGCTGGTCGATGTGGTATTCGTGGCGCGCGCGCTTGTTCAGCGCGATCGTGCCGCCGCCCTTATTGTCCTTCTCTTTGCTTTTTGCCATGTTCGCTAGACTTCGGGCGCTTGCCCTGTGCGGGGTCGACCGCATATCGGATCGAACCCGGAAAAGATTCTGAAAGAGGCTACCGTGATCGAAATTCGCCGAAGCGCCCTCGTGGGGTACTCGCCCGCTCAGATGTTCGATCTGGTCAATGATGTCGAAGCATACCCAAAGCGGTTCGGCTGGTGTTCCGGCTCCGAAGTCCTCGACCGCGGTGATGACATGCTGGTGGCGAGGCTCGATCTCAAGATGGCGGCGTTCAACCAGAGCTTCACGACACGCAATACCTTGCAGCGTCCCCACCGGCTGCAGATGAGCCTGGTGGACGGTCCGTTCCGCAGCCTCGAGGGGCTCTGGTCGTTCGTCGCCTTGGGCGACAGTGGCTGCAAGATCGAGTTTGCGCTGGATATCGACTATGCCGGCTGGCTCGGCGCGAGTGCGGTTAAACTCGGGTTCCAGGGGCTGGCCACGCGGATGGTCGACGACTTCAGTCGCGAAGCGAAGCGTACCTATGGATGAGGCGCGGTGCCCGCAGACATCGCTCGACGCTATCACCGTGGAGGTGGTGGCGGCCGGTGAATCGCGGACCAGTCGCTGCCTGCTCTCGCTTCCCGCCGGCAGCACCGTCGCCGCGGCCCTCGAGATTGCGGCTTTCCAGCCGGGCTGGGGCGAAGCGATCGAGGCAGCTGCCGGTACCGGCATCTTTGGCCGCGCGGTGAAGATGCAGCATGTCCTGCACCATGGCGATCGGCTTGAGCTGTGTCGCGCACTGCGGCTTGACCCCAAGGACGCGCGCCGGCGCCGCGCGCAGCTTAGGGACTGAAGGCATCACGCGGGCGGGGACGGTTCCGTCCCGCGGCCACTGCGTGCAAGCTGGCGCCTACGGTTCCTGCGCGCCGCTGTCGTCGGCTCCGGCATCGGTCGAGGAGCCCTTGTCGCCGCTCTTCTCGTCCACCGGATAGTCCACCCGATACTTCTTCGTATCCTTCAGCATCTGCTCCGCGTTCTGGGCGAAGAAATCACCTTCGGTACGCACCAGCGTGTCGTTGTTGAAGGTGAGAGTGAAGGTGCGGATCTTGATCGGGCCGCCCCGGTGCTGCTGGCTGGAGACGTAGTCCCAGCGATCATGATCGAACGGGCTGCTGACCGACGGCGAACCGAGCAATACGATGACCTGACGCTTGGTCATGCCTGGCTTGAGCTGGTCGACGGCTTCCTTGGTCAGGATGTTGCCTTGCTGCACGTCCGGGGTATAGACCAGTCCACAGCCGCCCAAAGCCAGTGCTAGCGTGGCGAAACCCAAGGTACGGATCAGCTTGTGCATGCGTGTTGCGTCCCGAGCGTAAAGGTGACGGATGATACACTAACGGTCTTGCGGAACCGCGCGGAGTTGGCAATGGAACAGGAAACCCGGGAGCTGCGGAAGGCCGGCCTCAAGGTCACGCACCCGCGCATGCGCATTCTCAAAATCTTCGAGGAAGATGGGATTCACCATCTCTCGGCCGAGGACATCTACCGCAAGCTTCTCGGCTATCAGGAGGACATTGGCCTGGCCACGGTCTACCGGGTGCTGACCCAGTTCGAGGCCGCCGGCATCGTCGTCAAGCACCACTTCGAAGGCGGACAAGCGGTCTACGAACTCGATCGCGGCAAGCATCATGACCACATGATTGATGTGGACAGCGGAAAAGTGGTCGAGTTCGTCAGTGAAGAGATCGAGCGACTGCAGAAAGAAATCGCCGCCCGCCACGGCTATGAGCTGGAAGACCACAGCCTTGTGCTCTACGTGCGCCCGAAGGGCAGCAAGAAATAGGGCGTCGCCAAGGGCGCCGTACGGGAGTGGCAGGCGCCCGAACCTGGGTTTCAAACAAAAAAAACCGCGGGAGGACTCCTGTCCGCCCACGGTTTATCCGTTACCTGGAAGCCTGGATCAGGGCGAGTTGCTCGCGTAGGTCCTTGGGCTGCTTCGGTTCCGGCGGAGCGACTTCCTTGTCGCCCTTCGAAGCCACCGTCCCCACGGTGACTTCGGCGCGCCATCTTGCGATGGCGGCTCCCCCACATCGATGGATCGATCCTAACGAAGCCTTCACGAACGGGCTATCGGAAAAATTCCTATACCGGGCGAGCTATCGAGGTCACTTTGCCGGCAGGGAGGTTGCTGCCCCGCAGCAACACGCGCAGATGCAGCCCGTGCCCGGCGGTGGGGCGCAAGCGGAACAAGCCACCCAACGACGTGACGCGGTCGCGCATCCCCTGCAGGCCTCTGCCTCCGCGGGGCAGGGTCCCCGGCAAGCCGACCCCGTCGTCGCGGACATCCACCAGTGCCAGCGGCACGCCATGGCGCTCGCCGATGCGCAGCCGCACCCTGAAATGCTTCGCCTGTGCATGTTTGACGGTATTGGTGGCGCTCTCCTGCACCAGCCGATAAATGGCGGTGCGCGTGTCATCGTCGAGCAGGCGCGGATCCCCGTACATGTCTGTCTGGTAGACGATGCCCGCAGCATCCAGCAGGTCCCTCACCGGTCCTTCCTCAAGCGCTCGTATGAGTCCGAACTCGTCCAGTACCGCGGGCCGCAGATCGTCCAGAAGCCGGTGCAGCGCACGCCGCATGTGGCCCAGGATGGCGTTCACCGAGTGGCCGACATCTTCCATGCCGACCTGCTGCAAGCGCGTCTGCGCAAGCTTGATATGCGTCTGGATGGCGGTGATGTTCTGCCCCAGCTCGTCGTGCAGCTCGGCCGCCATGTGGCGGCGCTGGCTCTCTTCGGCTTGCAGGTTGCCGCGGGCGGCATCGCGCAGCTGGCGGGCCAACTGGTCCAGGCGACGGTTGACGGCCGCCAGATACACGTTCTGTTCGGCGACTCTCTCGCTGCTGCGTCGGAGCGCGTCCGTGGCCGAACCCAGCATCAGCGCGCCGGTGCCCGCGACAGCGAGGAAAAGATAGCCCGGTGCGCTGGGCGCTGGCTGGCCGATCATGTAGTCGACCATGCTCATGCCCATGCTCGTGGTCAGCATTGCCAGGCTGGCGCCTCGCCAGCCGTGGCGGAAGGCAAAGAACATCACCGGCGCCAACGAAAGCACGCGCGCGAACTGCGGCTGCGGCGCCGCATGCTCGGAAAGCATGAGCAGAATCGCCATGGAGGGCAGCATCACGAGCAAGCCGTCCATGATCAGCGCGGCGAGCATCCTGCGGCTTGGACGGGCACGCGCGAGCATCACCATGAGCGGCACCACCAGGAGCACGCCCAGGTAATTGCTGAGCAGGTCCAGGCCCAGCGCGTCCACCATCGGGGTGGACGGCGACGACTGGTGCATCAGGGCCAGCAGCGCGGCGTCCAGTGCGGTGGTTGCCGTCACCACCAGCAGTGCCGAAAGCAACAGGCGCGTCACGTCCTCGGGGACGCGCAGGCTCGCGTGCAGGTTGGCCTTGCGCAACAGCCACAGACCGGCGGCGACGATCAAAGGATCGGGCAGGTCGCCGAGCAGGAAGCCCAGCCACCCCATGGCTGCATCGTTGTGGATCTCGATGGCCGCGCCAGCACCCAGCTCGAAGCCGAGCAGCCAGGGCCAGACGCGTGTCGGCGTCAGCAGCAGCGCACCGAAGCGCAGCCCGAACGGCAGCATCCAGTAGGGTTGTTCGGTCGGCCAGAGCAGCAGCCATGCGATCAGATAGGCGGCGCCGATGACCAAGCCTGAGTTGAAGAAGCGGGGCGTCTGGCTCTGCATTCGCGAATGGTACATGTGCGATGCTTTGGGGTGACCTGGTGCAACGGGCATTGAACGGGGAAGAGGCATGTACAGCATTGTTCTGGTCGACGACCACGCCATCGTGCGCGAGGGCTTCAAGCGCCTGATCGAGATGGAGCCCGATCTGGAGGTGGTGGCGGAGTGCCGCTGCGCTGACGATGCCGTTGACGCGATCAACCGCCGCACGCCGGATCTGGTGGCGCTGGACCTGTCGCTGCCCGACGGCAGCGGCCTGCCGCTGATCGAACACCTGCTGAGCGTGTCGCCGTCGAGCCGCATCGTCGTGCTGAGCATGCATGACGGTGATCCCTACGTGTCCGAGGCGCTGCGCCGGGGGGCCAGTGGCTACGTCACCAAGGGCGTGGCGCCGGAAGAGCTGGTGGCCGGGTTGCGGGCGGTCATGCAGGGAGAGTGCTTTCTCAGCTCCGACCTGCGGCAGCGACGTGCGGATCGCCCGGCCGATGCGCTTGACCCGATCCAGCGGCTCACCGCGCGCGAGCGTGAGGTGTTCCTGCTGCTTGCCGCGGGTCGAGCGCCGAAGCAGGTCGCTGGCGAACTGGGGATCGGCCAGAAGACGGTCTACATCCACCGGGCCAGCTTGATGGGCAAGCTGGGTGCGGGGTCCGAGCTCGACCTCTATCGCATGGCCAGCGAGCGCGGGTTGTTGCCCGGCCCGGGCTAAAACGCGGCGGGAAAATGCTCAGCCGGCCTGGGCGCGCTCCAGCATCTGTTTGGCATGGGTGCGGGTCGCCTGGGTGATCTCGACGCCGCCGAGCATCCTCGCCAGTTCCGCGCGCCGACCGGCGGGATCGAGCTCTTCGATCCGCGTCTGGGTTGAATCGCTGTCGCTCTGCTTGCTCACGCGCAGATGCGCATGGCCCTGCGCAGCGACTTGGGGCAGGTGGGTGACGCACAGCACCTGCCGCTGCGCACCGAGCGCCCGCAGTTTCTGCCCGACCACCTCCGCGACCGCGCCGCCGATGCCGGTGTCCACCTCGTCGAATACCATGCTGCCCACGGTGTCCTCGCCGAGGGTGACCACTTCGATGGCCAGGCTGATGCGCGCGAGCTCGCCGCCGGAGGCTACCTTGCGAAGCGCGCGGGGTGGCTGCCCCGGGTTGGCGCTCACCAGCAACTCGCAACGCTCCTGGCCCTGCGGATCGGGCGCATCGCCCGCCACCGGCTCCAGCGACACCTCGAGTACGCCGCCGCTCATGCCCAGTTCCGCCATCAGCTGGCTCACCTCCCGGCCGAGCCGTGCTGCCGCATCCGACCGCTCGCGGCTGAGGGCGCCGGCGGCGCGGATATAGTCTTGCTGCACGCGCTCCCGGCGGCCAGTCAGCTGCTCCAGCGCCTCGCCTGCGCCCTCGAGTTCGTCGAGCTCCTCTCGCATGCTGCCGAGTTTTTCGTGAAGCTCGCCCGGCGGCAGGCGATGACGTCGTCCCAGCTCGTGCAGGCGCGCCAGATGGGCGTCGACCTGCGCGAACCGTTCAGGGTCGAGATCGACATCCTGCGCATAGCGGCCCAGGTCGTCCACCGCCTCGCCCAGCTGGATGGTTGCGGTGTCCAGCAACTCCAGCAGCGGGTTCAGCCGGTCATCCAGGAGCGCGAGCCGGCCGACCTCCGCCTGTGCACGCGCCAGCGCCCGACGCACGGCAAACTCGCTGTCGCCATCCAGCAACTCGACCACGCCCGACGCTCCCTCGGCGAGGCGGCCGGCATTGGCCAGCCGTTTGTGCGCGGTCTCCAGTTCCGCCAGCTCGGCAGGCGGCAGCGCCCATTTTTCCAGTTCTGCTACTTCGTGCGCGAGCAGCGCCAGACGCTGCTCGCGATCGGTACCGCCGCTGAGCTTGTGGATGCGAACCCCGAGTTCGCGCCATTGCCCGGCGAGCTCGCGGACCTGCTCCAGCGTTTCATCGTTGCCGGCAAAGGCGTCCAGCAGCGCGAGCTGGTGGCTGCGCGAGAGCAGCGCTTGATGCTCGTGTTGCCCGTGGATCTCCACCAGCAGCGTTGCCAGCTCGCCGAGCTGCCCGGCGTTTGCGGGGCGTCCGTTGATCCAGGCGCGCGAACTGCCTTCGGCGCGAATGACCCTGCGCAACTGGCAGGTGTCGCCATCGTCCAGCTCTTCGCGCCGCAGCCATTCACGGGCATCGGGCAGTTCGGCGAGATTGAATTCCGCGGCCAGTTCGGCGCGATCGCTGCCGGTGCGCACCATGCCGCTGTCGGCACGTGCGCCGGCCAGCAGCATGAGCGCGTCCACCAGTAGCGACTTGCCCGCCCCGGTCTCGCCGCTGACCACGGTGAGGCCGGGGCCGAAGGTGATCTCGGCTTCTTCGACGACGGCGAAATGGCGGACGTAGAGCGAGGTGAGCATGGATAAGCGGCTTCCGGCGAGTTCGTTGATTGTAGGGAGCGGCGCGGGCGCGGGCGAGGGGGCACAGGCCCGGCTGCTTGCAAAGCACTGCCCTACACCTTATTTCTTGCAGGTCTCACGGATTGCCACAGCGCATGACCCATTACCAAAGCCACGAACTCGACGCTCGCGCCAGGCGCCTGCTGCGCACGCTCATCGCGCAGTACCTGGCCGATGGCGAGCCGGTTGGCTCGCGCACCCTGTCGCGTTCCTCCGGGCTGGATGTCAGTCCGGCGACCATCCGCAACATCATGGCCGATCTGGAAGACGCCGGGCTGGTGGCTTCGCCGCACACCTCGGCCGGCCGCATACCCACGCCACGGGGGCTGCGGCTGTTCGTGGACAGCCTGATCGAACTGCAGCCGCTGCCCCGTGACGAGATGGCCCGGCTCAAGCGCGAGCTGCCGCCCGGCCCGGCCACTACGCGCGACCTGTTGGGCAACGTCTCCTCGCTGCTGTCGGCGATGACCCGGTTTGCCGGCGTTGTGTCGGTGCCGCGCCAAGGCGACTTCCCGCTTCGTCACATCGATTTCGTGGCGCTGCCGGATGCACAGGTGCTGGTGGTGCTGGTATTCGCCGACAATCAGGTACAGAACCGCATCGTGCGACTGGCCAAACCGCTCGGCGGACGGGAGCTGGAGCAGGCGGCCAACTACCTCAATGCACACTTCGCCGGCCTGCGGCTGGACGATATCCGCGCGCATCTGCTCAGCGAGATCCGCGAGGCGGGCAGTGAACTCAATCGGCTGCTGGCGAGTTCTGTGGAGCTGGCTACCGCGTCGTTCGCTCCGCATGCCGAGGGCGACGACGTCCTGGTCAGCGGCCAGACCAACCTCATGGGGTACGCGGAACTGGCCAACCTCGACCGCCTTCGCGAATTGTTCGAGGCCTTCCAGAAAAAGAATGAGCTGCTCCAGTTGATGGAAGTCTGCGCCCGTGCCCCGGGCGTGCGACTTTTCATCGGCGAGGAGTCCGGCTTTACCGCCCTGGACGGTTGCAGCGTGGTCACCGCCAGCTACGGCGCACAGGGGCGGGTGCTCGGCGCGGTAGGCGTGATCGGACCCACGCGCATGGCCTACGAGCGGGTGATCCCGGTGGTGCAGGCCACCGCCGGATTGCTCAGCGATGCCTTGAATCGCGCCGCGACGGCCTTATAACCGGCCCGGGAGGCGGGGTTGCCCGCATTTTGACGATGGTCGGCAGTACCTGCCGGCCCGGGTTTTCTGTTGGAGTGGACGTATGCAAAACAACGATCCGCAGGCGCCGGAACAGGGCCGCGAGCACGACCCCATGGATGACGCGCAGGGCAGCGAACTGGCCCAGTTGCAGGCGCGTATTGCCGAGCTGGAGGCCAGCAACGCCGACCTGCGCGACACGGTGCTGCGTGAGCGCGCGGATCTGGAAAACCAGCGCCGCCGGCTGCAGCGCGACCTGGAGCAGGCCCGGCGCTTCGCCAACGAGAAGCTGCTGAATGATTTGCTGCCGGTCTACGACAGCCTCGAGCGCGGCCTGGCGGTCGAGGGCGGGGACGTGGCGGCGATTCGCGAAGGCATCAGCCTGACCTTGAAGTCGCTGCTGAAGGTGGCCGAGAGCAACGGCATGATGCAGGTCGATCCGCTCGATCAGCCGCTCGATCCGGAGCGCCATCACGCCGTGAGCATGGTGGCCGCGCCCGGCAAGGCGCCGGGGACGGTAGTGAGCGTGCTGCAAAAGGGCTACGTGCTGAACGACCGACTCCTGCGCCCGGCGCTGGTGGCCGTCGCGCAGGACTGATCCGGCCGCGCCGGAGCCGGCGATTGCCGCGCACCCAGACATTCGTGCCCGCCAGGCATTGAACCGCCATGGCAGGGCCCCATTTTGAAAACCAGTTCGCGGCCGCGGGGGCCGCTCAGAAGATTCGGAGCATAGACATGGGCAAGATCATCGGCATCGACCTGGGCACGACCAATTCGTGCGTCGCCGTCATGGACGGTACCTCGGTCAAGGTCATCGAGAACTCGGAGGGCGATCGCACCACGCCGTCCATCGTCGCCTTCAACAAGGACGGCGAAGTGCTGGTGGGCGCCTCGGCCAAGCGCCAGAGCGTGACCAATCCGAAGAACACCTTCTACGCGGTGAAGCGTCTGATCGGCCGCAAGTTCACCGATGCCGAGGTCCAGAAGGACCTGCACATCGTGCCGTACGGCATCGTGGCGCACGAGAATGGCGATGCCTGGGTGCAGACCTCCGACGGCAAGAAGATGGCGCCGCAGGAAATCGCCGCCAAGGTGCTGATGAAAATGAAGAAGACCGCCGAGGACTATCTCGGCGAGACGATCACTGAGGCGGTGATCACGGTGCCGGCGTACTTCAACGACAGCCAGCGCCAGGCCACCAAGGACGCGGGCAAGATCGCCGGCCTGGACGTCAAGCGCATCATCAACGAGCCGACTGCGGCCGCACTGGCCTATGGTCTGGACAAGAAGGGCGGCGACCGCAAGATCGCGGTGTATGACCTGGGCGGCGGCACCTTCGACGTGTCGATCATCGAGATCGCCGAAGTCGACGGCGAGAAGCAGTTCGAAGTACTGGCGACCAACGGCGACACTTTCCTCGGTGGCGAAGATTTCGACATGCGCGTCATCGACTACCTGGTCGACGAGTTCAACAAGGAGCAGGGCATCGACCTGCGCAAGGATCCGCTGGCGCTGCAGCGCCTGAAGGACGCCGCCGAGCGCGCGAAGATTGAGCTGTCCTCGAGCCACCAGACCGACGTCAACCTGCCGTACGTCACCGCCGACGCGTCGGGTCCGAAGCACCTGAACATCAAGCTGACCCGCGCCAAGCTGGAGTCGCTGGTGGACGAGCTGGTCAAGCGCACCATCGAGCCGTGCCGTACCGCGCTCAATGATGCGGGGCTGCGCGTGTCCGACATTACCGAGGTGATCCTCGTCGGTGGCCAGACCCGTATGCCCAAGGTGCAGGAGTCGGTGAAGGAGTTCTTCGGCAAGGAGCCGCGCAAGGACGTCAACCCGGACGAAGCCGTTGCCGTGGGCGCGGCGATCCAGGGTGGCGTGCTGGGCGGTTCGGTCAAGGACGTGCTGCTGCTCGACGTGACCCCGCTGTCGCTGGGTATCGAGACCATGGGCGGCGTGATGACCAAGCTGATCGAGAAGAACACCACGGTGCCGACCAAGGCCTCGCAGACTTTCTCCACCGCCGACGACAACCAGACCGCGGTGACCGTGCACGTGCTGCAGGGTGAGCGTGAGCGCGCCAGCGCGAACAAGTCGCTGGGCAAGTTCGATCTGCAGGGTATCGAGCCGGCGCCCCGCGGCATGCCGCAGATCGAGGTCACCTTCGATATCGATGCCAACGGCATCCTGCACGTGTCGGCCAAGGACAAGAAGACCGGCAAGGAGCAGAAGATCGAGATCAAGGCCGGTTCGGGCCTGTCCGAGGAAGAGATCCAGCGGATGGTCGCCGACGCCGAGGCGAACAAGGAAGAGGACAAGAAGTTCCACGAGCTGGTCGCCACCCGCAACAAGGCCGACCAGCTGGTGCATGCCACCCGCAGCGCGCTGAAGGAGCACGGCGGCAAGATCCCGGCCGATCAGTTGTCCACCATCGAAGGGACCCTGTCGGATCTGGAGAAGGTCAAGGACGGCGACGACAAGGCCGCGATCGAGGCCAAGGTCGAAAAGCTCGAGCAGGCCGCTCAGGCGCTTTACGCCGCGGCGCAGGCCGGTGGCCAGGGCGATGCCGGTGCGCAGTCCGCGCCCGGCGGTGGCTCGGCTCAGCCCGATGACGTGGTGGACGCGGAGTTCACCGAGGTCAAGGACGACGAGAAGAAGTAATCGTCGGCAGCGGGACAGCCGATAAGACCAGCCCGCGCCGGAGCCGCAAGCCGGCGCGGGCTGTTTGCTTCAGTGGGGCATGCAGTCCGAGGGGGCTTGGTGCTGGACGTGGTCGATGTCGTGGGTATCTGAATGAGCAAGCGTGACTATTACGAAGTGCTGGGCGTGGAGCGCAGCGTCACCGAGGTGGAGCTGAAGAAGTCGTTCCGCCGCCTCGCCATGAAGTACCACCCGGACCGCTGTCCGGATGACCCCGAGGCGCAGGAGAAATTCAAGGAGGCCAAGGAGGCCTATGAGGTGCTGGCCGACGGCCAGAAGCGCGCCATGTACGACCAGCACGGGCACGCGGCATTCGAAGGCGGCATGGGTGGACGCGGTGGCGCCGGCTTCGGCGACATGGGCGACATCTTCGGGGATATCTTCGGCGACATCTTCGGACGCAGTGGCGGCGGTCGCGGTCGGCCGCGCCGCGGCGCCGACCTGCGTTACATCATGGAGCTGGATCTGGAAGAGGCGGTGTTCGGCATCGAACGCGCCATCGAGATTCCTACCCAGGTCAATTGCCATCACTGCAACGGCAGCGGCTCGGCCGACGGCAAGACCGTGCAGTGCCGCACCTGCCATGGCCACGGCCGCGTGCGCATGCAGAACGGCATCTTCTCGATCCAGCAGGCGTGCCCGCATTGCCACGGCAGCGGCCAAACCATCGAGAAGCCGTGCAAGTCGTGCCACGGCGAAGGCCGGCTGGAGGAAACCCGCAAGCTCTCCGTGCGGATTCCGGCAGGCGTCGACAATGGCGATCGCATCCGGTTGGCCGGCCAGGGTGAGGCCGGTCCGTCCGGTGCCGAGTCCGGCGACCTTTACGTGGAGGTGAGTGTGCGCGAGCACGTGATCTTCCAGCGCGATGGCAACGATCTGCACTGCGAGGTGCCGATCCGCTTTTCGCAGGCGGCGCTGGGCGTGGAGTTGCCAGTGCCGACGCTGGAGGGCGAGGTGCCGATCACCATTCCGCCGGAAACCCAGACCGGGCAGCACTTCCGGCTGCGCGGACGTGGCGTGAAGTCGGTCCGCAGCGGTCGCCACGGTGACCTTATCTGCCGCGTCGTGGTGGAGACGCCAGTGCGCCTGACGCGCGAGCAGCGCGAGCTGTTCGAGCAACTGGAGGCAACCTTCGCCGGCGGTGGCGCCGAAAAGCACATGCCACGTGCACAGACATGGGTCGATGGCGTCAAGCAGTTCTGGTCACGCGTCACGTCCTGACGGAAAGGCGACGCGCCAGCGGGCCCGGTTAGCCGGGTTCGCCGGTTTTCAATACGGGGGAAAGTCAACATGGGTGAGATCGTTCGCGTTGCAGTCAACGGGGCCACCGGCCGCATGGGCCGCGTCCTGCTGGATCTGTTGCGGCGCGACCGTCGGTTCGCCCTGGTCGGTGCGCTCACTGCGCCAGATTCGCCCGAGATGGGCGCCCCAGTCGCCCACGGCAGCGACCTGTGCTTTACGCACGACTGGTCCCGTCTGGGTCCGGTCGACGTGGTGATCGACTTCAGCGGCCCGGAAGGGTTCGCCGCCGCGCTCGCTCATTGTCGGGAAACGGCCGCCGCGCTGGTGACCGGCACCACCGGTCTAGATGCTCAACTGAAGGCGCAGCTTGACCAGGCTTCCGCCCGGATTGCCTGCCTGCACTCGGCCAATTTCAGCCTGGGTGTCGCGGTGCTATCGCGCCTGCTGCGCGAGGCGGCCGCGGCGCTGCCCGAGTGGGACCTGGAGATCGTGGAGGCACATCATGGGCGCAAGGAAGATGCTCCCTCGGGTACGGCGCTGGCGCTGGGCGAGGTCGCGGCATCCGCCCGCAGCGTGCTGCTGACCGAGCAGGCCGTGCATGCGCGCGAGGGGCACACCGGTCCGCGTCGCGCCGGCAGCATCGGCTTCGCCGTCGTGCGCGGTGGCGACGTGGTTGGCGAGCATTCGGCGTTGTTGCTGGGGCTGGGCGAGCGGATCGAGCTGTCCCATCGCGCCACCGACCGTTCGATTTTCGCGCGCGGCGCGATCGAGGCGGCCCACTGGCTCGCGGGCAAGCCGCCCGGATGCTATGCCCTGGACGCAATGCTGGCCGAGCGCCTGCCGCGCTGATCGCTGGAAGCTGCTGCGGGTCAGTCGCGGTGCGAGGCGTCGCGGGCGCGGCCGGCACCCAGCCGCGTATCGAGCTTGCCAAACAGCTTCTTGAAGGCGCGAGAGAATTTGCCGCGCTTGGTTTTGCGCAGTTTCTCGTCCTCGCTGGTGAGCCAGGCGACTTGGATCACCCGTCGTTCGCCTTCGTACGGCAGGTGCCCGTGATAGGAGTTGTCGCAGCGCTTGAACACGGCGAACTCGCCGTACAGCGGTTTGAGCTCGGGCACGATCATGTCGTCGATGTCGTCGATCCGCTGCAGGAATCGCAGGCAGCCGTCGCTGGTGTCCGGCCACCGCGAGTTGAGATAGAGCAGCGCAGTGGCGACCTTGGACTTGCTGTCGGTATGGATGGTGCCGTGACGCTTGTTGAGCGAGCGGCACAGGGTCACCAGCGTCGGATACTGCGCCAGGTTCTCGATCCCCAGCCGCTTGCCCACCGCGCCGGCGAATGCGGGTGCGGTGAGGTGGTCGACCAGCGCCTGGATGGTCGGGCCGCAGTCGCTGGGGTCATAAGGGAAGAAACCCGCGCTGGTGTAGCGCGGAAAGTCGCGCTCCAGGTCCCCTCGTGCGTCATCCGGTAGCTGGCCGTGGGCGATCATGAACGGGAACGGCTCGGCGCGCACCTCGGTGTCGGGACGATCCAGACGGGCAGGGTCGAGCAGCACGACAGCGTTCATGACCAATCAAGCTCCTCTGCGGACAGCGCCGTAGTGTAGCGTTCCAGCGCGCCCGGGAAGGCGGTCCCGGCACGTTCGTTCACGCACCGTCGGTGGACAGCGAACGCCGTCGAGCCTATCATTTCGACCCGCCCAGACCCATCCACGACCTAAGGTCCACAAGCCAGCTTCACTGCGGCTTGCGGGCTTTGCTGCACCTAAAGGCGGCCCTCCCGATGATTATTCCTGCTCTGCTTGCTCTCGAAGACGGCAGTGTTTTCCGCGGCCATGCCGTGGGCGCCACCGGCCAGACCGTGGGCGAGGTGGTGTTCAACACCGCCATGACCGGCTACCAGGAGATCCTCACCGATCCCTCCTACGCCCGGCAGCTGGTCACCTTGACCTATCCGCACATCGGCAACACCGGCTGCAACGCCGACGATGCCGAATCCACTGCCGTGCATGCAGCCGGCCTGATCGTGCGCGACGTGCCGCGGCGGGCGAGTAACTGGCGCAGCAGCGAGAGCCTGCCCGATTACCTCAAGCGCCAGGGCATCGTGGCGATCGCCGGCATCGACACGCGGCGACTGACGCGCATCCTGCGCGACAAGGGCGCGCTCGGCGGCTGCATCGTTGCCGGCGACTCGATCGACGAGCAGGCTGCGATCGCGGCGGCACGGGCGTTTCAGGGCCTCAACGGCATGGACTTGGCGAAGGTGGTCAGCACCACCGAGAACTATGCTTGGCGAGAAGGCGTCTACGATCTGGACCGGACTCAGGCCAGCGATCCGGCCAAGCGCTTCAAGGTTGTCGCCTACGACTATGGCGTGAAGCACAACATCCTGCGGCTGCTGGCTGAACAAGGCTGCGACATCACGGTGGTGCCGGCGCAGACGCCCGCCGCCGAGGTGCTGGCGATGCAGCCCGATGGCGTGTTCCTGTCCAACGGCCCCGGCGATCCGGCCGCCTGCGATTACGCAGTCACGGCCACGCGCGAGTTGCTGGATGCGAAGGTGCCGCTGTTCGGCATCTGTCTCGGTCACCAGCTCATGGGTCTGGCCGTGGGCGCGCGCACGCTGAAGATGAAGTTCGGCCACCACGGCGCCAATCACCCGGTCAAGGACCACGACGACGGCCGCGTGCTGATCACCAGCCAGAACCACGGATTCTCGGTGGACCCGGACACGCTCCCGGCGAACGTGCGTGTCACCCACACCTCGTTGTTCGACGGCTCGCTGCAGGGCTTCGCCCTGACGGACCGACCCGCGTTCTGCTTCCAGGGCCATCCGGAGGCCAGCCCCGGTCCGCACGACATCGGCTACCTGTTCGATCGATTCGCCGCCCTGATGCAGGAGTCCCGCAAGCATGCCTAAGCGCACCGATATCAAATCCATCCTGATCATCGGCGCCGGCCCGATCGTGATCGGCCAGGCCTGCGAGTTCGACTACTCCGGCGCCCAGGCCTGCAAGGCGCTGAAGGAAGAGGGTTACCGGGTGATCCTGGTGAACTCCAATCCCGCCACCATCATGACCGACCCGGATACCGCCGATGCGGTGTACATCGAGCCGATCAACTGGCAGATGGTCGAGCGCATCATCGCCAAGGAGCGTCCGGACGCGGTGCTGCCCACCATGGGTGGCCAGACCGGCCTGAACTGCGCGCTCGACCTGGCCGACAACGGGGTGCTCGAGAAGTACAACGTCGAGTTGATCGGCGCCTCGCGCGAGGCTATCCGCATGGCCGAGGACCGCGAGCTGTTCAAGCAGGCGATGGCCGAGATCGGCCTGGACTGTCCCAAGGCAGCGGTGGCCAGGAGCTACGAGCAGGCCGTGGAAGTGCAGGCCACGGTGGGCTTCCCCACGGTGATCCGGCCGAGCTTCACGCTGGGCGGCTCCGGCGGCGGCATCGCCTACAACGTCGAGGAGTTCGAGGAGATCGTCAAACGTGGCCTGGAGCTCTCGCCGGTGCACGAAGTGCTGGTGGAAGAGTCGGTCCTGGGCTGGAAGGAATTCGAGATGGAAGTGGTCCGCGACAAGGCGGACAACTGCATCATCGTGTGCTCGATCGAGAACCTCGATCCGATGGGCGTGCATACCGGCGACTCGATCACCGTGGCGCCGGCACAGACGCTGACGGACAAGGAATACCAGCGCCTGCGCGACGCCTCGATCGCCGTGCTGCGCAAGATCGGCGTGGACACCGGCGGCTCCAACGTGCAGTTCGGCATCAACGCCGAGAATGGTCGCGTGGTGGTGATCGAGATGAATCCGCGCGTGTCGCGTTCCTCCGCGCTGGCCTCCAAGGCCACCGGATTCCCGATTGCCAAGATCGCCGCCAAGCTGGCGGTCGGCTACACGCTGGACGAGCTCAAGAACGACATCACCGGCGGCTTGACCCCGGCCTCGTTCGAGCCGGCGATCGATTACGTGGTGACCAAGATCCCGCGTTTCGCGTTCGAGAAGTTCCCGTCGGCCGACGCCCGCCTGACCACCCAGATGAAGTCCGTTGGCGAGGTGATGGCGATCGGTCGCACCTTCCACGAGTCGCTGCAGAAGGCGCTGCGCGGGCTGGAAATCGGCAAGAACGGTCTCAACCCGACCGGCCTGGACATCAGCACCGACGACGGCTTGGCCACGCTCAAGCGTGAGTTGCGCGAGCCGCGGCCGGATCGCGTGTTCCATCTGGCTGACGCGTTCCGCGCGGGGCTCTCGCTGGAGGAAGTGCATGCGCTGAGCCGCGTCGATCCGTGGTTCCTCGCTGCGTTCGAGGACCTGGTGCTGACCGAGGGCGAGGTGAGCAGCCAGGGCCTGACGGCACTCGACGCCGCGCGCATGCGCGAACTCAAGCGGCTGGGTTTTTCCGATGCGCGGCTGGCCGAGTTGGTCGGCACCGACGAGGCTGCGGTGCGCCACCTGCGTCGCACGTTGGGCGTGCGCCCTGTCTACAAACGGGTGGACTCCTGCGCGGCCGAGTTCGCCACCACGACCGCGTACATGTACTCGACCTACGAGGAAGAGTGCGAGGCCAATCCCACCGATCGCGAGAAGATCATCGTGCTCGGTGGTGGTCCCAATCGTATCGGCCAAGGCATCGAGTTCGACTACTGCTGCGTGCACGCCGCGCTTGCCCTGCGCGAGGACGGCTATGAAACCATCATGGTCAACTGCAACCCGGAGACCGTCTCCACCGACTACGACACCTCCGACCGCCTGTACTTCGAGCCGCTGACGCTGGAAGACGTGCTGGAGATCGTCGATCTGGAGAAGCCCAAGGGCGTGATCGTGCAGTACGGCGGCCAGACCCCGCTGAAGCTGGCGCGCGCGCTTGAGGCGGCCGGTGCGCCGATCATCGGTACCTCGCCGGACTCCATCGACCTGGCCGAGGACCGCGAGCGGTTCCAGCAGATGATAGAGAAGATCGGCCTGCGCCAGCCGCCCAACCGCACTGCGCGCAACGCCGATGAGGCGTTGGCGCTGGCGCGCGAGATCGGCTACCCGCTGGTGGTGCGTCCGAGCTACGTGCTCGGCGGTCGTGCCATGGAAGTGGTCTACGACGATGCGGACCTGGCGCGCTACATCCGCGAGGCGGTGCAGGTCTCCAACGACTCGCCGGTGCTGCTGGACCGCTTCCTCGACCATGCGGTCGAGGTGGACGTCGACGTCATTGCCGACGCCGAGGGCAACGTGCTGATCGGCGGCATCATGGAGCACATCGAGGAGGCCGGCGTGCACTCGGGCGATTCCTCCTGCTCCTTGCCGCCGTACTCGCTGTCGGCCGAGGTGCAGGATGAGATGCGCCGACAGGTCACCGCCATGGCCAAGGAGCTCAAGGTCATCGGCCTGATGAACACCCAGTTCGCCATCCAGGGCGACACGGTGTTCATCCTCGAGGTGAACCCGCGGGCGTCGCGCACGGTGCCGTTCGTGTCCAAGGCGATCGGCGTGCCGCTGGCCAAGATCGCTGCGCGCTGCATGGCTGGCCGGTCGCTCGCCGACCAGGGCGCGACGCGTGAGGTGATCCCTTCGTACTACTCGGTGAAGGAGGCGATCTTCCCGTTCCTGAAGTTCCAGAATGTCGATCCGATCCTCGGCCCGGAAATGCGCTCCACCGGCGAAGTGATGGGCGTGGGCCGAAGCTTTGGCGCCGCGTTTGCGCGCGGCCACGATGCTGCCGGCATCAAGACGCCTCCGCGGGGCAAGGTGTTCGTGTCGGTGCGTGACGCCGACAAGGAGCGCCTGCTGCAGGTGGCGCAGGACGTGATCGCCCGCGGTTTCAGCCTGGTCGCAACCGCCGGCACGGCATCGTTCCTGAGCCAGCATGGCGTGGTCTGCGAGCGCATCAACAAGGTGCTGGAAGGGCGGCCGCACATCGTCGACCTGATCAAGAACGGCGAAATCGTCTACATCGTCAACACCACCGAAGGCAAACAGGCGATTGCCGATTCGTTCTCGATCCGGCGCGAGGCGCTGCAGCATCGCGTCACCTATTCCACCACCGTTGCCGGCGCGCGCGCGCTCGTCCATTCGCTTGATTTCCACGGCGATGGCGAGGTGCACAGCCTGCAGGAACTGCACAGGGAGCTGAATCCATGAGTCGTGCACCGATGACCAAGGCGGGCTCGGAGCGCCTGCGCTCCGAGCTGGAGAGGCTCAAATCCCAGGATCGGCCGCGCATCATCGCGGCCATCGCCGAGGCGCGCGCGCACGGTGACCTGAAGGAAAACGCCGAGTATCACGCGGCGCGCGAGCTTCAGAGCTTTACCGAAGGGCGCATCGCGGAGCTGGAGGCTGGCCTGTCCACCGCGGAAGTGATCGACATCACCAAGCTCGGCGCGGGCTCGCGCGTGGTGTTCGGCGCCACCGTCGACCTCGAGGACGAGGACAGCGGCGAATCAGTCACCTACCAGATCGTGGGAGACATGGAGGCCGACATCAAGCAGCGCCTCATCGCGGTCTCTTCGCCGATTGCGCGGGCACTGATCGGCAAGAGCGCCGGCGACAGCTTCGAGTTCACCGCCCCGAACGGCGTGAAGCACTACGAGATCATTGCCGTACGCTATCTCTGAGCGCTCGAGGCGGCTCCTGTGCGGGAGCCGCTTTCGACCTCCAGCGGAGCGCGGCAGCACCGGGTGTCATCAGCCGGTTGGAGCCATAAAAAAAGGCCGCAAATGCGGCCCTTTTTTATGCGGCACGGCGCTAAAGCTCAGCGCTGGCGTGCCTTGAAACGCGGGTTGCTCTTGCAGATCACGAACACTTTGCCGCGACGGCGCACAACCTTGCAGTCACGGTGCCGCTGCTTGGCGGACTTCAAAGAGGAAAGCACCTTCACGGCCAGCTCCTGGAAACAAAAGAAAAATTCAAGTCCGCAATCATAGCCCAGCCAGACGCCTCATCACAAGCTGCCGGACATGGCCGTTTCAGCTACGACCGACAGGAACTGGGCCAGCGCGGGCGAGTCGTCATGGGCGCGGGTGGCTACCGCCAGCAACATGTAGGCGTCCGGATCTTCCACCGTGACGTAGCTCAGGCCCGCCAGCCGCACCGTGCGCATCGTCGCCGGCACCAGCGCGAGGCCCAGGCCCGCTGCGACCATGGCCAGCATGCCGTTGACCTGCTGCGCGTGACGACGGATCTGCGGCTGGAAGCCGGCCTTGTTCGCCAGCAAGACCAGTCGGTCATACAGCGTCACGGATACTTCGCGGGGCTGGGCGACGAATGCCTCGTGGGCCACTTCATCCATCCGCAGGCTGCTGCGGCCCGCCAGTGGATGGCCCGACGGCAGCGCCAGCAGCAGCGGCTCCCGATCGAGGACGGTCATGCGGAAGGCCTTGGCATCGGCCGCCCGCTGCGGCTCGTCGCGCAGGAAGCCGACATCTATTTCGCCGTCGGCCAGCGCTTCGAACTGCGGCTCGGTGTACAGCTCGCACAACTCGACGCGCACGTTCGGCGCGACCTGGCCATAGCGCAACAGCACCCGCGGCAGCGACGGGTGGAACGACACCGACACGGTGTACGCCAGGCGCAGCAGGCCGCTGTATCCGGCAGCGGCTGCGGTCACCTGGGTGCGGGCTTCGTCCGCCTTGGCAAGGATCTGACGCGCATGGTCGAGGAAGATCCGGCCCGGCTCGGTAAGCGCGACGGACCGCTTGGTGCGATCTAGCAGGCGCACGCCCAGGTCCTGCTCAAGCGCCTGGATCTGTTGCGAAAGCGGTGGCTGCGACAGATGCAGGCGGCGGGCGGCGCGGGTGAAGCTGAGTTCCTCGCTGACCGCCACGAAGTAACGCAGCTGGCGGAAATCGAACATATATAGGCGATCCATATAAATCGGTCGCCAAATATATATTGGTCGCCCTGCTGGATCGACTCTATGATTCCGCTTGTCCCGTCACCGACCCCTCCCCCAGGTGACGGCGGCCCCGCCTCGCAGCGACGCTTTTCCCCGCGACATCCGGCTTCCTCCCCTGAGCCCATGACGCTGCGTCGATTTGCGAGGCGTCTTATTCGAGGCACATGCGCCAGCGGCGGCCGATCGGCTTCCGCTGGCGCTTTTGCGTGGACAGCTACAGTCGCGCGGCCAGCTTGGTGCCTTGGGCGATGGCGCGCTTGGCGTCGAGTTCGGCAGCCACGTCGGCACCTCCGATGACATGCGTGGGTAGTCCGGAAGCTTTGAGTTCCGCGACCAGCGACCGGTTCGGTTCCTGCCCCGCGCAGATCACCACGTGGTCCACCGGCAGAAGCCGCGCCTCGCCATGCACCGTGATGTGCAGGCCGGCATCGTCGAAGCGCTCGTACGTAACCGCGCCGAGCATCTGCACATGCTTGGCCTTGAG
Organism: Dyella sp.; assembly: GCF_035685805.1. Lineage (GTDB taxonomy): Bacteria > Pseudomonadota > Gammaproteobacteria > Xanthomonadales > Rhodanobacteraceae > Dyella_A. The sequence goes on from NZ_DASSAB010000043.1 coordinate 183,115, forward strand.
GGTGGCGCGGTGCACCCAACCGGTGGTCTTGTTCAGCCGCGCGCCCGGCCGCCCCTCGGAGCGCTGCAACAGCCACACCTCGCGTGCCGGTGCCTCCGGATGGGCCGGCTCCAGGCCGCCGCGGTGGGCCATCTCCATGTCCACCCCCCATTCACGGCTCCAGCGAGCCACGTCGGTAATGGGCGACGGGCCAGTTTCAATCAGGAACTGCGCGACGTCGAAGCCGATGCCTCCTGCGCCGATGATCGCCACGCGGGGTCCGACCGGATGATCGTGAGCCAGTACATCCAGGTAACTCAGGACCCGGGGATCGTCTCTTCCGGCGAAGCTCACGGTGCGCGGCGTGATGCCCGTAGCCAGCACCACCTCGTCGAAACCGCCGCCAATCAGGTCGGCGGCCTCCACCGGACGTCCCAGCTGCACGATTACGCCGGCATCGCGCAGGCGATGGTCGAAATAGCGCAGCGTTTCGCTGAATTCCTCCTTGCCGGGGATGCGCTTGGCGTAGTTGAACTGCCCGCCGATGCGGCTGGCCCGATCGATCAGGGTGACCCGATGACCACGTTCGGCGAGTGTGCTGGCGCAGGCCAGTCCCGCCGGGCCGGCACCCACCACGGCAATGTGCTTGGTGGTGCCCGCGGGCGTGATCGCCAGCTCCGTTTCGTGGCAGGCGCGCGGGTTCACCAGGCAGCTCGCCCGGCGGTTCTGGAACACGTGGTCGAGGCAGGCCTGGTTGCAGGCAATGCAGGTGTTGATGCGGTCGGCGCGATCCGCCTCGGCCTTGCGTACCCACTGCGGATCGGCAAGCAGCGGGCGCGCCATCGACACCATGTCGGCCTGGCCGGAAGAGAGGATCTGTTCGGCGACCGCCGGCATGTTGATGCGGTTGGTCGTTACCAGCGGGACGGACACATGCTCCTTGAGGCGCTGGGTGACCCAGGCGAACGCTCCACGCGGCACCGATGTGACGATGGTCGGGATGCGCGCCTCGTGCCAGCCGATGCCGGTGTTGATGATGCTGGCGCCCGCTGCTTCGACCGCCCTGGCCAGCGTTACGATCTCGCTCCAGTCCTGTCCCTGTTCCACCAGATCGAGCATGGACAGGCGGTAGATCAGGATGAAGTCCTTGCCGACCGCCTCACGCGTGCGCTGCACGATCTCGATCGGAAGACGCATGCGGCGGTCCGCGTCGCCGCCCCATGCATCGTCGCGCCGGTTGGTGCGCGCGGCGATGAACTGGTTGATCAGGTAGCCCTCCGATCCCATGACCTCGACGCCGTCGTAACCGGCCTCCCGCGCGAGCACCGCGGTGCGCACGAAGTCGCTGATGGTGCGCTTCACCCCGCGGGCACTGAGCGCCCGGGGAGTGAATGGCGTGATCGGCGACTTGATGCGCGAAGGGGCGACCGACAACGGGTGGTAGCCATAGCGGCCGGCGTGCAGGATCTGAAGGCAGATCCGTCCGCCCTCGGCATGTACTGCACGGGTCACCTTGCGATGGCGTGCCACATGCCACGGCATCGACAGGCGTCCGCCCATCGGTTTGAGCCAGCCTGCGATGCTCGGCGCGATGCCGCCGGTGACCATCAGGCCCACGCCGCCGCGGGCGCGTTCGGCGAAATAGGCCGCCAGTTTGTCGAAATCGGCGGCGCGGTCTTCCAGCCCGGTGTGCATCGATCCCATCAGCACCCGGTTGGGCAGGACGAGGTGGCCCAGATCGAGCGGGGCGAGCAGGTGGGGGAAGGGCATGGGCAGAGTCCGATCAAACGATCGTATGAATCTGCCTGCGGCAGAGGGAGAAAAGCAAGCGGCCCGGCGCGGTCAGCGACGCGTGTCGGCAGGCATCTAGTCCCGCAGCTCGTTCACCAAGGCGATGTAGCGCGCCATGGCGTCATCCCGCGAGGTGCCCCGCAACTGGCTCCACGCCTCGTGCTTGGCGGTGCCGATGAAGTCGAAGAAGCCAGGCTGCGGTTGGTTGACGTCACCCTCCGCGCCCTGTTTGTAGAGCGCATAGAGCTTCAGCAGGGTGTCGTTTCCGGTCGACGCTGCAGCCGCTTGATGTCCTCGGCGGCTTGTTCGAAGGCGTGCTGGAGGTCGCTCATGACGGCTCGGCCGCGGGTCCGGACGGGACGGTGCGCCGGTTGATAGCACGCGCTCGCGCGCAGGGTCAACGCGTTACCATACGGGTTTGATCCACGTCAGGATGTGTCCATGAGCCGTTCCCCCATCGTGCCTGTACTCACCATCGACGGGCCGTCGGGATCGGGCAAGGGCACCATCAGCCGGCTGGTCGCCGAGCGACTCGGATGGCGCCTGCTCGACTCCGGCGCCCTTTACCGCGCGGTCGGCTATGCCGCGGGCGCCGCCGGCCTGGACCTTTCCGATGTCGATGCAGTGACCCGCTGCGCGCAGTCCACGAAGATCCGTTTCCAGCCGTCGGCCGACGGTCACGACACCCGGGTGCTGGTGAACGGCCACGACGCCAGCGACGAGTTGCGCACCGAAACCGCCGGCGCGGCGGCCTCGGCGATTGCCTCCATTCCCTCGGTGCGTCAGGCACTTGTCGACCTTCAGCTGGGCTTCCGCAAGGCACCGGGGCTGGTTGCGGACGGGCGCGACATGGGCACCGTGATCTTCCCTGATGCCGCCCACAAGGTGTTCCTCACTGCCAGCGCCGCCGAGCGGGCGAAAAGACGCTATAAGCAGTTGAAGGAAAAGGGACTCAGCGTTACACTTTCGGGCCTTCAGCGCGAAATTGAAGCGCGTGACGCCCGCGATGCCTCGCGAGCCGTCGCCCCGCTCAAGCCCGCCGCCGATGCGGTTCTGGTGGACACCACCGGCATGCCGATCGCCGACGTCGTCGCCAAAGTATTCGCCGTCGTACGGCCCTGACGGGTCGTTCGACGGTTTCAGCGCCCCAGCCGCGGCATGGGGTTTTGGTCAACGGTGGCAAGGGGATGTTCCCCGACTCACCCACAACCGGTGGGCCCATACGTTTTTTGCGCATTTACATCCGACGGCGCGCAAGAGATCACGGCCTTTCTTATTTCTGGAATCAACATGACTGAAAGTTTTGCCGAGCTGTTTGAACAGAGCCAGCAGGCCATTTCCAAGCTCAAGCCGGGCGCCATCGTCACGGGCATCGTGGTGGAGATCCGCAACGACGTTGTGGTGATCAACGCCGGCCTGAAGAGCGAAGGCATCGTCCCGATCGAGCAGTTCAAGGACGAGAAGGGCGAGTTGGAAGTGCAGGTGGGCGACGAGGTGAAGGTTGCCCTCGACGCGCTGGAAGACGGCTTCGGCGAGACCAAGCTCTCCCGCGAGAAGGCCAAGCGTTCGATGGTGTGGGACGACCTGGAGCAGGCGTTCGACAAGGAAGAGACCATCACCGGCATGATCTCGGGCAAGGTGAAGGGCGGTTTCACCGTCGACATCAAGGACGTCCGCGCGTTCCTGCCGGGCTCGCTGGTCGACGTGCGTCCGGTGCGTGACCCGGTCTACCTCGAGGGCAAGGAACTCGAGTTCAAGATCATCAAGCTCGACCGCAAGCGCAACAACGTGGTGGTCAGCCGCCGCGCCGTCGTCGAGACCGAGTTCTCCGAGGAGCGCGAGAAGCTGCTTGAGCGCCTGACCGAAGGCGCGGTAGTCAAGGGCACCGTCAAGAACCTCACTGACTACGGCGCGTTCGTGGACCTGGGCGGCATCGACGGCCTGCTGCACATCACCGACATGGCGTGGAAGCGCGTGCGTCACCCGTCCGAGGTGGTCAACGTCGGCGACGAGCTGGACGTCCGCGTGCTGAAGTACGACCGTGAGCGCAATCGCGTCTCGCTGGGCCTGAAGCAGCTGGGCGACGATCCGTGGGTTGCGATCGCCCGCCGTTACCCGGTCGGCAGCCGCCTGTTCGGCAAGGTCTCCAACGTCACCGATTACGGCTGCTTCGTCGAGATCGAGCCGGGCGTCGAGGGCCTGGTTCACGTGTCCGAGATGGATTGGACCAACAAGAACGTCAATCCGGCCAAGGTGGTTCAGGTCGGCGACGAGACCGAAGTGACGGTGCTGGACGTGGATGAAGAGCGTCGCCGCATCTCGCTGGGCATCAAGCAGACGCGCTCCAATCCGTGGGAAGCGTTCGCCGCGATGCACAAGAAGAACGACAAGGTGTCCGGCCAGATCAAGTCGATCACCGACTTCGGCATCTTCATCGGCCTGGAAGGCGGCATCGATGGCCTGGTCCATCTGTCCGACATCTCTTGGCAGGTGTCCGGCGAAGACCTCGTGCGCAACTTCAAGAAGGGCGACGAGATCGAGGCCGTGGTGCTGGCGGTGGATCCGGAGCGTGAGCGCATCTCGCTGGGTATCAAGCAGATGGAGCAGGATCCGTTCGGCCAGTTCATGGCGAGCAATCCGCGCGGCACCATCGTGAACGGCACGGTCAAGGAAGTGGACGCCAAGGGCGCCACGATCGACCTGGGCGAGGGCGTCGAGGGTTACCTGCGCGCCAACGACATCGCCAAGGAGCGTATCGACGATGCGACCCAGCACCTGAAGGTGGGCGACAAGGTCGAGGCCAAGTTCACCGGCATGGATCGCAAGGGCCGCGTGCTGCAGCTCTCGATCCGCGCGAAGGACGAGGAGGATGTGCAGGACCTGATGGCGGACTACGGTTCGGCCAGCACCGGCACCACCAAGCTCGGCGCACTGCTCCAGGAACAGCTGAACAAGTCCGAGTAACCTCGGCACCTGCCAGCGAAGCAAGACGCGGGGCGGCTTTACGGCCGCCCCGCCGTTGTAACGTCACGGACATTGGGGACCATGACCAAATCCGAATTGATAGAGGCGCTGGCACGGCGTCAGACGCATCTTGCGTTTGGTGATGTCGAGCTGGCGGTCAAGAGCGTGATCGAGCAGATGAGCCACGCCTTGTCCCATGGTGAGCGCATCGAGGTGCGTGGATTTGGCAGCTTCGCCCTGCATTACCGTCCGCCGCGCATGGGGCGCAACCCCAAGACCGGCGAGGCCGTGGCGCTTCCGGGCAAGCACGTTCCACATTTCAAGCCGGGCAAGGAGCTGCGCGAGCGGGTCAACCAGCAGCTGGAAGTTGCAGCAAGCTGAGTAGTGTTCGAAGCTGTATCGAGATGAGGCAGGCGGCGATGAGTCGGTCCTGCCTTTATTTTTGCGTGCGCTTCGGCGGTGACCCGTGCCCCGCGCATGCCTAGCCTGTGCCGGCCCGGGAGGGATCGGGTAAAGTTGCGCGATGCGCCTTATCGCTCTTCTCGTGATCCTGTTGTTCGTGGCCGCCGGCGTGGTGCTGGGCGCACTCAATGCTGACATGGTCAGCTATGACTTCGCCGTCGCCCGCTTCGCGTTGCCCAAGGGTGCGGCACTGCTCGGCGCCGTGGTGATCGGCTGGCTGCTCGGCGGCCTCACCGCCTGGCTGGGCGTGCAATGGCGCCATCGCAGGTCACGTCGTGCGCTGCTCAAGTCCCGGGACTCCGCCGCCACTCCATGAGCATGATCTACGCGTTGGCGCTGTTGGTTCCGACGGCGTTCGCCACCGGCTGGTGGACGGCGCGCCGGGCCGGCGTGCGGCGTTCCGGTGCCAAGGTGAGCGAGTTGTCATCGGATTACTTTCGCGGCCTGAACTATCTGCTCAACGAGGAGCAGGACAAGGCGATCGAGGTTTTCCTCAAGCTCGCCGAATACAACCGCGATACCGTGGAGACCCACCTCGCGCTGGGCAACCTCTTTCGTCGTCGCGGCGAGGTCGACCGCGCGATCCGCCTGCACCAGCACCTCGTGTCGCGCGAGGGATTGTCTGATGCCATGAAGACGGTGGCGCTGCTGGAGCTGGGGGAGGATTACATGCGGGCCGGCCTGCTCGACCGTGCGGAAACACTCTTCTGTGATCTCGTCGCCATGGATGCCCATGCGCCTTCGGCGCTGCGCCATCTGATTTCGATCTATCAACACGAGCGCGACTGGCACAAGGCCATCGAACACGCGCGTCGGCTCGAGGCAATGACCGGCGAGGACGAGGCGCCGATGGTTGCGCAGTTCTACTGCGAGCTGGCGGAGCGGGCGCGCCAGCATGGAGCACGTGCCGAGGCAGCCGGTTATCTGGAGCAGGCTTTCGCTTGCCAGCCGGCGTGCGTCCGGGCATTCATGCTGACCGGGCGATTGCACGCGGAAAATGGCGAGCATGAGCGGGCGATCGAGGCGTATGAAGCGGCCGTCGCCGCCGATGTGGCGTTCGTGCCGGAGATCCTGCCACCGCTGCTCAACAGTTATGCCTGTGCGCAGCAGATGGACCGCGCGGAGGCATTCCTGCAGGACATTCTTGCGCGCTACCACGGCATCTCGCCGGTGCTCGCGCTGACGCGTCTTCACGAGCAGCGCGATGGCGAGAAGGTGGCGGTGGAGTTCCTTACCGCCCAGTTGCGCCAGCGCCCCTCGGTGCGCGGCCTGATGGCGCTCATCGACGCCACCATGGACAAGATCCAGGGTGAGGCCAGGGACAATTTCCTGATCCTGCGCGACCTCACCAAGAAGCTGCTCGAGGGTCAGGCCATGTACCGCTGCAGCCGCTGCGGCTTCGGCGCCAAGGCACACCACTGGCAGTGCCCCAGTTGCAAGAGCTGGAGCACGATCCGGCCCATCCACGGCGTGGCCAACGAATAGCATGCCTGCAAGCGCGCCATGGCTGGCCTCTGGTCTGTTGCTGCTCTCGCTGGTGTTGTCGCTGTTGATCGTGCGACTGGCGATTCGCTACGCGCAGCGGCGCGGCATGCTGGACCAGCCCGGGCAGCGCCGCTCGCACAGCGCGCCTACCCCCAGGGGCGGAGGTATCGGCGTTGTGGTCGCGGTGCTCGCGTGCCTGCCCGGCAGCCTGCTCTGGCTGCCGCCGTCGCTACCGTCTGCGACGGTGGCAGCCGCATCGATCGGGCTGGTCCTGGTCGCAGCGATCGGATGGTGGGACGACCACCACGCGCTGCCGGTCCTGCCGCGGCTGGCCGTCCAGCTGGCCGCAATCGGCCTGGTCGCGTTCGCCTTCATCGCCACGGGGATGGCCTGGGCATGGTTGCCTCTGCTGTTGCTTGCCGGCGTAGGCAGCATCAACCTGCACAACTTCATGGATGGCATCGACGGGCTGCTCGCCCAGCAGGCCATGTTCGTGATGCTGGCCATGGCATGGCTGGCCTGGCGCGAGGAGCAAGCCGCGCTTGCCGCCGCAGCCGGCGTGGTGGCGCTGGCGTGCGTGGGCTTCTGGGTGTTCAATCGTGCGCCGGCGAGAATCTTCATGGGCGATGTCGGCAGTGGCGCCATGGGCTACTTGATATTCGTCATCGGTGCCATGCTCTGGCGTACGGATAGTGCGCTGATATGGCCCGTGGCCATACTTTGCGGTGCCTTCGTCACCGATGCCGGCTGGACATTGGCCGGACGCATGTGGCGCGGTAGACGCTGGTACAGTGCGCACCGCGAGCACCTGTACCAGTGGCTGGTACGCAAGGGGGCGGGTCATGGGCGGGTGGGCCTTGCCTACGCGGCCTGGAATGTTCTGGTGCTGGCACCGCTGGCATGGCTGGCGTGGCATCTGAAAGAGCAGGGATGGTGGGTCTGCGCAGTGAGTTACCTGCTGACCTCAGGGATGTGGATGATGCTCAAACGCCGGTGTCTGCGGCGCGAGCCATACAGGGTTCTTTATGTCGGTTCGTAAAGCCATCGCAGCGATCCATCCGCGTATCGCGGTCGTGCTGCATGACTTGCTGGCCGCGGCGCTGGCCTGGTGGATCGCCAAGGCGCTGCGTTACGCGATCAAGCCGGACGAGGTCGTCAGTTTCTTCGCCGCCGAGTTTCCGCTGGTGCTGCTGGTGCAAGGTCTGCTGTTCATGTGGACCGGTCTTTACCGCGGCGTGTGGCGCTTCGCCAGTCTGCCGGACCTGTGGAACATCCTGAAAGCCTCGCTCATGGGCAGCCTCGTGATCGGGGCAATGCTGTTCCTGTACAACCGTCTGGAAGGCGTGCCGCGCTCGATCCTGTTCCTTTACCCGGCGATCCTGGTCATTCTGCTCGGAGGGCCGCGGCTCAGTTACCGCTTCTGGAAAGACAGCCGGCTCGACCTGTTCGAATCCAACGCCGTCAAGCGCGTGCTCATCGTGGGCGCCGATCGGGCCGGCGAAGCGCTGCTGCGTGACCTCCGTCGCGACAGCCGTTATTCGGTAGTTGGCTTCGTCGACGACCTGGGCAGCCTGCGTGGAGCCAAGATCGGTGGTTATCCGGTGCTGGGTACGCTTGAGGAGCTGCCTGCCGTCGCCCGTGAGACCGGGGTGGAAATGCTGCTGATCGCTCTGCCCGGCGCCTCCACCGCGCAGATGCGCAAGGTGGTCGAACTGTGCGACGACACGGGCCTCCCGTACCGCACGGTGCCCCGGCTGGAGGACGTCGTCGCCGGCCGCGCGCACTTCAACGAGATCAAGGAGGTCGCGATCGAGGATCTGCTCGGCCGCGACGCGGTAGAGCTGGACTGGACTGCGATTCGTGAAACCCTCACCGGGCGGCGCGTTCTGGTCACCGGCGGTGGCGGCTCGATTGGCTCGGAGCTGTGCCGCCAGGTGGCGCGGCTCGGCGCGCAGTCGCTCACGGTGGTGGAGAACAGCGAGTACAACCTCTATCGCATTGCCAAGGAGCTGGCCGCCGATTATCCGGAGCTAATCCTCGCCCCGGTGCTGGCCGATTGCTGTGATCGCGCGGCCATGCAGCAGGTGTTCGTAGAGCATCGGCCGCAGGTGGTGTTCCATGCCGCGGCGTACAAGCATGTGCCGCTGCTGCAAAACCAGCTGCGCACGGCATTTCGCAACAATATCGTCGGCACACGGCAGATCGCCGATCTGGCGCACGAGCACGGCGTCGGCTGCTTCGTGCTGATCTCCACCGACAAGGCAGTCAATCCCACCAGCGTCATGGGCGCATGCAAGCGTATCGCCGAGATCTGGTGCCAGAACCTCAGCGCACGCTCGTCCACGCGCTTCATCACCGTGCGCTTCGGCAACGTGCTCGATTCCGCCGGTTCGGTGGTGCCGCTGTTTCGTCAACAAATCCGCGACGGTGGCCCGGTTACCGTCACCCACCCGGAGATGTCGCGTTACTTCATGACCATTCCGGAGGCCTGCCAGTTGATCCTGCAGGCCTCCAGCCTGGGTAACGGAGGCGAGATTTTCGCGCTGGACATGGGCGAGCCGGTGAAGATCCGGGATCTGGCCGAGCAGATGATCCGTCTGGCCGGAAAGAAACCCGGCACCGAGATTCCCATCGTCTACACCGGCCTTCGGGCCGGCGAGAAATTGTTCGAAGAGTTGTTCCACGCGCTGGAGAACTACAGCGAGACCTCACACGCCAAGATCTTCCTGGCGCAGCATCGCGAAGTCTCGTGGGACCTTCTGCAGGCCGCACTGAACAAGGCGAGTGCGGCGGTGGACCGTTTTGATGAAGAGGAATTGCGCCATTGCGTGTCGAGCCTGCTGCCGTCGTTCCGCTGGAGCGATACGGCGCAGCCCGCCAACGTGGTGTCGATTCGCCGACAGGACCCAGGAGAGATCTGAGTGAGCAAGCCGCTGCGCAAAGTCGTGTTTCCCGTGGCCGGTCTCGGCACGCGCTTCCTGCCCGCCACCAAGGTGGTGGCCAAGGAAATGCTGCCGGTGCTGGACCGCCCGTTGATCCAGTACGCGGTCGACGAGGCGGTCGACGCAGGGGCGGACACGCTGATTTTCGTCACCAATCGCTACAAGCACGCCATCGCCGACTACTTCGACAAGGCCTACGAGCTGGAGGCCAAGCTGGAGGAGAAGGGCAAGGCCGAGCTCCTGGCCATGGTGCAGGGCACGCTGCCCAAGCACGTGCGGGCGGTCTTCGTCACCCAGCCGGAAGCGCTCGGCCTGGGCCACGCGGTGCTTTGTGCCAAGCCGGTGGTGGGCGACGAGCCCTTCGGCGTGATCCTGCCGGACGACCTGATCTGGCACACCGGTCGCGGCGCGCTCGGCCAGATGGCCGACCTGGCGCAGTCCCAGGAGGCCGGGGTGATCGCGGTGGAAGAAGTGCCGCAGGATGAGACCGACAAGTACGGCATCGTCGACGCGACGCCGGTGGACGAGCGCAGCGCGCAGATCCGCCACATGGTGGAAAAGCCAAAGCCGGCCGACGCGCCGTCCAATCTCGCCGTGGTGGGACGTTACGTGTTGCCCGGACGCATCTTCGCGATGCTGGAGCAGACGACGCCGGGCGCCGGCGGCGAGATCCAGCTCACCGACGCGATCGAGGCGCTCCTGAAGGAGCAGGGCAAGGTGCTGGCCTATCGCTTCGAAGGCACTCGCTTCGACTGCGGCAACAAGGCCGGGCTGGTCCGCGCCACCATGCACATGGCCATGCAGGACCCCGCGCTCGCGGCGGTGGTGCGCGATTTCGTCGCCAGGCGGTGAGGCCCTGAGGGCTAGCCGTTGTTCGGTGCCTTCCGGACACGCACGCGGCGCTGAATAGCCTGCGTGTGCGTCCGCACTGCCCGCCGGCTGCGCAGAGAAGCCGGCAGGCGGATCAGCGCATGCACCGCCCGGACGCCGGGGCGCTATGCTCGCCCACCATGTCCCCCGACTCGCTGCCGGCTGTTTCCTACTATCGCGCCACGGCCACGGCATATCCGTCCTACGGGCGCCTGCAGGGGCGGCACGAGGCACGGGTGGCGATCATCGGTGGCGGCTACGCGGGACTCAACACCGCGTTGGGACTGGCCGAACGTGGCGTACGGGATGTGCTGCTGCTGGAGGCCGATCAGGTCGGCTTTGGCGCGTCCGGGCGCAACGGCGGGTTCGTCTTCGGCGGCTACTCGCTGGGCGAACAGGCCCTGCTGGATCAGTCGGGCGCGGGTCGGGCGCGCGACCTGTTCGCTCTCACCACCGCCGCCGTGCATCGCATCCGCGAACGGATCGCCCGCTACGGGATTGCCTGCGATGCGGTCGACGAGGGAGTGGTCTGGGCGAACTGGTTCCGTGACCCCCGCGTGCTGCGCCGGCGCCAGCAGTTGCTGGCCGAGCATTACGGCGTCGAGTGGCAATGGCTGCCGCGCGATGAGTTGCACGAGCGTGTCTGCAGCAATCGCTACTTCGATGGCTTGTTCGAGCGGGATGCACTGCACCTGCACCCTTTGAACTACGCGATCGGGCTGGCTGGTGCGGCGGCGGCGCAGGGCGTGGCCATCCACGAGCACAGCGCCGTGCGCAAGCTCGAACGACAGGGCCACCGCTGGCGCATCGCCACGGCCGAAGGCGAGGTGCTTGCCGATCAGGTGGTGCTGGCGTGTGGCGGTTACCTGGCAGGTTTGCATCGGCGCATCGATCGCGCGGTGCTGCCAATCGCGACCTACGTGATGGTCACCGAACCCCTGGGCGAGCGTCTTGCGTCCTGCCTGCGCACCCGCGCCGCGGTCTACGACAGCCGTTTTGCGTTCGACTACTACCGCCCGTTGCCGGATGGCCGGCTGCTCTGGGGTGGGCGCATCTCGGTGCGCAACCGCTCACCCGCCGCCGTGCAGAAGCTGCTGCGTCGCGACCTGCTCAAGGTGTTTCCGCAGTTGGGTCCGCACGTGCGCGTGGATTACGCGTGGTCCGGCCTGATGAGCTACGCGCGCCACCAGATGCCGCAGGTCGGTGGCGGCGACGATGGCCTCTGGTGGGCGCAGGCGTTCGGCGGCCACGGCGTGGCGCCGACCTGCGCGGCGGGGGAACTGATCGCCGCCGCCATTGCCTCCGGCGACGATGGCTGGAAGCAGTTTTCCGGCTACGGACTACCGAGCGCGCACCGTCCGGCGGGCTTCGTTGCGGCACAGGCCACGTACTGGTGGCACGAGTTCAACGACTGGCTGAAAACCCGGCTGGAAGCCTGAGCGGCGGCGCTGTGCCTGTCGGTCCGGCTGCGCTAACGTCGCGATTTTCGACGTGGAGCGCGTCATGACCGAAACCATTGCCGTGCCGGAGCTCAGCTGGCCGGAGTTCGAGAAGGTGCTGGCCGTGGCCGGCACCGTAACGCGGGTCGAGCCATTTCCCGAGGCGAGACGGCCTGCCTGGAAAGTGTGGGCGGACTTCGGCCCCTATGGTGAACGCAAGACCAGCGCGCAGATCGCGGCGCTGTACCAGCCGCAGGATCTCGTCGGCCGGCAGATCGTGGGCGTCATCAATTTTCCCGAGAAGCAGATTGGACCGTTCCGCTCGCAGTTCCTGCTCACCGGGTTCCACACCGATCGGGGCGTGGTGATCACGACGGTCGAGCGGCCGGTGCCCAACGGGGCCCGGCTGAGCTGATCTGCCGGGGCTTGCCTCAGGCTGCGCCAATGGCTCAGGTCGCGGCGTGCCGCTGGTTGTCCAGCCACACCTCCAGGCCCTGGGCGTTGAGCTTGATGTCCATGCCCAACACCAGCGCTTCGAGCGCCTCGCGGCCTTTGAGCCACCCGTGTGCCTCGGCGCGCTCGGTGTAGAGGTTGGCCAGTGACTGCGTGAGCGCCTCGTGGCGATCGTCGCGGCCATCGGCGGCACGGGCCAGTGCCACCATCGCATCGATCTGCGCGTGCAGGTCGGCGCCCAGTCGCTGCACGTCCTCGACCCGGCCGTAGTGGGTCAGGTACATGGCCTCGGGCTCGAGCGCGAGCAGGCGATCGATCGAGGCGTGCAGCGCCGGCGGGTCGAACTGCACTGGCGAGGTGGTCGGGATGATGAACGGCCCCTTGTCGGTATCGAGGGCGCGATAGGACAGCCCGAACGTGTCGCCGGTGAAGCAGACGTTCGCCTTCTTGTCATAGATGGCGTTGTGATGGCGGGCGTGTCCGGGCGTGTCCAGGCACACCAGCGGCCGCCCGGCCAGGTCCACCACATGTCCATCCGGCGCTTCCACCACGCGTTCGGACGGCACCGGCAACAGTCGGCCGTAGGTTTCGTCCATGACCGCTTCGCCATACACCTCGGCGGCCCCGTCCCACAGTCGCGACGGGTCGATCATGTGTCGTGCCCCGCGCGGGTGCACCACCAGCTGCGCCTGTGGCAGCAGCGAGAGCAGTTCGCCGGCGCCACCGGCGTGGTCCAGATGCACGTGGGTGAGGATCAGCCAGTTCACGTGCGCCGGTGTGAGTCCGGCCGCGTCCAGTGCCGCCATCATGCGCGGAATGCTGTAGTTGGTGCCGCAGTCGATGAAGGCAGCACGGTCTCCCTCGACCACCAGATAAGCCGCGTCGAAGTGCTGCCGCACGAAGCCGGTGTCGATGGTGTGGATGCCGTGTTCGTTGCTCATGGGCGCCTCCGCTGGAATCAAGCCTCGGAGGGTAGCAAGCCCGTGCGTGACGGGCAGTTGAACCTTTGTCGGGTGGGACAGGCTGCGCACCGGTGCTGTCGCCAGCGCGACCTGCACCTCGAGCCGACGTCGCCGGACGTGGCGGCTCCGCTGCAACGAAGACCGGCATCCTCCACGACCATTCCGGACGAAAACGGCGGCCCTGCGGTCGCCGCTCTCGTCGTGTTCGAGCTGAGCCCGGGTGTCAGGCCGCGGCGTCCACCAGCACCAGCTCGGCATCCTCCAGCGCGGTCACGCGCAGCGCCGGTTCGTTGCGGATGGCCGCACCGTCGCGGGCATCCAGCTTCACGCCGTTGACCTCGACCGAGCCGGTCGACGGCACCAGGTAGGACTGGCGGCCATCGGCCAGCACGTAGGTGGTGCTCTCGCCGGCTTTCAGCGTGGCGCCCAGCACGCGGGCGTCGGTGCGCAGGGGCAGAGCGTCAGTGTCGTCGGCAAAGCCGCTGGCCAGCGCCACGAACTTGCCCGAGCGCTCGCCGCGCGGGAACGGCTTGGCGCCCCACGACGGCGGCTTGCCGGTTTCGGTGGGGATGATCCAGATCTGGAAGATCCGCGTGGTGCCCGGCTCCAGGTTGTACTCGCTGTGGGTGATGCCGCTGCCCGCGCTCATCACCTGCACGTCGCCCGCTTCGGTACGACCTTCGTTGCCCAGGTTGTCGCGATGGGTGATGGCGCCCTCGCGCACGTAGGTAATGATCTCCATGTCGCCGTGCGAATGCGGCGGAAAGCCGGTGCCCGGGGCAATGGTGTCGTCGTTCCACACGCGCAGTGCGCCCCAGCCCATGCGCTTGGGATCGTGGTAGCTGGCGAACGAGAAATGGTGCTTGGCATCGAGCCAGCCGTGGTCGGCGCCGCCGAGGCTGTCGAAGGGTCTGCGTTCGATCATCACGTTCTCCCGAATGGAGGCGCCGTTCGGCGCCATGCAGCGAACGATAGGCTTGTTTCTCCCGTGCGCCTAGATGCGGCTAAAGAACTGACTGTTGTCCTATTGGATACATTTGAGAAACAGTCACTCGTCCCAGGACAGCATGATCTTGCCGATGTGATGCGAGCTTTCCATCAGCGCATGGGCCTGCGCGGCCTGCGCCGCGGGAAACACCTGGTGGATCACCGGGCGGACCGCTCCACGCCCGATCAGTGGCCACACCACGTCGTGCAGGCGCTGCGCGATGGCCGCCTTGAACGCCACCGGGCGGTTGCGCAGGGTGGAGCCGGTGACGGTGTGACGCCGGCGCATGAGTGCGCCGGCGTTGAACTGCACGTCGGCGCCGCCCAGCGTGGCGATGATTACCAACCGGCCGCCCTCGGCCATCGCCTCCAGCTCGCGCGGCACGTAGTCGCCGGCCACCATGTCGAGCACCACGTCGACGCCACGTCCGTCGGTGAGCCGCTTCACCTCGGTGACGAAGTCCTGTGTGCGGTAGTTGATGGCCGTGGCGCCCAGCGCCTCGCAGGCGCGGCATTTGTCGTCGCTGCCGGCGGTGGCGAACACTCGATGGCCGAGCGCGTGCGCGATCTGGATCGCGGTGACACCGATGCCGCTGGAGCCGCCTTGCACCAGCAATGTCTCGCTGGTGCCGCCTTCGCCATGGCCGAGCTGACCGCGGTCGAACACGTTGCTCCACACGGTGAAATGGTTCTCCGGCAAAGATGCCGCCTCGATCAGGCTCAGCCCCTCCGGTGCCGGCAGGCACTGACCCAGCGGCGCCACGGCGTACTCGGCATAGCCGCCGCCGGCCAGCAGCGCGCAGACGGCGTCGCCGGTCCGCAGGCCGAACGGATTGGCGCCGACAAAGTCGCCCTCCACCAGCGTGCCGGCCACTTCCAGCCCCGGCAGATCGGAAGCACCGGGCGGCGGCGGGTACTTGCCTTGGCGCTGGAACACATCCGGCCGGTTGACGCCCGAGGCGGCCACCTTGATCAACACCTCGCCGGGGCCGGGCACCGGCCGGGGTCGCTCGCAGGCAGCGAGCGCTTCGGGACCGCCCGGCTGGCGGATTTCGATGGCGCGCATGGCGGTCATGGGGTTTGCCTCGCAACAACGGGAAAACGGGCATCATCACGCATCGGCGGTGCAGAGCGCGCGACGCACGTCTACACCGTCCACACGGGGAGCAGCGGATGCAGCCATGCTGGCGCGATGACGCACGAGGGCGCGGGCTGACGACGCTGATGCGCCGGGTCGTGCTCATGCTGCCGGTCCTGCTCGCGATCCAGCTTGGCGGTTGCGCGCTGGTCCAAGTCAGGCAAGACGACCCGCGCAGCTATGACGAGAATCGCCGCGGCGACATCCTCACCACCGGTGCACTGAGCTTCGCCACGCGCAACGCGATCGCCCGCCTCGGCCTCGCGCCGGAGCGCTGCGGTGGTGCAGCGACTGCCTGTATCCAAGCCTTGCGGGCGGCCACCTTGCTCGACCACGACGCGCAGCTCGCTGCATTGGCCGAACTGACGCTGGGCGAGGCGCTCAAGGCGGACCGGGCAGGGGCCGTCAGTGCGCCGCGTCGCGTTGGTGCCTATCTCGACGCGGCGCGTTGCGCGTATGCCTATCTGTTCTTCGGCGACCGTTCGCCGCGCGAGCGCGCGTTCGAGGATCGCCAGACCCAGGTGCGCGATGCTTACAACTACGCGGTGGAACGCGTCGCCGCGCTGATGTTCGAGCAGGGCCAGCGGGCCGGACGCTTCCACCCGCCCGTGCCGGGCAGCGTCGAGGCGATCGATGGCTGGCAGTTGCGCTACGGCAGCATCGATCTGGTCTTGCCGCGGGGCGCGCCGAAGCTCGAAGCCATGGTGCCTGCCTCGCGCCTGCGTATCGATGGACTGGCGAGTGTCTACCGCCGCGACGGGCTGGGCGCCGAAGTGGTGATGGTGGCGCGCCCTGCTGCTGGCGTCGCTCCATCGCGGATGTCGCCGTTCGCCGATACCGGATACCTCCCGGCCACCGTGCTGCTGCGGTTTCCCGGCGCGTCGCTTGCGCAGGTGCTCGACGGGCACGAGGCGGTGGTCGATGCCCTCGATCCGTATCGCCGCGACAGCACTGCCGTGGCGGGGCAGGTGGTGCCGCTGGCGGCAAACTTCAGCGCGCCTTATGCGCTGTGGCTGGCTGATGCGGGCTTCGGCCGCAAGGCGATCGACAACCTGCTGGGGCGCGATAACGCGCTCGACCGGCCGCGTGTGTTTCTCATGCAGCCTTATGACCCGCGCCGGCTGACGGTGGTGATGATCCACGGGCTCGCCTCCAGCCCCGAAGCGTGGGTGAACCTCGCCAACGAGGTAATGGGCGATGAGGCGTTGCGCCAGCGCTACCAGATATGGGAGGTCTACTACCCCACCAACGCGCCTATCCCGGTGAACCTGGTGCAGATCCGCGCGGCGCTGGCGCAGACGTTCGCTGCACTGGACCCGCTCGGCACCGCGCCGGCCAGCCACCACGTCACGCTGGTAGGGCACAGCATGGGCGGGGTCATTGCGCGACTGCTGGTGGTCAACAGCGGTGACGCGCTGTGGCAGCGCATCTTCCGCGCGCCGGTTGACTCGCCGCGGCGCAAGCGGCTGGCCACGCTGGCGCCTTACCTGTCCATCACCCCACTGCCCGGGGTGGACGAGGCCATTTTCCTGGCAGCGCCGCACGCCGGCACCCCGATCGCGGGACACTGGCTGGCACGCGTGGTGACCCGGCTTATCCGTCTGCCCAAGACCCTGCTGGAGACCTCCGCGCGCATCGCCGAAGTGCTTGCCGGCG
Organism: Dyella sp.; assembly: GCF_035685805.1. Taxonomy (GTDB): domain Bacteria; phylum Pseudomonadota; class Gammaproteobacteria; order Xanthomonadales; family Rhodanobacteraceae; genus Dyella_A. The sequence goes on from NZ_DASSAB010000043.1 coordinate 200,243, forward strand.
AGCTGCCCGAGCAGGCCGCGCTGTTTCGCACTGCGCCTACCGGCGTTGACTTGCTGCGCGATTCCAGCCCTTACCTGCGCGCCACGTCCACGCTGCCGATCGTGGACGGCGTGCGCTACCACTCGATCATCGCGCGGCGCAGCGCAGGCGTTCCGCTGGCCGAGTCCACCGACGGCTTCGTGCCGTACGCCAGCGCCCATCTGGCGGGGGCAGCCAGCGAAAAAATCATCATGTCCGGCCACAGCGTGCAGGAGACACCGCAGGCGATCCTGGAGATCCGCCGCATCCTGCGCGAACACGCCGGCGTCGGGCCGGCGGACACGGCACCGCCCGCGCAAGGCGCTCGCTGAGCTCACCCCCGATGCTGCCCACGGCGCACTGTGGCCTGTCGGCGCCGGCGCCGGTGCCCGGGCCGGCCAACGAGGACGAAGCCGCTCCTGCGCCCGGCAGCGGCACGCGGGATGCGCATGCGACAGGATGCCAAGGCTCCGCCTCACCCGACCGCTGGCGAAACCGACCAGCGGACGACACGCAATTTCCGGTCGCCACGACGATGGGCGCGAGTCGAGGAAGCGCGGACGGGGACCACGTCGCCGGCTCGTGCGCCAAGGTTTGCTCCCGCCGACCCGCAGCACTGCTGCCCGCGCCGGGGCTGCGTCATGGCGTGCGGCCCGGGCGGTACTCGACCAGCACGCGGCCGTGCCGCGGCTAGTGGCCTGCGTGCTGCTCTTCGTCGTTCTCGTCGTCGCTGCGCACCTGGGCATGGCTGATCAGCGCGAAGATCAGGCTGCCGCCCACGATGTTGCCGGCGAGCGTGGGCAGGGCGAACCGGGTGGCATAGTCACCGGCACTCACCGTGCCTTCGAACACCAGGTACATCACTTCGACCGAGCCGACGATGATGTGCGTGAAGTCGCCCAGTGCGATCACGTAGGTGACGATGATGATCACCGCGATCTTGCCGCGCTCGGCGGCGGGCAGGAGCCACACCATGGTGGCGATCAGCCAGCCGGCGGCGATGCCCTTGGTGAACATCTGCCACGGAGTGTTGTGCATCAGCGCGGTGCCCATCGCGTGCAGCGACGCCTGGGTCGAGGCATCGAACAACTGCATGTTCAGCATGCCCCAGGCGAACAAGGCGCCGCCGACCACGTTGCCCAGGAACACCACGCCCCACAGCCGCAGCAGGCAGCCGAGCTTGCCCCAGCCCGGCTCGGTCATCAGCGGCAGCACCGCGGTCATGGTGTTCTCGGTGAACAGCTGCTGGCGCGCCAGGATCACCACCAGAAAGCCGAACGGATAGCCCAGGCTTTCAATCAGGAAGGCGCCGGGCAGGCCCTGCACGTGGTGGTGGAGCAGGGCGCGAGCCAGCATCGAGAAGCCCATCGTCATGCCGGCGGCCAGCGACGACCAGCCCAGCGCCGAGACGCTGCGCTCGAGCTCCTGCTCGCCCTCGCGGCGGATCGTTTCGTGCAGTACGACCGGGCGCGGCGGACGCAGGTGGCGCACGTCGCCCCGCTCTTCGGTCGACATGGCGAAGCCCTCGCCGTCCTCCTTGGTGGTGGGCTCTTCTTCCGATGGCTTGGCCACGGGCAGTTCCGTACAGTTGGGTCCGGCGACCGTAGGCGCCGGCATGTCACGCGAGTGTGGACGCCCCGCTCAAGTCCATCGCAGCGCCGCCGCTATGCGAAGAGAGAAGTTCCTCCGTCCCGCCGCGCCACCTGCCGCGGTGGCCAGTACTCGAGCCCTCGCGGAGGGTGTCGCATGTTGGATTGGTTACCGTCTTGCCTGGCGCTCGCCGCCGTTGATGCGCCGTTTGCGGCCTGGCCGGCTGTCGGTGCCCACGCCGCCGGTGGTGCGCTGCTGACGCTGGTGGCACTGGCCTCGCGCATCGGCCTACGGCGTCCCGGCCAGACGCGCAACGCGCTGGCGGCCTTCATCGCGGGGCGGCTGGAGCGGATCATGCTCGGCGGCGCCGAGAACTCGTTCTTCCTCGACCGGCTCAAGGCAAAGACCAGCCAGGACGTGGACCGCGCCCGCCAGATCGCCGGTCATGCCGACGCCATTGCCGACACCACGCGCCAGATCGCCGACGGCGCCGCCCGCGCCCGCGACGTGGCTGCGCGCTCACGCCAGGAGAGTGAACGCGGCAGCGCAGAGATCGCGCTCAGCCTGGGCCGCTTTCAACGGGCGCGGGAGCGCGCAGCCGCCACCGCGCACGACATGCGCACGCTGCAGCAGCAGGCCGAGACGATCCAGCGCATCGCCGACGTGATCGGCGACATCGCCATGCAGACGCACCTGCTCTCGCTCAATGCGTCGATCGAGTCGGCGCGCGCAGGCGAGCACGGCAAAGGCTTTGCGGTGGTGGCGCAGGAGGTGCGGGCGCTGGCCCATCGGGCCCGCGATGCGTCCAAGGACATTCTCGTATCGCTGCAGGACGTCCACGAGCAGGCCGACCGCACCGCCGGGGCCATGCAGGCGCTCAGCGCCGAAGTGGACCAGGGCGCAGAACAGGCCGAGGCCGCAGTGGGGGTGCTCGGCCGCATCGGCCAGCTCGCCGCGGACGCGGAGCACGAGATCGAATACATCGCCGGCATGGCCGCCACCCACGTCGATGCCACGCGGCTGATCTCCGACGCCGTACAGGCCATGCTCGACGGGCTCGCGCATACCGAGAGCGAGCTGCCGAAGGCGGCGGACGCCAGCCTGGCCCAGGCCGACGTGGCCGAAGAACTTTTCGACGCCACCATCGACCAGGCCGACCCGCTGCACCTGCGCCTGCGCGAGGCCGCCATGCGCGCGGCTGCCGCCGTGGGCGCGCAGTTCGAACGCAGCATCGACGACGGTCGCATCAGCCTGGATGACTTGCTCGATCGGGCCTATCAGAGCGTACCCGGCACGCGCCCGGAGAAATTCCGCACCCGCTACGACAGCTACACCGACGAGGTGCTGCCGGCGATCCAGGAGCCCGTGCTGGCCGCGAACCCGGAGGCTGCGTTCGCCTGCTCGATGGACGACGGCGGCTATTTCGGCACCCACAACCGCGCCTTTTCGCAGCCGCTGACGGGCGACTACGAGAAGGACGTGAAAGTCAGCCGCTCCAAGCGCCGCCTCACCGATCGCACGATCAGCCGCTGCGCCGCGAGCACCCGGCCGTACCTGTTGCAGACCTACAAGCGCGACACCGGCGAGACCATGTATGACGTATCCGCGCCGGTCATGGTCAAGGGCCGGCACTGGGGCGCCTTCCGGATCGGCTACCGCCCGCCCGTGCGGCCCTGAGCGATCGCGTCAGCGGGCTGTTTACGTGCAGGCCCGCCGGCGGTCCTGCGGGCAGATCGGTCGCAAGGACTTGCGCTAGCCGCGGGCAGGCGCGATCGTGGCGCGGCCGGTCGGGGGACTGGCTCATCCCAGGGGAAGCACCATGACGTTTTTTCATCCACGCGTGCGCGGCGCGTCACTGTTCCTGCTTGCCTCGCTGGCGCTGCTTGCGAGCATGCCCGTCGGCGCTCAGAGCACGGACTTCAGGAACGGCACCTACATGGTCAAGGACGGCGGATACACCATTGATGTGAGCCATCAGGGCGTCGCGATGCGCGTGACCGAGCCGAACCGGGTGTCGGATTATCTGCCGGCGGCGCCGGGCACGTACCAGTTCTTCAGCGACAAGACGCAGACCCGATACGGCATGCGCGTGGTCGACGACCATACGTTGATGGCGTTCAAGCCCGACCGCCCAGATGTCGCCGGGACCGAACTGGTGCTGATCAACAGTGCACCGGGGGAGGGCGGCGCGGCCGTGTCGGAGGAGGCCGCTGGCCGCTACGAAGCACTGGCCGAGCAGTACCGGCAGAAATCGGAGAGCGACGCTGCCAACGTCCAGGTGTGGACGGCGTGTTCGGCCGTGGCGCTCAAGCGAAGCATCTCCAACGCTTCGGAGGCGGACGCCTTCAGTGCCCAGATGGCCGGCATGCTCAGGCAAATACTGGTGGACACCACCACGTCGCCGTGTCCAGACGTGATCCCGCAGTGGTAGCTGCCGCGTAAGCGGCGTTTGCGGCGCCGGGCGACCTACTTTGCCGCCGTGACGCGCCAGACGGTGTTGCCGACATCGTCGGCCACCAGCAGTGCCCCGCGGTCGTCGATGGCCACGCCCACGGGGCGCCCGCGGGCACGGCCCTTCGCGTCCACGAACCCGGTCAGAACATCCTCGGGCAGGCCGCGCGGCTGGCCCTCGGCAAAAGGCACGAACACCACCTTGTAGCCGCTGATCGGTTTGCGGTTCCACGAGCCGTGCTGGCCGATGAAGGCACCGCCGTCGTAGCGCCCGGGCAACACGCCGGACGTATAGAAGGCCAGACCCAGAGAAGCGGTGTGCGGACCTAGTGCGTAATCCGGCGCGATCGCCGCGGCCACCTTCGCGGTGTCCGTCGGCTGCACACGCGTGTCCACGTGCTGGCCGTAGTAGCTCCACGGCCAGCCGTAGAAGCCGCCGTCTCGCACGTGGGTCATGTAGTCGGGCACCAGGTCCGAGCCGATCTCGTCGCGCTCGTTCACTGCCACCCACAGCGCGCCAGTCACGGGCTGCCACGCCATGCCGTTGGGGTTGCGCAGCCCGGTCGCGAACGGCCTCGACTGGCCGCTGGCAAGGTCCACCGCGATGATCCGCGCGCGCCCCTGCTCGGCCTCCAGCCCGTTTTCGGCCACGTTGCTGTTGGAGCCGATGGTGACGTAAAGCGTGTGCCCGTCGGGACTGGCCAGCAGGTTCTTGGTCCAGTGGTGATTGCGCGGCCCTGCCGGCAGATCGACCAGGGTGCGGCCGGATGCAGTGATGCGCGTCTGGCCGACGCGGTATGGGAAAGCCATCACCGCGTCGGTGTTGGCCACGTAGAGCGTGTCGCCAACGCGGGCCATGCCGAACGGCGAGTGCAGGTGGTCCAGCAGCACGCTGCGCAGATCCGCCACGCCGTCGCCGTTGGTGTCGCGCAGCAGCGTGATGCGGTCGGCGCTGGGTACCGTGGCGCCCGCGCGGGCCATGATGCGGTCGGCGATCCAGCCCTTGATGCCGGCGCTGTCCTGCGGGCGCGGCGGCGCGTTGGTCTCGGCCACCAGCACGTCGCCATTGGGCATCACGGCGAGCCAGCGCGGATGGTCGAGCCCGGTGGCGAACGCACCCACCGCCAGCCCCGGTGCGGGAATCGGCGCGGTGCCCGCGGGCCAGCCTACCGCCGGCGCGATATCCACCGTCGGCAATACCGTGTCGCGCGGCGGCGGCAGCGCCGGCTGCGGTCCGCTGCCCTCGCGCACGCTCAACGTGGCGCGTTCGCCGCAACCGCACAGGCCGAGCAGGGCCGCAGTGACCAGGGCAGTGGAAGCGCGGCGTGGCAGGACTGGCATGGTGATTCCCTTGATGAAAAAAAGCCGGTGGGGTGCCCCCACCGGCCATATATACGGGTGACTGCCCGATGCGGCTGCACCGCGACCGCTGCATCGCGACAGTTGGAATCGCGACCGTCAGCCGGATCAGTCGTCCGTGCCCACGACCTTGCCGGTGTCCGGATCGATCTGCAGCTCGACATCCTTGCCGGCGCTGTTTTCGCCCTTGGCCTGCCAGACGCCTTCATCGAACTCGACGTCGTGCACGTCGGTGTAGCCGGCACTGGCCAGCGAGGCGCGCACCTCGTCCTTGCTGAGACGCGACGTCTTTCGCTCATCGGCGTAGGCCTTGCCGCTGGCCGGGTCGATCCGCAGATCCACGTGCTCGCCGTTGCCGCTGCGGGCGTCGGCATGCCACATGCCGTGTTTGAACTCGAGGTCGTCGACGTGGGTGTAGCCCTGCTCCTGCAGATGGGTACGCACCTGTGCCTCGGTGAGCGATCCATGGCCGTCAGACTGCGCGGTCGCGGGGCCGGCCATGCCGCATGCGATGGCAAGGGCGGCGGAAAGAGCGATCGTTTTCATCGCGGCGTCTCCAGTGGAAAGGGAGCGCCGAGTCTTTCGCCGGGTCAATCAGCGCGCGGTGAAGGGCGTGTCGCGACCACGGTAGCCGTTCAGGCTCAAGCCCCGGAAAGCATCGCCGACGCGGTGCTAGATTCACGCCACCATCGTCGGGAAGCCATCGCCATGTCCGAACCCGATCACGCCGACAGCCCCGGCACCGCATTTCCGCGATTGCCGCCGCGGCAGGTCGTGACGGCGAAATTCCCGGTGATGTCGAAGGACGCCACCCCAGCGCTCAACGCTGCGCACTGGGCGCTCGTGCTGAAACATGGAGTGCGACCGCTCAAGCGATGGGACAGCGCCAGCTTCGACGCCCTGCCCAGGGGACGCATGGTGTGCGACATCCACTGCGTCACCCGCTGGTCCAAGCTCGATACGGCCTGGGAAGGCGTCATGCTGGACGATCTGCTGGCCGACGCCGGCATCGCCGCGCCCACCGGTTTCCTGCTCGCCCACAGCGCCGACGGCTACGTCACCAACCTGGCTGTCGAGGACGTGCTGGACGGTCGAGCGATGATCGCCACCCACTACGACGGCCAGCCGCTTGCTCCCGCCCACGGCGGACCGGCACGTCTGCTGGTGCCGCACCTGTATTTCTGGAAGTCGGCCAAGTGGCTCACCGGCCTCCAGTTCACCGTGCGCGAGGAAGCCGGGTTCTGGGAGCTGCGCTGCTATCACCGGCGCGGCGATCCGTGGAAGGAACAACGCTTTGCGGCCGACGATTAGTGCCGGCGCCGGCAGTCGACTCATGCGTGTCGTGCCTACGCGGCCTACACTGGGCGGCCATTGGACAGACAAGGGAATGCCGCCATGCCCGACGCAGGATCAGCGGCCGCAGTGCTGTACGCGAAGGATATCGCCCCCGTCGCCCGCTTCTACGCCGAGGTCGCCGGCCTCTTGCCCGTGCATCGGGAGGGGGAGTACATCGTGCTGGAGTCGCATGCGTTCCAGCTGGTGGTGCTGGCCGTTTCGCCGTCCCTCGCCGCAGCCATCCAGCTGAGCCGGCCGCCGCGCCCGCGCGAGGACACCGCAGTCAAACTGGTGCTGTTCGTCGACAGTCTCGATCGCGCGCGCCGCGCCGCCTTGATGCACGGAGGGCAGCTCCATCCGCCCGCGCGGGAGTGGTTGTTTCGCGGTGACCGCGTCTGCGATGGCGTCGACCCGGAAGGCAACGAGGTGCAGTTCCGCGCACCTGCTGCGGCCGCACCGTAGGAGAACCCGCGAGGACACTGATGATGGACGAGCGACAGGCCGACGCAGTGGCCCAGGTACTGCTTGCTCCCGGGCAGAAGGCTCAGGACGAGGCGCGCGCCGCGCGCGAACGGGCAGCCGCCCTGCGGGTGCGCCAGCGCCGCGTCGCTTGGCTGGGACTGGCCGGTGCAGGTGCGGGTGCCGCGGTCGCGTGGCATGGCGAGGTCAGCCTGGGGCTGGGCGTGATCTGCGGCGTCGCAGTGGGTGCACTGACCGGCGTGCTGAACAGGCGCCTGGCCAGCAACTGAGGTTTGCGCGTGGTGGCGTGGCTACACTGCCATCTCTCCCACTGCCCGGCGCTCCGGCATGCGCAAGACCCGACTCGAAGCATTCAGCGATGGCGTGCTCGCCATCATCATCACCATCATGGTGCTGGAGATGAAGGTGCCGCACGGGGAGTCGGTGGGCTCGCTGCTGCCGCTGGCGCCGGTGTTCCTGAGCTACGTGCTGAGCTTCGTCTACGTGGGCATCTACTGGAACAACCACCACCACTTGCTGCACATGGCCGGGCCGGTGTCCGGCGGCAGCCTGTGGGCGAACCTGCACCTGCTGTTCTGGCTATCGCTGCTTCCGTTCGCTACCGGTTGGATGGGCGAGAACCACTTCGCGGCGGCACCCTCTGCGCTTTACGGTGCGGTGTTGCTGATGGCAGCCGTGGCCTACTGGCTGCTGCAGCGCGCGTTGATCCACGCCGAGGGTGAGGGATCGGCCCTGGCGCGGGCGCTGGGCAATGACTGGAAAGGCAAGGTCTCGCCGCCGATCTACGCGCTGGGTATTGCGCTGTCGTTCCATGCCGCGTGGATGTCGCAACTGCTCTATGCCGGCGCTGCGATGCTGTGGCTGGTGCCGGACCGGCGCATCGAGCGCGCGCTGCGCGACCTTCCGGGCTGAGCCCGCCGACGACGGCACGCCGGGCGAACAGCCGCGGCGTGCGTTTCGCCGGGCGCGTCGTCGCTGCCTTAGCGAGCGTCAGCCGGCGGCTGCGGCGGCTGCGGCGGCTCTGGCGCCATCGGTGGCATCGGCGGCAGCGGCGGGGGCGCACTCGCCTCGGCCCAGCGCGTCATCGCCTGCTCGCCGACGATATCGCGCAACCGTGCGCACAGCGCCTGCTGGTCGCTGCGCTGCTGGCGGCGTTCCTTCTGCATCCCCGCGGCGCTGTCCTGCATGAGTTTCTGCACCTGCCGCGCTTGCGCCTCGGTGACGCCCAGGGCGCTGCGCCACTGCTCATCCGCAGCAAAGTCGGGCATGGCGGGGCGGGTGGGCGGTTGCGGCAGATCGGCGCGGCAGAATGGCGGCAGCGGCGGGATGTGCTTGCCCGCGAGGCGCGGCCGGCCAGCACCGTCGTGCGCGAACAGCGGCGTGTCCTTCATGGGCACGGCGCGCTGTGCGGTGGCGGTGCCAGTGACGGCCAGGCCGGCGAGCATGGCCAGCAGGGTGATCTTCATGGGTTGATTCCTTGCGGTGCCGGTGATTCGACGCACCCCACGATGCCGTGCAAGGTCGCAGGAAATATGCAGAAAATGAGGACGCGCGGGGCCGTGGCCGCCGCTATGCTGCGCGGCTATGGACCGCCCTCTGCCACGATTGCGCCTGCGCCTGGCGCACAAGCTGTTCCTGCTGCTGGCCAGCGCCATCGCGCTCGCACTGGCGACCCTGGGCGGGCTTACCATCCACAACCTGCGCAGCGGTTTCATCGACTACGTCAACACCCAGGACCTGGCGCGGCTGGATCCGCTGGCACGGGCACTGGTCGCCCGCCCGGACGCCGATAGCGGGTTCCCCGGATTGCGCGACGGGGACACGTGGCGCCATTTGCTGGAACGTTCGATCGACCCACCCCCGGCTCAGGCGCAGCGGCGTGGCGGGGGGCTCTCGTCTTCGCCGCTGGATCCGCCGCCGCCGCCGCGTCCCCCGCCGGCACCACTGCCGCCGCAGGCGCCACCCCCACCGGGACCACCGGCGGCACCGCTGCCTCCGCCACTGCCTCAGCGCGTCTCCCTGCTGGACTCGCAGCGACACCTGATTGCCGGTCGCGCGCCGCGCGCCGACGCGCTGGAGCGTCCGCTGCGGCAGGGCGACGCAGTGGTGGGCTGGCTGGCCCTGCAGCCGCTGGCCCGCCCGGTGGAACATCGCGATACCGCCTTCCTCGCCGCGCAGATCCGCAACCTGGCCGTGCTCACCGGCCTGCTGCTGCTGTGTGCGCTGGCGCTGGCATGGGTTTTTGCGCGCCATCTGCTGGCGCCGTTGCAGGCGGTCGAGCACGCAGCCCGGCAGTTGTCGGGCGGCGATTTCGACCTGCAATTGCAGACGCGTCGCCGCGATGAGCTGGGCGACCTCGTGCATCACGTGAATCGCCTCAGCCTGGCGTTGCAGGCGCATGAAACGGCACGCCAGCGCTGGATGGCCGATATCTCGCACGAGCTGCGCACGCCGCTGGCGATCCTGCGCGGCGAGCTCGAGGCGATGCGTGACGGCGTACGCGCCGCTGATGGTCGCGCGCTGCAGTCGCTGCACGATGAAGTGATGCGGCTGGATCGGCTGGTAGGGGACCTGCACCAGTGGTCGATGGCCGACCCCGGCTCGCTGAGCTACCGGCCGCAACCGCTCGATCTGGCCGCGCTGGCGGAAACGGCCTGCGCGCGCTTCGCGGCGGCGGCGAAGGACGCCGGCTTGGGGCTGCACTGCGTCGGTACCGCGGTAACCGTCAATGGCGACGCGGATCGGTTGCGTCAGCTGATCGACAACGTGGTCGGCAACAGCCTGCGCTACAGCGACGCCGGCGGCCGGATCGAGGTCAGCACACGTACCGACGGCAGCACCGCCTGCCTGTGCGTGGACGATTCGCCGCCGGGTGTATCGCGCGAGGCGCTGGCCCACCTGTTCGACCCGTTGTATCGCGCCGAACCCTCGCGCAACCGTGCCTCCGGTGGCAGCGGACTGGGACTGGCGATCGCGCGGCGCATCGCCCAGGCACACGGCGGATCGCTCACCGCTTCGCCGTCGCCGCTGGGTGGCCTGCGGCTGGAGTTGCGGTTGCCGCGGGAGGCATCCTGAGATGGGTCAACCGACCGTGCTGGTGGCCGAGGACGAGCCGAAGATCGCCCAGTTGCTGGTGGATTACCTGGTGCAGTCCGGCTACCGCGCCGTGGTGGTGGCAGACGGCGCCCGAGTGCTGGCGGCAGTAACCATCGAGCAGCCCGACGTGCTGCTGCTGGACATCATGCTGCCGGGGCGGGACGGGCTGGAGATCCTGCGCGAGCTGCGCCGCCGCAGCACGCTGCCGGTGATCATGCTGACGGCGCGGGTGGAGGAGATCGACCGGCTGCTGGGGCTCGAGCTGGGTTCGGACGATTACATCTGCAAGCCGTTCAGCCCACGCGAAGTGGTGGCGCGGGTACGTGCGCTGCTGCGCCGAAGTACATCCGCCGCGACCACGCACCCGTTCGAGGTGGACGACGCGGCGCAGCGGATCCGGGTGGCGGGCCGGCCGATGCCGCTCACCCACACGGAATACCGGCTGATGCACGCGCTGGTGAGCCATCCCGGCCGCGTCTACTCGCGCGATCAACTGCTCGACCTGATGCACGATGACCTGCGCGACGTCACCGACCGGGTCGTGGACAGCCACATCCGCAACCTGCGGCGCAAGCTGGATGACCTGCTGCCCGGGCAGCAGGTCATCCACGCGGTGTACGGCGCCGGCTATCGCTTCGAGATCCTCGAGCCCTAGCAACTGGCGTGCGGCGGGGGCGCCTGGAGAACGCGGTCCGGTCGGGCTCATGCGTGCGAGAGCGTGAGCAGCACCCGCACCAGTTCGGCCTGGCGGTGCGTCTCGGTTTTCATGAACAGCGAGCGCAGCTGGCTGCGCACGGTGTTCTTGCTGACGCTCACGCGTTGCGCCGCCTCCTCGAGAGAACAACCGCGCATCAGCTGCTGCGCCAGCTGCGCCTCGGCAAGGGTGAAGCCCCATTGTTCCCTCAACTCCGGCACCAGGGCGACGGGGGCGCCGGGCTCCAGCCGCCGGATGAACGCGAGCACGCGCACCGCGTCGCTGTCGCCATCGGCCGGAGGTGCCGTGCACAGCTTGAGCGTGGCCATCAGGCGGCCGTGGCTGCCGTGGATCTGCAACAGCTGGCTTTGCACGTCCGGCGAGGTCCCGAGGTGGCGCAGAGCCTGTTGCAGCTGATGCTCGTCGCGCGGGTTGGGCAGGCCAAGGCGGCCGTCCGAGCGCCAGGCGAACAGGCGATGGCCGGCCATGGCGCGGGCGGCCGCGTTGCAGAACATGGGGCGGCCATCTTGGTCCAGCATCAGCACGCCTTCGGCCAGGGCATCCAACGCCAGCCGAAAGCGTTCGGACTGGTGGTCGATCGAGCTGAAGCGCTGTTGCCAGGCGCACACGTTGCGCAGATGGGGCTGCAGCGAGCGCGCCAGATCCCGCTCGTCATCGTCGAACCGGCCCGCCGTTTGGTCCCGCCAGAGCACCAGCAGGCTCCACTCGACATCATCATCGCCGCCGATCAATACCGCCATGGCGCTCCGGCTGGACCGCGCCAGCGGGACGCAGTCGGGGCCGCACGATGGCGCCAACTCCCCGCCGCACACCTCCACCACGCCATCGTCATGCAGGCGCTCGAGCACCTCGTTCAGCCACGGAAGTGTCGCAGTACCTGTTCCGTCGGAAGGCAACAAAGACGCAGACACGGGGCTCTCGAAGTAGGCGCAGATGCGGCTGCTTCGATGGCCGGCGTCCAGACGGTGCAGTTCCACCTGATCGCACTGGAATACCTGGACGAACGCGAGCAGCACCGTAGACCAGTCTGGCGCGCGGGTGTCCATCCCGTACAGGGCGGCCAGCAGTCGGGTGGTGCGCCGCCGATCCATCTCGCTCCCCAAGCGCCCGTGCGTTGCTTCATCCGTTTGGATGATGACCGCTCTGGACGCTAGCAGTAGAAGACTCTCCAAGGCGTGAAGCGCCCACGCTCCGGGTGAAGTTCCGCGACGGCCCGACGTGGCCTCCTTGATCCGGTCCGTGGCAGCTCCGTTCACGCCTGCGGCGCGTTTGCCGCTCGTTGGCGTGGCGCTGAAGCGACCTCGGCGCAAGGATCAAAGGGAGAGACTGACATGGTTACGAGACGACGCTTTCTGAAGGGATCACTGGCCGCGGGCGCTGTAGCGCTGCTGCCGTGGGTGCCCCGAGTGGCCGAGGCGGCCACCCTCCGCATACGACCGAGCTGGAGCACCTTCTGCGCCAGTGAGATGTTCCCGGTCTACATAGAAGCCATTCGCACGATGCAGGCTAACCTCAACTCGGCCGATCCCGCGTCGTGGAGCTATTGGGTGGACGTGCACAAGAACTTCTGCCCGCACCGCACGGCGTATTTCCTTGCCTGGCACCGCGGCTTTCTGTTCCGGCTGGAGGCGCAGTTGCGCAAGGTGGCCGGCAACAGCAACCTGACCTTGCCCTACTGGGATTACTACACCAATCCCGTCATGCCGGTGGAGTTCACCGACCCGGCGAGCCCGCTCTATGTTCTCAATCGCCGTAATACCGATGTGACTGCTGCGCTGGCCCTGGATGCCTTCGCCGACTCGGTGGTGAATTTCCAGAGCGGGCTCGTCAACGCTTTTGAGAGCACGCTGGAAAGCCTGCCGCACAACCCCGTGCACAACATCATTGGCGGGGCGATGGGATCGGTGACGGTATCGCCGAGAGATCCGATCTTCTGGCTCCATCACGCCAATGTCGATCGCTTGTGGGCGGCATGGGTGAGTGCCGGCAACGGCCGCACCATGCCGCCGAAGTCGGATACCTACTGGAAGGGCTCCTTCGTCTACGGTGCTGCCCTGCCGACCATGGCGCGAACGTGGGCATTCGACACCCTTGGTCTGGGCTACCAGTACGAGGACGGCAGCATGCCCGTTGCGTTACCCGCGCCGCCTCCGCCCGCACCGGTTTCGGCGGTGACGATGCAGGCGTTTTCGTCGACGCTGCCGCAGGCGCTGGTGATGACCTTGGGTAGCGGCCAGCCGCTGGCACTGGACGAGCGCTCGGTGACGATCAAGGTGCCGTTGGATGCCGCCGGCCGATCCACGGTGCGCTCGCTGCTGTTGCGTCAGCCTGCCAAGGGCGCGCCGCCGGCAGTGAACAGCTCGCTGCGCGTCGTTCTGGACGGCGTGCGACTGACCCCGTTAGGCAAAGAGGGCGGCTTCTTCCACAAGCTCTACATCAACCTGCCCACCACGCCGGGTCTGTCGCAGCCGGAGAGCCGGTACCTGCTGGGAACGCTGGGACCTTTTGAAATTACCAGCATGCTGAATCACGAAAGACTGCACGGCGGCAAGATGCACGCGGACAACGATCCGGTGCAGTTGAGTTTCCCGATAACCGACGCGCTCAGAGAGATCTGGCCGGAGCAGTTGGAGGTGCTGACAATTTCCTTCGTTCGCATGGACAACGGCACGCCCAGAAAGGGCAGGGTCATCACGGTGCAGGAGCTGCGGGTGGACGCCTCGGACCCGGCGGCAATGCCGGCCATGTGAGAGGGGGCGCGGGCGCCGGTCGCCGCAACGGATTCTTCCGCCATCGCTGGCGCCCAAAGAAAAAGCGCCGCATGGATAGCGGCGCTTTTTCGATCGATTCCGAAGGCCTGATCAGAGCGCTTCGAACACGCCCGCTGCGCCCATGCCGGTGCCGATGCACATGGTCACCATGCCGTACTTCTGCTTGCGCCGGCGCATGCCGTGCAGCAGCGTGGCGATGCGCACCGCGCCGGTGGCGCCCAGCGGATGACCAAGCGCGATCGCGCCACCCAGCGGATTGACCTTGGCCGGGTCGAGCTTGAGGTCGCCCATGACCGCGAGCGCTTGCGCGGCGAAGGCTTCATTGAGCTCGATCCAGTCGAGCTGGTCCTGGCTGATGCCGGTCTGCTTGAGCGCCTTGGGAATGGCTTCTTTCGGGCCGATGCCCATTACCTCCGGCTTGACGCCGGCCACGGAGAACCCGACGAAGCGGGCCAGCGGGGTCAGGTTGTATTCCTTGATCGCCTTCTCGCTGGCCAGCATCATCGCGCCAGCACCGTCGGACATCTGCGACGAGTTGCCGGCGGTGACGCTGCCGCCGAACTTGTCGTTGCGGAACACCGTGCGCAGCTTGGCCAGCACCTCCAGCGTGGTGCCGGCGCGCGGGCCCTCGTCTTCGCTGATGCTGCGGCTGTCGGTGACGATGCCGCGGGTGGCGAGGTTCGGGTAGTGGTCGTCCAGCTGGAACGGGCTGATCTCGTCGTTGAACTCGCCGGCCGCCTGCGCGGCGAGTGCGCGGCGGTGGCTCTCGACGGCGAAGGCGTCCTGCTGCTCGCGGCTCACCTTCCACTGCTTGGCGACATTCTCGGCGGTGATGCCCATGCCATAGGCAATGCCGATGTTTTCGTCGGTGAAGATCGCCGGGTTCATCGCGATCTTGTGGCCCATCATCGGCACCATGCTCATGCTCTCGGTACCACCGGCGAGCATCAGGTCGTCCTCGCCCAGGCGGATGCGGTCCGCGGCCATCGCCACGGCCTGCAGGCCGGACGAACAGAAGCGGTTGATGGTGACGCCGGGCACGGTGTCGGGCAGCCCGGCCAGCAGCACGCCGATGCGCGCCACGTTCATGCCTTGCTCGGCCTCGGGCATGGCGCAACCGATGATGGCGTCGCCAATGCGGTGGGGGTCGATACCCGGGCACTGCGCCATCACGGCGCGGATCACGTGGGCGAGCATGTCGTCGGGGCGGGTGTTGCGGAACACGCCGCGCGGCGCCTTGCCGACCGGGGTGCGGGTGGCGGCGACGATGTAGGCGTCCTGGATTTGTTTGGTCATGACGGAACTCCAAAAGGGTGAGAAAAGAGTGGAGAGGAGCGAGAAGTGAAAGAAAGCCTGGGCTTCGACTCTCACTCCTCACTTCCGCGCGCGCAGCGCGCTCACTAGTTCCTCAAAGGTTTGCCGGTGGTCATGGTGTGGGCGATGCGGGCCTGGGTTTTCTCGGTTTTCGCAAGCTCCACGAAGTGCTTGCGTTCCAGTGCCAGCAGCCATTCCTCGTCGACGGTCGAGCCGCGCTCGATCACGCCGCCGCACAAGGTGTCGGCGATGCGCGAGGCGATGTCGACATCGTGCTCGGAGGCGAAGTAGCCGGCTTGCAGGTTGGCCAGTTGCGCCTTGAAGGTGGCGGTGCCGACGTCGCCGGCCACCGGGATGGCGCGGGCGTACAGCGGTGGACGATAGCCGGATTCGGCCAGGGCATTGGCGACCTGCTTGGCCACGTAGAGCAGCTCGTAGGCGTTGAACACGACCACGTCACTGTCGCGCAGCAGGCCCAGGTTCTTTGCCTCGAATGCGCTGGCGGGGACCTTGGCCATCGCCACGGTTTCGAACACCTTCTTCAGTTCCTCGAACGGGTCGGCTGGGTTGGCCTTGCCGGCGCGCACGGCCAGCTCGTGCAGGCCGCCGCCGGCCGGCAGCAGGCCGACGCCGGCCTCGACCAGGCCGATGTAGCTCTCCAGCGCGGCCACGGTGCGTGCCGAATGCATCTGGAACTCGCAGCCGCCGCCCAGGCACAGTCCGCGGACGGCGGCCACGACGGGAATGAGCGCGTGCTTGATGCGCATGCTGGTGCGCTGGAAGTTGGCGACCATCGACTCGAACGC